>NZ_JBDGKM010000002.1:0-647835 GCF_057656375.1 Arthrobacter sp. Soil_C_60 | reverse complement strand
CCAAACCTGCTATCCGGGCAAAATCAGATGATTCCACGAATCAATCGAAGCGGGCATCTTGACATGATTCCCCGGGGGGCCGCCGGCGATATGTGGGGTCAATGGCCGGTACGGAAGACGGTGTTCTGCCAGTCCTTGTGGACTGTTTTGTCGCGGCTGAGCATGACGTGTTTGGTGTTGGTATAGTCCTCGAGCGAGTAGGCGGACATGTCTTTGCCGAAGCCGGAGGCCTTGTAGCCGCCGTGCGGCATCTCGGAGATGATCGGGATGTGATCGTTGATCCAGACGCAGCCGGCCTGGATTTCGGCGCTGGCGCGCAGGGAGCGGTTGAGGTCGTTGGTCCAGGCGGAGGCGGCGAGGCCGTACGGGGTGTCGTTGGCCAGGGTCAGGGCTTCGTCGTCGGTGTCGAAGGGCAGCGCGGTGAGCACGGGGCCGAAGACTTCGTCCTGCACGATCTCGGAGTTCTGTCCGGCGCCGGCCACGAGGGTGGGGCGGTAGTAGGCGCCGGTGGCGAGGTCGCCGCCGGGTGCGTGGCCGCCGGCGAGGATGGTGGCGCCGTTGGCGCGGGCGCGGTCGACGAAGCCGGCGACCTTGTCGCGGTGGGCGTGGCTGATCAGCGAGCCGAGGTCCGTGGCGTCGTCGGTGGGGTCGCCGAGGAGAACCTGGTCCATGAGTTCGGCGACGCGGCTGGTGAACGCGTCGAAGAGCGGGCGCTGGATGTAGGCGCGGGTGGCGGCGGTGCAGTCCTGGCCGGCGTTAATGATGGCTGCGGCGACGGCGCCGTGGGCGGCGGCTTCGACGTCGGCGTCGTCGAAGACTACGAACGGGGCTTTGCCGCCGAGTTCCAGGTGCACGCGTTTGGCGGTTTCGCTGGCCAGGGCCATGATTTTGCGTCCGACGGCGGTGGAGCCGGTGAAGGAGGTCATGGCCACGTCGGGGTGCCTGACGAGGTGTTCGCCGGCCACGGTTCCGGTTCCGGTGACGATGTTGATCACGCCGTCCGGGATGCCGGCGGCGGTGGCGGCTTCGGCGAAGATCAGCGAGGTGCCGGGAGTGAGCTCGGAGGGTTTGAGCACGATGGTGTTGCCGGCGGCGATGGCGGGCAGGATTTTCCAGCCGGCCATCTGGAACGGGTAGTTCCAGGGGGCGATGGAGCCGATCACGCCGATGGGTTCGCGGCGGATCATCGACGTGCCGCCTGCGCCGTATTCGCCGGCGGCCAGGCCCTGCAGCTGCCGGGCGGCGCCGGCGAAGAAGGAGACGTTGTCGATGGTTCCCGGGACGTCGAACTCCGTGGCCAGGCGGATGGCCTTGCCGGTCTGGGCGGTTTCGACGGCCGCTATTTCGTCCGTCCGGCGGCCGAGTTCGGCGGCGAGGGCCAGCAGGGCGTCGGAGCGCTCGGCCGGGGTGCAGAGCGACCAGGTGCCGAAGGCGCGTTTGGCCGCGGTGACCGCGTCGTCGACGTCGTTCGTAGCGGCATAGCGGATGGTCTCGGCGGGCTCGCCGGTGGCGGGATTGATGCGTTTGGCCTCGTCGCCGCGGCCTTCGCGGTACCGGCCGTCAATAAACTGGTGCATTGGTCCTCCTGATGCAGGGAAGCGGGTGAGGGGAGGTGTAGCGGTGGAGCTGGTGGGCGTGGGGCGTGGCGGTGGAGCTGGTGGGCGTGGGGCGTGGCGGTGGAGCGGGTCAGGAATCGAAACCCATTCCGACGGCGTCCATCAGTTTGAGCCAGGGACCGCGCCTGCCTTGACGGCGGTCCGCGCGGATCATGGCGGCCGTGGTGATTTTGACGCCGAGCCAGGCCAGCGGCTCGGGCGGGAACGGGATCGGCTTCTTGGCCACCAACTGCAGCCGGGTGCGTTCCGTCGGCGTGCCGGCGAGCAGGTCCAGCAGCACATTCGCCCCGAAGCGGGTGGCGCCCACACCCAGCCCCGTGTAACCGGCGGCATAGGCAACCCGGCCGCCGTATGCCGTCGCAAAGAAGGAGAAGAATCTGCTGCACGTGTCGATGGCGCCGCCCCACTTGTGCGTGAACTGCACCGACTCCAGCTGCGGGAACGTGGCGTAGAAGTGGGCGGCCAGGCGGGCGAAGGTCTCCTCGTGCTGGTCATATTCGGCCTTCACCTGCCGGCCGTAGTGGTAGACCGCGTCGTAGCCGCCGAAGAGGATGCGCTGGTGCCCCTGTGGGTCGGTGGCCAGCCGGTAGTAGTGGAAGCGGTTGTTCAGATCGCTCAGCCCCTGCCGGTTGTGCCAGCCGATGGCCCGCAGCTGTTCGGGCGTCAGCGGTTCGGTCATGAGGACGTAGTCGTAGACCGGCACGGTGTGCAGCCGCGTGCGCTTGAGCAGGGAGGGGAACACATTGGTGGCCAGCGCGACCTTCGCCGCGGTGACCGTGCCGCCGTCGGTAGTTAACCGGACCGGACCACTGCCACCTTTCGCGGCACTGATCCCGCGGACCGGTGTGTGTTCGTAAATTTCGACGCCGGAGGCCACGCAGGCGCGCTGCAATCCCCACGCAAGGCGGGCCGGGTGGAGCATGGCCGTGCTCTTCTTGTCCCAGAGACCGGCGCGGTAGAGCGGGGAGTTCAGTTCCTTGCGGACGGCGTCCCGGTCCAGGAACACCACGTCCGGATCCTTGCCCTCGTCCTCGCGCAGCCATTCCACCTGGTGGTCCTCGGTGGCGACGCTGAGTGTGCCCGTCCATTCGAAGCCGCAGTCGATCCCGTACTTCTCCACGGTGTCAGCGATCTGCTGCAGGTTCTCCAGGCCGAGCTCCTGCAGGCGCGCGGTTTCCTGTGGCAGGTGCTTCTCGCCGTTGGCCTCGCCGTGGGTCAGGCTCGCCTCGCAGAAACCGCCGTTGCGCCCGGACGCAGCCCAGCCGATCCGCTTGCCTTCCAGCAGGACCACGCGCCGGTCCGGCTCGCGTTCCTTGGCCATCAGCGCCGTCCACAACCCGGTATAGCCGCCGCCGACGACGGCCAGATCCGTGGCGGTATCCCCGTCCAGCGGCGGGAGCGGGTCCGGCCGGGCCGGATCGTCGAGCCAGTACGGCGTAGTGGAAGCACCGGCCAGCGCCGCTTGGATTCGGGATTGCGGGATGCGGTGTTCAACGTCGTCGTAGGTGGTGGGCCGGCTCATGCCTTCGCCTCCTGTGGCTGTCCGGTGTAGACCGGGACGCCCGCGATCATGGTGAAGTCCGTGCCGACGGTGTGCAGCTCACCCGGGTCCAGCCGGAAGGGATCCGCGTTCAGCACCACAAGATCGGCCGCCTTGCCCACCGCGATGGCACCGCCGTCGTCGTTTCGGTTCAGCCACGCCGAGCCGGCTGTGTAGGACGAGAGGGCGGTCTGCAGGGAAATGGCCTGTTCCGGCAGCAGGGGCGGCGCGTCGGGGTAGGCGGGGTAGGTGCGGTTGACTGCCACATGGATGGCTTGCCAGGGATCGGGCGTGGACACCGGCCAGTCCGAGCCCATGGCCATGGTGGCCCCGGCAGCCAGCAGCGAGCCGAAGGGATACTGCCAGGCGGCGCGTTCTGCACCGATGAGCGGCACGGTCAGCTGCAGCATCTGGTCATCGTTGCAGGCCCAGAGCGCCTGGGCGTTGACGGTCACGTCGAGGGCGGCGAAACGGGCGATGTCTTCCGGGTGGATGATCTGCAGGTGCGCCATGTGGTGGCGTCCGCGGGGGTGCGGGTTGCTGCGGCGTGCGTGCTCGACGGCGTCCAGGCCGTCCCGAACGGCGCGGTCGCCGATCACGTGAAGGTGCAGGTCGAATCCGGCCGCATCCAGGGCAACCGCGGTCTCGATCAGCACGTCCTTGGGCAGGTACAGCAGCCCCCGGTCGTCCCCGTCCCCGTCCCCGTCCTGGTCCGCGGCGCCGTGGCCGGCGCTGTCGCCGCTGCCGTCCCAGCCGTCCGGGTTTCCGCAGCGGCAGGGACGCAGGTAAGGATCCAGCATCGCGGCCGTGCGGTTCTCGGGCACACCGTCCACCATGATCTTGGCGCTCGTGGTGACGAATCCGGCGGCACTGTTGGCCCGGCGTCGTTCTTCGAAGTCGGCAAGCAGCTCGGCGATGTTGTCCGAAGTGGTGGTGCGCGGCACCCAGAGCGCACCGGTTGCCCTGCCGGTCAGCAGGCCGCGGCCGGCCAGAGTGCGGTAGGCACTGCTGGCGTCCGGGTAGCCCGCGTAGCTGCCGAGGATCGCTTCCTGCCAGCCGGTCACGCCGACCGAATGCAGGTAGTGCTGGGCCTCCAGCAGTCCGCCGCAGAGATCCTCGTCCGTCAGCGGCGGGAGGTACTTGTTGACCAGGTCCATCGCGCCCTCGTGCAGCGTGCCGGTAGGAAAGCCGTCCGTGCCGCGTTCGATCCACCCGTCCGCCGGGTCCGGCGTTGCCGCATCCATCCCGGCGAGTTCCAGCGCGCGGGTATTGACCCAGGCGCTGTGATGGTCCGCGTTGATGAGGTAGACCGGCCGGTCCGGCACGATTCCGTCGAGCAGCTCGCGCGTGGGGTAGCCGCCGGGGAAGTCCGCCTTGTGCCAGCCGCCGCCGGTGATCCAAGGCTTCTCGGTCGAGGCAGCGTAGGTGCCGACGCAGCCCAGGACGGCGTCCAGCCCGGAGAAGTTGGAGAGGTCGCAGCCGAGCCGCTCGACGCCGCCATAGACGGCGTGGACATGGGCATCCGTGAAGCCAGACGTGAGGAGCCGGCCGGCCAGGTTCACCATTTCCGCTGCGGTACCGGCAGCCTCGCGCACCTGCGCTTCGGTGCCTACCGCGCTGATCCGGCCGTCGGTGACCGCTACCGCCGTCGCCGTCGGGTGGACCTGCTGTCCGTCGAAGATCCGACCGGAGTGGAAGATCCAGTCTGCGCTCACAATGCCTGCTTTCCTGATGCTGCTGTTGAGGGGTGTCTCTTATCGAACTGAAAGCAGGCCGAATTGTCAACGGTGTTGACTTCACGGAATAGAGTGGGGTCAAAACCGGCCGGCGAAAGGTGCAGGGATGGCAGCGGCAGAAACCGGGATCCAGCGGGAGCGTGCCAAGGGGCTCTCGCGCGAGGTCATCGTCGACGCCTGCCTCCGGCTGGCCGACGAGCATGGCAGCTCGGCATTGACCTTCCGGCGCATCGGGCGGCTGCTCGGCGCGGATCCGACGGCGCTCTACCGGCATTTCAAGGACAAGGACGAGCTGCTGCTGGCCCTCGCGGACCGGCTGATCGGCGAGGCGTTGAAGGACTTCGAACCGGAGCCGTCCTGGCGGGCCACCATCAAGGAGCTCGTGGTGCGCGGCCGCCGGGCCTACCTGGCCCATCCGCAAGTGGCGGCGCTCGCGGCCGTGCGGGTGACCCGGCAGGAGTCGGAGATGCAGTTCGTCGAGACCATGCTCGCCACATTCCGGCGGGCCGGCTTCGGTGCGGCGGACGCCGTGCGGACCTACCGGGCCTGCGCCGACTTCATGCTCGCCTGGACCGGATTCGATGCCGCCCTGAAGTCGCTGGGGGAGAAGTCCGAGGCGGACAACCGGGCGTGGGCAGAGGCCTATGCCCAGGCTCCGGCCGAACGCTTTCCGAACGCAACGGCCTCGGCGGCGGCGATGGCCGGCATCAGCGACGAGGACAACTTCGACTTCGCGCTCGAACTGCTGCTCGATGGCATCGAGGCCCGGCTCCACGCTTGCGCTGCAGCTCCGCCGGCTGCCTCGCCGGGCAACCGAAAGGAACCGCAACCATGACCGTCAACGGGAACGTCTCGTTCTGGTACGCCGCGGACGGCATCCCCGCGCCGCGCCCCGCCTTGGTTCAAAGCACGACGGCGGACATCGCCATCGTGGGCGCCGGCTATACCGGGTTGTGGACCGCCTACTACCTGAAGCAAGCGCGGCCCGAGCTGGACGTGGTGGTGTTGGAGAGCCGTTTCGCCGGCTTCGGCGCCTCCGGGCGGAACGGCGGCTGGCTGACCAACAGCATCACCGGCGGCCGGGACCAGTACGTCAAGACCCATGGCCGCGCCGTCGTCGGGCGCTTCCAGCAGTTGCTCAACGAGACGGTGGACGAAGTCATCGCCGTGGCCGGTGCCGAGGGGATCGACGCGCACGTCTACAAGGGCGGGGAGCTCAACGTGGCGCGCAACCATGCCCAGCTTGAACGCCTGCGGGCCTGGGCCCAGGAGGAAGCGCTCTGGCCGGAGGCCGGGACGCAGCTGCTCTCTGCCGGCGGGACCGGGGAGCGGGTGAAGATTGCCGGTGCCCTCGGCGGGCTGTGGCAGCCGCACTGCGCCCGCATCCACCCGGCGAAGCTCGTGCGTGGACTGGCGGCCGCCGTCGAACGTTTGGGAGTCAGGCTTTACGAAGGCACCACTGTGACGGAAATAGCGCCGGGTCTGGCCCGGACCGCGCACGGAGATGTCACGGCCAGGCACGTACTCCGGGCCACCGAGGGATTCACCGCGAATCTGAAGGGCGCGCACCGGGACTGGCTGCCGATGAACTCGTCCATGATCGCCACCGAGCCTCTGCCCGAGGCGGTCTGGACGGAAATCGGCTGGGAGAACCGGGACACCGTGGGCGACATGGCGCACGCCTACATGTATGCCCAGCGCACCGCGGACGGCCGGATCGCGCTCGGCGGCAGGGGAGTGCCGTACCGCTTCGGCTCCCGAACGGACATCGACGGTGCCACGCAACAGCGGACCATTGAACTGCTGACCGCGATCCTGCACGACATGTTCCCTGCCGCCCGGGATGCCGCCGTCGACCATGCCTGGGCCGGCGTGCTCGGCGTGCCGCGGGACTGGAAGGCCACCGTAGGACTGGACCCGGCGACCGGAATTGGCTGGGCCGGTGGCTACGTGGGCACCGGCGTCGCGGCCACCAACCTCGCGGCCCGCACCCTGCGCGACCTGATCCTGGAACCGGACAGCGAGCTGACCACCATGCCGTGGGTCAACCGCAAGGTCCGGCGCTGGGAAATCGAACCGCTGCGCTGGATCGCCGTGCAGGCCATGTACAAGGCGTACTACACCGCTGACAAGGAGGAGAACCGCAGGCAAGGGCCGACGTCGTTTATCGCCAAAGCGGCGGACAAAGTTTCCGGGCGCTAAGCCAGCGCGTTGACGGGCGAGTCCCGCTGGTAGGGTCAAGCCATGACCAAGGGCCTGGGGAAGTTCATGGACGATTTCGCCGCGCTGGTGCAGTTGGCGCAGGCGCGGCAGCAGCGGTTTCCCCGGGGCGAGCAGCTGCTGGACACACTGTCGGAGCACCTCGGGCTGCCTGCGAATGAAGTCCCGGTGGTGGTGGAGGAAATTTCCGCACACCGCTTTGCGGATGTGGACATCCTGCTCGCCGAGCTGGCCGGGCAGGATCCGGAACAGCGGCTGGTCGGCATCGGTGGCGGGGACCAGCGCCACCACTCTTCCCTGAGCGACATGCTGCAGCAGGCCCAGATGTTCCCGCAGTTTCCGCTCGCCCAGCCGGACTACACCAACCTTGCCATCGGCCCCAGCGAGCAGCGCCAGGTGGTGGCCCTGGGGATCCGCCTGATCACCCGCTCCGGTGTTCCGCTCGCCGTGCTGCAGCGGGAAGCAAGCCCCCGTTTCGGCCGGCCTACCGCCTTGCTGGAGGTCCTGTCGCCCGAACCGGGCGCGGCCGCGGAGTTCCTGTCCGTGCTGCGCACCCAGCTGCAGACGCGCAGCGTCCTTAAGGGCCAGGTGGTCTCGCTGACCATGGACGAGTACGGCTCCAGTGGCGCGGGAGTGACCTTCCACGAACGGCCCTCGCTCACGGCGTCGGAGGTCATCCTGCCGGAGGGCCTGCTCGAGAAAGTATCAGACCACGCCGTCGGCATGGCTGAGCACCGGGAGCAGCTCGCGGCGCTCGGCCAGCACCTCAAACGGGGCATCCTGCTCTACGGGCCACCTGGTACCGGCAAGACCCACACGGTGCGCTATCTGCTGGGCCGCAGCAAAGGAACGACGGCGATTATCCTCTCCGGCGGCTCGCTGGCTTATATCGCCGAGGCGGCCAGAATGGCGCGGGCACTGCAACCGTCGATGGTCATTCTGGAGGACTGCGATCTCATCGCCGAAGACCGCAGTTTTGGCCACGGCCCGCAGCCACTGCTATTCGAAGTACTGGATGCCATGGACGGGCTCGACGACGACGCGGACGTGGCCTTTATCCTCACCACGAACCGGGTGGACATGCTCGAGCGTGCCCTGGCCCAGCGGCCGGGCCGGGTGGACCTGGCCGTGGAGATTCCCCTGCCGGAAGTTCATGAACGCGCGGCGCTGCTGAAACTTTATGCACGGGAAATCGCCTTCAGCACGGAGGCCATCAGCGTGACCGCGGAACGGACCGCGGGGACAACCGCGTCTTTGGCCAAGGAACTTGTCCGCCGCGCTGTTGTCGCCGCGGCGCTCACGGGAGCCGACGTGACCGACGAGCACTTGTTCTCCGCCGTCGACGACCTGATGGCGGACAGCGCGGTGCTCACCCGCAGCCTGCTCGGCAGCGGCGGAAACCGGCATGGGCTGGACATCGCGGAATGAGGAAGAGCGGGGCGGGGGAGCGGGTCCGCTCTGACCGCGCTGTTCTCAGGGCGGGAACAGCCGCGCTCGCCGTCCTGCTTGTAGGCTGCGCATCCTCGCCGACGACCACGTACCGGGCAAAGAGCGGTCAGCAGATCACCGTTGACTGGGCGGAGTACCCCGGCCACGCCTACACGGCCGCCGAGGATGTGCTGCAGGCTCCGCCGGCCGAAGAGCTGGAGGCCGTTTCCTCGAAGCTGTTCGGCGAGATCGAGGCGCGGCTGACGGGCGAGTTCGGGCTCGCCTGGGAGGACGGACCGGACGACGGCGTGAACTT
Organism: Arthrobacter sp. Soil_C_60; assembly: GCF_057656375.1. Lineage (NCBI taxonomy): Bacteria > Bacillati > Actinomycetota > Actinomycetes > Micrococcales > Micrococcaceae > Arthrobacter > Arthrobacter sp. Soil_C_60. The sequence goes on along the minus strand of NZ_JBDGKM010000002.1, from coordinate 638,979 downwards.
CTTCGCGCAGGAGGGCAACGGCTACGGCGGCGGTTCGCTCTACGTCTCCTTCAACTCGGTACCACGCGAAAGCCTGGCCGTCCCCGAAGATCCCCTGGACTGGCACCGGGCCGTGGACATTGTCTCCGAGGTGACCGAGTCGTACGGCCTCGGCAAGCTTGAACTGGGGAACCTGGATCCTGACCTTGCCGAAGAGACAGCCGAGCGCCTCGGCTCGGCTGAGCTGGAAGAACAGTGGCAGTGGTTCGGCGACGCCTACGGCCAATCCCAGTGGGTGGGCCTCTCGCTGACCGATGTTCAGCGGGACCCGACCGGCGGGGCCGCCGAGGAGATGAAGGGCAGTATCGAGTACGGCTGGAATCCGCGTTCCATCACCATTTCCTATGGCGCTACCACGATCCGCAATGAAGACCGGGAACAGTTCCTGACTGCGCTTGAAGCGTTCGAGGGCCTGAACCGCCCGGAAGCGACCACCTCCGACTGACTGGCCAACGACGGCGGTGTGCGGCAAATGTTTGCCGCACACCGCCGTCGTTGTTCGGGCTTTTGGGTTAGAGGTGGTTCAGCCCCTCGACCAGGACGGAGCGCAGGATCTGCTCGATCTGGTCGAACTCGGGTTGCCCGATGGTCAGCGGCGGGGCGAGCTGGACCACGGGGTCGCCGCGGTCATCGGCCCGGCAGTAGAGGCCGGCATCGAGCAGCGCATTGGAGAGGAAACCGCGGAGCAAGTGTTCGGATTCCTCGGCGTTGAAGGTCTCCTTGGTGGCCTTGTCCTTGACCAGCTCGATGCCGTAGAAGTAGCCCTCGCCGCGGACGTCGCCGACGATCGGCAGGTCCAGCAGTTTCTCGAGCGTGGCGCGGAAGGCCGGGGCGTTCTGCTTCACGTTTGCGTTGAGCCCCTCGCGTTCGAAGATGTCCAGGTTGGCCATGGCGACGGCGGCGGAAACCGGATGCCCGCCGAAGGTGTAGCCGTGGTAGAACGTGGTATCACCGTGCTTGAACGGCTCGAACAGCTTGTCCGAGGCGATCATGGCGCCGATGGGGGAGTACCCGCTGGTCAGGCCCTTGGCGCAGGTGATCATGTCCGGAATGTAGCCGAAGTCGTCGCAGGCGAACATCGAACCGATCCGGCCGAACGCGCAGATGACCTCGTCCGAGACCAGCAGGACATCGTACTCGTCGCAGATTTCGCGCACGCGCTGGAAGTAACCCGGGGGCGGTGGGAAGCAGCCGCCGGAATTCTGCACGGGCTCCAGGAAGACCGCGGCAACCGTGTCCGGGCCTTCGAATTCGATGGCCTCGCCGATCCGGTCCGCGGCCCAGCGGCCGAAGGCCTCCGGATCTTCCAAGCCCGACGGCGCCCGGTACTGATTCGTGTTCGGCACCCGGAAGGCGCCGGGCACCAATGGTTCGAAGGGGGCCTTCATATCCGGAATGCCGGTGATGGACAGCGCGCCCTGCGGGGTGCCGTGGTACGCGACGGCGCGGGAGATGACCTTGGTTTTGTTCGGCTTGCCCTTGAGCTTGAAGTACTGCTTGGCCAGCTTCCACGCGGTTTCCACTGCCTCGCCGCCGCCGGTAGTGAAGAAGACCCGGTTCAGGTCGCCCGGAGCGTAGTGCGCCAGCCGCTCCGAGAGATCGATGGCCGCCGGGTGGGCATAGGACCACAGCGGCATGAAGGCCAGTTCCTTCGCCTGCCGGGCAGCGGCCTGCGCCAGTTCTTCACGGCCGTGGCCGACCTGGACCACGAAGAGGCCGGACAGCCCGTCGATGTATTCGTTGCCCTGGTCATCGAAGATCAGGTGCCCCTCGCCCCGGCTGATCACCGGGACCGAGCCGCCGCCGGCCAGATTCGAGTGGCGCGCCATGTGCATCCAGAGGTGGTCGCGCGCGGCTTGCTGGCGGTCGGTGCCGCGGGGCGTTGTATAGGTGCGGGTGGTGGATGTTTGAGTCATCGTGTTCCCCAGTTGTAGGCCTGCTTCCGCAGGGACAGATACATCAGTGTTTCGGTGCTCAGGACACCGGGAATGCTGCGGATCTGGTTGACCAGCAGCAGCAGATCGTTGTCGTTTTCGCAGATGATTTCGGCAAGGATGTCGAAGGTGCCGGCGGTAGCCACGCAATAGTCCACTTTGTCCAGGGCGGCCACCTGGTCCGACACCTTCAGCACGTCATTGTTGGCCTTGATGCCCAGCATGGCTTGGCGGGAAAACCCCATCTGCATGGGGTCCGTGACCGCGACAATCTGGACGATGCCGCTGTCTATCAGCTTCTGCACCCGCTGGCGGACCGCGGCTTCAGAGAGTCCAACGGCTTTGCCGATGGCAGCGTAGGAGCGCCGGCCGTCTTCCTGCAGTTGTTCGATGATGGCCTTGGACACCGTGTCCACCGGGCCGTGGGCGTGCCCGCTGCCCGTGTGCGTCGATCCGTTGTTGTTCGCAGTGCTCTCGGGCTGGGCCGTCAAAATATCACCACCTCCGGCGGGGGGATGCGCCGGGTGGGGACCGGCCGCGTGAATGTTTATGCCATTGAAGCCGCTGGCCGGTCGGCGCGCAAGCCCCTAGGCTACGAAATAAGTTGACAAACGGGAATTTCGTGCAGGGATCCGTCGGGTAACGAAAAATTTACAACTGAATCCCTTGTCCGGCGCCGCGAGGTCTGGCATGATCTTCGTCACAGTGTCCATCACCTCAGGGAGCCTCACATGCCAAATCGCCTGCCCGACGATCCCCGACTCCGCCGCTTGGTCGGCGCGCAGCTGTCCCGCCGGAACATCCTGATGGGCGCGGGTGGCTTAAGCCTCGCCGGACTGCTGGCCGCGTGCGGCACCGGCGGTACCGGCACGACGTCGAATGGCCAAGCCGGAGAGGCGGCGGCGGCGGAAGATCTCTCGGCGTCGGAAAAGGAGGTCAATTGGGCCAACTGGACGCTCTACCTCGACTATGACGACAAGTCCCAGAGCTATCCGTCTCTGGAAGCCTTCACCGCCGCCACCGGGATCGCGGCGAACTATTCCGAAGACATTGACGGCAACGACACTTATTTCGGGAAGGTCCAGGCGCAGTTGGCAGCAGGCCAGGACATCGGGCAGGACATCATTACGCTGACGGACTGGATGGCGGCGCGGTTGATCCGCCTCGGCTACACGCAGGAACTGGATCACGCCAACATCCCGAACGCTGCTAACTTGCTCCAGACCCTGAAGAACGTCGACTTCGACCCCGGCCGGAAGAACTCGCTGACCTGGCAGTCCGGATTTGCCGGCATCGCCTGGAACAAGGAAGCAGTGCCCGGTGGCCTCAAGACTGTCTCCGATCTCTGGAAGCCGGAGCTCAAGGGCCGCGTGGAGGTGCTGGATGAGATACGCGACACGATGGGCCTGATGATGCTGGAGAACGGCGTCGACATTTCCGGTGATTGGGGTGCGGATGAATTCTCGAACGCACTGGATGACCTGACGAAGCGGATCTCTGACGGCCAGATCCGCCAGGTGAAGGGCAACTCCTACAAGGAGGATCTGATCTCCGGCGACGCACTTGCCGTGATCTGCTGGTCCGGCGACATCACGCAGTTGAACTTCGAGAACGGCGACAAGTGGGAGTTCGCCCTCCCCGATGCAGGCGGGACGCTGTGGTCGGACAACCTGATGGTTCCCATCGGAGCGACGCACAAAGCGAATGCGGAAGCCCTGATGGACTTCTACTACGACCCGGAGAACGCGGCGACGGTGGCAGCGTACGTGAACTATATCTGCCCTGTCCAAGGCGCCCGGGAAGCGATGGAGAAGATCGATCCGGAACTGATGGAGAACCCCCTGATCTTCCCCAGCGACGACTATCTGGCGAAGGCACATGTGTTCCGCTCGCTCAGCGCTGACGAGGAAACCGACTTCACCAACCGGTTCCAGAAAGCGATCGGCAACTAATGACGATGGTTCAGACCAAACCGGAAAAGCACGACGCCGGCGCCGAGAACCAGGGTGCCGACCTGCGGCTCGCTGCCATCACCAAACGGTTCGGCGGCTTCCTGGCCGTGGACAACCTGGATCTGGAAATCCCGGCCGGATCGTTCTTCGCGCTGCTGGGCCCGTCCGGCTGCGGAAAGACCACCACCCTGCGGATGATCGCGGGCCTGGAGCAGCCGACGTCGGGAAGCCTCAGCATCGGCGGCAAAGACATCACCGGAACCAGCGCCCATGAGCGGCCGGTCAACACGGTGTTCCAGAACTATGCGCTCTTTCCGCACATGAGCGTGCTGGACAACGTGGCTTTCGGGCTCAAGCGCCGGAAGATCCGGGACCACCAGGCCAGGGCCAAACAGGCATTGGAGCTGGTCGAACTGGCGCACCTTTCGGCCCGGCGGCCGGCGCAGCTGTCCGGCGGGCAGCAGCAACGGGTCGCCCTGGCCCGGGCGATCGTGAACGAGCCCGCGCTGCTCTTGCTGGATGAACCGCTGGGGGCGCTGGACATGAAGCTGCGCCGGCAGATGCAGGTGGAGCTGAAACGGATCCAGACCGATGTCGGCCTGACCTTTGTCCATGTCACCCACGACCAGGAAGAGGCCATGACCATGGCGGACACCGTGGCAGTGATGAACCAGGGCCGGGTGGAGCAGCTGGGCGCGCCGCGCGAGCTCTACGAACTGCCGCGGACCGCTTTTGTGGCGAACTTCCTCGGCAAGTCCAACCTGGTGGCGGGTGAAATTATCGAGGACCGCGGCGACGCCGTCGTTATTAATGCCGGCGGAAACCGGTTGGCCGTGCGCAAGGACCGCTCCACCACGCACCACGGCAAGGCGCTGATCGGGATCCGGCCGGAGAAGCTGCGGATGATGTGGCCCGCCGAAGCTCCCGCCGACGGGTCGAACATCCTGCGGGGCCGCGTACTGGACTCTTCCTTCACCGGGGTCAGCACCGAGTACCTGGTGGAGGTGGCGGGGATCGGGCCGGTGGGTGTGTTCAGCCAGAATCACGGCCAGCAATTGGCGGCTCCCGGCGATGACGTTGTGCTGACCTGGGATACCGCGCATGCCTTCGGCCTGGACGGCGATGAAGACACCCAGGCCGGGGCCAGGGAAGCGGAAGCGGCGGCGACATGAGTTTGTTGACGGCCCCGCGCGGCACCAAGTCCAAGCCGGAGGAGACGCGCAGTGTGTCGGAGATCCGGGCGGACAAGCGCCGCGGACGAGTGGGCTATCTGCTGATCCTGCCCGGCTTCATCTTCATGCTGCTCTTCTTCGTGCTGCCGGTTTTCTCCCTGCTGGCCACCTCGCTCTACACCAAGCCTCCCGGTGCGGATATCGGCCAGTTTGCGCCGGCGCTGCAGTTCAGCAACTACAGCGCAGTGCTAAGCAGCTATTGGCCGGAACTGGTCCGATCCTTCGCGTTTGCGCTGATTGCCACGGTGGCGGCGCTGGCGATCGGGTACCCCATGGCGTACCTGGTGGCAGTGCGGCTGCGCGGCAGGAAACTGCTCCAAGGCATCCTGCTGGTGCTGATTATCGCGCCGTTCTTTACCAGCTTCATCCTGCGTACCCAGGCCTGGAAGCAGATCCTGGCGGACGAGGGACCGGTGGTTGCGGTGCTGCGGGCAGTGGCTCTGCTGCCCGAGGACGGGCGGCTGACCGCCACGGCCTTCGCCGTGGTCTGCGGCCTGACCTACAACTTCCTGCCGTTCATGACGCTGCCGATCTACGCCAACCTGGAGCGGCTGGACACCCGGCTGATCGAAGCGGGCGGCGATCTGTATGCCAACTCCTTCACTACGTTCCGCACGGTCACGCTGCCGCTGTCGATGCCGGGCGTCATCGCCGGCACGCTGCTGACCTTCATCCCGGCCTCGGGCGACTACATCAACGCGGCGCTGCTGGGCAATAACCAGAACACCACCATGATCGGGCAGGTCATCGATTCGAGGTTCTTCCGCGTGGTGGACTACCCGGGCGCCTCGGCCCTGTCCTTCGTGCTGATGCTCGCCATCCTGTTCCTGGTGATCCTGTATGTCCGCCGTTTCGGTACCAAAGAGCTGCTCTAAGGAGGCCTCATGAGAAGAAGAATCAGCCCATGGCTGGTACCGGTTTTCGGCGGACTGGCCTTCCTGTTCCTGCTGGTCCCCATTGCCTACGTGTTCGCCTTTTCGTTCAACGACGCCGGCCGGACCAACCTCACCTGGCGCGGCTTCACGCTGGATAACTGGCGTAACCCCTGCGGTGCACCGGCGGTATGCGAGGCGCTGGCCAACAGCCTGCAGATCAGCTCGATTGTCACCATCATCGCCACCATCCTGGGCACGGCCATCGCCATTGGACTGGTGCGTTACCGGTTCAAGTTCAATGCCACGGCCAACATGCTGATCTTCCTGCCGCTGGCGACGCCGGAAGTGGTGCTCGGCGCATCGCTGCTGGCCCAGTTCCTGAACATCGGTGTGGATCTGGGGGTGGGGACGATCATCATCGCCCACAGTATGTTCTGCATTTCCTTTGTGGTGGTTGCGGTGAAGGCCCGCGTGGCCAGTCTGGACCCGAAGCTGGAGGAAGCCGCGGCGGACCTGTACGCATCGCCGATTCAGGCCTTCTGGCGGGTCACTTTCCCGCTACTGCTGCCGGGCATCGTGGCGGCGGCGTTGCTGGCCTTCGCCATGAGTTTCGACGACTTCATCATCACCAACTTCAACTCAGGCAACGTGGACACGTTCCCGAAGTTCATCTACGTCGCCGCAACCCGTGGCATTCCGGCACAGGCGAACGTGATCGGTTCGGCCATGTTCATCATCGCGCTGCTGATTGTGATCGGCGGGCAGATCCTGTCCAACCGGCGGGCGAAGCTGCTGGCCGCCCGCTGAGTTACCCGGCGGTGCTGGCGGCGTCAGCCCATTCCCGCCGCTGGGCGTCCAGCCCGGAGATGAGACCGTCGAGCCCCAGCCGGAAGGCCGCGTCGGCGGGCGCTCCGTCCGCCGGCAGTTGGCGCGCCCGCACAGCGGAGGTGAAGTGCGGGCTGGAACCGGCCAGCTCCCCGGTTTCGAAAATGTCCTCCGGGGCGGCCACGTCGAAGGCGGAGCCGAAGATGAAGGACTCCAGCGCAACGATCGCCGGGACCACCAAAGGCTCGGGCCAGCCGGCGTCGAGAAAGCCGCGGGTGAGTTCCTCGTACATCTGCAGGGTGCGCGGTGCGCCGGTTACTGGCAGCACGGCGATGACCGGAATCAGCGGGGAGTGCTGGGTGAAAACGTCGCGGTAGGACCAGGCCCAGTTGCGCACTGCCTCGGGCCAAGGCAGCGTGCTGAAGCCGCTGACGTCCACGCGGTTCATCAGATGGTCCTGCAGGAGCAGGAGGACATCGTGCTTGGACTTCACGTGGTTGTACAGCGCAGACGGCGCAACGCCCAGGCGCCGGGCAAGGGCCGACATGGTCAGGGCGTCATAGCCGCTGGCCTCGATCAGCTTCAGGGCCGCCGAAGTGATGAGCTCCTTGGACAGGACCTTCTGTGCCGGGCGTCCGGCAGAGCGGTGCGTCCCCGATGCTGAAACCGCGATGGCGGGCCTCCTTGTGGCTCGTTTCCTCAACGGCCCGTACGGGCCGCTAAAAATATCCTACGTTCCGCTTCCCATCCGTCCGGCCACCGGCTACAGTTAAAGTAAATGAACGTTATTCATTTATGTCGAACACACACGGGAGTGAAAGAGTGAACACCATGGATCGCGACGTCGTCATCATCGGCGCAGGGCCCTCCGGGCTGACGGCCGCCTGGGAGCTGAAGAAGGCCGGTCTGAGCGTTGCCGTGCTGGAAGCCCGCGACCGCGTCGGCGGCCGCACCTGGACGGACACCATCGACGGGGCAATGCTGGAAATCGGCGGCCAGTGGGTCTCGCCGGACCAGACTGCGCTGCTGGGGCTGCTGGACGAACTCGGCCTGGAAACGTTCCCGCGCTACCGCCACGGTGAATCCATTTACATTGGTCCGGACGCTAAGCGGAAGCGCTACACGGGCGAGCTGTTCCCGGTCAGCGAGCGGACGCAGGCCGAAATGAACCGCCTGATCGGCATCCTGGACACGCTCGCCGCGGAGGCCGGTCCCGAGGCGCCGTGGACCCATCCGATGGCGCGGGAACTGGACACCATTTCCTTCCACCACTGGCTCCGCAAGCAGTCCAGCGACGAGGACGCCTGCAACAACATCGGCCTCTTCATCGCCGGCGGCATGCTGACCAAGCCCGCGCACTCCTTCTCCGCGCTGCAGGCCGTGCTGATGGCCGCCTCCGCCGGATCCTTCAGCAACCTGGTCGATGACAACTTCATCCTGGACAAGCGCGTCATCGGCGGCATGCAGCAGGTGTCGGAACGCCTCGCCGCAAAGCTGGGGGACGACGTCGTGCTCAACAGCCCGGTGCGCACACTGCGGTGGGCGGCGCAGGCGCCGGACGCCGCCACCGCTGCCGCGGATTCAACGCACGACGGCGTGACCGCCATCTCGGATTCCGTTACCGTGCGTGCCCGCTACGCCATCATGGCTGTGCCGCCGAACCTGTACTCGCGGGTCTCCTTTGAGCCGCCGCTGCCGCGCCGCCAGCACCAGATGCACCAGCACCAGTCCCTGGGCCTGGTCATCAAGATCCACGCCGTCTACGAGACTCCATTCTGGCGTGAAGACGGCCTCTCCGGCACCTGTTTCAGCCCGGCCTCGGTGGTGCAGGAGGTCTACGACAACACGAACTACCAGGATCCGCGCGGCACGTTGGTCGGCTTCATCTCCGATGAAAAGGCCGATGCCATGTTCGAGCTCAGCGCGGAGGACCGCAAGGCCGCAGTGCTGGGTGCGGTGGCAGAATACCTGGGTCCAAAGGCGCTGGATCCCGTGGTCTACTACGAATCCGACTGGGGTTCGGAGGAGTGGACCCGCGGCGCCTATGCGGCCAGCTACGATCTGGGCGGGCTGCACCGCTACGGCAAGGACCAGCTCACGCCGGTCGGCCCGATCTACTGGTCCTGCTCGGATTTGGCGGCCGAGGGCTACCAGCATGTGGACGGGGCCGTGAGGATGGGACAGCAAACCGCCGCCCGGATTCTCGGCGCCGCTGCCGGTGCCGGGGAGCCAGCCGGAACAGCGCGCCACGGGGCGTGAGCAGCATGCGCAGGTACGTAGTCGGCTACACAGCCACCGAGAACGGCAGGGACGCGGTCAATCTGGCCGTGGCCCTGGCCCGCAGCCAACAGGCCTCGCTGGACCTGGTCATGGTCCAATCGCCGGACTCGCCCTATGCCGGCACCTACCCGCCGTCGGACCGGGGCTACGAACGGATTCTTGCGGAGCAGCTCGATCAGTGGTCGGCAGAGGGCTTGGCGCTGGTGCCCCATGACGTGACAGCGAAGGCCCATGTGCTCCAGGCCGAGTCAACCGCCGAGGGCCTGATCGAGGCCGCGCGCGAGTTCTCCGCCGCGGTGATCGTGGTGGGCGCCGCCCGCAGCAGTCTGCTGCGCCGGTTCAGCATCGGGAGCGTCGCCTCGGCGTTGCTGCACGCCGCCGACGTGCCGGTGGCACTGGCGCCCAAGGGCTACCAGCGGCAGGAACCGATCACGCGCCTGACCTGCGGGATCGGAACCAGGCCTGGCGCCGACGACGTTCTGCAGGCAGCGGTAGGGGCGGCGTCGTGGCGGTCGCTGCCGTTGCGGCTGGTGTCCCTGGTGGCCTTGGACCCGGATAATCCGGAAGCCGTCCGGGCCGCGGAAGCGAACATGGCCGCGCGTTTTGCCGCGGCTGCAGCACAACTCCCGGGCAAGGTGACACGGACCGTTGCCCCCGGCAAGACCATCGAGGATGCCATCGAAGGACTGGACTGGGACGAGGGCGAGCTGATGATGATTGGCTCCAGCCGGCTGGCCCGGAACAACCGCCTGTTCCTGGGGGCCACGGCCAACAAGGTGCTCCGGGCACTGCCGGTGCCGATGGTCGTCGTGCCGCGCAACTACCGGTCGGACCGGGCTGCACTGGCGGACACAAACAAGGATGGCTAGCCATGAGTGAATCTACAGGCACGCGCAGGGCGTCCGGGCTGAGCCGCAAGGGCCTGCAGGGCGGCTCGGTCGGGCTGCTTGGCGCCGTCGTTATTGGGGTTTCCTGCATCGCCCCGGCCTACACGCTGACCGCGTCGCTGGGCCCCACCATTGCCGAGGTGGGGGTGCAGTTGCCGGCGATCTTCCTGGTCGGCTTCATCCCGATGCTCCTCGTGGCGTTGGGCTACCGGGAGCTGAACAACGCGATGCCGGATTCCGGTACCTCGTTCACCTGGGCCACCCGCGCCTTCGGTCCGTGGGTGGGCTGGATGGGCGGCTGGGGACTGGTCGCGGCGACCATCATTGTGCTCTCGAACCTGGCCGCCGTTGCGGTGGAATTCTTCTACCTGATGCTGGCGCAGGTCACCGGGAATGCGTCGCTGGCTGCGCTGGCCGAGAACGTTCCGCTGAACATCGCCACCACCCTGGTGTTCATCGCGCTGGCCTGCTGGGTGTCGTACCGCGGCATGGAAACCACCAAGAAGCTGCAGTACATCTTGGTCGGCTTCCAGTTGCTGGTGCTCGCCTGGTTCGCCGTCGCTGCCTTTGTCCATGTGGGCACCGGGACGGCCTTCGACGCCTCGGCCATCAGCGCCGAGTGGTTCAATCCGTTCGCGGTGGATTCCTTCTCGACCTTCGCGGCCGGCGTCTCGCTGTCCATCTTCATCTACTGGGGCTGGGACGTCACCCTGACTATGAACGAGGAGACCAAGGACCCGGAGAAGACCCCGGGGCGGGCCGCTGCCGCCACCATTTTCGTGATCGTGGTGCTCTACATGCTCATGGCGCTGGCCGTGCTGAGCTACGCCGGGATCGGGACCGAGGGTCTGGGCGCCGGCAATCCGGAGAACCAGGAAAGCATCTTCGCCGCCCTGGCCGGACCTGTGATGGGACCGTTCGCCATCCTGATGTCGCTGGCCGTACTGAGCAGTTCCGCTGCTTCCCTGCAGTCCACATTCGTCTCCCCGGCACGCACGATGCTGGCCATGGGCCATTACCGCGCACTGCCGGCGAGCTACGGGCGGATCAGCCCGCGCTTCAAGTCCCCGGGCTACGCCACGGTGGCCGCGGCCATCGCCGCCGGAGCCTTCTATACGGTCACGCGGGTGCTGTCCGAGAACGCCCTCTGGGACACCATCACCGCCCTAGGCATGATGATCTGTTTCTACTACGGTGTGACGGCGCTGGCCTGTGTCTGGTATTTCCGGGCCGAAGCGTTCGCCGATGCCCGGAACTTCTTCTGCAAGTTCCTCTCGCCCCTGCTCGGCGGAATCATCCTGCTGGTGATGTTCTTCCAGACCGCCAAGGACTCGCTGGATCCGGCCTACGGCTCCGGCTCATCGGTGGGCGGCATCGGCCTGGTCTTCATCCTCGGGTGCGGCGTGATCCTGCTCGGCGCGGTGCTGATGTTCGTGATGTACAAGCGGCACCCGGGCTTTTTCCGGGGCGAGACGCTGCGCCGTGGCACCGCCGCCGACGACGTCCGCGCTTGACCCGCCCGGACAACCGCAAACAAGACAACGACGGCGGCGCCTCCTTGGGCTTGTTGCTCAGCGTACGTCCGCCCGTCGACCCGCTGAGGCGCACGCCATCGGTTCGGCGTGATTAAGCTGGCCGTATGAGTAGTTCCCCTTCAGGACGTTTCGAACGGATTGTGCTGATCTACAACCCGGATGCCGTCAAGTTCCCGTTCTACCTGGCCGAGCAACTGCGGGAGGACTTGGCGCTTCGGCTGCCCGCTGTGCCGGTCCAGCCGCGGCACACGAAGTCGGCAGGCCATGCCCGCGAACTGGCGCGCGCCGCAGCCGGAGAGGGCCGGCCGCTGATCGTCTCCATCAGCGGCGACGGCGGCTTCAATGAAGTGGTCAACGGCGTGATGGACGTCCCGGAAACGCAGGCCGTCTGCGCAGTCATGGCCGGCGGCAATGCCAACGACCACCGCCGCAGCACCCGCAGACAGACCCTGATCGAAGCGATCGTGGACGGCGAGGTCAGGCAGATCGATCTGCTCAGGCTTCACGTTGGCGATGGGCCACAGGCCTGGTCGCGCTACGCCCACTCCTATATCGGGTTCGGCCTGACGCCGCTGATGGCGATTGGTATCGAAGGGGGCCAGAAGGGCGTCATCAAGGAGCTGATCTCCGTAGCGCGCACGGTTGCCGGACTGCGGCCCTTTGAAATTGCCCGGGCCGATGGCGCCCGGGCCAGGCTGGACAGCCTGGTGCTGGCCAACATCCCGGAGATGGCTAAGTACGGCCGGGTGAGCGAAGCCGGAGATCCAGCGGACGGAAGGTTCGAAGTGGTGATGCTGCCGCACGCCAGTAAATGGCGCATTGCGCTCATGACCCTCCGCGCCGTCACAGTGGGCCTGGGCAAACAGCCCAGCGTCAGCAGCTACGCCTTCACTACAACTAACAGCATCCCCGTCCAGACCGACGGCGAAGTCATGACCGTCGGCGCCGAAACGGATGTGGTCGTGGAGTCGGTGCCCAGGGTCTTGACCGTCATTGGCTGAGGCTAGCCGGGTGTCCGTTCAGCGGGTCTGATTCCGCTTCCGCTTCCGGCCCTTGTGCGCAACGGCCCGAAGCTGGATGATCCGGGCGGCGCCGGCAATGGCGGTCAAGAGTCCGCCGCCCACTGCCGCAATAAACAGGGCCAGACCCAGATTGACTCTGCCCTCCAAGGCGAAGTAGCGCAGCGTGACCTGGTCCTGGTTCTGGGCGATGAAGATGATCAGCAGCACCAGCAGAATCAGGCCCGCTACCGTGGCGGTCCAGATCATGCCCGCCCGGGTTATCCGGGGCTTCTCCTCAACGTCCCTATCCGCCGGCTCGGGCCGCTTGGGTTCTTCTTTCCCGGCCTTGCCCTTCTCTATCCGTGCTTTCCCCTCCGGCACCACTGCACCGCCGGAAGCACCGGAGGCGCCGGGCTTTCGGGTTTCCTCGTGCCCGGGCTCTTCGCGGGCGGGAACGTTATCGGGCGTGCGCGGATCGGAGGCCATGGTTTCTCTCTTCTCTTGGCAGCAGTCTCGTGACAAAGGGCCGGTTGCCCTTCAGCATAGGCCCGCCCGCACCCCACCGTCAGGAGCGGCAGGCAGATCGGCAGCGGTTAATCTGAAGGGGACGGTACTGCTTGGGATGAGCGGGAGCATCGCCGCGCGCCCCTTGCCGGAGGTCAACGCGGGCCAGCTTGTTCAAGTGGCGGTGGCATTCGTCACGCACCCGCTGCCAGCTGATGTCCCGGCCTTGCCCCTCGAAGAATCCGTCCAAAGACACCGACTGCATCACCCGACCGAACAGGACCTCCGGTTGGCAACGCGCATGTGGACGGGGTGCAACAGCGCGTCGTGGCCCTCAGCCCGAAGATACTAGGCTAAAGCCATGCCCTCTACCGAGACCTCCACTAGTAACAGAATGCTTGAGCGGATCGCCGCGATTTTGGATGCTGTGGACGGCACCTCAGCTTCTGCCAGCGAACTCGCCCGCAGAACCGGACTTTCGGTATCAACTTCCCACCGGCTGGCGCTATCGATGGTGGAGTACGGCTTCCTGCGCCGTAACGAAAGCGGCGGTTTCCAGCTAGCTGTGGATCCGCCGCGGCGATGAACGTATTTGCCAGCTCAGCGTTGACAGCCAGCATGAGCTGAAGGCGACCCTGCCGGAGGGCGCACGTCTGCCGTTGCCGGCAGGGTCGAGCGGACGTCTCCTGGCAAGAGAGGCAGAGGCCTTGGAGGAACTGGCGGCGAACGGCTGGGTGGAATCTGTCGGGAGGAGGACACCCGGTCTTGGCTCCGTGAGCGCGCCGGTGCTGTCACGAAGCCAGATAATTGCCACGATCTGTCTCGCCATGCCGCTCAGCCGGATCAAGGAATCGCCCGGCTCGGACTTCGGCACCGCCGTTATGCAGGCTGCCCACCGGATAGAAGCCGATCTCGCACAAGCCCAGGAACGGTAACCCGCCGGCTGTCGCTTTGGCATCGTGCGGGCCGAAACCGTTTGTCGTCCGGCCGCGCTAGCATCCGTTCGGTACAGTGGCACCAACGCTAGGAGGACCGCCATGTCAGACGAACCGGAATTCACCGCCGCCTCGGTCGCGGAGCTGGCCCAGGAACACGGACTGGATATCCAATCCACCAGCGTCACGTTCAACGAGGCCGGCTTGGATTACCTGGTCGCGTTCGCCGTCGCCAGGGACAACAAGCACTGGGTCCTGCGGATTCCGCGCCGGCCGGACGTCTCCGCCAAAATTGCCGACGAAGCCAAAATCCTCAAACTGGTCAAAGGCAAGCTCTCCGCGGCCGTGCCGGACTGGCGGATCCGGAGCCGCTCGCTGATCGCGTACCCGGCGCTGCCGGGGCAGCCCGGCCTGACGGTGGAGGACGGACAACCGATCTGGCATTTCGACCGCGAATCGCCAACCTACTGCGCCTCGCTGGGTCGGCTCATCGCCCAATTGCACCGGATCGACGCCGAGCAGGCGCACGCGGCGGGCATTCCCACGCTGACTCCGGAGGAGGTGCGCGAGGAATGGCGCACCAACCTGGCCAAGGTGGAGGCCGAATTCCAGATTGCCGATGCTCTGCTGGAACGCTGGAACGCCTGGCTGGCCGAGGACAGCTACTGGCCGGACTTCACCGTCTTCACCCACGGGGAGCTCTACCCGGCACACCTGTTGCTGGACGAAAACGCCGAAATCCGATCCGTCCTCGACTGGACCACGGCCAAGGTGGCGGATCCGGCGCTGGACTTCATGTTCCAGCACATGGTCTCCACCCCGGAGGCCTTCGACCTCACCGTCCGCAGCTCCGTTGACGACGGCGGACGCGTACCACCGCGGCTGGCCGACCAGTGCGCGGAGCTGATGGCGGCCGCACCGATCAGCTACGGCGTGTATGCGATGACAACAGGGAATCCGGACCATCAGGCGGCGGCAGCTGCGCAGTTGAACCCGGCGGACTAACGATGGACTGAGCGCGCCCCCGGGCCGCCGCGGAGAACTGCCGGCAGCGGAACGGCGAAGAACAGACGCGGGTCCTGCAGCAACGCGGGATAGTCAAAGTCCGACCGGCGGATCTCGCCGCTGAGCACCAACGTCCGCGCGAGCGTGTCCGCTGCTCCGGTGATTGGACCGAGCGTACCTGTTGCGAAGCGCAAGCCGCCGTCGAGCGGTAAGGCGACCGGGTCGCCGTCGTTCGCTTCGTTCAGCATGGCATCCAACTGCCTGGCCTTCTTCCCCCGCACCGGCACTCCGGCGGGCGTCAAGGCAGGAAGACTAACGACGGCGGCGTCCGGCTTTTCGCCTTGCCCGCCTTGAGTGCGGGCTATCCACAAGCGCGGACCGGTGACTTCAGCGGGGACCAGCTCGGTGGCCGGCTCGGGCCAGATGTAGGGGAGCGCATCGGCAGTGCCGGGGAAGCGCGGCCCGTAGAATCCGGGATCCTTCTGGATAAGGTTGGAGCGATGGGCGCGGTGAAAATCTTCATCGCCCAGCCAGGGCGGCGGCGTCGGAGTCGCGGTTTCTGCCTCCGGCGCGAACTCGAGGATGGGGCCGCGGGTGCCGTCAGCGTGGCCGCGGGCCAGCCATTCGTCCGTCATGGCCAAGCCGTAGCGGACCAGCGCCGGCACGTGGCCCATCCACATCCGCACAGCCGGGTGCCGCTGCCAACCATAGTCGGGAACAGTCAGCGCGCGCAGGATCTGCAAAGTCTCCACCCGCTGCTTGCCCAGGCGCGGCCCATCGAGGACGGCCGCGCTGGAAGCGAAGTCAGGAAAGGGCAGGAAGGTCTGCATCCTGCCTAGGATAGCCCGGCGGGTGGAGCGGGAGCTGGACCTTCCGCTCTTTCCGGACCCTGTACTGCCTCCGCCCTGATCGTATGGCCGAAGCGCAGCAGGTTCGCGGGATCCCAGCGGCTCTTGGCGGCAGCGAGCTCCTCGTACGCTTGCGGGGACCAGGCACGGGCACGGTCCGTGGCATCCCCAGGCGTTCCGTGGAAGTTCACCAGCGTCCGGCCTGTGGAGTAGGGCGCCATTGCTTGCAACAGAGACTGGATAGCCACGGTAGTGGCAGTTGCTATGGGCGGGGCCGTCAAACCGATGGCAAGCAGCGAGAAGGCTGCGTCACGTCCGGAAACCGCGTCCGTTCCAACGCCGCCCAAGGAGAGCGCGCCCCCGAGTGGACGAAGCTCGATCAGGATGAGGGGGCAGTCCGAGCCCGGACCAGCCGCGGCGAGGAAGGCCGCCTCGGCATCGGCGTCGAAACTGTGCAGCAGCGCGCCGGCTTCTTCGTATGGCAGCGGTTCCTGCGGGTCGGCGTGCACCATATCCACGTCCAGATAACTCATCGGCCCGGCCATATCCATGATCGGTGATGAAACCATGCGCATGGGCGCCAACAGGGTCTCGGCTTCCTCCTGCGGGCCGGGATAAGCGAAGCGGAGGTGAACGACGAATTGCGCGCGCAAAGGTGGCGGAACGAACTCCAGATCCGGGAGCCGCAGCAGCGCGATAGAGGTGGCTGCCTTCGTGGGCAGGGTCGGCCACCAATGGTTGAACGTGGAGAGTACGTTTGCTGCATCTGTCCCAGGGAAAAAGATGCCACCGCCGTAGAACTCGTCAACCGGCAGAAGGTTGCAGGTCAAGGAGGTTACGACACCGAAGTTGCCTTTGCCGCCGCGCAGCAGCCTGAACAATTCCGGCTCATGCTCCGCGTCCACGCGGCGCAGCACGCCGTCTGGTGTGACGATCTCGAAGCTTCGTACATGATCGGCGGCAAAACCGTATGTCCGGCCGAGAAGAGGCAACCCTCCGCCGAGCGTATAGCCGACGACGCCGACGTCGGTACTCGAACCGTGCAGGCCGACCAGGCCGAGCGGAACGCTGGCCGCCAGCAAGCTGCGCCATTTCACTCCGGCGCCGATCCGCGCCGTCCGTTCCACCGAATCGATCTGCAGGTCCTGCATACGACTGGTATTGATGAGCAGGCCGCCTTCGATGGAGCTGTTGGCTCCATGGCCGGTGGCTTGGACTGCGATGGGTATATTGCGGGCTGCAGCCCACTGCACGCCCGCCACAACATCAGCGGCGTTCATAGCACCAAGGGCCACGTCCGGCCGATATACGGCAGCGAGATTGAACGCGGCGGTATCCTCCGCGTAGCCCGGCGCCCCAGGTGCCATAACAGGTCCCGCGACCAAGGCAGCCAATGTTTGTGTTTCTTCAAGAGATAGCATGACGAGCTCCAACCATTCCGGCTCAGCCAATGACCCGGGACAGCGAGTCCGGATCCGAAAGTATTCAATGCCACGGCCTCATGAGCCGGTAGAAACATCGGCCCCAAGCCCCGCGTCTTGCCGGTCCACCAGTCGGTTTTCCAGTTACTGGAAACAAGCCCCAACCAGTTGGACTATCCTCCAGGTTCAGTAGGCCGTCAAGAGGCCAATGGGATTCCTAATTGTGCACTGGTCCGCTAAGGGCCGTGGTCCTATTTGCGGCCTTTGCGTTTCAGCAGCGGCTTCGACGCGCAGGACTTCGCCTGTGCCTTTTTGCCCGGGGCGTTCTTGCTGGGGTCGCTTTTTCCAGGGGCACTTTTGCCCGTGGCGCTCTTGCCAGTCGGGGATTTAGCCGCAGGAGGAGCCGGGGACGGGGACGGGGCTGCGGACTTGGCCGCTGCAGGGGCGTCGGCTGCCGGGGAAGCTGCCGGCTTTGTAGGCGCTGGCTGGGGCGCAGTCTTTGGAGCAGGAGCAGCCTTCTGCCCGCTTTCTCCACCGGCCGGAGGTGCAGCCTGGTCTGCGGAAGGCGTGCACTCATCCGCCGGGTCGTTGGTTCGCGGCGGATTCCCAGCCGCCGGAGTGGCCGATTCGCCCGGAGCCGTGGCAGTCAGCGGCGAGGCGGGAGCGTCCATGGAGGAAACCAGTTTGGTGATCTGGCCGGTGAAGTCCGGGATAGCGGAATCCCACTTCGGGGCGGGCGACTGCTGTTCCGCGCTGTCGCCCGTGCCGTCGAAGAACACGTCACGGTAACCCAACCTCTGAACGATCATCCAGACGGCGATCGCGACCATGAGCAGCGTCAGCATGACAAACGCGCCTGTCCCGTAGATCCGGACGAGTACGCCCACGGGGGAGATCGACCCCTGAAGAGCTTGGTCTGCCAGCCAGACCACAAGCCAAAAGGTGGCCGTGACGGCCAGGATTCCCAGCGGCAGGCCAAGGCTGGCCTCGGAGGCACGGCGCCGCCAGTTACCCAGAGCAAGGAGCAATCGAGTCATAGGGCTGGTTTTGAACTCCTGTATGTTCCTGGTGGGGGCGGGGACGCTCACGTGGTGTTTCCTTCGGCAACTGGTTCGAAACCGGTTTCTTGGTGGTCGGCAAGTTCCTGGACGAAGCGGTCCAGCATACGTGCAAGTGTTTCACGGTCCTTCGCGGACCAGGTGGCCAGGACCTCGTCGAAGAGATCCGCTCCGGCCGCACCGATCTGGCGCTGCATCTCGCGGCCTTCTTCACTGGTGCTGACCAGCGTTGCCCGGGCATCGCCTGGATCTGACTGGCGGTCCACGAGCCCCTTGTCGTCGAGCCGCCGGACCTGCGGGGTCATCGTGGATTTATCGACGCCGTGCTGGACAGCAAGTTCGGAGACGCGCACCGGACCGTTCTTGCTGATGTAGTCCAGCAGCGCCACATCGTTGGGGGACATGTCCGAGGCGGCGGGGCCAAACAATTCTTTGCGGACCTGCGAACGCGCGGCCCAGCGGATCAATTGGGTGACGCTGGACCTTACTTGGTCACCCGCAGTAGGGCCAGTGTCACCTTGGCTCCCGGCCCCTTGAATCTTTTGCACATGATGAGGATACGTCCTAAAGTTTGATTGTGCCAATCAAACTAAATTGGCAGAGAACCGGGCAGATCCCCCGCTGGCCGCATCTCATTGCGGCTCGCGGGTTTACACTGTAAGTTGAACCAGTAAGTATACTTAGTGGTAGCTATACGAGATTTAGTTGGGGTTGGCTAGCAAAGTCCAAATTGATCTTCTGTGAGGGAGTGAGAGTGGTAATGCCCAATCACAAGCAGCGCTATCGGCCCATCGATAGGGATGACGACATCTCTGATCCTTGGTGCTCCGTCTGCGCCACGGACGACTATTTGATTATTGAAGAGGTCGAGCCCGCCGAAGAGCAGGACCTCAGCGGGCATCCGTTGTGGAACATCAGCTATTCGTGTGCCGAATGTGAGAGCTTCTATGGGCATCAGACCCAGAAGCCATGGCTGGGCGAGGCTGATGAGGCAGGCAGGCTGGTGGCGATCGAATCCGCCTACATCCATTGCGGTGAGCCGATGCGGCCGTTCGATTCCGCTCAGCGGCCTATCTATGACCCTGTGATCAACCATGATCCCGAGGCGGATGCACTGCCGCATGTCGAACTGGACACGCTGGTACTTCGCTGTGCCTGCGGATTCCAGATTGCAGTGCCGGCGGACAGCTATTCGGAAGGCAACTGAGCCGGCAGGAATGGTAAGAGCCGCACCGGCATTCGGTGCGGCTCTTACCATCAGGCGACGGTTAGGTGTTCCACTGTCAGCGGGGAGGCGGCTGCAGTGTCCGGGACGGGTGTTGCCGCGGGGGACCAGGAGAGTGTGATCTGGATGCCGTCCGCCAGTTCGCTGATCCTCAGGCGCAGGTCCTCGTCGTAGAGGTTCCTGCGCTGGGTGGCAAGGCCGTCATCCTCTGCCTGGTGCAATAGCTTGGAGACCGCCAGGGCCATGGCGCGGCCCCAATCGTACGGATGCTTGCTGTTGGCTTTGGCTGTGGCCGTGTACCTTTTCTCACGCATGGCAGATGTCCTAACGGTCCTGGGGATGGGCGTATTGGAAGGCCTGATGATTCGTCCGCCCGGACGCAGAGTCAGAGGGGACATGCGTTATTCAGTTGCTAAGGGTGCTGGTATTTGGTCATTCAGTGTAACGCCGAATGAAAGCATTCGTCCATCATGCGAACGGCTGGCAGCGCAACCGGGTTTGTAACGTCCTGACACGTGGCTCCCCGCGGCCGGGGTAGAGCGGTAGCGTCCCTGTATGACCGTTACCGTAGTTGCAGGAAACCCGAAGCCGGCCTCCCGGACCCTTGCCGCGGCCCGGCTCCTGGCCGAGCAGATCACCGGAGCCCCGGTGGACAATGCCGTCGACGTCATCACTTTGGGCCCGGGCCTGCTGGGGTGGGGCGACGACGCCGTCGCGGCGGCCGTGAAGACGATCCAGTCCAGTGACCTGGTGATTTTCGCGTCGCCGACCTTCAAGGCCACTTACACAGGAGTGCTCAAGCTCTTCCTTGACCAGTTCGCAAGCGGTGACGGGCTCAAAGGCGTTGTCGCAGTACCGTTGATGCTCGGTGCTGGCCCGGCTCACGCGCTGGCCCCGGAGCTGCTGCTCAAGCCGGTACTTGTTGAGCTCGGCGCCACGGTTCCTGTGCAGGGTTTGTACCTCAACGAGAAGTCCTGGGAAGACCCGGAAAGCTCGCGCGAATGGCTGGACCGGTGGACACTGGTGATCCAGTCGCTGCTCTGAGCTAGCCGGCGACTTGCTCCGCCTCGAAGCCGAGCAGCAGCTCCGGTTCCAGCTCGATGGCCTCGCCGTTGATGACGTGGGCATGGGCTTCGCCCCGCAGAAGTCCCATGGTCACCCTGATGAGCGTGCCGTGCGCGACGACGATGATGCGCTGATCTGGATTCGCGTTAACCAGTTCCTGCAGCGTGGCAATGCTGCGTGCCGCCACTTCGGCTTCCGGCTCGGAAACGAGCAGCACCTTGTCGATCTCGGTCCGGTCCATGCCCAGCAGGACGGTGCCTTCGGCGTCGCGGAAGTCCCGTTCGATCAGTCCTGGCAGAGTGCCGGAAATCGACAGCCCAACGTGCTTGCCGATGATCTCCGCGGTTTCGCGGGCGCGGCGCAAAGGTGATGAAACCAGAAGGTTCCATTCCTCCGTCGCCAGCTTCGCGCCGGCGTCGTTAGCCTGCCTGCGGCCCAACTCATTCAGCGGGATGTCCGTATGCCCCTGCAGCCGTCCGGCCGAATTCCAGTCGGTCTCACCGTGTCGCACCAGTGCCAGCACTTAGGCCTCCTCATGTCCAGTTGTCTGCATCAATCCTGCCCCAATGCGGTGCCAATAGGAAACGACGACGGGGCCGGGCCCGCGAGCGACGCGCGGCGGTCCGCGGCTTCCGGCCTGGCAGCAGAGGCGGTTGAAAAGCCGGGGCACGGGAGATGAAGCCAGGGTAAACGGTTCATGAGAGCACTCTCATCGGTACATCATGTCCCTTTCATATGGGCCGCGTTTAGTCATTACTGACAGCAAAACCCGGACTAAGGAGAAGACTATGACACTCGTCGCCCACCCCAGCGAAGCCCTTTCCCCCACTATCAGCACCGCAAGCATCGCCAGGACAGCAGTAGCCGCGGATCCCCAGCGGCTGCAGCGGGCCAAGAAGGCCTACACCACCCGCTTCCTCGCGGACCGGCTGGCACTCGATCCGGCAGGGTACGAACTGCTGGACATTACTCCGGCCGCCGGCGACGTGGTGCTGGCCAAGGTAGTGGAGATCGGGAACCACACGAAACTGGAAAGCCCGGCTTCGCGCCGCCAGGCCATGTTCCCCGGCGATGAAATCCTGGTCGCCTTCGGGAACCGCTACGCGCCGGACCAGTTCCTCGCCGTCGTGCCGGATGATCTGGGCGAATGCAGCCTGGTGGCCGGCGGGGGACTGGCCGCCCGTGTCCTTGAGCAGCACGCGGACATCGACAAGGCCACGACCATCCAGCCCATCGGCCTGCTGGCCAAGGACGGCGTGGTGGTCAACCTGCAGGACCTGGCACCGCACACGGTCAACCATGCAACGGAGCTGCCCGGCCGGCCGCCGGTGATTGCGGTGCTGGGTACCTCGATGAATTCCGGCAAGTCGACAACGCTGGGCTGCCTGGTCAACGGGCTGGATGCAGCGGGCCTGCGGGTTTCGGCGGGCAAGGCGACCGGGACCGGCTCCGGCAACGATCCGCGCCTCTTCACCGACGCGGGTGCCCGCTTGGTGCTGGACTTCACCGACTTCGGCTTCCCAACCACTTATCTGCTGGACTACGAAACCGTGCGTGGCCTGCTGACCAGCCTCATCGACACCCTGACCACGTCCGAGACCGATGTGATCGTGGTGGAGATTGCCGACGGCGTCTACCAGGGCGAAACGAGCAGGCTGCTCCATGACCCGGTTTTCCACGCGGCCGTCGACCACGTGGTGTTCGCCGCCGCAGATGCATTGGGTGCCACGGCGGGCATCGGCGTCCTGCAGGATGCCGGAGTTTCCGTGCCGGCGGTCTCGGGCCTGCTCACCGCCTCGCCGCTTGCCGCCCGGGAAGCCGCCGGGGTCATCACCACCCGCGTGATCGACACCTACGATCTGTGCAACCCGGCAACGGCCCTGGAACTGTTGCCCGCACGCAAATAAGGCAGGTGCGAAGTATGCCTAGCAAGAAACTTCCGCCTGGCCTGCCCCGGCTGCTCAGTGGCCGCCGGCGTGGTTTGATGGCGCTGCTGGTCAGTACCGGCCTGGCCATGGCGGCGGTGACCGGTGCCAGTGCGCTGCTGATGATGTGGCTGCTCGACGAAGCCCCAGCAGGTGCCGGGAACATCGTCCCCCTCGTCGCCGGACTGGCCGCGGCCGCGCTGGCCATCGGCGGCCTGCGGGCTCTCGAACGGGTGCTGGGCGAGATGCTCGGCCAGGACTACATCCATCAGATCCGCAAAGGCCTGGTGAAATCCGCGCTCGCCACCGACCGGGGTCCGTCGCCGGGCGTGACCATCGCTCGCAGCACCAATGACCTCTCCAGCGTGCGCAACTGGATCGCAATGGGAATCTCGCCGCTGGCCGTGGGCATCCCGCTCATTTTGGGCACGGCGGTGGCGCTGTGGCTGCTCGCGCCGGGACTTGCCCTCGCCGTCGTCGTTCCCTTGGCTGTTCTGGCCGCGTGCCTGGCGATGCTGGCCAGGCCGGCCTTTGAACGGGCGCGTGCCCTGCGGCGGCAACGCGGGCGGCTCGCGGCACGGCTCGCCGATACGGTCATGGCAGCCGGCACCATCCGCGCCGCGGGAGGCGAAGCGCGCGAGGTGAAACAGGTGGACAAGGCCGGCCGCAACGTGGTCGACGCGGCGGTGCAGCGCGCCGCCGCTTCCGGTTCCATCCGTGGTGCCGCCGCAGCCGCGGCCTCGCTGGGCACCGCTGCGGTCGCCGCCGTGGGCAGCTGGCAGGCCATTCCGACGGCGACTGTCGCCGCCGCGCTGACCATCGTGGGCATGATCGCGGCCCCCATTACCGATATGGGCCGCGCCGTCGAATACCGGCAGAACTTCAAGGCCGCACGCCGAATCCTCGGTCCCGCCCTCGCCGTTTCGGCGCCGGAAGGAAACGAACGACGACGGCGGGTTGCCGCCTCGGCCGGCCACGCCACTGCTGTGGGTGCGACCGCGGTGGGCGCGAATGAAGCGGCTTCAAACGGGGAGGCGTTGAACGGGGAGCCGCTGGCCGGCGAGGATGCGGGCTCGCTCCTGGTAGCGGGCCTGGCCGAATGCCGGAACTGCCCCGTCCCGGAGCTTCGGGCCTGGCCGGGCCAGCGGGTACACATCCGCTCCGCGGATCCAGCAGTGGAGACCAGGTTGCTGGAAACGTTGATCGGGGTGCGCGGCGATCCCGATGCGTTTACTCAGGTCGACGGCCAGTCGCTGCTGGACAGCGGCGGACGGGACCGGCGGCGACTGGTCGGCTATGCCGCTGCCGGAGCGTACCTGGAGCGGGGATCGATTGCCCGCAGCGTGCGCTACCGGAGGCCTGACCTGGATGCGGCGCAAGGATCGGCCGCGTTGGAACAGGTGGGACTGGCCGGAGCTATTGCACGGCTGGAGCGGGGCGAGCAGACCATGCTCAAACGCGGCGGCGAGCCTCTGTCCACCTCGGAGCGGGCACGGCTTGTGCTGGCCCGGGCGATGCTGGGGGAGCCTCCGGTGTTGGTGGTCAACCGGCTGGACGCGGACCTGGACCGGGACGGCAGGCAGATGCTGGCTGACGTTGTACGCGACTATCCCGGCGTAGTGCTGTTCGCCTCGGATGATCCGGACGCGCTCGCCGCCGGTTTCACCGAATGGTCCGTCGACTGCCCGCACGCCGGGCTGGACCTGACCTGGGTAGCCGCGCGCCCCGCCGTCGTTCATGATGCTTACTGACCTCGGTGATCGACGGTCTGATTAGCTCAGTGAGTGGCGGCTGCGAGGCGCTGGCCAGCGTTCATCCACGGCTGTTGTCTCTTGGCGTCTGCACGTATTGACCTCTGCCGCCGCCGGTAACAGAGTGGTAACTACGGGCGATGGCCTGTCCCGGGCCGCCTTGCATCCAATTCCCCTAAGAAGGTAAGACCATGACAGATGCAGCCAATCGGCCACCAGCAGAAGGCGATGACCGGTCCATCCTGACCAATCGGCAAGGGCATCAGGTTTACGACAACCAGAACCAGCGGACGGTTGGCCCACGCGGTCCGGCCACCCTGGAGAACTACCAGTTCCTTGAGAAGATCAGCCACTTTGACCGGGAGCGCATTCCCGAACGGGTGGTCCACGCACGCGGGTTCGTTTCCTTCGGCACGTTCGAAGCCACCGGAAAGTGGGGCGACGAACCGATCTCCCGGTACACGCGGGCAAAGCTGTTCCAGGAAGCCGGCAAGAAGACGGACGTGGCAGTGCGGTTTTCCACGGTGATCGGCGGCCACGACTCCTCGGAGGCTGCCCGCGATCCGCGCGGTTTCGCGGTGAAGTTCTACACCGAGGACGGCAACTGGGATCTGGTCGGCAACAACCTGGCGGTGTTCTTCATCCGGGACGCCATCAAGTTCCCGGACGTGATCCACGCGCTCAAGCCGGACCCCATCACCTTCCGGCAGGAGCCTGCACGCATTTTCGACTTCATGTCGCAGACACCCGAGTGCATGCACATGCTGGTCAACCTGTTCAGCCCGCGCGGCATCCCGGCCGACTACCGCCACATGCAGGGCTTCGGCGTCAATACCTACAAGTGGTGCAACCAGGCCGGCGAAACAGTTTTGGTGAAGTACACGTGGCAGCCGCACCAGGGCGTGAAGAGCCTGACGGAAGCGGACGCGGCGAGCATCCAGGCCAACGACACCGGCCACGCCTCCAAGGACCTGTTCGAGGCGATCGAGCGCGGCGACTTCCCGAAATGGGATCTCTACGTGCAGATGATGAGCGACGACGAGCATCCGGAACTCGACTGGGACCCCTTGGATGACACGAAGACCTGGCCGGAACAGGACTTCGAGCCCAAACTCGTCGGCACCATGACGCTGAACGAGAACGTCTCCGACCACCACAACGAGAACGAGCAGATCGCCTTCGGAACCGGCGTGCTGGTGGACGGGCTGGATTTCTCCGACGACAAAATGCTGGTGGGCCGTACCTTCAGCTACAGCGACACCCAGCGCTATCGGGTGGGGCCGAACTACCTGCAGCTGCCAGTGAATTCGCCTCGACGGGTACAGGTAGCCACGAACCAGACCGGCGGGCAGATGTCCTACGGGCGCGATCTCGGCGTGGGACAGAACCCGCACGTCAACTATGAACCCTCCATCACGGGTGGCCTGCGCGAGGGGCATTACCAGACGGAGGACATTGAGGGCCCGGAACTCACCGGCCGGCTGACCCGTGCCCGCATCCCGCGCACCAACGATTATGAGCAGGCAGGCCAGCGCTACCAACTGCTCGAAGACTGGGAACAGGATGACCTCGTCACCAACTTCACCACGTTGATTGCGCAGGCGGACCGGAAGGTCCAGGAGCGCATGCTCTGGCACTTCTACATGGTCGACGACGAGCTCGGCTCCCGCGTGGGCGAGGGCCTGGGCATCAGCCTGGAGGATGTGAAGGACCTTGGGCCGTTGCAGTCGCAGACTCTCGCGGATGCCGAGGTGTCGCGGATGAAGAACCTGGGCAAGAACGGTCCGCGGAACGTCGAAGGGCTCACCATGACGCATTGCGTGCCGAACGAGCACGTCGTCGTCGCTCCCTGACCTGGAACCTTGACTAACGACAGCGGCGTCTGACCGTTGGGGTGAGGCGCCGCCTCTACATTGAGAAGCGTTAGAAAGGCGGTGGGGTGTAGAGGTCCGGTGGTGGTGGTTCGGCTGGTGGGCGGATGGACCAGCTGTTTTCCGGCGTGCTGCTCCATTCGTGGCCGGTACGCGATTTCCAGACGGTGCTGCCGTCGGCATATTGGGTGACTTTCCAGCCGCCTTTGTGTTTTGCAGCGTGCTCGGGTTTGCAGAGCGCCTTGAGGTTTTCGAGGACGGTTTTGCCGCCGTCTTCCCAGGCGACGGTGTGGTCGATCTCGCAGAAGCGGGCTTCGACGCGGCAGCCGGGGCCGGTGCAGTGTCCGTCACGTAACCGGACGAGTCGTTTGAGCCATTCGGGCGGGTGCCGCAGGTCTTTCGCGGCGGCGATCGCGTTGCCGTATCCATCGGTCAGGACCGGCAGCCACGATTCCGTCAGTCCGGCGAGGTTGCGGGCCAGGTCTGGCGGGATCGGCCCGTACCCGGCGAGTTCACCGGGTTCCTCGCTCAACCCCGCCGCGGTCTCCAGTGACAACGTGACCGCGACGCTGGCCGTCACCCCCGCGCCGGCCCCGGTCCCCGTCCCCGCGCCGCTGCCGGTGCCGGTGCCGGTGGCTGCGCTGCTGCCGCCGCCGCCGCTGCCGGCGCAGGTTCCGGTCCCGCTGCCGTTGCAGGTGCCGGGGCTGTGGAGGATCAGGTCGGTGATGACGTCGGCGCGCAGCTGGGGCAGGGTCCGGGCTTCGTCGGGGCCCTGAAGCTTCTTCGCGAGGGCCTGAACCAGGTTGAACACCATCACCGCCTTGTCCGCGCTGCAGCGGAACCAGACTTCGGCCATCCCGTCATCCTGCGGCACCAAGCCGACGTTCCGGGACTGGTTCGCGCGTTCGTGCCGGACGGTCAGGCTTTCCGGGTGCAAACGTTCACGGGCCTTGCGGGCCCGGGCCCGCACACTCTCGACGGTGATCCCGCCGGCTTGGGGCAGGACCCCGGCCTCGAACGCGGGCAAGAGTTCTTCGGGCAGATCCTGGGAGCCGCGCGCGATCGCGGTGGCCCGCGGCAGGTCCAGGTCCCCGGCGGCCATCGCCTCCACCGTGGCCGGCAAATGGTCGCACAGCTGCGCGGCCTCGGTGAGGTCCTTCTGCGCAGCCCCGCGGGGCTGGGCCAGGGCCGCGGCGATCTCCGTCGCCGCGCAGGAAGAGAACCCGTGCGCGTTGCCGGTCTCGGCGCCCTCGGCCGGGCGCAGCTCGGTGAACCGGCTCAAGGCCTTCACCCGGCCGGACTGCAGCCACGCCACGGCCTTCGCGGATGCCTGCAGGTAATCAACGGTCCCGACGTCATCCAGGCCCTCCGGATCAATCCGCTCCAAAACCGCGGCCAGCGCCGCCGGCGCCAGGTTCTCCCAGCCCTCCGGCAGGCCCGGCACCTCCGGCAGCACCGCGGCCGTCGCCAGGGTCCCGGCCGCTTCCTCGGCGGCTTCGTCGAAGGGCTCCGAGTGCCGGCCGGCGAAGGCCAGGTTCTCCTCGGCCCAGGCATCGAGGAGGAGTTTGTGCAGCATGATTTCCAGCAACGAACGCCCCGCCAAGCCGAGTGCCCGCAAACCGCGCTCCCGGTCCGGCGCCGGCGCCGGTATGAAATCAAACTGGAAATCTTCCATACACCCACACTAAGAACCGCCTCTGACAGTATGTGACCACGCACAACCATGGAGTGGAAGCGGCAGAAAAACATCGGAAACTTCCGACGGCGGAGCTTGCCAGGGCGACCAAGGCGACGTGATGCCAGGCGTATGCAGCAACTCGCGAAGCGGCGGCCGGCAGGGGTGTGGAACAGACCGGCAGGGCCCGTGGGGGTAACGGGCGCCTAGAATCCGCCGTGGGGGTACTGAATGAAGTTAAAGAGATGGCGCCGGCTGGTTGGAGGTTGGGGGGAAACTCCGACCGGCCGGCGCCGCATCACTCGCACCTTTATGAGGTAACTTCACAGTAGGTCTTGAACTTGATTGTTGGCCGGGAGCAACCTGTGAATTGCCTGAGTATGGTTTTTAGACAGCTCGTTCCAGCACGAAGTCGCGCAAAACCAGGCGGCCGGTGGGGAAGTTCATGCCGCCAACGGTCCGGAAGCCGTTCTTGGCGTAGAACTTCTGGGCACGCACGTTTTCTTCGCTGACGGAGAGCCACACCGCACGCGAACCGTTTTTCGCAGCGGCGGACAGGGTGGCGTTCATGAGCCGATGAGACAGGCCGCTGCCGTGGGCGTCGGCCCGAATGTAGAACTTGCTCAGCATCGAAGTAGGCCGCAAGGTCAGAGCTGCTTGGACTTCGACATCCAGGGGAGGGGTGTGGACGAGCATGCTGTAGCCCACCAGCCTCAGGCCGGGGCGAGTTGCGGACGCGTCGACTGGATCAGCATTCGGCTCTTCGAGCACCATCACGGTTCGTTCCGCGTTGGCGATATAGCTGCTGAACCGGGCCTCCGTGAGATGCTCTGCTATGTAGCCGTTGATGTCGTCCTCGGTCATGACCGGAGGGCACGCCAGCGGGAAAGTTGCCGCGGCCAATTCGGCGAGGGCGACGGCGTCGTCGGCTGTGGCCTGTCGGATTAAAGCGTCGGCGGGCAGCACTGTTCTGCCGGTCCCAAATCCGGGCATGGTTGCAGATTCCGCTGACGCTAATCCTGCGTCTGAATGGATCGAATCGTTCACGGAACAATCCTAAGCGGGCGTCAACGCTCCGTTGTGATCACGCGCTGTACTCTGCCTTCACTGCGAGGACAGGGGCATTGGCCTGTAGCAGGATCTGCTGGGCGCTACTGCCCAGCAGGAACTTGCCCACGGAGCTCCGGTGCCGGATCCCAATGATGATCAGCGACGGATCCAGGGCCTCAGCCGTGTCCAGAAGATCACCCACGGCATCACGGCTGCGTTCGTTCGGCAGCCGGTAACTCACGGCCACGCCCTCCACCTCGGTAGGGAAGTCCAACTGGCTGCCGCCGACGACTTCTTCATCATGAACGGTCCGGTCCAGATCGAAAACCACAAGATCCTGTCCGCGGAGTCGAGCTTCCGCGACGGCAGCTGTAAAGGCGGCCGTTCCTTCCCTGGAGCGGGACCGACCAACGAGAATAGTCATAAATGTTGCCTTTCGCCGTCCGCCAGTTGCGACGGGTTTAGGTCCCTCTGGCCGCGTGAAATAGCCTACATTGGATCGGTTTCTTGTAACGAACCAGAGTTCGCATGGTGAATGCGCCACTATCAGCAATTCTAAGGAAGGTCGGGAATCATGGCATCCCCGAAGCCCCAACCCGGCGGCTCCACGGCCGCGAGTGGCCGTTCCCGGAAACGGACCGTCGGTCTGGCTATCTACGGCGTGATCGCGGCGCTTGTCATCGGAGGAGCAGTCTTCACGTCCTCCCGCAGCGCAGCCGATGCGGAGCTGCGCAGCAAGCTGACCCTTATTGCTCCTGCCGGTGCCGGTGGCGGGTGGGACACTTTCGCACGCGAACAGCAGCAGGCCCTGCGCTCCAACGGCATTGTGAACAGCGTTCAGGTAGTCAACGTGCCCGGCGCCGCCGGTACCATCGGTCTGGGCCAGTTTTCCACCATGCACGGACAGTCCTCAACCCTGATGGCCACGGGCACCGTGATGCTCGGTGGCATCCAGCTCAACGACTCCCCGGTGGGAATGGACGACGTGCGTCCCTTGGCCCGGCTGGCCGATGATTACGACGCGATCGTGGTGCCTGCCGATTCGCCCTTCAACTCCATCGATGACCTGATCGCCGAATGGAAGAAGGATCCGCGGGAGTTCCCGTTCACCGGCGGCTCAATCGGCTCCATTGACCATCTGGTCATGGCGCAGTTGGCCATGGAAGCAGGGATCGATGCCTCGCAGACCACTTATATCCCCAACACCAGTGGCGGCGAAGCCCTGCAGACCGTCTTTTCCGATACCGCCAAAGCAGCCATCAGCGGTTACAACGAATTCGCGGACCAGATCGAGGCGGGCAGGGTCAAGGCTCTGGCCATCTCGGCGCCGCAGCGGCTGGAAGGCATCGACGTTCCCACCTTGCTGGAAGAAGGCTACGACGTGCAGATGAGCAACTGGCGCGGGATGGTCGCCGCACCGGGGACCAGCGACGAGGACTTCGAGGAGTTGCTGAGCATCATCACCGAAATGTCGCAGACGGCGGAGTGGGAAGACGCTCTGGCCCGCAACCAATGGGATAACACCTTCATGGTCGGCGAAGAATTCGAGGAGTTCATCGCCGCGGAGGAAGAAGAAGTCGCCGAGATCCTGGAAGGGCTGGACCTGTGACACATCCGGACAACCAAACGCATCCGGGCGCGCCGAGGCCGGCCGCGGATGCCTCGCCGGCTGCCCGGGGCTTCTGGCACGGACGCAGCGGAATTATCATCGCCGTCGTACTGGCGGCGTTCAGCACCTATCTGCTGGTGGGCATATTCGACATGGATGTACCTTCGGGCGCAGCCTTCCCCGGACCAACATTCTTCCCGGCTCTGATCGTGGCGGCCGGCTACCTTCTTTCGGTGCTCCTGGCCGTGTTCACGATCAAGAACCCGGACCCGCCCAAGCCCCCGCACTACGAATTCGAAGAGGACCTTGATCCGGACGTCCGGGCCGCGGCCGAAAAGGCAGCGGCCCGGAAGTACGCAACGTATTCGGACTGGTCCTCGGTTGTGGTGGCTATCGGCAGCTTCCTGCTTTTCGCTTTGCTGATGGAACCGCTCGGTTGGATTATCGCCGCAGCTGTTCTGTTCTGGGGGATGGCCCGGGCCATGGGAAGCCGCCGGCCGCTGTTCGACATCAGCCTGGCGCTCGTGGTCGCCTCGCTCATCCAGCTCGCCTTCGGTGCCGCGTTGGGCCTCAATCTGCCCGCAGGGTTCCTGGGAGGTGTGTTCTAAATGGATGCTCTAGCCAACTTGATGGAAGGCTTCAGCCTGGCGCTGACGCCGATGAATCTGCTCTGGGTAGTCGTGGGTGCGTTCCTCGGCACCGCAGTGGGGGTACTGCCGGGACTGGGGTCCTCCATGGCGGTGGCGCTGCTGCTGCCGATGACGTTCGCGCTGGATCCGATCGGGGCATTCATCATGTTCGCCGGGGTGTACTTCGGCGGGCTCTTCGGCGACTCCACCATGGCCATCCTGATGAACACGCCGGGACAAGCCTCGTCGATCGCCAGTACCTTCGAGGGCCACAAGATGGCCAAAGCCGGCAGGGCGCCGCAAGCCCTGGCGACCGCTGCCATCGGCGCCTTCATCGGCGGCATCATTGCCAGCGTTCTGGTGGTGTTCTTCGCCCCCGTCCTGGCAGACCTGTCCGCCAACTTCGGCCCGCAGGAATTCTTCGCGCTGGCTGTCTTCGCGTTCCTGGCCACCTCCTCGGTCGTCTCGGACTCGGTGATCAAGGGACTGGTTTCCCTGGTCTTCGGCCTCGGTATTGCCGTGCTCGGCATCGACAGCATCTCCGGCGCCGAGCGCTTCAGCTTCGGCGTGCCGGAACTTTTCGACGGCGTTAACATCATCACCGTCACCGTGGGCATCCTGGCCCTCGGCGAGGTGTTCCACGTGGCCTCGCGGATCCGACGCGATCCGGCCGCCGTGGCCACGCCCTCCTCGGGCCGGCCATACCTCTCCAAGGCCGAATTCCGCGAGGCGCTGCCGGCCTGGTTGCGCGGCACGGCGATCGGTGTACCTTTCGGCGTCATTCCCGTGGGTGGCGCGGAAGTGCCAACCTTCCTGGCTTACGGGGCCGAGCGTTCGCTGGACCGCCGCCGCCGGAAGCCGATGTTCGGCAAGGGCGCCATCCGCGGCCTGGCCGCCCCGGAAGCGGCAGGCAACGCGACCACGGGTACCGCGATGGGAGCGCTGCTGGCGCTGGGCCTGCCGGTCTCGGCCACCGCGGCGATCATGCTGGCGGCGTTCCAGCAGTACGGGCTGCAGCCGGGCCCGCTGCTCTTCGACCGCGCACCGGATCTGGTCTGGGCGCTGCTGGCCAGCTTCTTCCTCGGCCTGATCGTGCTGCTGATCCTGAACCTGCCCTTCGCACGGTTCTGGGCCAGGCTGCTGCTGATCCCCAAGCAGTACCTGTACGCGGGAATCTCGGTCTTCTGCGGGCTGGGCGTCTACGCGACGTCGGCGTCGGTGTTCGACCTGCTGATGGTGCTCGGCATCGGGGTGCTGGGCTTCCTGATGCGCCGCTACGGCATCCCGCTGGCGCCGATCATGATCGGCATTGTGCTGGGTCCGCTGGCCGAAACCTCCATGCGCTCGGCCCTGTTGTCCTCCAACGGGGACTACGCCGTTTTCGTGGACAGCCCGATCACCATCACGCTGTACATCCTGCTGGCGGTCGCCCTGCTCATCACGGCGATCAGCCGGATCCGTGCGCGCGCCAAAGCCGACGTGTAGCAAACTTCCAACAGCGGACGACGGCGGCGCCCCGCCTTCAAAAGGTGGGGCGCCGCCGTCGTTCTCGGCTTTAAAGACGGTGGCCGGCTAGACCTTCAGCGACTTCTGCTTGCCCTTGGAGTCCAGGATCAGGGCCAGCGCGATGCCGAACATCCAGATGTCCTTGGCCAGGCCGGTTCCCTCGGCGGTGGGGCGGACGCTGTCCTCGTGCGTCATGCCCGGGGTCTTGAGGTACATGCCGATCAGCGTGCCGGAGAATGCGGCGAGGCCCAGGCCCACCAGCCGGCTGGGGATGAACGGAGCCAGCAGCGCGCTGCCGAGGGCGAGCTCGCCGTAGCTGACGTACTTGCCGAACTGCTCGGGCTCCATGTCCTTAATCTGGGGCAGGATGTTGCCGGCCATGCTCTGCAGGTATGCGGCGCTGTCCTTGTCCAGGTTCATCTTGCCGATGCCGGAATTGAGGATAAATCCGCCGGTGGTCAGGCGCAGGGGAATGTGGCTGAGCTTCATGTCAGGTCCTTCCGGTAGTCAGACTCGGTCCCTTCGAGCGTACTTCCGGGGGACCACTCCTGCCAGTGTTCGGCAGGCAGCTTCTGCCGGAAGGGGCGACTGCGCAGCCGATTCGGACAACTGCGCAGCCGGGTGGCGCGGGTTACAGTTTGTTTCCGGCGCATTTCGCACTGTTTTCCGTTGCTAATGCATGGGCTGCTGAGATTCAGTTAAGCGAAACAAACCGAAATGCCGCCCTGTGTTAACTTGCGGTTTGAGCCTCGTCTGCTTGGATGGAATGTAATAGGAAACGGGTATCCCGGTTCCGAAACAGCAGAAGGTTAGTGATGGATTACATCCAGGCCGAGCATCCACGGCCTCACCATTTCATACTGCACATGAGCGACACCCATCTGGTGGGCGGTCCGAATCCCCTGTACGGACAGGTGGACAGCGAGGCCCGGCTCCAGCAGGTCTTCACCGAACTCGAGGCTTCCGGCGCGCGTCCGCAGGCCATCGTGTTCACCGGAGATCTGGCGGACAAGGGCGAGCCGGAGGCGTACACCAAGCTCCGCGCCATCGTCGAGCCGGCCGCGGAGCGGTTGGACGCGCAGGTCATCTGGGCCATGGGGAACCATGACGACCGCGCCAATCTGCGCACCGGACTTCTGGATCAGCCAGCGGACATGTCCCCGCTGGATAAGGCGTACGACGTCGATGGCCTGCGCGTGATCACGCTGGATTCCACCGTGCCCGGGTTCCACCATGGCGAGCTCAGCGACAACCAGTTGGACTGGCTCAAGGGGGAGCTGGCGGTGTCCGCGCCGCACGGCACCATTCTCGCGCTGCACCACCCACCGGTGCCGTGCGTGCAGGATCTGTCCGTGCTGGTGGAGCTGCGGGACCAGAGCCGGCTGGCCGCGGCGCTGGAGGATACAGACGTGCGGACCATCCTGGCCGGACACCTGCACTATTCGACCACCGCCATGTTCGCCGGCATTCCGGTGTCGGTGGCGTCGGCGACCTGCTACACGCAGGACCTGAACGTTCCCGTGGGCGGCACCCGCGGCCGCGACGGCGCCCAGGCCTACAACCTGGTCCACGTGTACGACGAGACGATTGTCCACTCGGTGGTGCCGATCGGCGACTACGCCACCGTGGGCGAATACGTGTCCCCGGAGGAAACCCAGCGCCGGCTTGACGCGGCCGGCATCCGGATTCCCGAGAGCGGCCGCCAGCTCGCCGGAGTCTGACAACGACGGCGGCACGCGCCTTTGCGTCTACGGCTTCCGCAGGTGTGGGCACCGTTTTGTAGCCAGCGGTACCGGGGCTCAATAGGCTGGGTGAATGATGCCTGATTCTTCCCAAACTTCCGCCGGCCCAACCTCGCCTAACTCTGCCTCGGCCAGCCCAACTCCAGCGGCGGAACCTGCCAAGCGGACCAATGTGATCGTTGCGATCGCCGACAAGGTCACTTCGTTCGGCGTCCGACGGGCCTACGGCGAACCGGTCCAGGTGGGCTCCGAGCAGGTGGTTCCGGTGGCGCTCGTCCAATTCGGCTTCGGCGGCGGCGAATCGGAGACCGGCGAAGGCGGTGGTGGCGGCGGCGGAATGGTGCTGCCCGTCGGAGTACTGGCGCCGGACAGCCAAGGCAAAGCCTCGTTCCGGCCCAACCCGCTGGCACTGCTGGTTTGCACCGTCCCGCTGGTGTGGTCAGCCGGCCACGCCGTGGCGCGGGTGGTCAAGGCCTGCCGCCGGTAAACCCGACGGCTAACCCAACGACGGCGGGTGAGCACCCGCCGTCGTAATTCTCGTTAGGCCGTTACTTGCCCGGAGTCGTTAATTTTTCCCATCGGTCTTATTTTTCCCAAGGCGCGGGGATGGGGAAGTACTTCTCGAGGAAGTCCGTGACGACTTCCTGCCGTTCCAGGGCCGGAACTTCCGGGAAGCTGCCGTCATTGAGGCAGAAGAAGTCGTGGTTGCGCTTTTTGAGCAGCTTCGCCAATGCTTTCAGCCCCGAGTACATGGTGGTGTCGATGTACTTGACCTTGGCCTCGGTCTGCGTGACGGCGCGGCCGGTCAGCAGCGCGTAGTAGTGGTAGAGCGAGTTGGTGACCGAAATGTTGTCCTTGGCGCGGAAGCGGCTCGCCGCGGTAGCCTCGAACTCGGCGGCGAACTCCTTCTCCATTTCCAGCAGCACGCTCTTGCGCAAGGGCGCGGCGCAGTGTTCCAGATGCCGGGTGGTGATGCGGCCGAAGCGATCGTAGAGCAGCTTGCGGTTCACTCGGGCTGCGTTCTCGAAGCCTGAGCGGTCCAGGTGGTTATCGCCCAGCCCGATCCGGGTGGAGGCCTCGATGAACTTCGTGATGCCACCGGGGGAGAAGAACACGTGCGGACCCACTGCGCGGCCGAAGAACATGTCGTCGTTGGAGTAGAGGAAGTGCTCGCTCAGGCCCTCGATGTGCTGCAGCTGCGCCTCGACGGCCTGCGAGTTGTGCGTGGGCAGGACCGAGGGATCCTTGAAGTGCTCTTCGCTGCGCACAATGTTGATGGCCGTATGCTCGGCGTTCAGCCACTCCGGCACGGGGGAGTCGGTGGCGATGTAGATGTTGCGGATCCACGGCGCGAACATGTACACCGAGCGCAGCGCGTACTTGAGCTCATTGATCTGCCGGAAACGGGCCTCGGCGTCGTCGCCCTCGCCGAGGATGACCCCTTCCATCCGCTTGCGGCGGGCGGCCTGGTAGGCCGGATCGTTCCCGTCCACCCAGGAGAAGACGATGTCGATCTCGAAGTCGATGTCCGTGGCGTGGTCGGCGAACATGTTTTCGATGGTCGGCCAGTCCAAGCCATACCGGCGCACGGTGCCGCGGACGGCTTCGGCCGCAGGGAGCGAACGTCGGGTCAGCGAGTTTTCGATGGGCAGGATCAGCTTCTCGTCCTGCCACATCCACAGTTCCAGCTGCACGCCGGCCGACTGCCCGTAGACCAGCCCGCCGTTCGGCTCGATGCGGGGGCGGTAGAGCCGGAAGATACGGGCCTGGTTGCCCTCGGCGAGCCGGCCGTCGCCGACCAGCAGCGCGCGCTTCTTCTTGGCGTCCACCGTCATGGAGTAGAACGGTTCGTTCAGGCAGGCGGCGGCCAGCGCGTCCTGAAGTTCCCGGCGGTCATCCCAGTTAATGGCGATGACCGGACGGGCATCATTGCCCCGGACCAGCAAGTATCCGATACCAGCGTCATCGAGCACGCGGCGGATGAACAGCAGGTCCTCCACCATCGCCTCATGCTGGGTGCGGTCCCTGTTGACCAGCGCATAGCGCCGCTTGACCTTGACGACATCCTCGCGGTCGCTCAAGCGTGCGACGGCGGCAGGAGAGGTCACCTCAACGACGTCGCGCTGGCTTTCCTCCGGTTCCGGGGCACCAAAGTACGCATCCGAAATGTCACTGGGGGCAAGCGATTCGGTAATGGAAGTCTCCTTCAGTTTTGGATGTGGCGTATCTCCTCCATACTAAGCCTGCCTTCTCGCCGGCGTGAGGCGGCTGTGGATTCAGCGAGCTTCGAGGGCTGGGGAAGACGCGAGGAGCTGCTGTGTGTAGGGATGCTGGGGCGCGGCGAAGAGCTGCTCGGCCGGACCTTGTTCGACGATCCGCCCGCGACGCAGGACGGCAACCCTGTCGCTCATGTGCCGCACGACCCCGAGGTCGTGCGAGATGAACAGGTAGCTCAGTCCCAGTTCCCGCTGCAGGTCATCGAGCAAATCCAGGATCTGCGCCTGGATCGAGACATCCAGCGCCGAGGCTGGTTCATCGCAGATCAAGATGCGGGGCCGCGGCGCCAGGGCCCGGGCGATGGCCACGCGCTGGCGCTGGCCGCCCGAAAGCGTGCGCGGGCCGCGGCGGGCAAAGTCCGCGGGCAGCCCGACCATCTCCAGCAGGTCCTGGACCTGCTCGCCGGCGCTCCGGGAATTCAGCGTCCGGCCGCCGGTGACTGCATCCGCCAGGGTCTGCCCGACGGTCAGCCGCGGATCGAACGAACTAAGCGGGTCCTGGTAGACGGTGCCGATCAACGGCCGCCGGCTCCGGCGCTCCTTCTCGGTGAGCGCGCTCCAGGGCTCGCCGAACAGCCGGACATCGCCGGCATCCGGCGCGGTGAGCCCAAGGGCGATGCGGGCGATGGTGGTTTTGCCGGAACCGGATTCGCCCACCAGCCCCAGCGTCTCCCCGGCGGCCAGTTCGAAGGACACAGTATCGACGGCGGTGAAGCTGGTCTTGTCCGGGTTGCGGAAGCGTTTGGTCAGGTCGGTGGCCTGCAGGACGGGTGTGCCGGCGCCGGGCTGATCGATATCGCGGTCAGCAGCTTTTGGCTTCGCGGTCGCTGGAGCGGACGTGCCGGACGGACGGGATAAGCCCGACAGGCCCGACGGTCCGGACAGGCGCGCACCGCGGGGATGGCCGGAGGGTACGGCGCGCAGAAGCTTCTTTGTGTAGTCGTGCTGCGGCGAGCCCAGGACCTGCGCCACCGGGCCTTGCTCCACAATCCTGCCCTCGGTCATCACCGCCACCTGGTCCGCCACCGAACCGACCACGGCCAGATCGTGGCTGATCAGCAGCATCGCCGTTCCCCGCTCCCGCAGTGAGGCCAGCAGGTCCAGAATCTGCGCCTGCACCGTGGCATCGAGCGCGGTGGTGGGCTCGTCGGCGATAAGCAGCGCCGGATCCAGCGCGATGGCGGAGGCGATCAGGGCCCGCTGGCGCAGGCCGCCGGAGAGTTCGCCGGAGCGTTGGCCCGCCCGCAGCTGCGGATCGTCCATGCCCACATCGGCCAGCAGCTTCAGCACCTGCCGGCTGCGTTCGGCGCGCGTCAGCCGGGTCCGCAGCCGGAGCGAATCCTCGATCTCGCGCCCGATGGTCCGCAGCGGATCCAGCGAGACCAGCGCATCCTGCAGCACAAAGCCGACCTTGCTGCCGCGCAACTGCCGCCAGCCGCGCCGACCCAGCCCGGTCAGGGACTCACCGCCCAGTTCCATCCGCTGCGCCGAAACATCCGCAGTGTCCCCGGCGAGGCCGATCAGGGCCCGCGCGGTTACGGACTTGCCGGAACCGGATTCGCCCACCAGCGCCAGGCACTGCCCGCGGTCGATGGATAAAGACACCCCGCGCACTGCCGGGACGGCACCAAAGCCGATGTTGAGGTTCTCAACCCGCAGCACGGCGTCGTTCTTCGCAATCACCGTCCGGCCACCCTTCGCTGCAGAGCGCGCCCCAGCACGGTCGAGGACGCCGCGGTCAGGACAATCGCGACGCCGGGGAAGAACGTCATCCACCACGCCGTGCCCAGATACGTCCGGCCGGCCGCCAGCATCGCGCCCCACTCGGCGGCCGGCGGCGGTGCCCCGAGGCCGAGGAAGCTCAGCGAGGACGCCCACACCACGGCCTGGCCCAGCCCGAGGGTGCCGAGCACAAAGACGGGGGAGAGGGCGTTGGGCAGGATGTGGCGGAAGAGCACCTGCGCCGGCCGGCGGCCCAGTACAACGGCGGCCTCCACCATTGCGGACGACCTCACCTGGCGGATTTGGCCGCGGATGATGCGCGCGTAGCCCGGCGCCGTCGAGAGCCCGACGGCGATGACCGAGGTGGTGATCCCGGGGCCGGCCAGCGCGATGAAGACCAGCGCCAGCAGCAGGCCCGGCAGCGCGAACAGGACTTCGAGGATCCGGCCCACGCCGAAATCCAGCCAGCGGCCACCGAGCCCGGCCAGCGCGCCGAGCACCAGCGCCAGCCCGACGCCGATGGCGGTGGCTGCTGCGCCGATCAGCAGCGACGGGCGGGCGCCGTGGATCACGCGCGAGTAGATGTCGCGGCCGGACTCGTCCGTGCCGAACCAGTGCTTGGCGGATGGGCCTTGGAACGAGTCGGCCGGGTTGATGGCCAGCGGGTCGAACGGCGCCAGCAGCGTGGGGAAGCAGGCGGCCAGCACCAGGAACAGTGCGACGCCGGCGGCGCCGAGTTCGACGGCGCGCAGCCCGGACACCGGGCGCAGGCCGCGGGTGGGTCCGAGGGTTCCTGCGGCGCCGGGGGTGCCAGGAGTCTCCGCGACATCAGGGGTTCCAGCCGCGCCTGAGGTGCCGGCGAGGACCGGGTCCTGATGGTTGCGCTTGCTCGAGAAGATACTCATGCGGCCCGCAACCGTGGATCGGCGGCGCGCTCGGCCACGTCGCTGGCGGCCATGACCACCACGTAGGCCAGTGCCGAGACCAGGGCGACGCCGGTGACCAGCGGGATGTCGCGGAGCGTGACGGCATTGAGCAGGGTCCGGCCCAGCCCCGGGCGGGCAAAGATCGACTCCACGACGACGGCGCCGCTGAGCAGGCTGCCGAAGGCCCAGCCGGAAAGCGCGATGCCGGGCAGCGCGGCATGGCGCAGAGCGTGGCGGAACAGCACACCGGTCTCGCCTTCCCCGCGGGCACGGGCGGAAAGCGCGAACGGCGAGGTCATGGCGTTGAGCATGGATTCGCGCATCACCTGGCCCAGGAACCCGGCCAGCGGCAGCGCCAGCGCCAGCACGGGCAGCACCAGCCCGTCGGCGGAGTTGGTGCTGACCGGCGGCAGCCAGCCCAGCGTGTTGCTGAACAGCAGGATCAGGATGCTGGCCAGCCAGAAGTGCGGCACCGCGGCTGCGGCGATCTCCAGCCCCGAAGCAACGACGGCGGCCGCCTTGCCGTTCAGCGTGGACCAGCCGGCCAGTCCGAGCGCCAGCAGCCAGGCCACCAGCAGGGCCAGGGCGGACAGTAGGAGTGTGCCGGGAAGCTGGTTGCCGAGCAGTTCGGCCACGGGCATCCGCAGCGAGTAGGAGTCGCCCAGGTCGCCCTGCACCAGCCGGCCCAGCTGTGTGAAGTACTGGACCAACAGCGGCTGGTCCAGCCCGTAGTCCCGGCGGACCTGCTCCAGCGCCTCGGGCGACGCCTGCGATCCCGGCCCGCCCAGTATGGCTTCGGCCGGGTCGCCGGGGATCAGCCGGATCCCGAAAAAGATCAGCGTCGCAACGGCCCAGAGCACGAAGACCGCGCCCAGCACCTTGGCGAGCAGCCAGCGGAGGGTTGTGGGGAGGCGGACACCGTCAGCCAGGGTCTGCGCCGGCCCCCGGTCTTCGGCGCTCAGCGCTGCCCGGCCGGGAGCCGGTGGCTCAGGAGTTGAGCCAGGCATCGTAGAACGTCGGCGTGGACACGGTGGGCAGCGCCCGCAGCCCGGAGACTTCCGAGCGGTACAGGAAGTGGTTCTGCTGGTCGTACAGCGGCAGGATGTAGTAGCCCTCCAGCACAATCTTCTGCGCCTCTTCGTACAGAGCCGCGCGCTCGGCCGGGTCGGAGGTTTCGCTGCCCTTGGTCAGGATCTCATCGAGTTCGTCCAGCTTCACCTGGGACAGGTTGGCGAAGTACCCGCTGGGTGCCGGAACGGTGCTGTCCGAGTGGAACAGGATCCGCAGCACGTCCGGGCCCACCTTGGTGTACGGGGCGCTGACCAGGTTGTAATCGTTTTCGGCCAGGGCGCCGTACCAGCTGGACAGATCCAGCAGGTTCAGCTTGATCTCGAAGCCGGCTTCCTTGGCCGTGGCCTGCAGCTGCTCGAACAGGGACTGCTCGGCCGGGATGGACTGGTTGGTACTGACCGGGAACTCCAGGCTCAGCCGCTCGCCGTCCTTCACCCGGTAGCCCTCGGCATCCCGCTCAGCCCAGCCGGCTTCATCCAGCAAAGCGTTGGCCTCGGCCGGGTCGTAGCCGAACAGGGACTCATCGGAGTAGCCCAGCGGCTCGACGCTGGAGAGCGGCGAGTAGGATCGTTCGGCGGTCCCGAAGAACAGGGAGGAAACGCCGTCGTCCACATTCACCGCCCGGACAAACGCCTCGCGCACCAGCGGATCGTTGAAGGGCGCCTTGCTGGTGTTCAGCTCCAGCCGGTTGGAGGCACCGGGCCGCGGCGCATCCAGGTGCTTGATGACGTCGTTGTTCTCCGCCGCGGCAATGGTGTCCGGCTGGGCGTTGTCGATCACGTGCACCTCGCCGGCCTGCAGCGCGGCGTAGCGGGTGGCGGATTCCGGAATGAACTTCCAGGTGATGGACTCCAGGTAGGCCGGGCCCTCGTGGGCGGCATCGGCCGGCGGGGAGTTGTAGTTTTCGTTGCGGACCATGGTGATCGAGTCCTGCTTGACCCAGTCCTCCACGATGAACGGGCCGGTGCCCACCGGCGCCGCGCAGTTCTCTTCCTGGCTGCGCTCCAGCGCCTTGGGGGACTGGATGGCGACCCATGGCATGCTGAAGGATTCCAGCAGTGCGCTGTCCGGAGCCTTGAGGTTCAGCTTGAGGGTGAGGCCGTCGACGGCCTCCGCGCTCTCGATCTTCTGCAGCGCCAGGTAGCCGGTGGAGGACGCAGTTTCGGGGTCCTGGACGTGCTCGATGTTGGCCTTCACCGCCTCGGCGTTGAGCGGGGTGCCGTCGGTGAACTGCACGCCCTCGCGCAGCGTGAAGGTCCAGCTGAGGCCGTCTTCGCTCTCCTGCCATTCGCTGGCCAGCCACGGGATGATTTCGCCGTCGTCGTTCTTGGAAACCAGCGGTTCCAAGTACTGGCTTGCCGCCAGCGCCTGCGGGTAGTTGCCGCCCACATGCGGATCCAGGCACGTCGGTTCGGCGTCGCCCGTGGCGTAGACGAGGTTTCCGCCGCTGACCGGCTCGCCCGCGTTCTCTTCGGAACCGGTGCCGCCGGCGCTGCAACCGGCCAGAAGTACGACGGCGGCCGCGGCGCCTGCCGCTGCAACGGCTGCACGGCGCGGGGAACGGAAGGCAAACGACATAGGATACTTCCTCAACTGGATCCGCCCGGCCGAGGCCTGCGGCGGTAGAGCGCGGCCGGACGGGCGCCGGCCGCAGGTTTGTACCCATTAAGGGTAGGTCAGCAGCGCAAACCGGCGCATGACGCGCCGCACAATGTGAGCAACCCCTCCGGCGGGCGCCGGGCTGTAATGGAAGTCTCATGGCGGCGCGGGGAAACGTACTATGGTGCTGTGGCCGCCCGGCACCGACGCCGAAGGGCAGGACCACCAGACCGGACGGGGGTTCCGTCCGGCTGCCCACAGTTGATGACTTTTGGACTGGAGCCTGTCGCGTGCTTGATCAGACGACCATTGAGAAGATTGCCGATGAGCTGGTGGAGGCCGGGCGCACCCGTACCCCGGTGCCTCGGCTGACGGCCCGCTACCCGGAGATGACGGTGGAGGACTCCTACGCCGTGCAGAACCTCTGGCGGGAGCGCAGCGAAGCCAACGGCCGTAAGCTCGCCGGGCGCAAGATCGGTCTGACCTCCAAGGCGATGCAGGCCGCCACCGGCATTACTGAACCGGACTACGGCATCATCTTCGACGACATGATCCTCGAAAACGGCTGCACCGTGAAGTGGGACCAGTACACCCACCCCCGCGTCGAGGTGGAGCTGGCCTTCGTGCTGAACCGCGATGTCAAGGGCCCCAACGCTTCGATCTTCGACGTCCTGAACGCCACCGAATACGTGGTCCCCGCGCTGGAGATCCTGGACTCGCGGATCGAGATGGAAGGCCGCACCATCGTGGACACCATCTCCGACAACGCCGCCATGGGCGCGATGGTGATCGGCGGCAACCCGGTCCGCCCGCAGGACGTTGACCTGCGCTGGATCGCCGCGATCCTGTACAAGAACCAGACCGTGGAGGAGACCGGCGTCGCCGCCGGCGTGCTGAACCACCCGGCCGCCGGCGTGTACTGGCTGGCCAACAAGATCGCCCCGCACGGCGACCACCTCAAGGCCGGCGAAACCATCCTCGCCGGGTCCTTCACCCGCCCGATGTGGGTCTACGAGGGCGACACCGTGCACGCCGACTACGGACAGCTGGGATCCATCACATGCCGATTCGAGTAGAAGCAGCGCCGTCCTTCAAGGACCTCGTCAATGACGCCGACCGCACCATCGCGGGCATGTTCGTGTGCTCCGGCGACGCGGGCATCGCCGAAATCTGCGCCGGCTCAGGCATTGACTACCTGCTGATCGACGCCGAACACGGACCCAACGGGCTGGAGACGGTCCTGGCCCAGCTGCGCGCCATCGCCGGCTACCCGGCCATCCCCGTGGTCCGCGTCCCCTTCAATGATCCGGTGCTGATCAAGCAGTTCCTGGACATCGGGGCGCAGTCGCTGATCGTGCCCATGGTCAACAACGCGGAGCAGGCCCGGGCCGCGGTGGCTGCCATGCACTATCCGCCGCGCGGCATCCGCGGGGTGGGCTCGGCGCTGGCCCGTTCGGCACGCTGGAACCGCATCCCCGACTACCTCAACCGCGCCGAGGACCTGGTCACCCTGGTGGTGCAGGTCGAGGCGGCCGAGGCAGTCCAGAACGCGGCGGAAATCGCCGCGGTGGACGGGATCGACGGCATCTTCATCGGCCCGTCTGACCTGGCCGCCTCCATGGGCGTGCTTGGCCAGCAGGAGCACCCGGACGTGGTGGCCGCGGTGGTGAAGACCATCCAGGACGTGAAGGCCGCCGGCAAGTTCGTAGGGGTCAACGCGTTCGTCGAAGCCTCAGCGCGCCGCTACATCGACGCCGGGGCGGACTTCGTCAACGTCGGCGCCGACGTGGCCCTGCTGGCCCGCGGGACCGAGGCGCTCGCCGCCAAGTACATTCCCGAAGAGGCAGGAGTCGGAGC
The DNA here is from genome assembly GCF_057656375.1 of Arthrobacter sp. Soil_C_60. NCBI lineage: Bacteria > Bacillati > Actinomycetota > Actinomycetes > Micrococcales > Micrococcaceae > Arthrobacter > Arthrobacter sp. Soil_C_60. The sequence continues at coordinate 595,149 of NZ_JBDGKM010000002.1, read as the reverse complement.
AGAGGCGCAGGCGCCCCGCGCCAGCTACTGACTTCCGCTGAGTGTGCAGCAGGTGCCCTTTTGAACGCTGGAAAGGGCATCTGCTGTCTCCTGGTTTCGGGAGTCTGGCTTACCGCAGGTACTCCCGGGCCTCGACATTAAGGGCGCGCCGCTTCACCGAGATCGCCTTGGCGTAATACCCGACCAGCTGCTCGCACAGCACCGGCCAGGTCCGGCCCTGGACGGACTCAAAGGCTGCCTGCCCGAAGGCCCGGCGCTTGATGTCGTCGCCGATCAGGTCCTGCACGCGGGACCGCAGTTCATCCAGCCGGCCGGGCGCGTAGATCCAGCCGGTCCGCGACTGATCCACCAGGTCCAGCGGGCCGCCCCGCCCCACCGCCACCACCGGCACCCCGGAGGCCTGCGCTTCCTGGATGGTCTGGCAGAATGTCTCGGATTCGCCCGGGTGGACAAACAGATCGAAGCTGGCCACCATCCGCGCCAGGTCTTCGCCGCCCTGGAAGCCGGCGAAGTATGCGTCGGGCAGCTTGGCACGCAGCGAGTTCTTCAGCGGCCCGGACCCCACGATGACCAGACGGGTGCCGGGGATGTCGGCGAGCACGGCAAGATCCTCCACCTGCTTCTCCGCGGCCAGCCGGCCCACAAAGCCGATGATCCGCTCGCCGTTGGGCGCGACGGAAGCCCGCCACCCGACGTCGTACTTCTGCGGGTGGAAACGCAAGGTGTCCACGCCACGCCGCCACAAATGCACCCGGCGCACGCCGTGGCTGTGCAGTTGGTCCACGGCGAAACTGGACGGCGCCAAGGTGAGTGTGGAGAGTTCGTGGATGTTCTCCACGTGCTGCCACAACAACTGCTCCAGCCACGGGGCACCGTAGCGCGCGGCGTAGGCGGGAACCTCGGTCTGGTAGATGGAGACGGCGGGGATGCCCAGCTGGTGCGCGGCCTGCACGGCCCGCCAGCCGAGGATAAACGGCGAGGCCACATGCACCACCTCGGGCATGAAGTCCGCGAAGATCCGCCGCAGCCGCGCCGGCGTTCCGGCGGCGACCCGCACATTGGCGTAGCCGCGCAGCGGGACGGACGGCAGCCGGTGCACCGGGTAGCCCTCCACCTCGGCCGGCGCCTCATCATCGAGCCACGACGACGTCGGCGCGATGACCAGCACGTCGTCGCCCCGCCGGCGCAGGTGCGCAATGACCTGCAGCAGCGAGTGGGTGACGCCGTTCATATGCGGCAGGAACGATTCAGCAACAATGGCGATCCTCACGCTTCTACCGTGGCGGCTGGGCGCAGACTCCCGGCGAGGACAGGGTTTCGCCCCGGTGAACACTTGCAAAAGACTCACGACGGCGCAGGTCCGGGCCGGTGGCGGGAGAAGCGGTCCGGGCACGCGGCGGGAGGCGGCTAGTGTAGTCGGGTGACTCTTGGACTCCTGACCGTAATCCTGGTGGCGATTTTCCTCGGCTCGGTGGCCCAGCGGATCGCCGGAGTGGGCTTCGCACTGCTGCTCTCGCCCATCCTGGTGATGCTGCTCGGCGCGCACACGGGGATCATGATGATCAACATCTGCTCGGTGGTCTCCTGCGGCCTGATCGTGCCGCGGGTCTGGGCGGACATCAACTGGAACATGTTCTGGTGGCTGACCATCCCCGCCACCCTGGGGACTATCGGCGGCTCCTTCGTTGCCGTCAACGTCCCGTCCGCGCCGCTGGTGGTCACAGTGGGTGCCATCGTCATCTTCGCCCTCGGCCTGTCCGTGGTGCTGCACCGCGCTTCCGTGACGGTGAGCGGGAATCCGCCCAAGGCGCTGGCCGGGCTGGGATCAGGACTGACCAACTCGCTGGCCGGCGTTGGCGGCCCCACCGTCAGCGCCTACGCGGTGCTGGCCCGCTGGCCGCAGCGCGAGTTCGCCAGCACGCTGCAGCCCTATTTCCTGGTGATCTGCCTAATCACCGTCGGCGTCAGGACCTGGCTTAACCCGTCCCATCTGCCGCAACTGGACTGGTGGATGTGGGCCGCACTGGGGGTCATGATCGTGGTCGGGATCTTCACGGGGGAGAAGCTGCTGCGGCACATCAAGGACGACCACGCGCGCGTGGCCGTCATCATCATGGCGTTCGTGGGCGCGCTCGCTGCGTTGATCAAGGGACTGCTGGACCTGGCCGGTTAAAGCTGGACTTCAACGATTAAATCCGTGCCGTTGTTCCCGTAGCGCTCCTTTTCCACCTGTTTCGTGCCCGCACTGGCTTTTTATTTTAAAGCAGGTATGGTCTCTCATACCGTTGTATTTCGCCTTGAAAAAGGAGCTGGAATGGCAGGAAAGTCCCCGCAGGGGTCTAACACCAAGAAACAGGGTAAATCTATCAAGGAAAAGCGTGCTGAGAAGCGCTCGAAGTCCTCAGCTGAGGAGGAGCTCATTCCCAAGCGCCGCAAGGGCGCCTAAGCTGGGGCTGGATGAAGAAACCTAGGCTGGCGGAAATCCGGAGGCAGTCCGCGGCATTCTTGCCGTGTTGATTTCCCGGAATATTCCGCCTTTCCGGGCGGCTGGTTCTTTTTGAACCAGCCGCCCGCTTCCATTTAAAGTCCTGTCATTCAGAAACCCCGTCAAAAATGATTGCCTAAAACACCTTTTCCCGAAAAGCGGATTTCCCTTTCCGCGCCGGTGAAAGTGCTGGACTGTCCCCCGCCCACCCGCTCAATTTTGGTGCTGGCTGCCCGTCGCTGCCCGGCGTAACATCTGTCTCGGGTGGCCCATGGTGCGAAGGAGCAGACCATGGAATGGATCCGGCCGGAAGACGCCGGCTACGACGAAGCGCGCACACTTTTCAACGCGATGATCGACCGGCGGCCGGCCGTCATCGCCCGATGTTCGAGCGCTGCCGACATCCGTGAGGCCCTGTCATACGGGCGGCAGCACGGCCTCGGAATCGCCGTCAGATCCGGCGGCCACTCCGTTGCGGGCATGTCCATGAACGAGGGCGGACTGGTCATCGACGTGCGCGGGCTGAAGGACATCGCCGTTGACCCTCAGGCCCGCACAGCAACGGTTGGCGGCGGCGTGACCTGGGGCGAGTTCGACCGGGCGGGGCGGCCTTACGGCCTGGCGGTCACCGGCGGCCGGGTCTCCACGACCGGCGTTTCCGGTTTCACGCTGGGCGGCGGCTCCGGCTGGATGGACCGCGCCTGGGGACTGGCCTGCGACAACCTAGTCTCCGTGGACCTCGTCACGGCGGCTGGGGAGGAAGTGACGGCCAGCGCCGATGAGAACCCGGAGCTGTTCTGGGCGCTGCACGGCGGCGGCGGGAATTTCGGCGTCGCTACCTCCTTCACGTTCAAAATGTACGACGTCGGTGAGCAGGTTCTATGCGGCCTGCTGCTGTGGCCGCTCGGACAGGCCCGGGACGTGGCGCGTGCCTACCGGGACTTCGTACCGGCCTCGCCCGAATCCCTGGGCTCCTGCCTGCTCTCGGTGATCGCGCCGCCCGAGGAGTTCGTGCCGGCCGAGCTGCAGGGGAAGCCGGCGCTGGGCCTTGTAGTGATCTATGCCGGCGACCCGGACGAGGGCAGGGAGGCGGTCCGGCCGCTCGTATCACTGCAGCCCGCGGCCGATATTGTCGAGCCCCGACCGTACGCGGATTTCCAGTGCATGCTCGACGACGCCCCGGGGCAGTTGAACTACTGGACGGCCGACTACCATGACGAATTTCCGGACGCGGCGCTGGATGTCTTCCTCCGGTTCGGGGAAGCTCTGCCGCATGAATCCTCACAGATGCTGCTGGCGCCTTGGGGCGGCCGGGCCGGCAGGGTGGACCCGGACTCCACTCCGATGGCCCGGCGCACTGCCCAATGGATGACCCACCCCTTTGCCGTGTGGCAGGACCCGGCGCAGACCGCTGAAGCCATTGGCTGGGCCAAGGGCTTCCGGCGCGATATCGCCCCTTATGCCAGCGGCGGCGTGTATCTGAACTTCATCGGCCACGAGGGGCAGGAACGCATCATGGCCGCCTTCGGGCCCGAGAACTACGCCAGGCTCGCCCGGATCAAACGGGACCTCGATCCGGACAATATTTTCCGCGGCAACCAGAACATCCTGCCCGCCGCAGGAGAGCCGGCCGAATGGGAAGGTGCCGTTGCCCCCTGAGGTGCGTGCCGCCGTCGTACGTTGACGCGTTTTCCTGCCGGGGCCTGTCAACCTCTAGCCCGAACCAGAACCGGCGCGTAGCGTTGAAAAGGTTCCCGCCGACGAGAAATCGCGCGGCCCGGCACGCGAATCATTGACAGGAGTTCCAGACATGAAAGCTCTGACCTGGCAAGGCAAACGTCAAGTGTCCGTCGAGGAGGTCCCGGATCCGGCCATCCAGGACCCCACGGATGCCATCATCCGCGTCACCTCCACCGCCATCTGCGGCTCGGACCTGCACCTGTACGAGGTGCTGGGCCCGTTCATGAACAAGGGCGACATCCTCGGCCACGAGCCCATGGGCATTGTGGAGGAAGTCGGCAGCGCCGTCACCAACATCAAGCCCGGCGACAAGGTGGTCATTCCGTTCAACATCGCCTGCGGGAACTGCTTCATGTGCGGCCTCGGCCTGCAGTCGCAGTGCGAGACCACCCAGGTCAGGGAGAAGGGGACCGGCGCGGCGATGTTCGGCTACACCGAACTTTACGGCTCGGTGCCGGGCGGCCAGGCGGAGTATCTGCGGGTGCCGCACGCGGACTACGGCCCCATCAAGGTGGCCAACACCAGCATTCCGGACGAGCGCTACCTGTTCCTTTCCGACATCCTGCCCACCGCCTGGCAGGCCGTGGATTACGCCAACGTCCCCGGCGGCGGCACCTTGGCCGTGTTCGGGCTGGGCCCCATCGGGCAGCTGGCCAGCCGGATCGGCAAACATCTGGGCTACCGGGTCATCGCCGTCGAACGCATTCCCGAGCGGCGGCAGATGGCGGAACGGCACGGCATCGCCACCTTGGACTGGACCCGGAACTGCGCCGATGACCTGCGCGACATGACCGGCGGACGCGGGCCGGACTCGGTGGTCGACGCGGTGGGCATGGAGTCGCACGGTTCGCCGGTGGCGGCAGCCGCGCAAGCCGCCGTCGGGGTCCTGCCGCACCCCGTGGCCAAGCTTGCCATGACGACGGCGGGGGTGGACCGGCTGGCCGCCCTGCACGCCGCCATCGATTCGGTCCGGCGCGGCGGTACCGTCTCGCTCTCCGGAGTCTACGGCGGGGAAGCGGATCCGATGCCGATGCTGAAGATGTTCGACAAACAGCTCCAGCTGCGGATGGGCCAGTGCAACGTCAAGCACTGGATCACCGACCTGCTGCCCCTCGTGGACGACGACACCGACCCGCTGGCTTTGTCCGATCTGGTCACGCATCGCGTCTCCTTGGACGAGGCGCCGGCCATGTACGAGATGTTCCAGAAGAAGGAGGACGGCTGCATTAAGGTTGTGCTTCAGCCTTAGTGTTGCGCTGGCTGCCGGGTGGCGGGACTGTTAGGACCGCCGCTTTGGCTGCTCCGCCGCGTCGCTGGCCGGACGTTGGCCCGTCAACTGGCACCATGGAGACAATGAAACTCAAATGGCGCCCGGGCGGGCAAAGCGGACTGCCCATGCCCCTCTGGCTGCAAGGGGGTTTCGAACTTTTCCAGAGCGCGCTGCTCTCGGCGATCGTCGTGTTGCTGCCGCTGGTCGGCGTGTGGTTCGCGGATGGGTTCGAAGACCGCAGCTTCGATTCGCTGGCCAGGCTTGGCGGACAGGCCTGGCTGCTGATCCATGGCGTGCCGCTGCAGTTGGAGATCCTGATGGGCACCACGTCCGCGGACACCGAGCGGGGAACGCTGTCCCTTGTCCCGCTCGGCCTGACGCTGCTGCCCTTCTTCCTGTCCTGGCGAGCGGGACGACGTCTGGCGCGTGCCGCGTATACCGACCAGCTATGGCAGGCGCTGCTCGGTGCCCTCGGCGTGTATGCCTTTGTCGGCGGCGCCACCGCTTATCTGGTGCAGACCGAGGAAGTGGAAATTTCCATGATGGCCGGCGCCCTGATACCGCTGATCCCGGCCGGGTCCGGCCTGATCATCGGGGCGTACCGCGCGGCCGGATCATGGGGCCGGCTGATCGGCGTCGACGCGGCCGCCTGGGTGGCCAAGGCCAGCCAGCACTCTCGCTGGGCCGGCTCCTATGTCTGGTCCGTCATCCGGGCAGGCCTGCTGGCCGTCACCGCCGCAGTCTGCCTGGCGGCCCTGCTGCTGGCCGTGGACATTGCCCTGCACTGGGCGGACATCATCGAGATCTACCAGGAGCTCAACACCGGCGTAGTGGGTGGCATCGTGCTCACTGTCGCGCAGCTGGGCCTGCTGCCGAACTTCGTTGGCTGGACGCTGGCCTGGTCCTCCGGCGCCGGGTTCGCCGTCGGCACCGGCAGCTCCATCAGCCCGCTCGCCACCACGGTGGGCCCGCTCCCGGCGTTCCCGTTGCTCGGAGCGCTGCCTACCGGCGAACTGACCTACGGCATGGCCGCCCTGCTGCTGCCTGTCGTTGCCGGCGTGCTGGCCGGCTGGTGGTTCCTGCGCGAGGGTGAAAACCACTTTGACGAATGGCTGTCGATCAAGGTCCAGACCCGCTGGTTCACTGCCGCGGCTTCCACCGTGGTTCTTGGCCTGCTGATCGGCGCCGCCGCCGGCGCCGGCACTGCAGTCCTGGCCTGGCTGTCCCGCGGTTCCCTGGGCATCGGGCGCTTTGTGGACCTCGGGCCGGACCCGATGTGGACGGCACTCTGGGTCGCGCTGGAAGTCGCTGCCGGCGTCGTTATTGGTTACGCCGTAGGTCCCTGGCTGGAGCGCGAGCCGCGCCGCGCTGCAACAATTCCGGCGGAGAGCCGCGGCAAGAAAGGCTAGCTTCCGCACCAGCGGCGACGGTTAGCCGCCGCCATAGTGACGGCGGATCCGTCAGCTCTGCGGGTTGAACAGGTTGCTGTAGTCGAGCAGCTTTTCCGAGTACTCGTTGGTGCACTGCGCCTGTGCGCTCTGCGTGACCGCCAGGCGTGTGCACTCCTCGTACTGGGCCGTGAGCGGCCAGAAGACCATTTGGGCCAGGGCGGTCAGCGCGAAGAAACCGCCGACGATGATGCCGAAAATGAACGTGATCCGAAGCGTCCCCGGCAGGCCGTGCCGGACTGACTTCACCAGACCCACGATCGAAACCACCACGGTGGCCACGGCCAGGACCAGCGCGGCAATCTTCCACGGCAGCGGCAACGCCGCCGCCAGGAATGTGCCCAGCACCAGCAACAGCAGAACCCGCAGATAGAGACTGGCGTTTTTTGTTTGTTCCTCGCTGGGCCGCGGCCGTGTGTCATGTTCCATGGGTTTAAGCCTAGGCGAGCCGGGAGCATAAAGTTGACGCATGCGCATCGTGGTACTCGTCTCCGGCTCCGGCACCAACCTTCAGGCAGTCATCGAAGCGGTGAAAACAGGGGAGCTCGACGCCGATATCGTCGCCGTGGGTTCCGACGTCCCGGGCTGCCTGGGGCTTGAGCGGGCCGAGGGCGCAGGGATCGAGACGTTCGTGGTGGCGCCGGCTGACCACGGCAGCCGGGCGGAGTGGAACCGCGCGCTCCAGGCCGCCGTCGCCTCCTATACCCCGGACGTCGTGCTTCTTGCCGGTTTCATGCGCATTCTGGATGCCGAATTCGTCGAGGCCTTCGACGGCCGCATGGTCAACACCCATCCCGCACTCCTGCCCTCCTTCCCGGGCGCACACGGAGTGCGGGACGCGCTGGCCCACGGCGTGAAGATTACCGGCGTCACCGTGCACATCGTCGATTCCGGCGTGGATACCGGACCTATTCTGGCGCAGGCCGCCGTGCCCGTCCGCGAGGAAGACACCGAGGAAATCCTGCACGAGCGCATCAAAGTGGAGGAGCGCAAACTCCTCGTGCAGACGCTCGCGGACCTCAGCACACGCACCAGTTAGCCTTTCTGGCGGTGATGGCGGCGCCAGCGTGGAACGCTGCTGTCCTCCGCGACTTATTGCGCTCCCTGAGCCCGGTTTCCTGTGGATAACCTTCCAGCCTTGTTAAACGTGTGATTACACTGGCTCGAATACGTCAGTAAGCAACCCGACCAGTGCATAGGGGTCTCGGTGAACCGCAGGACCAAATTCGATACTTTCACGCGTACCCGATCCTCGGTGTTTGCCGTACTGGCTGTGGCCGCTCTCGGTCTCACGGCCTGCGGCGGCGATGCAGAGGGCGAGCCTGGCACCTCTGCCGCACCTGCAACTTCGGCCGTTGCGGCTGAATCTGCTACGCCGACGCCTACACCAAGTGCCACTCCGGAATACAAGCCAGCTTCGGCTGATGGGCCGGCTGAGAACGTACCGGTGCCGAAAATGCCAGAACTCGCAAGCGAAGAATCCAAAGAAGGGCTCGAAGCATTCACTCTGTATTGGTATGACCTCCTGAATTACGCCTACGAGTCGGGAGACGTTAAACGGCTTCATAGCATCACGGAGGAATCATGTGTTCGTTGTAATGATGTTGCGAAGAATATTGGGGAATGGCATTCGGAAGGTCGCTGGCAGGTCGGTGGCAAAGTCGAGATAGATGGGACTGGGACTGATTTCGTCAGTAATTCCGCTGGTGAATATCATGTTGCAGTACAACTTGTATCAGGAGAGCTGCGTTACTACCTTGCCGATGGCACGTTGCACGGAACAACTCCAGAATCTGACATGCAAGTCGATGTTCTCGTCGCCCGTTATGAAGAAGGGGCATGGCAGACGGTGGATGTAGGCGTCGCTGGGGATGTGTAGAAACAATGAGGGGAACCCTTTTCGATCGATCGAGGCACCGGATCTCCTGTCAAGTGCTCTCGACGACGCTGGTAGCAGCCGCCGTAGTGGGCTTGAGCCACTCCGTCGCATTCGGAGCGCCAACGTCAATCTTGTTGCCATTTGCGAAGTCCACAGACGAGCCTCCTAAAATGGACTCCGATTGGGCAGGAGGGAAGCCTACTGTCACTTCGTATTACCCGGTAGCTGATGGTGGGGGGTGGACTAGCAGCCCGCATGCACTCCCGAAACCGGACACGGTTTTTCGGTATGAGATCGCGTGTATGGATGAAGGGCGAAACAACATTGATATAGCATGTCTCGGCGCCCTTCCCGAATGCGATGCAGCCGATGATGGTCGAGTCGTTTTCTGGGAGTCAGCCTCGACCCTTGTCGACCCCCTACAGTGGCGCCGGTTGGATGGATATTCGTGCCTGTATGCGGAGGAGCCTGTGGATGTCATGGACCTCATCGCTGAGGATATCCTTCGGGCGTTTCGTGATCTGCCGATAGAGGCAGGTGAAGTGATCGGTCAGCCGGCTCCGCATACTTTGCGCGGCGCCGAGACGAATTTCTATGCAGATGCCGGTGAACAATCGGCCGACTTCGAGCTTCATGGTCAAGAGATCCATCTTGAAGCCCGGCCGGTCCAGTATGAGTGGGATTACGGAGATGGAGCCCGTGGCGGACCATTTCTGTTTCCTGGCGGTCCTCTGCAAGAAGGCGAATGGGGAACGAAAACTGCCACCAGCCACGTCTTCGAGGAAACGGGAGACTTTGCTGTTGGCCTTACAGTGACTTACCGCGCTACTTACACTGTCAACGGTGGCGTCGTTATCGATGTCCCTGGCGATGCCGAATTTTCTGCCGAGCCAGTCACTACAAGTGTTTGGCGTTCCGTGGTGAACAACTTTGCGGATAACTGTCTTGAGAATCCGAACGGGGCCGGCTGCTGATCGGCGGCACCGCGCCCGCTTACTCGCCAACTGGCAAGTAAGCGGGCCGGGTCAAAGGACTCAGTGCAGTTCTGCGCCTTTGGTCTCGGGGGAGAACCTGGCCATCCAGAGGACAGCGATCAGTACTAGGCCTCCGGCGATGGCGAAGGACCAGGCTAGGCCGAGGTAGGGCCACATGATCGAGACGAAGATCAGCGGTCCGAAGCCGGCGCCGATTCGGGAGAACGTTGAGGCCCAGCCGAAACCGGAGCCTCGCAGTTCGGTGGGATAAAGCTCGGAGACGTACGCGTAGAGCACCGGGATGGCGATCTGGACGACGAAGCCGTAGACCAGCAGCCAGGTGATCACGGCTGCAGGGACCTCGATCACCAGGGCCACGATGACCAGGATCAGAGCTGAGAGCGGTCCGGTGACCGCGAGGATCCACTTCCGGCCCGTCTTTTCCACGAAGTACGCGGCGACGATGACGCCCAGCAGCCCAACGCCTGCCATGCCGGCAGTGGTAATGAAAGCGCGGACTTCTGCGAAGCCGGACTCGATCAGAATGCGTGGCATCCAGGTCAGAGCCAGGTAGTAGACCAGCAGAATGCTGAAGAATAAGGCCCACGCCGCCGTCGTTATTTTCCAGTTGTGTTTCCAGATGGCCGGGAACTGTTCAAAGATGTTGCCAACGGTAAGCTTCGGAATGGCCTCGGGCTCGGGCAGCCGCCATTCGGTCGGCGTGCCGCCGGTGCGTCTGACCAGATCGTTGATGACGTGGGCGGCTTCTTCGCCGCGGCCCTTGCTGATCAGGAACAGGGGAGACTCAGGGACGGATCGGCGGATCCAGAAGACCAGAAGCGCCGGAAGCACCATGATCAGCATGGTGTAGCGCCAGTCCGCCAAGGTGGCCATGATGCCGGCGGAGACGAAGCCACAGAGGGCAGCGCCGACGGGCCACCAGCCGTCCATTGCGGTGAGGACTCGGCCGCGTTGTTTGCGTGGCGTGAACTCCCCGACAAGCGCGTAGTCCACGGGCACGCAGCCGCCGAGGCCGAAGCCTGCGATGAAGCGGAAGATGCAGAACCAGACAATGTCAGGGGCGAAGGCGCCGAAGACTGTGAAGATGGAAAAGACCAGCAGCGTCGCCGTGAAGGCTTTCTTCCGTCCGATGAGGTCGGCGATGGTGCCCCAGACGAACGCTCCGACTGCCATGCCGATGAGGTTTGCGGTGCCGATCCACGCTGCCTGTGACGGTTCGAGGCTCCAATGGTCGGACAGCAAGGGGATCAGCACGCCGTTGAGGGTGACGTCCCACGCGTCGAACATGAACCCCAGGCCGCCGATGATGAAGACCTTCCCCTGCACCCTCCAGCGCCAGGGGAGTTCCTGCACTATGTGGTCGCCCGTGGGAATCCTCTGGGTTTCGGTCATGACGCCTTCCCTTTGCACCTACAAAAACTCTACTGCGCCCGGTCTCGAGATGTGCCGTGCGGGCAAATCATCAAAAATGAGAACTCTCTCATCGGGTTCTCCTGTTTATCTCACGTTCCAGGCGCAATGTTGCTACCAGCAAGGCACTCGGCTCGCATCGAAGGATACTTCTCATGAACAAGCGGAACATCTGGATCGCAACGGGCTCCCTCGGAGTCATGGCACTTGGCATGGGGGCAGCAGTTGCCGATAGCGGGACGATTCCCCAGGACCTTGGCAGCAGCATCACGGCACAGGCAGAAGTTTCGGCAAGCACGCCTGTGCTGGAGCGGGCAGTTTCGCCAGCGGAAGCGAACGTCTGGGACCAACAGCTTACGACGGCGGATTCGCCCACCAGCGCGCATACGGCAGCCTCGCCTGCGTCCCCTGTTTCCGCGCAGTCCGCGGGATCGCCAATGTCCGCGCAGTCCGCGGCCTCGCCGATGTCGGCCCAGTCTCCTGCTACGCCGGAGTCGGCGCCAAGCCCGGTCTCTTCGCCCAGTCCGGCGTCCGCCCCGAGCGCAGATACCGCCGCTGACTAAGCCCGCCAAAGCCGGTTCAACAGACCCGCCGAGCCCCGGATGTTCCCCCATCCGCCGGGGCTCGGCGCATTTAGCTCTGCCTGGCCGGAAGGTTGGCCGCGGGGGAGTGGCCTGCCCGGCGCCACTTCATACTCTCCGCTCAAGACACCCGTGAACTAAACTGATGCCATCCCCCATACTTTTGCATCCTTGGAGATTTGCGTGAGCTTGAAGCAGCTTGACCGTGTTCCCATCCGCCGGGCCTTGATCTCGGTGTACGACAAGACCGGCCTGGAGGAGCTGGCGCAGGGCCTCCACCAGGCAGGCGTACGCATCGTCTCCACCGGTTCCACGGCCAAGAAGATCTCCGCGGCGGGCATCCCCGTAACAGAGGTGTCCGAGGTCACCGGCTTCCAGGAGTGCCTGGACGGCCGCGTCAAGACCCTGCATCCGCTGGTCCACGCCGGCATTCTGGCCGACCGCCGCCGCGAAGACCACATCCAGCAGCTCAAGGAGCTCGGCGTCGAAGCATTCGACCTCGTCGTCGTCAATCTTTACCCGTTTGTCGACACCGTGAAGTCCGGCGCCGGCCAGGACGAGGTAGTGGAGCAGATCGACATCGGCGGACCGTCCATGGTGCGCGCGGCCGCGAAGAACCACCCGAGCGTCGCCGTCGTCGTCGATCCCACCAAGTACGCCGACGTGGTGACTGCCGCAGCCGAAGGCGGCTTTGACCTGACCGCACGACGTCGGCTGGCGGCTGCCGCTTTTGCGCACACCGCTGCGTACGACAACGCCGTGGCCTCCTGGACCGCCGCGCAGTTCGGCGACGATACGGATGAGTCCAACCAGTGGCCGCCGTACGCCGGCCTGGCTCTGGAGCGCTCGGAAGTGCTGCGCTACGGCGAGAACCCGCACCAAGGCGCTGCCCTGTACGTCGAGAAGGGCGCGACGCCGGGCATTGCCCAGGCCGACCAGCTGCACGGCAAGCCGATGAGCTACAACAACTTTGTCGACGCCGACGCTGCCCTGCGTGCCGCCTTCGACCATGCGGAACCTGCCGTGGCGATCATCAAGCATGCCAACCCGTGCGGTGTCGCCGTGGCCACGCCCGGCGCCACCGATCCTATTGCGGACGCCCATGCCAAGGCCCACGCCTGCGATCCCGTTTCCGCCTTCGGCGGCGTGATTGCTACCAACCGCACGGTGACCGCCGGCATGGCCAGCACCGTCAAGGACATCTTCACCGAGGTTGTCATCGCGCCGGACTTCGAGCCCGAGGCCGTGGAGATCCTCTCCCGCAAGAAGAACATCCGCCTGCTCACCCTCCCGGACGGCTACCGCCGCGACCCGGCCGAAATCCGCCAGGTATCCGGCGGCGTGCTGGTCCAGGTGTCCGATACGTTGGAGGCCGACGGCGACAGCCCCGCGAACTGGACGCTTGCCGCCGGCGAGGCCGCCGATGAGAAGACGCTGGCCGATCTGGCCTTCGCCTGGAAGTCCATCCGTGCCGCCAAGTCCAACGCCATTCTGCTGGCCAACGACGGTGCCGCGGTGGGCATCGGCATGGGCCAGGTCAACCGGCTGGATTCCTGCAAGCTCGCCGTGGAGCGCGCCAATACTCTGGGCGTGGCCGTCGACGGCGGTGCTGACGCCGCCGGGGGAGCCGCCAACGTTGAAGGCGGTGCTGCGCCGGAGCGGGCCCGCGGTGCAGTGGCTGCATCGGATGCGTTCTTCCCGTTTGCGGACGGACTGCAGATCCTGATCGACGCCGGCGTCCGCGCCGTCGTCCAGCCCGGTGGCTCGGTGCGTGATGAGGAAGTCGTGGCGGCAGCCAACGCCGCCGGGATCACCATGTACTTCACCGGAGCGCGCCACTTCTTCCACTAAACAGTTCCGCCACTGGCAAGTCAGGCCGGCACCCCTTGCCAGCGCCGTGCCGGGCACCTAGGTTCAAAGCAACCGTTGTGCCCGGCAACGGCGTTTAAGGGGTAGGGATGCTTCCGCTGCAGACCGTTGGATCAGCCGGCTCGTCCAACGTATGGGTCGGCCTCGCCGTCGTACTCATTGTGGTGGCGGCGGCGCTGGCGTTCTGGCTGGTGCCGCGGTTCAGGAAGCCGCGTTCCCGCTCCGCGCAGGAGCAGGCAGCAGTCCGTGAGGCCGAAGCACCCGGCGGTGCCATGCGGGACACGCACCTGGAACACAACAACGATGTGCACCGCGGCCAGATCTTCGGGCCAGGTACCGGGTTCTAGCCGCTGCGAATCAATGTGACATGCCTGCTTGGCGCGTCAGAAGCGCGGTCATGAAATGGCGCATATCGGGCCGCGATAGGGATCGAAGCGGCCTCCTCAGGTAAGTTAGATGGTGAATTCAACAGGATTTACAGAGTTCCGTAGACCTTAGGGAGACGCCTCACCAATGGCCAAGATTATCTATACCCACACCGACGAAGCGCCGATGCTGGCCACGTATTCGTTCTTGCCGATTGTCGAGGCCTTCGCTTCGACGGCAGGTGTGGAGGTGGAGACCCGCGACATCTCGCTGGCTGGCCGCATCATCGCCGTCTTCGGTGACTACCTCACTGAAGACCAGCGGACCGGCAACGCGCTGGCCGAGCTCGGAGAGCTGGCGAAGAAGCCCGAAGCCAACATCATCAAGCTGCCGAACATCAGCGCGTCCATCCCGCAGCTGAAGGCCGCCATCGCCGAGCTTCAGGGCAAGGGCTACGCCCTGCCTGACTACCCGGACAACCCCTCCTCGGACGAGGAGACGGACATCCGCTCCCGCTACGACAAGATCAAGGGTTCCGCCGTGAACCCGGTCCTGCGCGAAGGCAACTCGGACCGCCGCGCACCGCTCTCGGTGAAGAACTACGCCCGGCAGAACCCCCACTCCATGGGTGCCTGGTCGGCCGATTCGAAGACCAACGTCGCCACCATGGACGCCGATGACTTCCGCTCCAACGAGAAGTCAGTGGTCATTCCGGCCGACGACACGATCAAGATCCAGCTTGTTGCCGCCGACGGCACCGTCTCCGTCCTGAAGAAGGACTTCCCGGTTCTCGCCGGCGAGGTCATCGACGGCACCGTGATGCGCGCCGCCGCACTGGACGAGTTCCTCGCCGCCCAGGTTGCCCGCGCCAGGGAAGAGGGCGTGCTCCTCTCCGCACACCTGAAGGCCACCATGATGAAGGTCTCGGACCCCATCATCTTCGGCCACGTGGTCAAGGCGTACTTCACCGAACTCTTCGAGACCTACGGCGAGCAGCTCGCTGCCGCAGGCCTGAGCCCCAACAACGGCCTGGCCTCCATCCTCAACGGTCTTGAGGAACTGCCGGCCGACGTCCGCGAAGGCGTCCAGGCTGCGATCAAGAAGGGCCTGGAAGAGGGCCCGGCACTGGCCATGGTGGACTCCGACAAGGGCATCACCAACCTGCATGTTCCCAGCGACGTGATCGTGGACGCTTCCATGCCGGCCATGATCCGCACCTCCGGCCACATGTGGGGCCCGGACGGACAGGAAGCCGACACGCTCGCCGTGCTCCCGGACAGCTCCTACGCCGGCATCTACCAGGTTGTCATCGACGACTGCCGTGCCAACGGCGCCTACGATCCGACCACCATGGGCACGGTTCCGAACGTTGGCCTGATGGCCCAGGCCGCCGAGGAATACGGCAGCCACGACAAGACGTTTGAGATCCAGACCGCCGGCACCGTCCAGCTCGTGGACAGCTCCGGCACCGTGCTGATCGAGCACCAGGTTGCCCCGGGCGATATCTGGCGCGCCTGCCAGACCAAGGACGTGCCGGTCCGCGACTGGGTCAAGCTGGCCGTCAACCGCGCCCGCGCATCCAACACTCCGGCCGTGTTCTGGCTCGATGAAACCCGCGCCCACGATGCCAACCTGATCGCCAAGGTCAAGGAATACCTGCAGGACCACGACACCGAGGGCCTGCAGATCGAGATCATGTCCCCGGTGGAGGCCACCGCCTTCACCCTGGAGCGCATCCGCAAGGGCGAGGACACCATCTCCGTCTCCGGCAACGTGCTGCGCGACTACCTGACGGACCTGTTCCCGATCCTCGAACTCGGCACCAGCGCGAAGATGCTGTCCATCGTTCCGCTGATCAACGGCGGCGGCCTGTTCGAAACCGGCGCCGGCGGATCGGCTCCGAAGCACGTGCAGCAGCTGCTGAAGGAAAACCACCTGCGCTGGGACAGCCTCGGCGAGTTCCTGGCCCTGGCCGTCAGCTTTGAGCACCTGGCCAACTCCACCGGCAACAAGCGTGCGCAGATCCTGGCCGACACGCTGGACCGCGCCACCGGAACCTTCCTGCTGGAGGACAAGTCGCCCAAGCGCAAGGTCGGCGAGCTCGACAACCGCGGCAGCCACTACTACCTCGCCCGTTACTGGGCCGAGGAACTGGCCAAGCAGACCGAGGATGCCGAGCTGGCGAAGTCCTTCGCCGCCGTTGCCGACGCCCTGACCTCCAACGAGGATGCCATTATCGGCGAGCTGCTCGCCGTGCAAGGTTCCCCCGTTGACATCGGCGGCTACTACGAGCCGGACGACGCCAAGGCCGCCCAGGTCATGCGCCCGTCGGCCAAGCTCAACGAAGTTCTGGCCACGCTGAGCTAGGCACTGGTCAGGCACAGCCAAAAGCCTGAAGCGTACGACGCCGGCCCGCACCTTTTCGTTCAAAAGGTGCGGGCCGTCGTCGTACTTTGGCATGAACCGCCCCTGGCAAAGAGTCGCCCGCGCTATTTGGGCCGCCCGCAGTTGGGGCAGGCGGGAGTTTAGGGTTCCCAGGGGCTGAGCCCCAGCTGGTGGAACCGGGCAAGGGAGTCTTCCAGTCCCCAGGCCCGCACGATCAGGCCGTCTTCGAAGGTGAAGAAATACACTTCATCAACCTTGTTGAAGCGGCGTCCGGTGGGAGCGTGGCCTCGCCAAATCCCGAGGTGGGTGCCGGAGCAGCGGAACCGGGCGGCCACCGAGGAGTCGTCCGAGCTCAACTGCACTACAGACGTCCGGACGTCCGGGAACGAAACCCGGAACGGCTCGATCCAGCGGCGCACGACCGGCACCATCCGGGGGACGTAGAACCGTTCCAAGGCGGCCAGATCCCCGCCCACCAGGACTTCGTCAACCAGTTCAATGATGGCTGCTTTGTGGGAAGTGTTCATTGGCCCGGTCAGGATTGCTGCCGTGAACCATTCATGCCTACACACTAAACCCGTCCGGTGGAACCATGTCAGGTCTTCGTTAGGTAGGTGCCGGATCCGTTGCCCGAGTGGGGCAGGATAGGAAGCATGCGATTTATTCCGAAGCGTCAGGCGTCTACCACCCGGTCGGTGTCGAGCACGCTAAAGGCCGATCCGGACGCGGTGGAGTCCGCCACCGGACCAGGGGTGAAGCCGCAGGAGGCGCGGGGGATATTCGCCGCCGGGGTTGACCGCACGGCTCTGTGGACCGGCCGCGCCGTTGTCATCGCCATCGGTCTGGTGCTGGCCTGGTGGCTGGTTCGTGCGCTGTGGTCGGTGGTTTTCCCGACGATCCTGGCCCTGCTGCTGGCCAGCATCTTGTGGCCGGTGAACCGGCTGGCCCGCCGCATCATGCCCAAGGCGCTGGCGGCCTTTGTCACTGTGCTCGCTGCGTTGGCGGCCGTGGTCGGAGTGCTGATGCTGGTGATTCCGTCGCTCGCCTCGGGAACCGCGGGGCTGGCCGGGAAGGCCCGTGAGAACCTCGGGCAGATCACGCAGTTCCTTGCGGGGCCGCCGTTCAATCTGGAAAACGCGGACCTGAATTCCCTGGTGGACAGCGCGGTATCCCAAATCCGCCAGCACGCCGGCGACATCGCGTCGGGAATCACCACCGGTCTGGGCGCCATCACATCGGGCACCGTGATCTTCGTGCTGGTCCTGGTTTTCACCTTCTTCTGCCTCAAAGACGGCGACCGTTTCCTCGCCTGGACCAGCCGCTGGACGGACGCCCGGGTCTACGTCCACGCCGCCGCGATGACCTCCCGGGCTTGGCAAACCCTGTCCGGCTACATCTCGGCCCAGGCCGCCGTCGCTTTGGTCGACGCGGTCTTCATCGGCGCCGCCCTGTTCATCCTGGGCATTCCGCTGGCCTTTCCTTTGACCGTCCTGATCTTTATCGCTGCCTTCATCCCGGTGGTCGGTGCGGTGGCAACGGGTTTGTTGGCCGCCCTGATCGCCCTGATCTCCCACGGCTGGGTCACGGCCCTGATCGTGCTCGGCGTGGTGATTGTGGTTCAGCAGCTGGAGAGCAATCTCCTGCAGCCGTTCCTGGTCGGGACCCGACTGAAGATCCACCCGGCCGTGGTCCTGGCCTCGGTAACGGTCGGCGGCACCCTGTTCGGCATCGTCGGAGCTTTCCTGTCGGTACCCACAACCGCGGTGGGAATTGTGGTGCTGCGGTACCTGCGGGACGTGGTCTTCCCGGTCCAACCGGAGGGTGATGCAGAGGCAGAGGGTTCAGACAGCAGCCCACCGGAAGCAGAGGCAACCGTGGCGGGTGCCCAGGGCGAGCGGGATTAGCTGCCCAATGTCAGGCTGATCCTGTCTGACCCAAGACGTCCAAGTAATGCTGGTTGTACATCACACCGAGAATGTTGCCGAACGGGTCGACCACTGAAGCGGTCACGAACCCCTCACCTCGCTCAATGATGGGTTCGTGCTCAGAGGCGCCCATGGCGAGTAGCTTCTCCATCGCGCCCGGCAGGTCGTCGACATGCCAGAAGACGACGGCGCCAGCCGGTGATGCAGCGGCACCGTGAGGTGCGTAGCGGCTGTCGATAATCCCCAATTCGTGTTGGTAATCGCCGATACGGAATTCTACGTAGGCGGGCGGGCCCTGTTCCGGCCGCACGAAGTAGGCATCCACGCCCAGCAACTGGCTGTACCAGTCCATGGCTGCCGTGACATCTTCCGCATAGAAGCTGACAGTAGTGAGTCCTCGCAGCATCGGCTCTCCCTCGTAGGTGACGGCACACGGCCGCCATTGGTTTCTGCCGCCAAACCGGGCGTCTTGACCGGAGCAGTTAACCCGCCGCACCCTCCACCGGCCAGGTGTGGACCGGCTCGTTGGTATGCATGTTGTGCGAATACTGCCGCGTCATCTCGGCCAGCGCTGCCGGACGGTCCAGCCCGCCTGCTTCAAGCAGCCGCAAGGTCTTGAGCTGCCAGTTGGCGCCGTTCTGCTCCGTCTGGGCGCGGGAGCGAAGGATCTCCATGTAGCGGTCGACCAGATCCGGGGCCACACGAAGATCGGCCAGGCCCTCGGCGGCCAGCGGCAGCAGATGGCGGATAATCAGCTCCACCACCGGAATGTCTCCGATGCCCGGCCAATAGACGGTGGCTTCCAGCCCCTGCTTGGCACAGTTGATGAAGTTATCGGCCGCGCTCTTGAATGCGAGCCGGGACCACAGCGGCCGGTCCGCCGTCCTGATCATCCGGACCAACCCGAAGAAGAAGGCAGCATTGGCCACGGTATCCACCACGGTGGGCCCGGCAGGCAGCAGCCGGTTTTCGAGCCGCAGGTTGGGCATGGTGTCGCCGGGGTCATAGATGGGACGGTTCCAGCGGTAGACGGTGCCGTTGTGCAGGCGGAGTTCCGGCAGCAGCGGTGCGCCGGCCTTGGTCTGTTTGCCGGTGGTCCGCGAGAGCTCCGGCAGCAGGGCGGGGAAGTAGCGGACGTTCTCTTCGAACAGGTCGAAAATCGAGGTGATCCACCGTTCGCCGAACCACACGCGGGGCCGGACACCTTGGTTGCGCATTTCCGGCGGCCTCGTATCGATCGACTGCTTGAACACTTCGATCCGTGTCTCGTGCCAGAGCAGCTTCTCCATGAATACCGGCGAATTCGCCGCCAGCGCCACCTGCGGGCCGGCGACGATCTGCGCCGCGTTCCAGACCGGCGCGAATTCGGCGGGCTGGACCTGCAAGTGCAGTTGCACGCTAGTGCAGGCGGCTTCCGGCGCAATGTTCTTGGCATAAAAGGACAGCGATTCGATTCCGCGCAAGTCCATCAGCACGTCTTCGCCGCGGGCCTGCAGCACCGAAGTATTAAGGGCGGCATAACGCTTCCCGGCACTGAGCCAGGACATGTCTTCCACCAGGGCGCGTTTGAGCGTCGGCAGGATGCCGATCATGAGGATGCGGGCCTTTGCCGATGCGGCGCGTTCATCCGCATGGTTCAACTGGTCGCGCAGGCTGTTCTCGAGCTTCTCAAGCCCCCGGCCGGCCACGGCGAGGGCAGGATGGTTGAGCTCAATGTTGAAGGCGCCGATCTCGGTTTGAAAAGCCGGATCGGCGATGGCCTCGAGCACCGCGGAGTTGCGTAGCGCGGGGGAGCAGTCCGAGTTGGTCAGGTTCAGCTCCATCTCCATACCAATGGAACCGGTTCCGGCGAACTCGGCGGTGGCGAGGTAATGCCCGAAGCTTTCCAGGTTTTCCAGCAGACGTTCACGGTAACGGGTGCGCTGCTCACGGCTGAACGTCTTGGTTTTGACTTCTGAGCCCATGCTTGAAGGTAACCACCACGCGGGCACCTTGTATAGAGTGCGGGCCACCAGCCGACGGCCGCCACCCAAGGCGGCGGCCCCTCACCCGGAAGGGTAAGGGGCCACACTCCACGCGTCGACCGGGATTACGCTTTGACTGACTTCTGGTCATCGGTCGCTTCGGCGGTATCGACCGCCACCGTTTCAGCCGCTCCGGTGACAACCTCGATCTTGCGCGGCTTGGCCTTCTCGCTGACGGGGATGGACACCGAGAGCACGCCATTTTCGTACCGAGCGGAGATGGCATCGATGTCGATGCCCTGACCCAGATTGAGCTGGCGCAGGAACGAGCCGCCTTCGCGCTCGCGGGTGAGCCACTTGACGCCTTCCGCGCCACGCACGGTGCGCTCGGCCCGGATAGTCAGCAGCTGCCCGTCGACGTCGATGTCAACGGATCCCGGATCAATCCCGGGCAGGTCCGCGTTCAGGATGTAGTGGTCGCCGTCGCGGTACAGATCCATCGGCATCGGCCGCAGGCCCGGGCGGTTTTCCAGCAGGGCTCCCGCGACGCGGTCCAGTTCACGGAATGGGTCAAACTTCATGGCCATTGTCATCAACTCCTTCGCACGCCCCGAACGGAGCGGTTGTCTTTGGCTAACATAGTTGAGTCACCTTCGCTCAACTACGTTTATAGATTAGCACTCAGGTAGGAGGAGTGCTGACTCTTTTGATAGCTGTCAGCGAACAAATGAACAACCGATTCACCCAATCCTCTGGACTGGTGCTGCCAACGGACGTAGCCTGAAATTCGGTAGCAAAACTGGTCGTCACGGGGGTGGTCACGGTGCGCGTTGAGCCGCTGTCCCGTGTTCCAGTCCTGGTGCGCAAGGTCGTGCTCACAGCTGCAGCCACCGCCGGATTCGCTCTTTTCGGGATCGCCGGCGCGAGTGCCGCGGATGCTGACGACGGACTTCTGACGGAAGTGCTCAGTTCAGAAACCCAAAGCACGACGGCGGCGCTCACCGAGGAGCTCATACCCGTTACCGAAGAACCTGCGGCCGTGGGGGAAGAGGTCGCCCCGGTTGTCGAAAAGGCCGCCGCTCCTGTGGGCGCTGCTTCGGAGTCCGTCGCCCAGTCCGCGCAGCCGGTTACGGCGGCAGCGCACGAGGTAGCTGGCGCTGTTGCCTCCGTATCCGATCCTGTCCTTGAAGCAGCCGCGCCCCTGACCGAGCCGGTGCTCGAAACGGCAGCAGATGTAGTGGAACCAGTCGTTGAGACGGGTTCTGCCGCTGTGCAACCGGTAATCACTCCGGTTGTCGAAGCCGCGGCACCTGTTGTGGCACCTGTCGTCGAAGCAGCAGCACCTGCTACCGCCCCGGTGATCGAAGCTGCTGCTCCCGTCGTCGATCCGGTCGAAGACGGCCCGACCGCGGATGCATCATCTGTCTCCGTTGCGGTAGCTGAGGTTCCCAGCAACCAGCTGGCGGATGGCCCTGCCGAAGTCGCTCCCGCCGATACCGCCGCTGGTACATCGGACAACCGCCAGAAAGACGAGCACGAAGCAGCGCCCGCTCGGGCAGAACCTCAACCAACTCCGGCCCAGTTCTTGGCCCAAATTTCCCACACACCTTCAGCGGTCGCGGACCAGGATGCCCATAGTGCTGCCGTGGAGTCGTATCCCGGCCAGCCCGTCGCGGCTCCGCCGCCCGCCGTCCCAGCAGGCGTTGGCGGAAGCGGCACTGCTGCCGCTGGCGGAAGTGCATCCGCCGGCCAAGGCGCTGCTGACGTGCCTTTTTCTAATCTGCTCGCGCCGTTAGCCAATTCGGGTACTGCCCATGGCTCGGCCTGGAGTCTGCCCGCTTCACGTTCTTCGGATCCCGGTTCCTCTCCTGATTGATTCTGGTCCACGCTGCCCTTTTACCGGCAGTACAAGGACCATGGCCACCCGCAACAGGGCGGCGACAGATTCAATCAGGAGAACAACGATGCGTAGAACAATGCGGACGGCGCTGTGCAGCGTCGTCTTTAGCGGAGGACTTCTCGTCCTCGGTACAGCGGCTGCTTCAGCCGCGGAATCTGAACCACCGGAGCCTGCGGTTGCTCCGGACAGCACAGTGGCAGTTGATACGAACCTGAATGTCATCGCCGACGACGTCGGGCTCGATGCCGTAGCGGATGTGGACGCCGAGGTCCGCGGTTTCAAGGTAGACGCGGATCTCGACGCCGAACTGCTTGGAGCCGAATCAGTGGCCGATGTAATGGCCGACGTGGAACTTGACGGCGACGCGGTTGACTATGCCGCTCCCGTGGAAGCAGAGCCCGCGCCGGAGGCCATGGAACCTGAGGCAGCCGTGGTTGCGGAGGCTGACGTTGCCGTCGGGATAGCCGAACCTGCCGGCACCCAGGCGGTGCAACCCGAGGCCGTAGAACCTGACGCAGTCCTAGTTGCGGATGCTGACGTTGCCGTCGGGACAGCAGAACAGGACTATGCGATTGCCGAAGAACCTCAGGTGACGGAAGCGGAGGTGGAAGCAGTTGCGGATGTAGAAGCCGAAGCCGATGTCGTACTCGCCGATTCTGACGCGGTGGTCGCTGACACTACCGTCGAAGCTGATGCGGAAGTGATGGCAGAAGCGACGGTAGGCACCGAGGAAGTCGCTCCGGCCGAAGCAACTGATGATGCTGCTGAAACGGTCGAAGAAAAGGATGAAGCCCCAGCAGTAGTGACCGACTCGGACGCCGCTGCCGATGTGGTGGTCGAGGATGTTGCGGCTGCCGACGTTGATGCCGCCGCGGATGTAAATGTGGCGCTTGACGAAGACCGCCTGGTCGACGTTGCCGCTAACGTTTGCCTTGATGCTGATGTGGCTCTGTTGGGTGATGGGCTGTCGGCGGACGGGTTGCCGTGCCGCACTGCGGAGGGCGATATCGGTAGCGATGACGGTGTCATTGCCGAGGAGGATGCGGCTGCGGATGTGGTGGTCGAGGATGTTGCTGCTGCCGACGCTGATGCCGCCGCGGATGTAAATGTGGCGCTTGACGAAGACCGCCTGGTCGACGTTGCCGCTAACGTTTGCCTTGATGCTGATGTGGCTCTGTTGGGTGATGGGCTGTCGGCGGACGGGTTGCCGTGCCGCACTGCGGAGGGCGATATCGGTAGCGATGACGGTGTCATTGCCGAGGAGGATGCGGCTGCCGATGTGGTGGTCGAGGATGTTGCGGCTGCCGACATTGACGCTGCCGCGGATGTAATCGTGGCGCTTGACGAAGACCGCCTGGTCGACGTTGCCGCTAACGTTTGCCTTGATGCTGATGTGGCTCTATTGCGTGATGGGCTGTCGGCGGACGGGTTGCCGTGCCGTACTGCGGAGAGCGGCACCGGTAGCGATGACGGTCTGCTCGCCACCGATGCGGACGTACTTGCGGATGCAACGCTGGTGATCGGCGAAGTGATCGGTACCGATGATTTCAGCAACGTCGACACTGATGTTGCCGGAGACCTTGTTGCCGAGGTGGAGACGGTCGTGAACGCTGGCTACGGCGACGGATTTGGCGTAATTGCCGACATTTGTCTGGATGCCGCGCTGGTCCTTGGAGGCTTTGCGACAGGTGACAATGGCTGCCTGGCTGGAACAGTGGGCAATGGAACCGGCGGTGCTGAGGATACCGATGGAACACCAGGATCGGACCCCGCTGATGAGGATGCAACGGATCCTGACTCGGACGGTGACGGTACTCCAGGGTCAGACGTCACCGGCGGCGATGCAACTGACGAAGATGCAACCGGAGGAGACAGCAACGACGGAGACGGCGTAGCTGGAACGCAGGGTTCCGGCAATACCGGGATTCCGGATGGCGACACCTCCACCGGGACTAATGCCGGAACCGATGCAACCGAGTCGAACACCGATTCGCCTGCAGGGATCGCCGGAGACCGAGGGGTCCTCGTCGGTGGTGAAGGAACTCCAGGAATGGTAGGAACCCTGGATTCTGCCTTCGTCGCTGCTGCTAATGGCAGCGGGGCAATCAAAGGGACGCAGGGTGAGTCAGCGGCAAACGGCGTTGAAGCGTCGGTAGCCGCTAACCGCATCGCAGGCAGCGACGGAGCCGGAGCCAACAGCGGAACGCTGGCGGCCGGCGTCGTTGTTGGTAGTTCGGGTGCCGGCACACCTGGTGCCGACGGCACAGAAACCCTCGCCGAGACAGGAGCTACTACAACGGACCTGCTGTTCGGAGGGACGGCGATGATTCTGCTTGGTGGCCTGCTGGCCATGAGGCGGAAGGAAGTTGCTCCGATGCGGAGCTAACGGAACGGCAGGCAGTGGTGCGGCCTCTTCACTGGGACCTTGGCGGGAGCCAAACGCCGGAAGAGGCCGCATCCCCCTGTCCGCATATTGATACAACCCTCCACATAGTGGACGCTTGGGACGTAGCATTTATAAGCTTGCGCAATGACTTTGCCAGTTGAACCACCGCGGACAGCAACCGCCAGCATCGATACCACCCGGGAGGACCGCGCCGCGACCATCGCGGTCA
Organism: Arthrobacter sp. Soil_C_60; assembly: GCF_057656375.1. Taxonomy (NCBI): domain Bacteria; kingdom Bacillati; phylum Actinomycetota; class Actinomycetes; order Micrococcales; family Micrococcaceae; genus Arthrobacter; species Arthrobacter sp. Soil_C_60. Next base: position 570,317 of record NZ_JBDGKM010000002.1, on the reverse strand, counting down.
CGCTGTTCCCGATCCTGATTCTGGCCGGCGGTGTCGTAGCTTTCCTGTTCCCCTTGGCCTTTACCGGCTGGGGAGCACTGGTGACGCCGGCGCTGGGTATCATCATGTTTGGCATGGGGCTCACCCTGACGCCGCCGGACTTCGCGCTGATCGCCAAGCGGCCAATTCCTGTGGTGCTCGGGGTGATCGCGCAGTTCGTCATCATGCCGCTGCTGGGCCTGCTGATCAGCATGGCGCTTGGACTGCCGCCGGCGCTGGCGGCGGGCGTGATCCTGGTGGGCTGCTGCCCCGGCGGGACCGCCTCCAACGTGGTGTCTTACCTGGCCAAGGGCGATGTCGCCTTGTCGGTGGCGATGACTTCGGTGTCGACGTTGCTGGCGCCGCTGCTGACGCCGGTCCTGACCTTGTGGCTGGCCAACCAGTACATGCCGGTTGACGCCGCGTCCATGGCCGGATCGATCGTGCAGATTGTGCTGATCCCGGTGGTGCTGGGCCTGGTGGCACGCTTCTTCCTGCCCGGGCTCGTGGCCAAGGCGCTGCCGCTGCTGCCCTGGGTCTCGGTTCTGGCCATTACCTACGTGGTGATCGCCGTAGTCTCCGGCAGCGCGGCGGCCATCGCCGCGGCAGGGCTGCTGGTGTTCATCGCGGTGGTACTGCACAACGGCCTCGGCTACGCGCTCGGTTATGGTGCCGCACGCCTGTTCAAGCTGCCGATCTCCTCGCGCCGCACCACGGCCATCGAGGTGGGCATGCAGAACTCGGGCCTTGCTGCGGGCCTGGCCGCCCAGCACCTCACGCCCGAATCCGCGTTGCCCGCCGCCATCTTCTCCGTGTGGCACAACGTCTCCGGTGCGCTCATTGCAGCGTTCTGGCGCCGGCGGGATGCCGCCAAGTCTTAACCAAGAAAGCAGCCGGGCTGCGGGTCAGTCCGCTACCGGCACGGCCCGGTCGTTGACGTAGCTGACGCCGAGCTGGGCGCGCACGCCGTCGAACAGGCGCATGGTGTTCAACGTGTCGTCCAGCGGCATGGTGGGACTTTCCAGCAGGCCCTGCTGGATGCAGCGGGTGACATCGCGCAACTCGTACACATAGTTCTGGCCCACCGGCTCAAAGGTCTCGATCCGCGGCGTTCCGTTGTGCTCCCGGATGATCAACTCGGTTGGATTGTGCAGGGGGCTGTTGGTGCGAAGCCAGCCATTGCTGCCGCAGATCGTGGCGGTCCGCGGCGAGGACGCCAGGAGCGAGGAAGTCAGCTGCGCCTGGGCGCCCGAGCTGTAGGTGAGGGTCAGCGCGTTCTGGGCGTCCACGCCGTCGTCGTTAATATGGCCGACGGCGGAGATGGTCTGCGGGAATCCCAGCGTGCCGAGGGCCCATGTGAGCGGGTAGACGGTCAGATCCAGCAGGGCTCCTCCGCCGGCAGCGGGATTCCACAGCCGGGCGGCCGGATCATAGAGGGCGGGAAAGCCTATGTCCGCCTGCAGCCACTGGACCACGCCGAGCTCCCCGGAATGGAGGATCTCCCAGGCGCGTTGGACGATCGGCAGGAACCGCGTCCACACCGCCTCCATCAGGAACAGCGAGTTGCTCCGGGCCAGCTCGGCCAGCTCCAGGGCCTCGCGCGCATTGATGGTCAGGGACTTTTCGCACAGCACGTTCTTGCCGGCTTCCAGTGCGCTCCGGGCAATTTCGTAATGCTGGCCGTGCGGAGTGGCCACGTAGACGATATCGACATCGGGGTCTGCGAAGAGCTGCTCGTAGCCTTTGCCGCCGTCGTTATCAAAATAGGCGGTGGTAAAGCCGAACTGGTCTCGGAAGGCCAGCGCGTTTTCCGCCACCCGCGAGCTCACCGCCTGGAGCACGGAGTCCTCAAGCAGGGCGATGTCACCGCTGACCTTGGCGGCGACTTTCCCCGTGGAAACGACGCCCCAGCGCAACGGCCGGCCGGTGGCGGCTAGCGGGCTGGGTGCCCCGGGGGCGGCGCAGGGCGGCGTGATGATTCGCGGGGGCGTTGTCATGAATCCATCATTACCGCTGCAAATGATAACGTCCATCAAGCGGGGCAAGTCTCAACGTTTCACCTGACGGTGGTGCCGCGCTGTTCGGGTGCCCGGCGAGTGGCACCTTCATCGATATGGGGGATAGGCATGAGCGCCGTGCGCCGCTACGTTTTTCCGATTGTCTGGATGGCCATTTTCGCCGTCATCGCCGTGGCACTTTTCAAGCTGGCCTTCGTCGACGGCATGCGTGCAGAGGCCACGGACCAGCAGCCCGCGGCGCAGCTGGTCACGCCGAGCATTCCGGCTGCCCGCGGCACCGTGACCAACGTGGTCCAGGTGCAGGGGGCCGTCGCGAGCGATCCGGCCGTTGTAGTCCGCAGTACCGCCGAGGGCACCGTCAACTTTATCCATGTGGCAGTGGGCGCGGACGTTGCCAAGGGCGATCCGCTCTTCCAGGTGCAAAAACTCGTGGAACCGGATCCGGCGCAGGCCACCGAACTCTTTGCGGGCCGGACCGCCGACGACGGGGGAACTTCCGACACCGGCGGGTCCAACGGGACTGCCGGGAACGCCGAGCCGGAACCGGTACGGCAGGCTGCTCCGCCCGCTCCCGTCTACACCTACACCGACGTGGTGGCCACAGCGGCCGGCAAGGTCACCGATCTGGCGGTGCTCGTGGACCAGCAGGTCAGTGTGGGTGCCGATGCCGTGACGCTTTCGCCCGGCACCTTTTCCGTCTCCGGCTCCCTGACCTCTGACCAGCAGTTCCGGCTGCTGGACCGCCCGAGTACCGCGATGGTTACGGTCACCGGTGGCCCTGCGCCGTTCGAATGCCAGGCCGTTACCGTGGGCGAAGCATCTTCCTCGGACCCGGCCCCGCAGGCGCCGCAGGATCCGGCGGCCATGGGGCCGTTCGGGCCTGCAGCCCCTGAAACGTCCACCGGCACGGTCAGCTGCGCCGTGCCCGAAGACGTCACCGTTTTCGCCGGTCTCGGGGCCAGCATCGACATCAGTGCCGGCACTGCCGAGGACGTGATCACGGTGCCCACTACTGCGGTGAAGGGCGCGGTGGACTCCGGCGTCGTCTGGGTTGTGGAGAACGACGGCGGTGCGGAGCACGTCGAGCGCGAGGTGCGCCTTGGTCTCAACGACGGCCAGCAAGTGGAAATCACCGAAGGACTGGACGAGGGCGAACTGGTGCTGCAGTTCGTCCCGGGTGCTCCCGCTGAGGAACTGATGGGGCCGGGCATGGAAGGTTTCGGCATGGTGATGGGCGGATGACGGCGCCCGCCACTTCGCGGACGCCGGCGGCCGAGCATCCGGAAGCACCGCTGGTTGCGCTGGAGCGGGTAGAGCGAACGGTACTCATTCCCGACCATGGACCGCTGCACATTCTGCAGGGCGTGGACCTGGAAATCAGGATCGGCGACCACCTGTCCATTGTGGGCCGGTCCGGCTCTGGCAAGTCCACGCTGCTGAACATCCTGGGACTGTTGGACGTTCCTACCGGAGGCGCAATGTCCTTCGGCGGCGTGCCTGTCCAGTCCATGAATGAAAAGCGCCGTGCCGTGACGCGCGGCGCCCGGGTGGGATTCATTTTCCAGCAGTTCAACCTGCTGCCCGGCCGCACCGCGCTGGAGAACGTCATAACGCCGCTGCTCTACGCCCGGGGCAAGCAGTTCTGGCAGCGTGAGCGGCTGGCCACCGAGATGCTCGGGTTGGTGGGACTGGGGGACCGGCTGCGGGAGAAACCCCACAAACTCTCCGGCGGCGAGCAGCAGCGCATCGCCATCGCGCGGGCATTGGTACGCTCGCCCCAGCTGATCCTGGCGGACGAGCCGACCGGCGCACTGGACATTGAAACGGGCCAGTCCGTGATGAAGCTGCTGGATAACGTGGCACGGGAGTCCGGGGCCGCATTGGTCACCATCACGCATGACCCGAACGTCGCCGCGCTGGCACAGCGGCATTACCGCCTGCAAAACGGTGTACTCGTTGACGGGGAGTCTGCAGCATGACCGGCTTGATCGCGGCCCTGGTCGAAGCCTGGGCAGAACTGCGGATCCATAAGACACGAGTCCTGCTGGCGCTGATCGGAGTGGCCTTGTCGGTGGCGGCCCTGACCACCGTCGTCGGGCTGGGGAACATGTCCCGGGAAGCCATGGTGCAGACGCAGGAGCAGCAGGGCGGCCGCGCGGCCACCGTGACTGCCGAAGTTTTCCCGGCCAGCGGAGAACTGGAGGTACCGCAAGTACGGGAGGCCCTTGAGGGGCTGGTGGAGCGTTATGGCGTTGAGCATTCGAGCCTGCGCTACCAGACATCGGTTCCGTTCCAGTTCCCCGACGGCGTTTCGGCGGCGGAAACCATGGTGGTGGACCGAGGATACGGCACGATGCGCCGGGTGGATCTGTCCCTCGGGCACTGGTTCACGCCCACCGACGAGCAGCGGCTGGCACCTGCCATCATCGTCAACGAGGCTTTCCACCAGCGGCTGGGGCTTCCCGATCTGCAGCAGAATCCCGCGGTGCAGATCGTCCGGGAGCGGCCGATTACGGCCACCGTCGTCGGCGTGGTCCCCAACCAGTGGCCCGAGGCGCCGCCGCAGGCAACGCTGCTCGCGGCGCACTACGACGCCTGGGCTTTGGGCGGCGAGGCGCTGATGCCCCCGGCGATGGAGATGTGGGTTCCGGAGGAGATTGCCGAACCGCTCGCCGCCGCCATGAGCAGTGATCTCGCGGCACAGTTCGGGCCCGGTTCGGCACAGGTATTCAGATCCGATTATGCGGCCTTCGGCGACCCGTTCGAGAGCATTCAGCTTGCCGTCGGCGGAATTGCGGGTTTGGTGCTGCTGCTCGGCGCCGTCGGGCTCCTCAACATCTCGATGGTGACGGTCCGCTACCGGGTGCGCGAAGTCGGGATCCGGCGCAGTTTCGGTGCAACGGGTGGCCGGATTTTCTTCGGGGTGATGCTCGAATCCGTAGTCGCGACGTTCGTGGCGGGGGTCATCGGCGTGATGCTGGCGGTGGCCGTCGTCAAGAGCCCGTGGGTGCAGGACGTGATTGCCGCCGGCGTGAGCGAGCTGCCGCCCTTTCCGCTGGAGGCGGCCTTGATCGGCCTGGGAGCGGCAACCTTGGTAGGTGCTCTGGCCGGTCTGATCCCGGCTGTGGTAGCGGTCCGGGTCAAGGTCATCGATGCCATCCGGTACTGACAATTGCCAGCGGGGCGCCATCGGGTCCTGGCCCGGCTCTCGGCGCCCGCGGCAGTAGTCCGCCTTGCCGCTGACCTGCGGTTCCTGTGATGCGCCCCTGTTACTGCTACTCCATGAGTGGTACAAAGTAAGTAGGCTGATATTCCCGTTCAGCAGGAAAGAGGCGCTATACCCATGGATACATCCCAGATTGTATGGATCATTGTTGCAGTTGTAGTTCTTCTGATCATCATCGGTTTGATTGCCTTCTTCGCGAAGAAGCGCAACAAGGCCAAGATGCATGAACGGCAGGAAGCGGACCGGGCGAAAGCCGCCGAAGTCCGCCAATCGGCCCAGGCTACTGCACTGGGCGCCCGTGAACGCGAGGCGGAGGCTCACCGTGTCCAGGTTGATGCCGAGCAGGCGGACATCGAGGCCGAGCGCGCGCGGATAGAAGCGGACCGGATGCGGCGGCAGGCCGATGAGCGCAAGGCCGATGCCCAGGGCATCCGCGATGAGTCCCAGGAGCAGCTGCGCAAGGCCGACGAAATGGATCCGGACGTCAATACCGACGACAAGCGCAAGGGCGGGCGCGGAAGCGACCGGGGCGCCGGTGACCGCGACGAAAACCGCGGCCCCGACCAGAACCGCGACGACGAGGGCCGCCATGTTGCCCGCGACGCGGACGGAGACCAGCGCCGGCAGTAACCCGCGGCGCCGTCCTGAACCCACGTCGTCAGGAACTGCTCAGCGGCCGGCATCTTGAAGGAACATCGTTCCCCAAAGATGCCGGCCGCTGCTGTGTGTCCGGCCGGGAGATGCCCTGCTACCCCTTGACGGAGCCGCTCATCAGACCACCCACAAAGTACTTGCCGAGGATGATGTAGACGATCAACGTGGGCAGCGATGCGATGAGCGCACCGGCCATGGACGCGGCGTAATCCGTCAGCTGGCCGCCGGCGAGGAAGCTCAGGGCAATGGTGACCGGTCCGTTGCTGCCCGAGGAGAAGAAGGCGGCGAACAGGTAGTCGTTCCAGGCTGAGGTGAACTGCCAGATCAAGACAACAACGAAGCCCGGCGCGGAGACCGGCAGGATGACCGAGGCGTAGGTCCGCAGCAGGCCGGCACCGTCCATTCTGGCTGCTTCGATCAGTTCGCTGGGCACCGACTCGTAGTAGTTGCGGAAGATCAGTGTGCAGATGGGCAGGCCGTAAACGATGTGCAGAACCAGCAGGGACGGGATTCCGTTGGGGATGTTGAGCCCCTGCATCAGCTGGGTCAGCGGGATCATGACCGCCTGGTACGGGATGAACATGCCGAACAAGATGAGCGTGAAGACCACATTGGCGTAGGGGAACCGCCAGCGCGAGAGGACAAAGCCGTTCATCGAGCCCAGCATGGCAGAGATGATGGACGCCGGAATGACCAAGGCAAAGGTGCGGCCAAGCGCAGGCGCCAGCGTCTCCCAGGCCTTGGCCCAGCCGGCGGTTTCCCACGCCGTCGGCAGCAGCCAGGCCGTTGAGGGATCCGCATCGGCGGGTCCCTTGAAACTGGTAATGACCAGCACATAGGCCGGAATCAGGACGACGACGACGAACACCAGCAGCAACGCGTACTTGAGCGTGCGGTTGATCTTCTGCCGGCCGCCGCTGCGGGCGGGCGCGCGCGGGGTCGAGACTTTGACCGGGGGCGGGACGGTGGCGGTCGCCATCAGCGCTTCTCCTGCCGGGAGGTGTAGACGAGGTAGGGGACAACCACCAGGGCCACCAGGATGAGCATGATGGTGCCGATGGCGGCGGAATCCGCGTAGTCGCTGCCGATGTACTTAACCCACATCATGGTGGCGGGCACCTGGATGTCGTAGGTGTTGGCATCCGGGACGATGGCGCGGATCAGGTCGAAGAGCTTCAGCGACATGTGGCCGATGATGATGACGGCGGAAAGCATGACCGGGCTCAGCTGCGGGAAAATGACATGTCGGTACAGCTTCCATTCGCTGCAGCCGTCGATCCGGGCGGCCTCGCGCAACTCGTCCGGAATGCCGCGGAAACCGGCCAGGAACAGCGCCATGACGTAGCCCGAGAGCTGCCAGATCGCGGGGACGGCGATGGCCGCCACACCCCAGTTGGGGTCCGACCACCAGCTGTTCTGCAGGAAACCCAGCCCAATGCTCTCCAGCAGGCGGTTCAGGCCGGTGGTGCGCTCGCCGCCGGGCTGGTCCGTCTGCAGGCTTGAGAGCAGCCAGCGCCAGACCACGCCGGAGGCGATGAAGGATACGGCCATCGGAAACAGGTAGACGGAGCGAAAGAAGCCTTCGCCGAAGTCGGGGCGTTCGAGAATCCAGGCCCAGAGAAACCCGAAGATGAGCGTGCCGGCCAGGAAGACAACCGTCAGCAGCAACAGGTTGCGCAGCGAGTGCTGGAAGTCGGCGTCTCCGAACAGGCGGAAGTAATTGTCCAGACCGACGAAGTCCGCGCGGGGCAGGGACGTGTGCTGGTTGGTCATGGAGATTTGGACGTTCTGGGCGATCAGTCCGTAAACGAAGACGCCCAGCAAGATGATGGTGGGGGATATCAAGGCCAGCGCCGGGCCCCAGGTCCTGATTTTCGCGAACACGAACCCTATCTCTCCTCAGGCAGCAGCGGAACGAACGCGGTGGGCGGGTGCTTGAGGCCTGAGCCGCACCCGCCCACCGGTTTGTCCGGAACTACTGCGCGAACTTTTCCGCTATCGATGCGGCAGATTCCTGCAGTGCGGCAACGTCCTGCGGGCCGCCGAACTTGCTCACGGCGGTGCTCAGCTCGTTCAGCCATGCCACCGGCACCGCGGCGCCGTGGGCGAGCGAGGAGACGATGGTGTCCGAGGAAAAGTCCTCGATGGCGCTCTGCTGGTACTCGCCGAATTCATCGCTCGGCACGTCCGTGCGGGCAGGGATGGACCCCTTCGCCGCGTTGAACGCCTGCTGGCCTTCGACACTCGAAATGGTCGTCAGCCATGCCTTGGAGCCGGCCGGATTCGGGGCGCCCTTCGGCAGGGTGAACGAATCGGCCAGGAAGTCGAAGACGCCGTCGGTTCCGGGTGTCGGGAAGTACACGTAGTCCGTGCCCGGCTTCAGCCCGTCCTGCGCAAACTTGGCTTCAGCCCAGTCGCCCATCACGTTGTAGGCCGCGGCCCCGTCTTCGACCAGCTGCGTGGCAGGGCCCCAGTCGCTGAGGGTGTCGCGGTCCGAGTTGGTGTAGCTGAGCGCCTTCTTGTAGTTCTCGATAGCCTCGGTCACCTCGGGGCTCTTCCAGTCCGTGGTGCCGTCCCAGAGGCCGCTGTAGCCTTCGGGGCCGAGGGTTGCCAGCAGGATGTTCTCGAACAGCTGCACCTGCGTCCAGGTGCCGGCGACGGCCAGCGGGGTGGTGCCGCTTTCCTTGATCTTGTCCATGTCCGCGAACCAGGCGTCGAGATCGGCCGGCGGACTGTTCGGATCCAGGCCAGCTTCTTCAAGGACTTCCACGTTGGCCCACACCACGTTGGCCCGGTGGATGTTGGACGGAACCGAGTAGATCTTGCCGTCCACGGTCAGGCGGTCCAGCAGATCCTGCGGGAAAGCCTCATTGAGCTGGGCTTCCTCGTAGAAGGAGCTCAAATCCTCGAGCTGGTCCGCATTGATGTAGTCCTGCAGCTCGGCCCCGGCGTGGGCCTGGAAGGAGTCCGGCGGATTGCCGGACTTGAGGTTGGCCGCCAGGACGCTCTTGGCCTGGCTGCCCGCGCCACCGGCTACGGCCAGGTTGTCGAAGGTCAGATCCGGATACTGCTCGTCGAAGATGTCCACGAGCGCATCCAGGCCTACTTTCTCCGACCCGTCGGCCCACCAGGTAAAGACCCCGACCGAACCGGTAGCTTCTGTCGGGTTCGCTTCTTCGACCGAGCTTCCTCCGCCGCATGCGGACAGGAGCAAGCCTGCTGCCGCAACGCTGGCGAGCAAAGATACGCGTCGCATAACGCCTCCATTACTGAGCAGTCATTGACTACTTTGTCGTCTGGCTGAAGTTTGCACACGGGTTCGTGGCTTGCCTTGAAGTTAACTCCGTCACACACGTTGCCGTCAAGAGTTGAACGCAAAACTATTGCCGAGCCAGCATGCGGGTCGTTTTTACAACGAGGGCAGCTCGGCCTGCTGCAGGACCAGCGTGGCAGCGCCGAGGGCTTCGGCCCGGTTGCTCAGTCCGGACATGGCCAGTTCGGTGGATTCGCCCACGGCGGGTACGGCATGGCGCAGCAGCCCCCGTCGCACGGGTTCGAGCAGGATGGCGTTTAGCCCGGTCAGGGAGCCGCCGAGGACAATGACTTCCGGGTTGACCAGATTGCACACGTTCGCCAGCGCCCGGCCAACCGCCAACCCTGCGTCGTCGATTACCCGCAGTGCCGCAGGGTCACCGTCGAGGGCAATCCGGACAATGTCTTCGGTGCTGACCGGTTCGGATTTGCCGCGGCTCAGCAGCTCGATCATCGTGGAGGTCGACGCCACCGTTTCAAGGCAGCCGCGGTTTCCGCAGCGGCAGATGAGGCCGTGATCGGCGACGGTGGCGTGGCCGATTTCGCCGGTCACGCCGATGTTGCCGTAGAACGGTGCACCGTTAAGGATCAGTCCAGCACCGATGCCGGAGCCCAATTTCAGGAAAACCAGGTTCTGCACGTTCTGGTAGGGGCCCCAGCTGACCTGTGCCAATGCACCCAGATTGGCGTCGTTGTCGATGAAGACCGGAATGCCGAACGCCTCGCGGAGCCGGCCCAGCAAATCGATGCCCACCCATTCGGGCAGGATCGCTCCGTGGATGACCTTGCCGGTGCGGTGGTCGATCGGGCCGGGAATGCCGGCGCCCAGGCCGAGGAGCGATCCGGGTTCCACGCCGATGTCCGCCAGTAGTCGCCGGACCAGCTGGGCGGCGGCCTCGATGCCTTCCTCCGCCTGGTGGCCGAGGGGCAGTTCGACGCCGTCCTCCGCCAGAACCCGGTGGTCCAGGCTGACCAGCACCACATTGACATGCCGCCGGCCGAAATCCACGCCGACCGCAACCGCACCGCGGCCGTTCAGTGTGACGGAGAGCGCCCGGCGGCCGGAGCTGGTGGTCGGCGATGTCAGGATCAGGCCGTCGTCGACCATGGCCTTGACGATGTTGGACACGGTTGCGGTGGAGAGACCGGTCTGCCGGGCCAGCTCGGCCTGGGTCAGCCCGCCGCTGGTCATGAGCGCGCGGATGATCCGCTGGCTGTTGCGCCTGCGCAGTGCACCCTGGGAGCCGGGCCGGTGGTCGGTGCCCGTCACTGTGGCTGGTTCGGCTGGCATACCTAACAGGGTGCTCCCGCTACCCCTTGTAGTCAAGAAGTTAACGCAAGACGACCAGGTGGACTGGAACTTATGCGTTGGCATCCCGGTGCAGCTTGGCGAGCTCGACGTAGTGCGCCGCGTTGTCGAGGACGGACTGGTATTCCTCGTCGCTGAGTTCGCGGCGGACCTTTGCGGGAACGCCTGCCACCAGCGACCGGGGCGGGATCTGCGTGCCCTCCAGTACCAAGGCACCCGCGGCAACCAGTGAGCCTTCGCCGACGACGGCGCCGTTCATGATGGTCGCGCTCATGCCGATCAGGCAGTTGTCCTCCACCGTGCAGCCATGGACCACGGCCGTGTGCCCGATGCTGACGCCGGCGCCCACGGTGCACGGGAAGCCCTCGTCCGCGTGAAGCACCACGTTGTCCTGCAGGTTGCTGCCTGCCCCCACACGGATCGGGGCACTGTCGCCGCGGACCGAGACGCCGTAAAAGGCGCTGGAATCGGGGGCCAGCTCCACATCGCCGCTCAAGGTGGCGGTGGGAGCGACAAAGGCGGACGGGTCGGTGGCCGGGGTTTTGCCGGCGAGTGTGATGATGTGGGCCATGGCACCAGCCTACCCAAGCCGGGGTGGCCGCGCGGCGTGCGCACCGCCGTCGTAAATCAGGGTTTATAGATCATGAAGTACTGGTAATGCCCGGGGTCCTGGCCGTGTTCCCAGGTGGTGAAGTGGCGGATGGTGCCGTGCGGTTCGAACAGGCTCAATAGGGTCTCGTCGGAGCGGCGGCTGAAGAAGCGCTGCGGTTCCTGATCATCCGCGGCATTGATGCCCTCGCTGTCGGAGCCGGACCAGAGGCCCACGGCCAAGGGGGAGCCGGGTTTGAGGACGCGCATGATTTCGGTCAGGACACCGTAGAGGTCGGCGTTGGCGACATGCAGCAGTGTGCTCATGGTCCAGGCGGCGTCGAAGGTTTCGTCGGCGAACGGCAGCTCGCGGGCAGAGGCGACCGAGGCTTCGAGCTGTTTGTGCCTGGCGATCCGCACGCTCGCTTCGGAGAGGTCTACCCCGGTGTAACGGATGCCGGCGGCCTTGAACGCGAGGCCGTCGACGCCGGTGCCGCAGCCGATTTCCAGCAGGTCGTGCCGGCGGGTCGCCTTGAGGTGCTCGATGAACTCGCTGCGCTTGGCCACCCGCTGTGGATCCGGTGTCCGGGCATCGCGGACTTCGGCCTGCCGGTCATAGTAGGTTGTCAGGTCCCTCTCATAGTTGCCCATGCTCCGACCCTACGTGGGGACGGCAGCCAGGAGAAGGGCAGGTGCGGGAGAGCCCGGTCAGTTGAAGACGACGGTCCGCTGCCCGTCCAGCAGGACGCGGTGCTCGGCATGCCACTGGACGGCGGTGGCCAGCGTGCGGGCCTCCACGTCGCGGCCCATGGCCACGAACTGCTCCGCGGACTTCGCATGGTCAACGCGGATGACTTCCTGCTCGATGATCGGGCCCTCGTCCAGGTCCGGCGTGACGTAGTGCGCGGTGGCGCCGATCAGTTTGACGCCGCGGTCGTGCGCCTGGTGGTACGGCCTGGCGCCCTTGAAAGACGGCAGAAAGGAGTGGTGGATGTTGATCGCCTTGCCCTGCAGGTCCGTGCAGAGTTCGTTGCTCAGGATCTGCATGTAGCGGGCGAGCACCACGAGCTCGATGTCGTACTCGGCCACTAGGTCGCGGAGCGCTTGTTCGGCTTCGGCTTTGGTGTCCGGCGTGACCGGAATGTGGCGGAACTCGATGCCGTAGAACTCGGCCATGTCCGCCAGCTCCGTGTGGTTGGAGACGATGACCGGGACGTCGATGGGCAGCGTGCCCGAGCGTTGCTGGAACAACAGGGAGTTGAGGCAATGCGCGGACTTGGAAGCCATCAGCAGGGTGCGCATCCTGGCGCCCTGCTGGTTCAGGCTCCACTTCATGGTGAAGGTTTCCGCCACGGGCTGCAGCGCCCGGTGCAGGTCTCTGTAGGACGTGCCGGTGGTGACGGCGACGCGCATGAAGAACCGGCCGGAACTCGGGTTCCCGTACTGCTGCGAATCGACGATGTTGCAGCCGGCTTCCACCAGCGCTCCGGTCACGGCGTACACAATGCCGGGGCGGTCCTCGCAGGAGAGCGTCAGGTTGTAGGTGGAATCGGTGCTGGGCAGGGAAGCTTCACTCACAGCTCCAAGGTTACCGGTGCGGGCGCCGAAACCGACGACGGCGTCAGCCGGCCACCGTTGCCAGTGCATGCGCTCCTTGCTTCGGGACCCGAAGGATCTTCAGCTGCCGCACCGCTGCCATCGCCGCCGCCCGGCCGGCCCGGGTGGCACCGACTGTGGAGGCGGAGGAGCCGTACCCCACGAGGAACAGCCGCGGTTCCTTGACCACGGACACGGCGTCCGGCCCCATGCGGATACCGCCGCCGGGCTCACGCAGCTGCAGCGGGGTCAGATGGTCCAGCGAGGGGCGGAAGCCGGTTGCCCACAGGATGGCATCCACCTGCTCGGCCGATCCGTCCGCAAACACCACGCCGTCCTCGGTGATCCGGGCAAGCCGCCCGCGGGACACCAGGACGCCGGCGTCGATACCTGCCTTGTAGGTCTCGTTCAGCGGCAGGCCCGTCACGCCGACCACGCTCACCGGCGGCAGCCCGGCGCGGGTGCGCTCGTTGACCTTGCGCTCCACCTCGATGCCCCAGCTGGCGTCGAAGGGCTCGGTAATGAAGTCCGGCTCCCGCCGCGTGGACCAGACGGTCCGCGCGCCGGCGGCGTCGAGCTGGAGCAGGAACTGCAGGGCGGAGGTGCCGCCGCCGACCACCAGCACGCGCTTGCCGCGGAACTCGTCGGCCGACCGGAAATCGTGGGTATGCAGCTGCCGGCCGCGGAACGTCTCGCGCCCGGGGTAGTAGGGCCAGTACGGCCGGTCCCACGTGCCGGTACCGCTGATGACCGTGCGCGACAGCCACTCGCGGCCCGAGGCGCTGGTGACCCGCAGCAGCTGCCCGGAGCCGCCGTCGTCGTTGGTGATGGATTCGACGCGTTCGGGGCGGTGGACGGAGAGATTGAACTTCTGCTCGTAGGCACCGTAGTAACGGCTAACGACGGCGGACGCCGGCTCTGCGGGGTCGGTAACCCCGAGCGGGAGGCCGGGGAGATCGTGCAGCCCGTGGGCGGCGTCGAAGGTCAGGGAGGGCCAGCGGTGCCGCCACGCGCCGCCGGGGCCTTCGTTCGCGTCCAGGACAATGTAGTCCTGTTCCGGAACCAGGCCGCGCCGCTGCAGATGGTAGGCGGCGCTGAGACCGGCCTGGCCGGCGCCGATAATCACTGCGTCCAGAACCTTGTCCATGCCGCTCCCGTCCAAATTGGTTGATATGTCAACTTCTATAGGTTCCAACGGTCCTGGGTGCCAGGGTATTCCACGGTGCCTCGATGGGGCCGGGATGGCGCCGGGAATGTGTCGAGAACGTGTCGAAACGTGTCGAAAAAAGTCGGTGACGCCCCGGCCAGGGAGGGCGCCGCCGTCGTACTTTTCAGGGTCTGCGGGAGGCGCAGTAGAATTCCTATCGTCGCGACTGGCGTCAGGTGGACCACCATCAGGAAGCGGCGGCAGGGCCAACCGACCCGTGGGTTGATTGGCACTGCACAGTGCAGACCACGGATCGCACGCCTGGGCCGAGGGTCAAGTTTCAACCGGATGCGCATTGCAGCGCAATTTTGCAGGCCGGACACACAATGCGTGAGTCTGCCCGCAACCGGTAGCCTGACCTGTAGCAAATCCCTTATCTCCAGGAGAACCCCCGTGACGTCTTCCACCCCGTCAGTCACCGACCAGCCTCTGGCCGAAGTCGATCCCGAAATCGCTGCCGTTCTCGATGCCGAGCTCGGGCGCCAGCGCGACACGCTGGAAATGATTGCCTCCGAAAACTTCGCCCCGCGCTCCGTGTTGGAGGTCCAGGGATCCGTCCTGACCAACAAGTACGCCGAGGGCTACCCGGGCCGCCGCTACTACGGCGGCTGCGAGCACGTGGACGTGGCCGAGAACCTGGCCATCGAACGCGTCAAGAAGCTGTTCGGCGCCGAGTTCGCCAACGTCCAGCCGCACGCCGGCGCGCAGGCCAACGCCGCCGCGCTCGCCGCCCTGATCAATCCGGGCGACAAGATCATGGGTCTGTCCCTGGCCCATGGCGGACACCTCACCCACGGCATGAAGCTGAACTTCTCCGGCAAGCTCTATAAGGTCGCCGCGTACGAGGTGGACCCGCAGACCTTCCGCGTGGACATGGACAAGGTCCGCGAGCAGGCCCTGGCCGAGCGCCCGAACGTCATCATCGCCGGCTGGTCCGCCTACCCGCGGCAGCTGGACTTCGAGGCGTTCCGCTCCATCGCGGACGAGGTCGGCGCCTACTTCTGGACCGACATGGCGCACTTCGCCGGCCTGGTGGCCGCTGGCCTGCACCCGAACCCGGTGCCGCATTCCGACGTCGTGACCTCCACCGTGCACAAGACCCTGGCCGGGCCGCGCTCGGGCGTCATCCTGGGCAAGCAGGACTTCGCCAAGAAGATCAACTCCAACGTCTTCCCGGGCCAGCAGGGCGGGCCGCTGATGCACGTCATCGCAGCCAAGGCCGTGGCCTTCAAGATCGCCGGCAGCCAGGAGTTCAAGGACCGCCAGGCGCGCGTGCTCGAGGGCGCCCGCATCCTGGCCGAACGCCTCACCGCCGCCGACGTCACCGAGGCCGGCGTCTCCGTGCTGACCGGCGGCACCGACGTGCACCTGGTCCTGGTGGACCTGCGCAACTCCGAACTGGACGGCCAGCAGGCCGAAGACCTGCTGCACTCGGTGGGCATCACCGTGAACCGCAACGCGGTGCCGTTCGACCCGCGCCCGCCGATGGTTACCTCCGGCCTGCGGATCGGCACGCCGGCGCTGGCCACGCGTGGTTTCGGCTCTACCGAATTCACCGAGGTTGCCGATATCATCGCCACAGCGCTGAAGGGCGGGGCCGACGTCGAGGCGCTGCGCACGCGCGTGACCAAGCTGGCCCAGCAGTTCCCGCTGTACCCCGGCCACGAGCAGTGGTAACGCCGGCTCCGGCCGGTTCCCGCAGTCCACGTATTCCGAACAGGAGCCCGATGAATTCTGAAGCCACCCAGACCGCGCAGAAACTGGACGGAACGGCTACGGCCAAACGCATTAAGGAAGAGCTCACCGAGCGGGTTGCCGCGCTGAAGACCCGCGGTATCGTGCCCGGGCTCGGCACGGTGCTGGTGGGGGAGGACCCAGGCAGCAAGTGGTACGTCGGTGGCAAGCACAAGGACTGCGCCGAGGTGGGCATCAATTCCATCCGCCGCGACCTGCCGGACACCATCTCGCAGGAGGAACTGGAAGCGGTCCTCGATGAGCTGAACAACGATCCGGCCTGCACCGGCTACATTGTCCAGTTGCCGCTGCCCAAGCACATCGACACCAACGCCATCCTCGAGAAGATCGATCCGGCCAAGGATGCCGACGGCCTGCACCCGATGAACCTCGGCCGGCTGGTGCTCAACGTCAACGCGCCGCTGGATTCGCCGCTGCCGTGCACTCCGCACGGCTGCGTGGAACTGCTGCTGCGCCACGACATCGAGCTGGCCGGCAAGCGCGTGCTGGTGGTGGGCCGCGGTGTGACCGTGGGCCGGCCGCTGGGGCTGCTACTGACGCGCAAGTCCATCAACGCCACCGTGGTGCTGGCCCATACCGGCACCGTGGACCTGGCCGATGAGCTCCGCCGCGCGGATGTGGTGATTGCCGCCGCCGGCATGCCGCACATGGTCAAGGCCGAAGACCTCAAGCCCGGTGCCATTGTGCTCGACGTCGGTGTCAGCCGCGTTGAGGATGAGGAGACCGGCAAGGCCAAGGTCACCGGCGACGTGGAGCCCGCGGCCAAGTCCGTGGCCAGCTGGCTCTCGCCGAACCCGGGCGGCGTGGGTCCGATGACCCGCGCCATGCTGCTGGCCAACGTGGTGGAAGCCGCCGAGCGCCAGGCACGCTGACCGCAGTTCTGCTGCGTTTCGGGATTCTGCTCCGCTTTCACGGCGGCAGCAGGATCCCGTTTCGCAGTTAAACCCCGCTTCGAGGCGGGCCTACTCCCGGTGGAGTAGGCCCGCTACACCTCCGGGCGGAAGCGCAGCGCCCCGTCGCGCAGGTACGCTCGGATCATGAACCCGGGCTTCCGCGGGCCGCCCACCGCCGTCCTGATTGCGGTGACGGCCGTCATCCAGCTGGTCGGCACCAGTTTTGCCGCCGCCCACCAGTTTTCCCAGCGTCCGCTGGATCCTCTGGCCTACTCGCTGCTGCTGGCCGGCCCCGCGCTGCTATCGCTGCGCCGCAAGGCTCCCGGTCCCATGGCCGCCGGGGCAGCCCTGGCAACAGGAACCTATTTCGCGGCCGGCTATCCGGGCGGACCCATCTGGCTCTCCCTGGTGGTGGCGCTGTTCATCGCGGTGCGCTCCAAGGCACGCTGGTGGGCCTGGGGAGCCGTCGGCGGCCTGGCTCTGCTGTTCTTCTTCGCCACTTTCTTCACGGGCGGGCTCGCCGATTCTGCCCGGGCCGGGGCGGGCGTGGCCTGGCTGGTCATAGTCGTCATGATGGGGGAGCTGCTGGCGTCCCGTGCCGGACGACGCGCCGAACGCCGGCGCTCCGAGCTCGAGGCGGAGCAGCGCCGCCGGAATGAAGAGCGGCTGGTCCTTGCCCGGGATATTCACGACGTCGTTGCGCACTCCCTCTCGATGATCAATGTGCAGGCATCGGTCGCCCTGCACCTGGCACGGAAGGATCCGGATCCGGAGCAAATGCGGCAGGCATTGGAAGCCATCAAGTCCGGTTCAAAGGACGCCCTCGCCGAAGTGCGCGACGTCCTCGCGGTGCTGCGCCAAGATGCGCCGAGGGCTCCGGCCCAGCGGCTCGACCAGCTGCCGGAACTGCTGGCACGGGCCGAACAGGGCGGGCTGCAGGTCCGGCTGGATAACCACGCGGGCCAGCTATCTGAAAGCGCAGCCCCGGCGGAAAGCACGGCGTACCGGATCATCCAGGAAGCCGTCACCAACGTCGTCCGGCACGCGCACGCCAGCCAGGCGTGGGTGGGCATCAGCGTCGCCGGTGGCGTGCTCGAAGTGACGGTGGAGGACGACGGCGTGGGGTTGGGTAATGCGCCGGAAGGCAACGGATTGCGCGGGATGAGAGAGCGGCTTGATACGCTCGACGGCGAACTGGCGGTGGGGACGCGCGAGCCTGCAGGCACCCGCGTGCATGCCCGCATTCCGCTGCCGGGCGACAGGCCTGCAGCTGCCGGCCGGCCTGCAACGGGCGGCGGGCCGGGTTCAGGAGGGGCAGACCGATGATCAGGGTGCTGCTGGCGGATGACCAGACCCTGATCCGGGCCGGCTTCAGGGCGCTGCTCAACGCCGAAGACGATATGGAAGTCGTCGCGGAGGCCGGTACAGGTGCCGACGCGGTCCGCCTGGCCAAGGCAACGCGGCCGGATGTGGTCCTGATGGACATCCGCATGCCCGGGGGAGACGGCATCGACGCCACCGCCACGATTCTGGCCGCGGCCGAGCTCTCCGGTACGCGCGTCATCATGCTGACCACCTTCGAACTGGATGACTACATCATCGACTCCATCCGGGCCGGGGCCAGCGGCTTCCTGGTCAAGGACACCGAGCCCGAAGAGCTGATCCGCGCCGTGCGTGCAGTGGCCGACGGCGACGCCCTCCTCTCGCCGTCCGTCACCCGCCGCCTCCTGACCAAGGTGGCCGCCGAGTCCCGCCCCGCGCCCGCAGCGCCGTCGTCGTTGGAGCAGTTGACCGCACGGGAACGGGAAGTTCTGGCCTTGGTCGGCGCCGGGTTGAACAACGCGCTGATCGCCGAGAAGCTGTACATCACGCCGCTGACTGCAAAGACGCATGTCTCGCGCATCATGACCAAGCTGATGGTCCGTGACCGCGCGCAGCTGGTGGTCCTGGCCTACGAGTCCGGGCTGGTCCGGCCCGGCTGGACCGGCGCGGCGCCGGACCGGTAACAGCCGTAGCCTTCAGCCCGCCCGGCCAGCCAAGTCACGTGGGAGTACTGCCGGGCACTCCCGGGAGAGTAGCCGGCGGTGCATAAGTGTCTCCACCGGGGCGACGACCTGCGGCGCCGCGC
Source organism: Arthrobacter sp. Soil_C_60 (assembly GCF_057656375.1). Lineage (NCBI taxonomy): Bacteria > Bacillati > Actinomycetota > Actinomycetes > Micrococcales > Micrococcaceae > Arthrobacter > Arthrobacter sp. Soil_C_60. The sequence continues at coordinate 551,613 of NZ_JBDGKM010000002.1, read as the reverse complement.
TCGGAAGACTTGAACTGTGATCGACGGACGGTCACGAACGAAAAGTTTGGAGCAATCATGTTGACCGCAGCAACCGGCGCCATCGCCGCCAGCAGCTTTGTCGCCCAAGGACCTTGGAATGACGGCCGCGGACCCGGCTGGTGGATCCTGCTGGTTCCGCTCTTCTGGATCCTGGTTATCGGCTTCGCCGTCTTCCTGATCCGCCGCACCATGTGGCGCAACCGCAGGCAGGAAAGTGTCCTGGGCGCCGAAGGCGTCCTGCGCGAGCGGTATGCCCGCGGGGAGATCGATGAGACGGAGTTCCGCCAGCGGCTGGAGGTACTTCGCGCCCAGCCGCAACGCTAGCCGAGGCTGGTCCGGCCCCGGCTACGACGCAAACGAAGAGGCCCCGGACATAAAATCCAGGGCCTCTTCGGGCTGTTCTGTGCAGGAGCGCTTTAGACGGTGGCCTTCACGGTGTCGACGTCGTCGGTGGAGGCGCCGCGGCGCTTATCGAAGATGGTGGCTCCGACTTCCTGCTCGGCCTGGTTCTTGATGCTCAGGTCGATACCCGGACGGTCCCGCAGGACCAGCACGGCGCCCATGGACACGAAGGTCACCAGCAGCAGGTAGACCGACACGGCCGTGGAGGAACCGGTGGCCTGCACCAGCGCCTGCGCAATGGTCGGCGCGAACGCCCCGCCGAGGATGGCGCCCAGCGCGTAGGAGATGGAGACGCCGGAGAAGCGCACGGAGGCCGGGAAGATCTCGCTGTACCAGGCAGCCTGCGGTCCGTAGCCGAGACCCAGGCCCACCGAGAACAGTCCCAGCGCCAGGTAGAGTGCCCACAGCTCGCCCGTGTTGATCAGCCAGAACAGTGGGAAGACGGTGATGGCCTGCGCGGTAAAGCCGATCAGGTAGGTCTTCTTGCGTCCGATCTTGTCGGAGAGAATGCCGGCCAGCAGGGTAAAGACAAACCACATTGCGGCACCGAAAGTGATGGCCAGCAGGACCGGCGTGCGGTCCAGCCCGACCGGGCCGTTCGGATCCGTGGCGTAGCTGGGGATGAACCCGCCGGTTGCCATGTAGCCCGCGGCGTTGTTGCCGGCGAAGACCAGCGCGGCCAGGATGACCAGCAGCCAGTGCTTCTTGAAAAGCTCGACGGCGGGAACAGAGCGCTGCTCTTTCTTCTCCGCGATTTCCTGGAAGACCGGGCTTTCCTCCACGGTCCGGCGGACAACGTAGCCGACCACAATGAGCACGAAGCTCAGCAGGAACGGTACGCGCCAGCCCCATTCGACGAAGGCTGCGCCGGGGGAGATGACACCGGTCATCAGGGCGGTGACGCCCGAGGCCAGCAGCATGCCCAGGGGAACACCGAGCTGCGGGAAGGAGCCCGCGCGGCCGCGGCGGTCCCGCGGAGCATGCTCGACGGCCATCAGGACCGCGCCGCCCCATTCGCCGCCGGCGGAGATGCCTTGGACGATGCGCAGCAGGAGTAGCAGGATGGGAGCCAGCACGCCGGCGGTGGCGTAGGTGGGCAGGAAGCCGATCAACGTAGTCGACGCGCCCATCAGGATCAGCGTGAGCACCAGCATGGCGCGGCGGCCGATCTTGTCGCCGTAGTGGCCGGCAAGGAAGGCGCCCAGAGGCCGGAAGAGGAAGCTGATGCCCACAGAGGCGAAGGCAAGCAGCAGGCCGATCGAGTCGCCGGCCGGCTTGAAGAAGAGGTCGGCGAAAACCAGACCCGCGGCCGTGGCGTAAATGAAGAAGTCGTACCACTCGATGGTGGTGCCGATGATGGTGGCAAAGGCCACCCGGCGCTGGTTCGAAGCCTCGGAGCGGGGCTGCGTGTGAGTGCTCATACATGTTCCTTGATCGAGCGATTACTGCAATGTGGCCGGCACGGGAGCCGGTTGAATTCATGAACGGTTGAAAAGTGGAACTAGTCCACAGTTGTTACGAGTATCACAGGAAAACTTCCTCCGGTAAACTTCAGAGAACTGCATAACTTCCTTGATTGGACCGAAGAACCGTGGCTAACTTCACGCTCCGCCAGCTGGAGCTTTTCGCTGCCCTGCCGGATTTCCCCACCCTGAGTGCGGCCGCGGCCAGCCTGCGCATCTCGGAGTCGGCTCTATCCCAGGCCATCACCGCCCTGGAGAAGGTCGCGGGGGAGCAGCTGTGCGTGCGGCGCAAGGCGCGCGGGCTCCAATTGACTCCTGCGGGGCAGTTCTTTGCCCAGCGGGCGCGCCGGCTCATCCGCGACGCCGACGACCTGGTCAACGACCTGGCCGGAGAAGCCGGGACGCTCAAGGGCCCGGTGAAGCTGGGCTGTTTCAGCAGCCTGGCCCACAACCTGCTGCCCGGCATCCTTGAAGCCCTGCCTTCCGCACATCCGCAGCTGAACGTGGACGTCACCGTGGGCACGCACACCGAACTGCTGCCCGCGCTGGATGCCGGGCTGCTGGATATGGCCATCGTCTACGACATGCAGCTGCCCGCGGGGTACAACCAGCGGACCATCTACCGGACGGAACTCGAGGCCGTCCTGCCGCCGGACCACAAGCTTGCGGCGCAGGAGACGGTGGATCTGGCGCAGCTGGCCGAGGAGTCCCTGATCATGTACGACTCCAGCCCCAGCACTGCCAACACCCACCATGTCTTCGCCGAGCGCGGCCTGCGTCCCAACGTAGTCTCGTCAATGCCCCAGATGGTCCTCGTGCAGGCGATGGTCGGCCGCGGACTTGGGTATGCCCTGCTGATGTCCAGGCCGAACTCTCCGGGATTGACCGTCGAGGGCCGTCCGGTGGCCATCCGGCCGTTGTCCCCGCCGGCCACCCGGACCACGGTCTGCGCCATCTGGCCCGAAGACATGTCGCTGAGCCCGCGGGCCGAAGCCGTGGTGGACCTGGCCGTGCGGGTTCTGGGCGGCCAGGACTGAGAACCGGCTAGACGCCTGCCGCGGCGGCCTTGGAGTAGGCCTTGAAGTCGAATTCCAGGTCGGCGGCCTGTTCCGGGGCGAGGGTGCGTCCCTGGGCGAGGAGCCGGCGGGCGGCCATGTGGTCGGCAGGCTGGTTCACGGATTCGACTGCCACCAGCCGGCCGTTGCGGAAGCAGAAGACGGAGAACTTCCCCTCATCCGGGTTCCCGCGCAGGACGGTTTCGTCGTCGGGGTGCGCGATCCCGGCGATCTGCAGCCGCAGGTCTCCCTGGGTGGACCAGAACCAGGGCAGCTCGGTGTAGTCGCGGCCGCCGTCGTGGGTGTCGAGGATGGACTTGGCGGTGTGCCGGGCCTGGTCGGTGGCGTTCTGCACGGATTCGAGCCGGGTGCGCGCCTCGGCGTGGTGGCTGGGGTAGTTCGCGCAGTCGCCCAGGGCGTAGATGTCCTCGTCGTCGGTGCGCATGGCACTGTCCACCGTGATGCCGTTCGCCACCGCGAGGCCTGCCTGCTCGGCGAGTTCGGTGCGGGGGATGACGCCGATGCCCACCAGCACCATGTCGGCGGGGTAGGTTTCGCCGGTGGTGCTGACCGCGGCGGCCACGTGCCCGCGCTCGCTTGCCTGCCCGGCTTCGCCCTGCCCGCTGTCGTTGCCGGTGAAGGAGGCGATGCCTTCGCCCAGGCGGAGGTCCACACCCATGTTCCGGTGGGCCTGGGCAAACCAGTTGCCCATCACGGGGCTCAGCGCGCGGGCCATTGGCCGGTCCGCGTATTCGAGCACCGTGACGTCCAGCCCGCGTTTGCGCGCCGCGGCGGCGAACTCAAGCCCGATGAAACCGGCCCCGATGACGACGACGGAACGCACCGTGTCCAGGCGGGCGTGGACGGCTTCGGCGTCGGCCAGGGTCCGCAGCCCGTAGATCCCTTCCAGACCGCTGCCCGGGACGTTGAGTTCGCGGTTGGCGGCGCCTGTGGCCAGGACCAGCGTCGTGTAGGCGATGCTGGCTCCGTCGGACAGCGCAATGGTTTGTCCGGCGCGGTCGATGGAGGTGACCCGCACGCCCAGGCGGGAGTCGACGTCGTTGTCGGTGAAGAACTTTTCCGCGCGCAGCGGCAGCGGTTTCGGCTCCTTGTCCGCGGCCATGAAGTCCTTGGACAGCGGCGGGCGCTGGTACGGGAAGTGCGTTTCCTCGCCGATCACCGTGATGGTTCCGGCGTAGCCTTCCTTGCGCAGCGAGTCGACCAGCTGGATGCCGGCCTGCCCGTTGCCGACAATGACAATGTTCTGCTGGTTCCGCGGGTTCTGCGAGTGCTGCGCGTTGCTCGATGTGCTGGGTACGGCGGTCATGGTGGCCCTTCTCTGCGGTGGCGGACTTCCTAGATCTGGCTGGCGGGGACGTCGACCTCGATCTCGTCGAACCCTTCGCCCGCCTTGATCTGGCAGCCCAGCCGGCTGCGGTCCTCATCGCGCGGGTCTGCGGTGCATTCGAGCATTTCCTCTTCGTCCTCGCTGATTTCCGGGAGCCCGTCGAGGTACTCGGGACGGACGTAGACGTGGCAGGTGGCACACATTGCCTGGCCGCCGCATTCGCCGACGATGCCGGCGACGCCGTTGGTCACGGCCGCGCGCATCAGGGAGGTGCCCGGGTCGACGTCGAGCACGTCTACATTGCCGTCATTGTGGTGGAAGCTGACTTTAGCCATGGGAGGTTTCCTTCTTGAAAGTGTGGTCTGGTCTGATGATATGCCGGTTACTTCGCGTCCCAGCGGACCGGCAGGGCGTTCATGCCGCGGAACACCCAGCCGGCATCGACGGCCGGCCGTTCCGGGTCCAAGCGCAGGTTGGGCAGTTCGGCGAAGAGCTGCGGCAGCGCGATCCCCGACACCGAGGCCTTGGCCACCCACGCGCCGGCGCAGTAGTGGTTGCCGCCGCCGAAGGCCAGATGCGGCTTCTTGGGCCTGTTGATGTTGAAGCTCTCCGGATCCTCGAAGACCTCCGGGTCGCGGTTGGCAGCACCAACAACGACGCCGAGGCGGGCGCCCTTGGGCAGTTGCACGCCTTCCAGGACGGTGTCGCGGGTGGTTTCGCGCGGGTACATGCCGATGGGTGCGACCCAGCGGACGGATTCCTCGAACACGGTGGGATAGAGCGCGGGGTCTGCCAGCACCTGGGCCAGCTGGTCCGGATGGGAGAGCAGCGCCCAGACTGCCACGCCGAGCACGTCGCGGGGTTCGTTCAGGCCGCCGCCGATGGTCATCTTCATGTTGGCCCGGATGGCTTCCAGCGGGATCGGCATGCTGGTCATGCCGGAGAGCAGGCTCGAGTCCGGGTTCTTGCGCAGGTAGGGCAGGATCTCATCGATCGCGTCGTCGACCTCGTTGTAGGACTTTTCCGAGGCGGCCCAGACCTCCGGGTCATCGGCGTAGTTGCCGGTGCCGTTGATCATCGACTGCGACCAGCGCTGCATGTCTTCCTGCGTGGCGTTGTGGAAGCCCATCACCAGGCGCAGGTTTTCCGCCGCGTACGGAGCGGCGTACTCCCAGATCAGGTCGGAGCCCGGGCCGGCGGCCTTGAGCCGGGCCAGGTACTTTTCGTGGTTGGCCTGGAAGATCGCGTTCCAGTGCTCCTTGATCGCCTTTGGCCGCAGCACCGAACCATAGGACTTGCGGTCGACGTCGTGCTCCGGATCATCCTTGCGGAGCATCGAGTGGCCCATGGCGCGCTTCATCAGCGAGTTGGTTTCGTCGGCGGAGAAGATTTCCTGGTCATTCTCGACCGTGTGGCAGGCCGCGTAGCTGGTGACCATGTAGCGGTTCACGGCAGGCACCCAATGGACCGGCGCCTCGGAACGCATCTTCCGGTAGATCGGGAACGGGTTGCGGTAGAGGTCCTCGATGGTCACCCAGTCCGCGGTGGGCACCGGGCGGGCTGCAATGGCTTCGGCGGTCATCGTCCACTCCTTGTTGCTGCCGGTCGGACCGGCACGTAGGTGAGCTGTCTTTCAACTGAGTGTGGCAGGAGTCATATCCTCGGGTAAAGTTCATAAATAGTTGATTTATCCGCAGAAAAGCGGGGGATAGGAGGAACGGTGGCGCGCTACACGCTGAGGCAGCTCTCCTACTTCACTGCGGTGGCGGAAGCGGGAACCATTTCCGGTGCTGCGGCCAAGCTGCATGTGTCCCAGACCGCCGTCGCCGCAGCGGTGACCGAGCTGGAACGAATCTTCAAGACGCAGCTGACGGTCCGGCGCAAGGCCCACGGGGTGTCGCTGACGCCGGCCGGCTCGTACCTCTACGCGCAGGCCGCCGAGCTCCTGCGCTCCGCCGAGGAGCTGGAGCTCAACGCCAGCAGCGGCGGGCGGGAGTTGGCCGGGCCCTTGGTGATCGGCTGCTATGCCACCGTCGCGCCGACCATCCTGCCGGTGCTGATCGAGGGCTTCACCGTGAACCATCCGAAGGTGCAGCTGGACTTCGTGGAAGGGCCGCAGGACCGGATCCAGGAGCGGCTCTTCGCCGGGGAGCTGGACCTGGCCATCGTGTACGACATGGACCTGAGTCCCGGGCTGGGCTCGGTCCAGCTCTACGACGTGCGGGGCTATGTGCTGTTGCCGCTGGCCCACAGGTTGGCCGGCCAGCCGGAGGTTTCGCTGCAGGAGCTGGCCGAGGATCCAATGATCCTGCTGGATGCCCCGCCAAGCAGCCACCACACCATGACGCTGTTCGAGCAGGCCGGCGTCAGCCCGGCCATCCGCTACCGGACCACGGACTTCGAGCTGACGCGTTCGCTGGTGGGCCGCGGCGTCGGGTATTCGGTGCTGGTGCAGCGGCCGGCGATTGATTCCTCCTATGAGGGGCTGCCGGTGGTGCCCAAGCCGATCGTGCCGGCCGTGAAGCCCGTTGCCGTGAAGATGGTCTGGCCCGAATCGATCAGGCTGACTGACCGCGCGGAGGCCATGGTTGGCTTCGCCGCCAGCGCCGCCCGGAATGCCCGCAATCTGCCGCCTGCCTAGGCGTACGGCGGTGATTGACCTTGCTCAATCAGTGAACTCGATTAGGCTTATGACGTGCCTAACATTGCCGCGCCGAAGCAGCTGACCAAGACGGTTATTTCCGCCCGCGGGCTCACCAAGAAGTATGGGGATTTCGCCGCTGTCGACGGCATCTCCTTCGACGTGCCCGCCGGTGAATCCTTCGGGCTGCTCGGCCCCAACGGCGCCGGCAAATCGACCACCATGCGGATGATCGGCGGCGTCTCCCAGCGCACCTCCGGCGACCTGGCCATCATGGGTCTGGACCCGGAGCAGCATGGCCCCGAGGTCCGTGCGCATCTGGGCGTGGTTCCGCAGCAGGACAATCTGGACGAGGACCTCAGGGTCCGCGACAACCTGGTTGTCTACGGGCGTTACTTCGGCCTGCCGCACAGCTACCTGCGGCCCAAGGCGGACGAACTGCTCGAGTTTGCCCAGCTCTCGGACAAGGCCAAGGCCAAGGTGGACTCGCTCTCCGGCGGCATGAAGCGCCGGCTGACCATTGCGCGCTCGCTGATCAACGAGCCGAAGATCCTGCTGCTGGATGAACCCACTACAGGCCTGGATCCGCAGGCCCGGCACATCCTGTGGGACCGGCTGTTCCGGCTCAAGGAACAGGGCGTGACCCTGGTACTGACCACCCACTACATGGACGAGGCGGAGCAGCTCTGCGACCGCCTGATCGTGGTGGACAAAGGCCGGATCATGGCCGAGGGGTCCCCGGCCGCCCTGATCCGCGAATACTCCACGCGGGAGGTGCTCGAGCTGCGCTTCGGCTCCGAGCGCAACGCCACAGTGGCCGCCCAGCTCGAGGGGATCGGCGAGCGCCTCGAAACCCTGCCGGACCGCGTGCTGATTTACACGCACGACGGCGAAACATCGCTGGAACAGGTCAGCGGGCGGGGGCTTCACCCGGTGACCTCGCTGGTGCGCCGCTCCAGCCTGGAAGACGTGTTCCTGCGCCTGACCGGCAGGAGCCTCGTTGACTGAGAACAATCTCCAGCCCAGGTCCGCACACCCCGGGCCAACCCCGTCCCCGGGGTCCGCCAGTGCCCGCGAGGCAGACGCGGCCACGCCGCTGTTGTCCCTCCACGTTCCCCTGACCCCGGAGCAGTCCGCCGCGAAGGCCCGGAAATACGGCTCCCTCTACTTCGCCGAGCACTGGATCCGGACTATGCGCGGCTACGGCTGGACGGTGGCCATGACGGCCGTGGGCACGCCCCTGGTCTACCTGTATGCCATGGGCGTCGGCCTGGCCTCGCTGGTCGATGCCAACTCCAATGCAACGCTCGACGCCGGCAACGGCGCCGTGGTCTCCTACCTCACCTTTGTGGCCCCGGCCCTGCTGGCCACGGCCGGCATCATGGTGGCCAGCGAGGAGAACACGTATCCCGTAATGTCCGGCTTCAAATGGCGGCGCACGTACTACGGGCCCAACGCCTCCCCGCTGGGCAGCCATCAGTTGGTCAATGGCCACGCGCTGGGAGTTTCCTTCCGGCTGCTGCTGACCACCGGCATCTACTTCGCGTTCCTGCTGCTGTTCGAGGCAGTGCCCGGCTCCACCGGCTGGATCATGATCTTCACGGCCGCCCTGGGCGGGATGGCTTTCGGGCTGCCGCTGATGGCCTATGCCGCCAGCATTCAGGAGGACCGCGGACAGTTTGCGATGGTCCAGCGGTTCATCGTCATGCCGCTGTTCCTGTTCTCCGGCACGTTCTTCCCGCTGGCCTCCATGCCGTGGGCGGTGCAGTGGATCGGCTGGCTTTCCCCGCTGTGGCATTCCGCCGAGCTGGGCCGGGTGCTCAGCTACGGATACGGGGAGCCGGTCTGGCTGACCATCACCCACGTACTCTATCTGGCGGTGCTGGCACTGGCCGGCTGGATCTTCGCCCAGCGGATCTATGAGCGGAGGCTGGGCAAATGAGCGCGACCGCGGGCAGCGGCCGGACTTCTTCCGGGGACCAGCTTCAGCTCCTGCCGTCGGGGCGCCCCTTCGGTTCCCTTTACTCGGGAAATGTACGTGCCGTCGTCGCACGTGGTCTGAAGGCGACATGGGGCAGCAACTGGGCGGTCATGGCCAGCGGCTTTGTGGAGCCGGTGCTCTTTCTGATTGCCATGGGCATCGGGCTCGGCTCGCTGGTCGGAACCGTGGAAGGACCCGGCGGCCAGGAGATCGGCTACATCGCCTACATCGCCCCGGCCCTGCTGGCCGTGTCGGCGATGAACGGCGCGGTGTACGACTCCACCTGGAATGTGTTCTTCAAGCTGAACTTCGCCAAGCTGTACCAGGGCATGCTCTACACCTCGCTGGGCCCGCTGGACGTGGCGCTCGGCGAGATCACGCTGGCCCTGCTCCGCGGCGCGCTCTACGCCACGGGCTTCACGGCCATCATGGGGGTGATGGGGCTGATCACCACGCCTTGGGCGCTCCTGATGATTCCGGCGTCGGTGGTCATAGCTTTCGGGTTCGCGTCCTTCGGAATGGGCATCACCAGCTTCATGAAGACTTTCCAGCAGATGGACTGGATCAACTTCCTCATGCTGCCGATGTTCCTGTTCAGCGCGACGTTCTACCCGCTGTCCGTGTACCCGCAGGCCATCCAGTGGATGATCCAGGCGCTGCCGCTGTGGCACGGGGTGGAACTGCTGCGCCAGCTCAGCGTCGGCACGTTCACCGCCGCCACTGGCATCCACGTGCTCTACTACCTGGTCATGATTGTGCTCGGCCTGATCCTGACCACCGCGAGGTTGCGGAAACTGTTCCTGAAGTGATGGTGCGCCTGCTTTCTGCCGCCGACAGCCGGCAGGCCACCCGAGGGTAGCCATCCTTCCGGGTGCGGGTGATCATGGAAAGTGCCCGATGGAACGCTTACACGAAGTTCAGGAGTTGGCGATGATAGGTACATGGCAGTCGCTGGTCATAGATTGTCCGGATCCGGATTCCCTGGCCACGTTCTACGAGCAGTTGCTGGGCATGATCCGCATCCAGCACGACGAGGACGGCTGGATCAGCATCGGCGACGGGACGGGACGCCCCGGTATCGATTTCCAAAAGGTGGAGGACTACATGCCGCCGCAGTGGCCCGGCAGCGAGCACCCGCAGCAGATGCACGTCGACGTGCGGGTAAAGGACCTGGACATTGCGGAGGATCTTGCCCTCAAGCTGGGCGCGACCAGCATGGATTCAGGCACCAAAACCTTCCGGGTCTATCTGGACCCGGCGGGGCATCCGTTCTGCTTGGTGCTTTGGTGACGCTGCCCGGCGTGCGCGTAAAGCGGCGCTGCCAAGACGGTCCGCGGCGGATCGTTCGCCTGCGGTGGAAGCAGCCCGCGCCCCGGGTCAGGATTTGAGACAATAGCTCCATGCAATCCCTTGGGAACCCCTCAGCGAATACCTCTGCCAACCGCGTCCTGCCGTTCAAGGCGGGCAATCTCGGCATCGCCGTCATGGTGCTGGTCTTTCTTTTTGCCGTTGTTTTCGCCGCCAACCAGAACGATGTGATCGGCTGGATCGTGGCCATCATCGCGCTCGGCTGGTTGCTGCTGGCTGCCTTCGTGGTGTTCAGCGTCCGGGGTGCCACCAAGAAGGCCAAGGAGAAGTTCGCCACCGCCCAGGCAGACTTCGCTGCCCAGCAAATGCCCAAGGGCTCCGCCGGCGGCACCGCCGTGGTGGAGGAGCAGGTGGCCAGGGCCAACGCCGTCCGGGACGAGAAGCTGGACCACAGCTTCAAGATCGTCCAGGTCCAGGCCAAGGTCGTCCGGGACTATCTGGGCAAGGACGAGGGCATGGTGGAGCGCGCCCTCGATACCATCGAGGTGACCGCCCACAACGGCCGCGGCATGATCCGCAAGAACGACGGCGAGGGTCCGGTTACGGGCACGGTTGTCAACTGAGCTGCGGGCTTGGGTAAGGTAGTCGAGTGAGTTTGGCACTCGAGGGCATCGTTCAGGAATCCGGTACTGCAGCAGGCGGAGCAGGCATCGCGGTAAGGCAAAAATTGCGGATCGCCACCGTCAACGTCAATGGCATCAGGGCCGCCTACAAGCGCGGCATGGAAGCCTGGCTGGCGGAGCGCGATGTGGATATTCTGTGCCTGCAGGAAGTCCGGGCCCCTGACGCGATTGTGCGCGAACTGCTCGGGGACGGCTGGCACATCCTGCACGCCGAAGCCGAAGCGAAGGGCCGCGCCGGCGTCGCCGTTGCCTCCCGCATCGCCCCGGTGGCTACCCGGGACCACATCGGCGACGACTACTTCGTTACTTCCGGCCGCTGGGTTGAAGCGGACTTCGAGATCCCGTCCGACGACGGAACCCAGACGCTGACCGTGGTCAGCGCCTACGTCCACTCCGGCCAGGCTGATACACCGAAGCAGGTGGACAAGTACCGGTTCCTGGACGTCATGGGCAACCGCCTGACGGAGCTGAAGACCACCAAGGACTACGCGCTGGTGGTCGGCGACCTCAACGTCGGCCACACCACCCTGGACATCAAGAACTGGAAGGGCAACGTCAAGAAGTCCGGTTTCCTCCCTGAGGAACGGGCTTACTTCGACCGCTTCTTCGGCGACGAGCACGGCTGGCGGGACGTGCACCGTTCCCTCGCCGGCGAGGTTCCCGGTCCGTACACCTGGTGGTCGTGGCGGGGGCAGGCTTTCGACAACGACGCCGGCTGGCGCATCGATTACCACATGGCCACCCCGGAGCTCGCCGCCCTCGCGTCCGACGCCGTCGTTGACCGCGCCGAGACCTACGACGCGCGTTTCTCAGACCACGCACCCTTGGTAGTGGACTACCGCTTCTAGAAAGATCCTGCTCATATGACCAGCACAACCCAGACCACCGACGACGCCGAAACCACCAAGGCCGCCGCAAGCACTTCGCGAAAGCGGCTGCTCTCCGGCATGCAGCCCTCGGCGGATTCGCTCCACCTCGGGAACTACCTCGGCGCCCTGGTGAACTGGGTCAGCATGCAGGATGAATATGACTCCATCTTCTTCGTCCCGGACATGCACGCCATCACCGTGGACCATGACCCGGCCGAGCTCGCCACGCGCACCCGGGTGACCGTCGCGCAGTACATTGCCGGCGGGATCGACATCGAGAAGTCCACCCTCTTCGTCCAGTCCCATGTGCCCGAGCACGCGGAGCTGGCCTGGGTGCTGAACTGCATTACCGGTTTCGGCGAGGCCTCCCGGATGACCCAGTTCAAGGACAAGTCGCAGAAGTCGGGAGCCGAGCACTCCAGCGTGGGCCTGTTCGCGTACCCGGTCCTCATGGCCGCGGACATCCTGCTCTACCGCCCGTACGGCGTGCCGGTCGGCGAAGACCAGCGCCAGCACCTGGAACTGGCCCGCAACCTGGCCCAGCGCTTCAACCACCGCTTCGGCGAGACCTTCGTGGTCCCTGAAGCGGTGATTCCGCGGGAGGGGGCGAAGATCTACGATCTGCAGCACCCGAACGCCAAGATGTCCAAGTCGGCCGATTCCCCGGCGGGCCTGATCAACATCCTGGACAACCCGAAGACCGCGGCGAAGAAGATCAAGTCCGCGGTGACCGACGACGGCACCGAGATCCGCTTCGACCGCGACACCAAACCCGGCGTGTCCAACCTGCTGACCATTTACTCCACGCTCAGCGGCAAGAGCATCGACTCGATCGTCGCGGATTACCAGGGCAAGATGTACGGCCACCTGAAGGTGGATCTGGCGGAACTCGTGGTGGAGCGGTTGGCGCCCATCCAGTCCCGCGCCCAGGAACTGCTGGACGATCCGGCCGAGCTGGACAGGCTGCTGGCCCGCGGCGCCGAAAAGGCCCGCGGTATCGCCTCGGCTACACTTGCCGATGTGTATGACAAGGTCGGTTTCCTGCCCGCAGGGGCACGGCGCTAGCAATGTGCCAGCACCGGCTGCAGGTGGACCCCGGCGTCGCTCCGGACGGCGGCGTCCGTACGGCTGCCCTGCCTGAGGTGGGCTGTGCCGGCGTCGTAATCGGCATTCCGGAGCCGCTGGCCGGCGACCTTGAGGGCTGGCGAGCCTCCTTCGGCGACCCAATGGCCGCCGTCATCCCGCCGCACGTCACGCTGGTGACAACGACGCCGGTAGCGGATTGGGCTGCGACTACCGAACACGTCCGCCGGATTGCCCGCAGCCAGCAGCCCTTCACTGTAGCCCTGCGCGGCACCGGCAGCTTCCGGCCGGTGTCGCCGGTGGTCTACCTCAACATTGCCGAGGGCTTCGATGAAATCGTTGCGCTGCACCGGAAGCTGCAGGCGGGACCGTTGGCCCGGGAGCTGGAATTCGACTTCCACCCGCACATCACCGTGGCCCACGATGTCAGCGATGCCGGCATGGATGCGGCCGAAAATAAGCTTGCTGACTATGACGCTTCCTTCGCCGTCAGTAGCATGGGCCTGTACGAGCACGATTCGTCAGGAGTTTGGATACTGCGGGAAGAGCTGAGCTTTGGGACAGAAATCGGCGCAGAGGGCAGCGCGCAAGGCGACGGGCAGCAGCGGGAGTAAATCCGAAACACCGCATCCGCTCGAACGGCAGAAGCTGAAGGTTGTCGAGCTGGAAAAGCGGCGCGCCTTCGTCCGGGCCCGGCGCCAAGGCTCCACGGGCAAGACGGTGTTGGCCGCCCTGCAGTACTTTCAGGCGAAAGCCCACGCGTGGCGGGTCATGCGGGTCTGGATGCTCTACAGCATGCGCCACGGGCCGCTCATGGCCGCGGGCAGCGCCTACAATATGTTCTTCTCCGTGGCAGCGATGCTGGTGGCGGGATTCTCCATCTTCGGCCTCATCGCCTCCGGAAACCGCGACCTGCAGCTGGCCGTGGTGGAAGTGGTCAACGATTCCACGCCCGGGCTGATCAATACCGGCGACGGCGGCTTGGCCAAGCCGGAGCAGCTCTTCTCCCAGAGCGGGGCGTTCGGCATCACGCTTATCATTTCCACGGCCGCCATGATCCTGACCTCCCTGGGCTGGATTGCGGGCCTGCGCGAGGGGATGCGCGGTGTCTTCGGGCTCCCGCCGCTGCAGGGGAACCCGGTTCTGATCAAGCTCAAGGACGTCGGCACGCTGCTGTTGCTGGGGGTGGCGCTGATGCTGACCTCGGCCGTGGCCGGCATAGCGAACACTGCGCTGGACTTGATCATCAATCTGCTCCATTTCGACGGCGGCGCGGTGGTTCCGCTGACGAAGATCACCGCGGTGCTGGTCATGCTGTTGCTGGACATGGTGGCCGCCGTGGTGCTGTTCCGGATCGCCTCCGGTGTCCGCATGCCGCGCAGCATCATGTTCCAGGCAGCGCTGATCGCCGGGATCGGCAGTACCGTGCTGCGGTACTTCGCGTCGGACCTGCTGGGTACCGTGGGAAACAACCCGCTGCTGGCGCCGTTCGCGGTGATCCTGGGCCTGTTTGTCTGGTTCTACTTCCTCAGCCAGGTGTACCTGATAGCGACGGCGTGGGGTGCCATCGGCAAGGCGGACCTGCACGCCCGGGAACAGGCCGGCGGCCGGACACGCGGCTTCCTGTCCCTGCGCCGGCGCGCTCAGCTGAAGCAGGACGGTGGCCTCGACCACGCGCTCGACGGCGCCAGCGTTCCGTGAGCAGTCTGCCAGGCTGCAACCGTCCTGCCGGTTCCGCGCACTGGTTCCGTCCGGCAGGGTCAGCTCAGCGGGTCTTCGGTATCCAGGTACTGGTTGGCCCAGGCGGCGATCAGCAGGCCGGCGCGGTCCGTTTGATCCCGGTCGGTCAGCATGTGGTTGCTGCCTTCGAGCGAGATGAATGACTTGGGGTGCTTGGCCGCCGCGAAGATCTCTCCGGCGTTCTCCACGCCCACGGTGTTGTCGGTGGGGGAGTGCATGACCAACAGCGGCCGGTCCAGGTTGCTGATGCAGCCGGTCAGATCGGTCCGGCGCAGATCTTCCACGAGTTGCCGGCGGATTTCGAGCCGTTTGCCGCCCAAGGTGATTTCGGCCGAGCCGGTGCGCTCGACGTCGTCAATCTCTTCGTCGAAAAGGTGCATCACATGGTCCGGCCGGAACGGGGCGGCCACGGTGGCCACGGCCTTGACCTCGTCGAGGCTGCCGACCGCGCCTAGCACGGCGGCCCCGCCGAGGGAATGGCCGATCAGCAGCGAGATCCGGCGACCGCTCTCGCGCATGAACGCCGCCGCACTGCCGATGTCCGCCATTTTTGTGGAGAAGGTGGCCGCCGACCAGTCCCCGGTGGAGCCGCCCAGTCCCGCGGCATCATAACGCAGCACGCCGATGCCGTGCCGGGCCAATGCCTTGGAGATCCGGGCCGCGGCCGCGCTGTTCTTGCCCAGCGTGAAGCCGTGGCAGAACAGCGCCCAGGCTCGCACTTCGCCGTCGGGTATATCCAGGACCCCGGCCAGCGTGGTGCCGCCAACCCCTGGGAAGCTCACTTTCTCGAACGTGGTCATGCTGCTCCTGTCTGGCCGTCAAGCCGGAATACGGGCGGATGGTTAAAAGCGTAAGGTGCCGATTCCTGACGAATCGGCACCTTACGTATGCTGGCAGGTCGTAAGGACCTGACGGACCCGGCAAGCCGGGACGGATCAGATCTTGCGGTTCAGCACGGCGTTCTTGACCTCGGCAATCGCCTTCGTCACCTGGATGCCACGCGGGCAGGCCTCGGTGCAGTTGAAGACGGTGCGGCAGCGCCACACGCCTTCCTTGTCGTTGAGGATCTCCAGGCGCATGTCGCCGGCATCGTCGCGCGAGTCGAAGATGAAGCGGTGCGCGTTGACGATAGCGGCCGGGCCGAAGTACTGGCCGTCCGTCCAGAAGACCGGGCAGGACGAGGTACACGCAGCGCACAGGATGCACTTGGTGGTGTCATCGAAACGCTCGCGGTCCTCGGCGGACTGCAGGCGCTCACGCGTCGGCTCGTGGCCCGAGTTGATCAGGAACGGCATGATCTCGCGGTAGGACTGGAAGAACGGCTCCATGTCCACGATCAGGTCCTTCTCCACAGGCAGGCCCTTGATCGGCTCGACGAGGATCGGCTTGGAAGTGTCCAGGTCCTTCAGCAGCGTCTTGCAGGCCAGGCGATTGCGGCCGTTGATGCGCATGGCATCGGAACCGCAGACGCCGTGGGCGCAGGAACGGCGGAAGGAAACCGAGCCGTCGTGCTCCCACTTGGCCTTGTGCAGGGCATCCAGCACGCGGTCCGTGCCGAACATGGTCAGCTTGAACTCGTCCCAGCGGGCTTCTTCCGAAACCTCGGGATCGTACCGGCGAACCTTCAGCGTGATGTCGAAGCTCGGGACTTCCCCTCCGCCGCCGACCCCGGGGGCCAGCTCGACCTTTGACGGTCCTTCGGGAATTTCGGTCGGGGTGCTCATTAGTACTTCCTCACCATCGGTTCGTAGCGCGTGAATACAACCGGCTTCGTTTCCAGACGGATACCGGCGACGGACTCGGACGTAGCCAAGTCATCCTTGTATGCCATGGAGTGCTTCATGAACTTTTCGTCATTACGGTCCGGGAAGTCTTCCCGGAAGTGGCCGCCGCGGGATTCCTCGCGGTGCATGGCGGCAACGGTCATGACCTGGGCCATGTCCAGCAGGAAGCCCAGTTCCACGGCTTCGAGCAGATCCAGGTTGAAGCGGCGGCCGCGGTCCTGGATGCCGATGTTCTTGTAGCGCTCACGCAGGGACGCGATCACGTTCAGCGTTTCGTTCAGGGTCTGCTCGGTGCGGAAGACCTGGACATTTGCGTCCATGGTGTCCTGCAGTTCCTTGCGCAGCTGGGCAACGCGTTCGGTGCCGTTGGCCGCACGGACCTGTTCGATCAGATCGATCGTGAACTGGTCGGCGTTTTCCGGAACCTCCACGTACTCCGCTACCTTGGCGTACTCGGCGGCGGCGATACCGGCGCGCTTGCCGAAGACGTTAATGTCCAGCAGCGAGTTGGTGCCCAGTCGGTTGGAGCCATGGACGGAGACGCAGGCTACCTCACCGGCGGCGTAGAGGCCGGGGACAACCGTGTCGTTGTCCTGCAGAACCTCGGCCTTGATGTTGGTCGGGATGCCGCCCATCGCGTAGTGCGCGGTCGGGAACACGGGCACCGGCTCGGTGTACGGTTCCACGCCCAGGTAGGTGCGCGCGAATTCGGTGATGTCCGGGAGCTTGGCGTCGATGTGCGCCGGCTCCAGGTGGGTCAGGTCCAGCAGGACGTAGTCCTTGTTCGGGCCGCAGCCACGGCCCTCGCGGACCTCGTTGGCCATTGAACGGGCCACGATATCGCGGGGCGCAAGGTCCTTAATCGTCGGGGCGTAGCGCTCCATGAAGCGTTCGCCGTCGGCGTTGCGCAGGATGCCGCCTTCGCCGCGCGCGGCTTCGGAGAGCAGGATGCCCAGGCCGGCCAGGCCGGTCGGGTGGAACTGGAAGAACTCCATGTCTTCCAGGGGGATGCCGCGGCGGAACGCGATGCCCATGCCGTCACCGGTCAGGGTGTGGGCGTTCGAGGTGGTCTTGAAGACCTTGCCCACACCGCCGGAGGCGAAGACCACGGACTTGGCCTGGAAAACGTGGATCTCGCCGCTGGCGAGGTCATAGCTGACGACGCCGGCAACACGCTTCTGCATGTAGGGAGTTCCGTCTTCGCGGAGTGCTTCCTCCTCGACCAGGAGCAGATCCAGAACGTAGTACTCGTTGTAGAACTCAACGTTGTGCTTGACGCAGTTTTGGTACAGGGTCTGCAGGATCATGTGGCCGGTACGGTCGGCGGCGTAGCAGGCGCGGCGGACCGGGGACTTGCCGTGGTCGCGCGTGTGTCCGCCGAAGCGGCGCTGGTCGATCTTGCCTTCGGGCGTGCGGTTGAAGGGCAGGCCCATCTTTTCCAGGTCCAGCACGGCGTCGATGGCTTCCTTCGCCATGACCTCGGCGGCGTCCTGGTCTACCAGGTAGTCGCCGCCCTTGACCGTGTCAAAGGTGTGCCATTCCCAGTTGTCTTCTTCCACGTTCGCCAGCGCGGCGCACATGCCGCCCTGGGCAGCGCCGGTGTGGGAACGGGTGGGGTAAAGCTTGGTCAGTACTGCTGTTCGCGCGCGCTGGCCTGATTCAATGGCGGCGCGCATACCGGCGCCACCGGCACCGACAATAACGACGTCGTACTTATGGACCTGCATACCAGATGCTCTTTCTGTTGAAACCAAATGTTCTTCACGGGCTGATGCTGCCTCGGGTGCTGCCCCGATGGCAGCGCCCGCGGCGTTCTGCTGGATGTTCTGCCGGCCGCGTTTCCGGCGCGGCCGGGCGCCGGACTACGGCGCGGGGCAGAAGGAAGGCAGCAGTTCAGCAGCGGCGTTCGGCGGGCACGGATCGAAGGTGAAGATCACCAAGGTGCCGAGCACAATGATGACGGCCGTGGCCGCGTAGAGAACGGTCTTGAGCCAGAAGCGCGTGCCGTCCTTGTCCGCGTAGTCGTTGATGATGGTGCGCACACCGTTGGTGCCGTGCAGCATGGCCAGCCACAGCATCGCCAGATCCCAGATCTGCCAGAACGGGTCGGCCCATTTGCCGGCCACGAAGCCGAAGTCGATGGCGTGCACGCCCTCGCCAACCATGAGGTTCACAAACAGGTGGCCGAAGATCAGGACAACCAGGACGAGGCCCGAAACGCGCATGAACAGCCATGCGAGCATTTCAAAGTTGCCGCGGGAGCTGCCATGGCGGGTGTACTTAGGTGCAACGCGACCGGAGCGCGGTGCCTGGATTTCAGATGTAACTGCCATGATTAGTGACCCCCGGTGAATGCGAGCGTAAGGTGACGGATCAGGAACGGAACCATGACGAGAACCCACAGCCCGACAACGCCCCACAGCAGCTGTGCCTGGTACTTCGGGCCCTTCTTCCAGAAGTCCACGAGGATGACACGCAGTCCGTTAAAGGCGTGGAAGACGATGGCTGCTACCAGCCCCGCTTCCAGAAGGGCCATGAACGGGTTCTTATACGTGGCTATAACGACGTTGTATGCCTCCGGCGATACGCGTACCAGCGCGGTGTCCAGTACGTGTACTAAGAGGAAGAAAAAAATTGCGACGCCGGTGACGCGGTGTCCTACCCATGACCACATGCCTTCTCGGCCGCGGTAGAGGGTGCCTGCTGGTGTCTTCGACACTGAATTAACCTCCCTGCATCGCAAGGGCGCTAGCGTGGTTTCCACGCAGAGTTACGCCATGCGAGAGCGCTCTTCGTTCTAGACTAATCTAGGCTTCGCTCAGGGCTTATTCAATTTGAAGACACTCACATGTGAGCTTTTTAACAGCGGCGCTGTCATGTACGCCTGTTCCGCGCGAAATAGGGGCAAATTCAGGCATTTAGGCCATTAAAACATGCCCTATTCCCGGCCTCGCAAACAGGCTGCAGCGTCCGAACCTGGCGTTCACGCTGCGGACAGCCCTTGACAGGCGCGTGCACCGGATACCTCCACAGGATGAGTACGCCCGGCGCCGGACTGGTCTACCTTTGAAGTGATGACTACTGATAAGCCGCTGGGCAATGGCCCGGCCAATGAAGACAATGTGCTGGGCCGTTTTTACGGTGTTATTCCGGCCGGCGGGGTGGGGACCCGGTTGTGGCCGCTCTCGCGGGCGGCGGCGCCGAAGTTCCTGCATGACCTGACGGGGTCCGGGAGCACGCTGATCCGGGCGACGTATTCGCGTCTGGAGCCGTTGTGCGGGGACCGGACCATGGTGGTCACCGGGACCGCGCACCGCAAGGCGGTGCTGGCGCAGCTGCCGGAGCTGACGAAGAACAACCTGGTGCTGGAGTCCGAGCCGAAGGACTCCGCGGCCGCGATCGGGCTGGCCGCGGCGATCCTGTACCACCGGGATCCGCGGATCATCATGGGTTCCTTCGCCGCGGACCAGGTCATCAACCCGGTGGAGAAGTTCCAGGACGCGGTGCGCGAGGCGATCCATACCGCCGCCGGGGGCTACATCGTCACGATCGGGATCACCCCCACGCACCCCTCGACCGGGTTCGGGTACATCCGCACCAACGGGAACCTGGGCATCGAATCCGCGCCGAACGCACTCGGGGTGACCGAGTTCGTGGAAAAACCCGACGCCGAGACCGCGCAGGCGTACCTGGCCGAGGGCGGGTATTCGTGGAACGCGGGCATGTTCGTGGCCCCGGTGGAACTGCTGCTCAAGCACCTGGAGACCAACGAGCCGCTGCTCTACGCCGGTTTGATGGAGATCGCCGCGGCCTGGGACACCCCCAAGCGCCGCGACGTGGTCCGCCGGGTGTGGCCCGGGCTGCCGAAGACCGCGATCGATTACGCGGTCGCGGAGCCGGCCGCCGCGGCCGGGGACGTGGCGATGATTCCGGGCGACTTCTCCTGGGACGATGTGGGGGACTTCGCCGCGATCGGCCGGCTGAACGCCGCCTCGGAGACGAACAACCTGACCGTGCTCGGCGAGGGCGCACGGGTGTATGCGGAAAACTCCACCGGCATGGTGGTCTCCGATACCAAACGCGTGATCGCGCTGATCGGCATTGACGACGTCGTGGTGGTGGACACCCCGGACGCGCTGCTGATCACCACCAAGGAACACGCCCAGCAGGTCAAGAAGGCCGTCGAATCCCTCCGCGCCAGCGGCGACACCGACGTCCTCTGAAACGGGCCGCTTGGTTCGCTTAACGCGGGTACGTTGAACGCGGCTCTTCCGGCGGCAACTGGGTAGAGTTTGTCTGTGCAGACTATTTCAGAGACTTCGGACAGCATTCCCCGCATAGGTGTGTGGACGGCCCCGTTCGTGGACGGGTTGCGGCAGTTCCGTCGGGATCTGCACCAGCATCCGGAGTTGTCCCACAAGGAGTTCCGTACGACGGCCAACCTCATTGCCCGGCTGCGGGAGGCAGGGCTTGAGCCTGTGCCGCTGGAGGGCACCGGGCTGTACGTGGACATCGGCGAGGGGCCGCTGGCCATCGGCCTGCGTGCCGACATCGATGCGCTGCCGATCATGGAAGAGACCGGGCTGGAATACGCCTCGGTTAATAAGGGCATCAGCCACGCGTGCGGCCACGACATCCACACGACAGTCATGCTCGGCGTGGCCTTGGTGCTGTGCAAGCTGGAAATGGAAGGGGAGCTCGGCGGCCGGGTGCGCGTCATCTTCCAGCCGGCCGAAGAGACCATGCCGGGCGGCGCCTTGGCCGTGATTGAACAGGGCGTCCTGGTAGATGTGCCCCGTATCCTCGCCCTGCACTGCGACCCCCGCGTGGACGTAGGCCAAGTGGGCACCCGGATCGGCGCCATCACCTCGGCATCGGACACCATCCGGATCGAGCTCTCCGGACGCGGCGGGCATACCTCGCGGCCGCACCTGACCGAGGACCTGGTCTTCGCGCTGGCCGAGATTGCCGTCAACGTCCCGGCGGTGCTGAGCCGCCGGATCGACGTGCGCAGCGCGGTCTCCGTGGTCTGGGGCCAGATCCGCGCCGGCGCCGCGCCGAACGCCATTCCCGCACACGGGTTCATGGCCGGCACCATGCGCTGTCTCGACGGCGAGGCCTGGCATGCTGCGGGGGAGTTGCTCGATGAGGTGGTCACGCAGGTGGCGGCACCGTTCGGCGTCGAAGTGAAGCTTGAACACATCCGCGGCGTGCCTCCGGTGATCAACACCGAGCGGGAAACCGGTTTGATCGAAGCCGCCGCACGGCTGGAGCTTGGCCCCGGTTCCGTCATACTGACGCCTCAGTCCATGGGCGGCGAGGATTTCGCGTGGATGACGCAGGAAGTTCCCGGCGCGATGATGCGGCTGGGGACGCGGACGAAAGGCGGCGAGACGTTCGACCTGCACCGCGGCGACTACACGCCGGACGAGCACGCGATCGGCGTAGGAGTGCGCGTCATGGCCGCAGCCGCCGTCATGGCCTGCCGCGGCAAGGACCAGGGCTAGCAGCCTGACCGCAGATGAACCGGAGCCGGGGCACGCAGCCGGGCCCCGCCGTCGTCGTTTGTTCTGTGTCGATACCGGTAAGTAACAAATTTTCAACAATGTTCGTCCAAGTGCCGGAAATTGATACTCTGCCCTGCCCGCGGCCACTATTGTAGGCTCGTAACGCACCTGCAGGACGGGTGCGCCCGCCGCGCGGATGCCAGTGGTGACAGGACACGATCCTGACTGCACTCAGTGGTTTACGGCAGTGGGGCAATCTTTCTTTTTTGGAGGAACCTTGAAGAAATCACTGCGCACCATCAAGCGCGGCACCGGCCTGTCCGCGGCCATGCTCGGCGTATCTGCCCTCGTCCTCGCCGGTTGCGGCGCGCCTCCGGCCGAAACCGAAGGCAGCGCGGGAGCGGAAGGCGCCGATTACCTCGGCTGCATCGTTTCCGACTCCGGTGGCTTCGACGACCGTTCCTTCAACCAGTCCAGCTACGAAGGCCTGAAGATGGCCGAAGAGGGTCTGGGCATCCAGATCCAGCAGGCTGAGTCCCAGGCGGAAACCGACTTTGTGCCGAACGTGGACGAAATGGTGCAGTCCGGCTGTGACATGGTCCTGACCGTCGGCTTCCTGCTCGGCGATGTCACCAAGGAAGCCGCCGCCGCCAACCCCGAGACCCACTTCGCCATTGTCGACTACTCGGATCCCGAGTTCACCGACAACGTCAAGCCGATCGTCTACGACACGGCCCAGGCCGCCTTCATGGCCGGCTACCTGGCCGCCGGTGTCACCGAGACCGGCAAGGTCGCCACGTACGGCGGCATCCAGATTCCCACCGTCACGATTTTCATGGACGGCTTTGCCGACGGCGTGAAGTACTACAACGAGCAGAAGGGCGAGGACGTCCAGCTGCTCGGCTGGAACAAGGAGCGGCAGAACGGCACCTTTGTCGGCAACTTCGAAGACCAGGGCAAGGGCAAGACCAATACCCAGAACTTCATCAACGAGGGCGCGGACATCATCATGCCCGTCGCCGGCCCGGTGGGTCTGGGGACCCTGGACGCCGTGATCGAAGCCAACGAAGCAGGCAAGGAAGCCAAGGTCGTGTGGGTTGACTCGGACGGCTACGAAAGCGCCGGCAAGGGTGAAGAATTCATCCTCACCTCGGTCATGAAGGGCATGGCTGCCTCGGTCGAGGACGTTCTCCGGACCGATCTCGAAGGGAACTTCGACAGCACGCCGTACGTCGGCACACTGGAAAACGAGGGTGTCTCGCTGGCACCGTTCCACGACCAGGAAGCCAACGTTCCGGATGAGCTGAAGCAGGAGCTGGAGACCATTAAGGAATCCATCATCTCCGGCGAAATCACCGTTGAATCCGAGGCAAGCCCCAAGTAACAGCTGAACCGGCCGGACCGCCGCCGCCGTGCGTTCATCCGCATGGGGCGGCGGTTCGTTCTGTTATCGGTGCGATCGGTTTAGGCTGTAGACAGTTCGCCCGTTGCACGAAAACGTTCCGCTGACACCTACAAAGAACAGGTTGGTTGGGGTTTTGAAGCTCGAGCTAAAGGGAATTACCAAGAAATTCGGTTCCTTTGTTGCCAACGACCACATAGACCTCGTGGTCGAACCGGGACAGGTGCACAGCCTGCTTGGCGAGAACGGCGCAGGGAAGTCCACGTTGATGAACGTCCTCTACGGTCTGTACGAACCCACCGAGGGACAGATCCTGATCGACGGCAATCCGGTTGAATTCAACGGCCCCGGCGATGCCATGGTTGCGGGAATCGGCATGGTGCACCAGCACTTCATGTTGGTACCGGTGTTCACCGTGGCGGAGAACATCGCCCTGGGCAACGAGGCGACCAAAGCGGGCGGGATCCTCAACCTGGAGGAGACCCGGACCAAGATCCGGCAGATTTCCGAGCAGTACGGCTTCCACGTCGACCCGGACGCCGTGGTGGAGGACCTGCCGGTCGGCGTCCAGCAGCGGGCCGAGATCATCAAGGCGCTGGTCCGCGATGCCGAGGTGCTGATCCTCGATGAGCCTACGGCCGTCCTGACGCCGAAGGAAACCGACGAACTGCTCGCGATCATCGCCCAGTTGAAGTCGGATGGTAAATCGATTGTCTTCATTTCCCATAAGCTCCGCGAGGTCAAGACCGTCTCCGACCTGATCACGGTCATCCGCCGCGGCAAGGTGGTCGGCGATGCGGATCCCAACGCCTCCACCACCGACCTGGCCTCCATGATGGTGGGCCGCTCGGTGAGCCTGTCCCTTAACAAGGCCCCTGCCCAGCCGGGGGAAGCCACCTTCGCCATTGACGGCCTGACCGTGACATCGCCGACCGGACAGCGGGTGGTGGACAACGTCTCCCTGCAGATCGCCCAGGGCGAGATCCTGGCCGTCGCCGGTGTCCAGGGCAACGGCCAGACCGAACTCACCGAGGCCATCCTCGGCCTGCAGGAGCATGTCTCCGGTTCCATTCGGCTTGAGGGCAAGGAGCTGGTGGGACGCGGCACCAAGGAGATCATCAACTCCGGCGTCGGCTTTGTGCCGGAGGACCGCAGCGTGGAGGGACTGGTCGGCGCCTTTTCGGTAGCCGAGAACATGATCCTGAACCGCTATGACCAGGCGCCGTTCGCCAAGGGGCTGGCCATGAAGCCGGCGCTGGTCGCAGAGAACGCTGCCGAGCGGATCGCCGAGTTCGACGTCCGCACGCAGTCGGCCACTGCTGCCGCGGGCACGCTCTCCGGCGGCAACCAGCAGAAGGTGGTGATGGCCCGCGAGCTGTCCCGGCCGCTCAA
Source organism: Arthrobacter sp. Soil_C_60 (assembly GCF_057656375.1). NCBI lineage: Bacteria > Bacillati > Actinomycetota > Actinomycetes > Micrococcales > Micrococcaceae > Arthrobacter > Arthrobacter sp. Soil_C_60. The sequence goes on along the minus strand of NZ_JBDGKM010000002.1, from coordinate 526,934 downwards.
ACTCTTCATCGCGTCGCAGCCGACCCGCGGCGTCGACGTCGGTTCGATCGAGTTCCTGCATAAACGGATTGTGGCAGAACGCGACCAGGGCACACCGGTGATGATCGTATCCACCGAACTGGACGAAGTCCTGGAGCTGGCGGACCGCATCGCCGTGCTGTACCAGGGGCGGCTGATGGGCATAGTTCCCGGCAACACCTCGCGCGACACCCTGGGCCTGATGATGGCGGGGATGGGTGCGGAAGAAGCGCAAGGCACTGATCCGGCACGCACTGATCCTGAAAGCGGGGACAAATGAGCGAGGACGAGCGTAAGCACGCCCGGAAGAAAACCGACGAGCACGCCTCCGAGGTACGCCTTGAGGCCATGGTCGACACGGAGGACGGCCGGATTGCTCCGCCGCCGGTACCGGCCACCGCGCAAAGCGGAGACCTCCACCCCGAAGCCAGCTCGCAGACGGTAGTCCAGCGGATCATGAGCGGCGACGCCCTGGTGGCCGTGCTCGCCGTCGTACTCTCGCTGATTGCCGGCGGAATCCTGATTGCCCTGACCGACGAGGACGTTGCGCAGACAGCCACCTACTTCTTCGCCCGCCCGCAGGACATGCTGCTGGCTGCCTGGTCGGCCGCCTCCGAGGCCTACCTCGCGCTCTTCCAGGGGTCCGTCTTCAATTTCGAGGGCGAGACCTTCACACGGATGATCTCCCCGCTGATGCAGACCCTGACTGTAGCGACGCCGCTGATCTGCGCCGGCCTGGGCGTGGCGCTGGCCTTCCGCGCAGGCCTGTTCAACATCGGCGCCCAGGGCCAGATCATCATCGGTGCCACGCTGGCGGCCTGGGTCGGTTTCAGTCTGCACCTTCCGGTCGGCATCCACCTGCTGCTGGTGATCGTAGCGGGCATCATCGGCGGAGCGATCTGGGGCGGCCTGGTGGGCCTGCTCAAGGCGAAGACCGGCGCGCACGAGGTCATCCTGACCATCATGCTCAACTACGTGGCGATCTACCTGGTCACCTATTTCCTGACCACGCCCGCCTTCCAACGGCCCGGGTCGTCCAACCCGATCAGCCCCCAGTTGGATGAAACGGCCATGTACCCGCCGCTGTTCGGCGACGCCTTCCGACTGCACTGGGGCTTCATCGTGGCGCTGCTGGCCACGGTGTTCGTTTGGTGGCTGCTCAAGCGGTCGATCATCGGCTTCGAACTGCGCGCGGTGGGTGCGAACCCCGTGGCGGCGCGCACCGCAGGCATCAGCGTGACCAAGGGCTACGTTGTCGTCATGCTGATTGCCGGGGCGCTGGCCGGACTCGCCGGCGTGGCCCAGGTAGCCGGTACCGAACAGGTCCTGTCTTCCGGCGTGGCGGCCAGCTTCGGCTTCGATGCCATCACCGTGGCTCTGCTGGGACGCTCGACGCCGTGGGGAACGTTTTTTGCCGGGCTGCTGTTCGGCGCGTTCCGGGCCGGTGGCGTGACCATGCAGATCAGCACCGGGACCAGCATCGACATTGTGCTGGTGGTCCAGTCCCTGATCGTGCTCTTCATCGCGGCCCCGCCGCTGGTCAGGGCGCTGTTCCACCTGCCCGAGCCCGGCAAGACCAAGGGGCCCAGGAGCCCCAAGGGAGCCAAATCCCGCAAGCCCGCCACGACCGGAGGTTCAGCATGAGCACGGCAGTGTCAACCGCGCCCGAGCAGAGCACCACCCGCGCCGGCGCGGTGCGGAGCTGGAAGACTCCCATTACGCTGGCCGTGCTGGCCGTCTTCGCGCTGCTGGTCTTCGCCATCGGGGCGCCCGGCAACGAGGTGACCTTCCGGCTGTCCGACCCGGGGGATGCCATCGTGCTCCCGCCGATTGTCGTCTTCGCCCCGGTCATGGGCTGGATCGGCGCGGTCATCATGCTTGCCGCAGCCGCGCTGGCCTTCGTGCAGGTCCGGGCCGGCCGGCCGGTCCCCGGCTGGCTGATCGCCGTGTTCGCCGTCGTCTTTGTGGCGGCCTTCCTGAGCTGGATTGTCGGCAGCGCGCGCACACCCAACGTGGCGCTCTATGGGCTGCTGGCCGGATCCGTGACGCTGGCCGTGCCGCTGATCTTCGGCTCGCTCTCGGGCGTGCTGTGCGAACGCTCCGGCGTGATCAACATTGCCATTGAGGGGCAGCTGCTCTTCGGCGCGTTCTCCGCAGCTGTCGCGGGATCCCTGTCCGGCAGCGCCTTTGTCGGCCTGCTCGCCGCCGCCGTCGGTGGTGTCCTGGTCTCGCTGGTGCTGGCGGTGTTCAGCATCAAGTACCTGGTCAACCAGGTCATTGTCGGCGTGGTGCTCAACGTGCTGGTGTCCGGTCTGACCGGCTTCCTGTTCTCCACCGTGCTCAGCGCCGATGCCGAAACCTGGAACTCCCCGCCGCGCCTGCCGGTCATTTCCATTCCGTTCCTCTCCGACATTCCGATCATCGGACCCATCCTGTTCGAGCAGGCCATTGTGGGCTACCTGATGTATGTCGCCGTCGCGGTGATCTACGTGGGTCTGTTCCACACCAAGTGGGGCCTGCGGACCCGGGCCGTCGGCGAGCACCCCAAAGCGGCGGATACGCTGGGCGTCAAGGTCAACCGGATGCGCTTCATGAACGTGTCCCTGGCCGGCGTCGTGGCCGGACTCGGCGGCGCGTTCTTCACGCTAGTGTCCGTCTCCAGTTTCGGCCGCGACATGACGGCGGGGCAAGGCTACATAGCCCTCGCCGCGTTGATCTTCGGCCGCTGGAATCCGATCGGAGCCTTCTTCGCGGCCCTGCTGTTCGGCTTCGCCACCAATCTGCAGTACGTGCTCAGCTTCCTGGGCACCCCGGTACCCAACCAGTTCCTGGCCATGCTGCCGTACATCGTGACCATCTTCGCGGTCGCCGGCCTGGTCGGCAGGTCCCGGGCGCCGGCGGCCAACGGCGTGCCGTACATCAAGGGCTGACATGACACAGCTGCCAACGAATCCAACCAACGACGGCGGAATGTCACCTAACGATGGCGGGTCACCTCAGGTTGACCGGGCCAAGGCAGGCCGCGCGCAGGCGGACCGCCCAGAGGTGGACTGGGCCAGCCTGCAGGACGCGGCGCGCGCGGCCTCCGCGCACGCCTACGTGCCCTACTCGAAGTATCCGGTGGGCGCGGCGGCCCTGACCGAGGACGGCCGGATCGTCTCTGGGGCGAATGTGGAGAACGCCTCCTACGGCCTGACGCTGTGCGCGGAATGCTCGCTGGTCAGCGCACTGCATATGTCCGGCGGCGGGCGGCTAGTGGCCTTCAGCTGCGTCGACGGCGCCGGCAACATCCTCATGCCGTGCGGGCGCTGCCGCCAGCTGCTCCACGAATTCCGGGCGCCCGGCATGCAGCTGATGACCGTTTCCGGCATCAAGTCCATGGAAGAGGTCCTGCCGGACGCCTTCGGTCCCGAAAACCTGGGCTGAGTCCTGGCACGCTGAAAGAAGGAGAGCCACGTGAGTGAGAAGTTCGACGCCGTCGACATCATCCGGACCAAACGCGACAAGGGCACGCTGAGTCCGGAGCAGATCAGCTGGACCATCGACGCCTACACCCGCGGCGCCATTGCCGACGAGCAGATGTCCGCCCTGAACATGGCCATCCTCCTCAACGGCATGAGCCGCGAGGAAATCTCCCAATGGACGACGGCGATGATCGCCTCGGGCGAGAGGATGGACTTCTCCTCGCTCGGCAAGGCGACCAGTGACAAGCACTCCACCGGCGGCGTGGGGGATAAGATCACCCTGCCGCTGGCCCCGCTGGTGGCCGTCTTCGGCGTTGCCGTCCCGCAGCTGTCCGGCCGCGGGCTCGGGCACACCGGCGGAACCCTGGACAAGCTGGAGTCGATTCCCGGCTGGCGCGCGGACCTGTCCAACGACGAAATGATGGCGCAACTTGCCGAGGTCGGTGCGGTGATCTGCGCCGCGGGCGCCGGCCTGGCCCCGGCGGACAAGAAGCTCTACGCCTTGCGCGATGTCACCGGCACCGTGGAGGCCATCCCGCTGATCGCCTCCTCCATCATGAGCAAGAAAATCGCCGAGGGCACCGGTTCGCTGGTGCTGGACGTCAAGGTCGGCTCCGGTGCGTTCATGAAGGACGAGGACATGGCCCGCGAGCTGGCGGAAACCATGGTGGGCCTCGGCAAGGATGCCGGCGTGAACACGGTGGCCTTGCTGACCAACATGCGCACGCCGCTGGGACTGACGGCGGGCAATGCCATCGAGGTGGAGGAGTCCGTGGAGGTGCTGGCCGGCGGCGGCCCCCAGGACGTGGTGGAACTGACAATCCGGCTGGCCGAAGAAATGCTGCAGGCTGCCGGTGTGCCGGACGCGGATCCGGCCGCCGCGCTCAAGGACGGTCGGGCGATGGACGTCTGGAACCGCATGATTGAGGCGCAGGGCGGCGATCCGCGGGCCGCTTTGCCTGTCGCCAAAGAATCCGAAGTGGTCTATGCCGCAGCGGACGGCGTCCTGCTGGACCTGGATGCCCTCTCCGTCGGCATCGCCGCGTGGCGACTGGGTGCCGGCCGCGCCCGCAAGGAGGATCCGGTCCAGGCCGGTGCCGGAGTGCGGATGCATGCAAAACCGGGCGCGATGGTCCGGGCGGGCGAGCCGCTCATGACCCTGCTGACGGACACACCGGACAAATTCGATCGTGCGAAGGAAGCGCTGGCAGACGCCGTCGTTATTGGTCCCGAGGGGGACAGGCCCGCCCAGCAACTGGTCATCGACCGCATCGCCTGAGCGCCTACCCCAGTGCGCAAAAACTGGGGTAGAGGTAACTACATCGGATGGACAAACCTCTTCCGCAGCCGCCGCCTCGCAAGGATAATTGTTGCCATACCGGCGCCCGGGGGGAGTGGCCGGAGCCGCGGCTGTCTCAACCCGAGGGATGAGGCAGCCGCGGTGATCAGCGGCGCAGGACCTGCCGTTATGGGACGTGGGAATGATGCGCGCAGGATTGCGGGCACGTACCGTTATCTCAGGGGGTTGATCAGGGCAACACCCGATAGCGGCACTTATTGCAACGTGACATCGTTGGAATAACCAACCGGCGAACAGGATCATTCACGTGCAGGCTTTTATGGACGCTCTTAACGTCTTCATCATCGATGCGGCCGCCCAATGGTGGGTGTATCCGCTGCTTTTCGCGCTCTGCCTCATTGACGGGATTTTCCCGCCGGTGCCGAGCGAATCCGTGGTTGTCGCCCTTGCCGCGCTGTCCGTTTCGGCGGGCGTGCCGAATGTGTGGCTGGTCATGGCCATCGCCGCCGCCGGTGCCATAGCGGGGGACAACATTGCATATGTGATCGGCCGGCGCATCGGCTCGAACCGCTTCAAATGGATGCAGCGGCCGCGCGTCGCCTCGGCCTTCGCCTGGGCGCGGAAGGAACTCGACCGGCGCGGAGCCCTGCTGATCCTCAGCGCCCGCTACATTCCCATCGGCCGCGTTGCCGTCAACATGACCGCCGGCGCCACCGGGTTCCACCAGCGCAGGTTCGTCTTCTTCAGCATCATTGCCGGCATCTCCTGGTCGCTGTATTCCGTGGGCATCGGTGCCCTCGCCGGCCAGTGGTTCCACGACCACAGCCTGCTGGCAGCCGGCCTGGCCATCGTCATCGCCCTGGCCATGGGTCTCGTGGTGGACCATGGCCTGAAACTGCTCTACAAGCGCAAGGTGCGCAAGAGCCACGAGGCGGAGGACACCGCCTCGGCCACGGAAGATTCAGCAGCCGCTTCCAAGAGTGCGCACGCGCGGACCGGCACCCCGGTCTCGCACTGAACAGCGCGTTTTCCACCACCTCTACACAACGGCCGCCGAGGCGTGCATCGGTTCGGCTGTCAACGTAAGGTGGTGCCTGTGACTGAGCCTAATTACTCTGCTGACCCTGCCGCCGACGTCGACATTGATATCCGCAGCCTGCCCAAGGTTTCGCTGCACGACCATCTCGACGGCGGACTCCGCCCCGGGACCATCATCGAACTGGCCGCCGAAGTCGGCCACCAGTTGCCGTCCACCGACCCCGTCGCGCTGGGCGAATGGTTCCGGGAGTCCGCGGACTCCGGCTCGCTGGTCCGCTATCTGGAAACGTTCGACCACACCGTAGCCGTGATGCAGACCAAGGAAGGCCTGCACCGGGTCGCCAAGGAGTTCGTCGAGGATCTGGCGGACGACGGCGTGGTGTACGGCGAGGTGCGCTGGGCGCCGGAGCAGCACCTCACCAAGGGGCTGACGCTGGATGAGGCAGTCGAAGCAGTCCAAGCCGGGCTGGAAGCAGGGGTGGACGCAGTCGAAGCCAGCGGCCGTCCCATCCAGGTCGGTCAACTGATTACCGCCATGCGCCACGCGGACCGCGGCCAGGAAATCGCCGAGCTCGCCATCCGGCACCGGGACAAGGGTGCCGTCGGCTTCGACATCGCCGGCGCCGAGGACGGCTTCCCGCCCTACCGGTTCAAGGACGCCTTCACCTACCTGGCCGAAAACCAGTTCCCGGTCACCATCCACGCCGGCGAGGCCGCCGGGCTGGACAGCATCGTGGACGCCCTGGTCAGCGGCCGCGCCCTGCGCCTGGGCCACGGCGTGCGCATCGCCGAGGACATCCAGGTGGACTTCACCCCGAACGAAGAGAACGACGCCGACCTGGGCCTCGTCACGCTGGGCCGCGTTGCCGCCTGGGTCCGGGACCGGGGGATCGCGCTGGAATGCAGCCCGTCCTCGAACCTGCAGACCGGTGCCACGGCGCCCTTTGGCGAGGGCATCGAAAACCACCCGTTCGACCTGCTGTACCAGACCGGCTTCAAGGTCACGATCAACGCTGACAACCGCTTGATGAGTGGCGTGACGCTCACCGACGAGTACGAGCTGCTGGTCGAAACGTTCGACTACGATCTCGATGACCTGCTTGAAATCACGCTCAACGCAGCCGAAGCGGCCTTCCTGCCGCTTGAAGAGCGCGAAGCACTGGTCGAGTACATCGCCGAGGGGTTCAGGGCCTATCAGGGCTGAACCTGCCATGGCTGAAAGCACGACGGCGGTCGGCCGGCTTGTGCAGGTCGTGGCGCAGCTGCGCGAGCATTGCTTGTGGACAGCTGCGCTCACCCACGAGTCCTTGGTCGAGTACCTGATCGAGGAATCCCACGAGCTGGCCGAGGCCATCGAGGCCGGGCCGGGCGCCACGGCCGCCGAACTCAAGGGCGAGCTGGCCGACGTCCTCTTCCAGGTGCTGCTGCATGCCCGCATCCAAGAGGAGGCCGGCAACTTCAACTTCGAGGATGTGGCCGAGTACCTGAGTGCAAAGCTGGTCCGCCGGAACCGGCATGTGTTCAAGCCCGACGGTTCGCTGCAGGAGTCCTTCCCCGAAAGCATCGAGGAGATCGTCGCCAGCTACGATGCGGTCAAGCAATGTGAGCGCCCCGAACGGGACAGCCCGTTCGACGGCATCCCGCCGACCTTGCCCGCACTGACGCTGGCGGCGAAGTCGATCGACCGGGCCCGGCGCGCCGGCTTCCCGGTGGACCAACAGCCCGGCGCCTCCGCAGCCGGAAACCAGCCACCGGCTTCCGAAACCGAACTCGGAGACCTGCTGCTCGCCGTCGTCAGCCAGGCCTCTGCCGCAGGCCTGGACGCGGAGCAGGCGCTGCGGGGTGCGGTGCGCCGGTTTCAACGCGGCGTAACGGGCGCATAAGCGCGCCCCGTTCTCGATTACGCTTAGACCGACAGTGCTGTCCGGCGGCCTGTTGTAAAGAGTTTCATCTTTCGTTCCAATGAACAGGAGCAATCAATGGCGCTTATTGATGCCATCCACGCGCGTGAAATCCTTGATTCCCGCGGCAATCCCACGGTTGAGGTTGAGGTCTTGCTCTCGGACGGCTCCATGGGCCGCGCTGCTGTCCCGTCCGGGGCATCCACCGGTGCTTTCGAAGCGGCCGAGCGCCGCGACGGAGAGAAGAACCGCTACCTGGGCAAGGGCGTCAGCCAGGCCGTCAACGCGGTGCTCGACACCATCCAGCCCGCGTTGGTGGGCCGCGACGCGACCGACCAGCGCCTGATCGACCAGACCATGATCGATCTGGACGGCACCTCCAACAAGTCCAACCTGGGCGCCAACGCCATCCTGGGCGTTTCGCTGGCGGTGGCCAACGCTGCCGCCGAGTCGGCCAACCTGCCGCTGTACAAGTACCTGGGCGGCCCGAACGCACATGTGCTGCCCGTTCCGCTGATGAACATCCTCAACGGCGGCTCCCATGCCGACTCCGACGTCGACATCCAGGAATTCATGGTGGTGCCCCTGGGCGCTGCCACCTTCTCCGAGGGCCTGCGCTGGGGCGTCGAGGTCTACCACAGCCTCAAGACCGTGCTGAAGGACAAGGGCCTGTCCACCGGACTGGGCGATGAGGGCGGTTTCGCCCCCAACCTGCCGAGCAACCGCGCCGCGCTGGACCTGATCACCGAGGCGATCAACAAGGCCGGCTACACCCCGGGCAAGGAAATTGCACTGGCACTGGACGTCGCCTCCTCCGAGTTCTACTCCGACGGCGCCTACCAGTTCGAGGGCAAGTCCCTGACCGCGGCCGAGATGAGCGAGTACTACAAGCAGCTCGTTGCCGACTACCCGCTGGTCTCCATTGAGGACCCGCTGGACGAGGACGATTGGGAAGGCTGGGCCACCCTGACCGCCGAACTCGGCGACAAGGTGCAGCTGGTGGGCGATGACCTCTTCGTCACCAACCCCGAGCGCCTGCAGCAGGGCATCGACGCCAACACCGCGAACTCGCTGCTGGTCAAGGTCAACCAGATCGGTTCCCTCACGGAGACCCTGGAAGCCGTCTCGCTGGCACAGCGCAACGGCTACACCACGATCACCTCGCACCGCTCCGGCGAGACCGAGGACACCTCGATCGCGGACATCTCGGTGGCCACCAACGCGGGCCAGATCAAGACCGGCGCCCCGGCCCGGTCCGAGCGTGTGGCCAAGTACAACCAGCTGCTGCGCATCGAAGAAGAGCTCGACGACGCCGCGCGCTATGCAGGTGCCGGCGCTTTCCCGCGTTTCAAAGCCTGAACCCTGCCCCTGAATCTGTATCGTCTTAAGCGGGGACTGATAACCTCATTTCCTGCCGACGACCAATGATTTAGGAGCTCCATGGCCACCCGACGCCCCAGAGTGCCACGTGCCGGCCGCCCGGCCGGCGGCAACGGGCCTGTGCAAACAGGTTCCGGTTCAGGGGCGCCGGGTGGTTCCATGTCCGGGAGCGCAGGGCGGACCAACGGCGGCGCAGCGGGGCATGAAAGTGCCCCGTCCGAGGCGAAAGTTATCCGCGCGGACTTCGGTGGCTCCGAAGCCAAGTCCCACGGATCGAAAGCTGAAGGAACCAAAAAGAAGCCTTCGCCGTCGGAAGCCCGGGCAGCCGAACGCCGCGAGCTCTCAGGCGCCATCCGGCAACCCATCATCAGCAGGACGACGCCGCAGGACCGGCCGGAGGACAGCGGCGACGGCACGGGAAGCACGCCGGTCCCGGCCAGGGGATTTTCCGGACGCATGCTGGCCCTCGCCGTCGTACTCGTGACGATCACCATTCTGCTGGCGCCGTCCGTGCGGATCTTCATTGAGCAACGCTCCGAAATCGCCGCGCTGGAACACGAGATTGCAGCCGAGCAGAAGACCCAGAGCAAGCTGGAGCGGGAGCTGGCCCGCTGGGAGGACCCGGAGTACATCAAACAACAGGCCCGCGATCGCATATTCTATGTAATGCCGGGTGAGACACGTTATCTGGTGACCGGGACCGAGGGGCTGAGCGAATCCGAGGAGCATGCGTCCGTGGCGGCGCCGTCCGACCTGCCGTGGGTGGACGCGTTGTGGGACTCGGTGAAGCGGGCAGCTACCGACGTTCCCGCGGAAGAGAACGAGGAAAAGGCCGGGGAAAAGCCGGATACACAGGCCGAGAAACCAGCGGAATAGCCGGTCTGCCCGGCGGCAGCGGTGGCTGGCGGAACCGATGCGGCGCCGAGGCGTGGTCCGCATCGGCCCGGGACGTTGTCGGGAAGCCGGGGCAAAAACAGCCCGAACCAGTCAGCCAACCCGCCCGGCCCGCACGCACGAGCCATCCACCCAGCCCGCACCAGAACGTCCGCACAGTCAGGAAGGACCGCGCCATGGAAGACCCGCGCACACCCACGCCCCAGGATTTGGAGACCCTCAGCCGGCAGCTCGGCCGGCCTGTGCGGGACGTGGTGGAAATAGGAGCGCGCTGCGTCTGCGGCAACCCTCTGGTGGCCACCACGGCGCCGCGGCTGGGCAACGGCATTCCGTTCCCCACGACTTTCTACCTGACCCATCCGATCATCACCTCGGCAGTGTCCCGGCTTGAGGCCGCCGGTGTCATGACCGAAATGACCGAACGGCTCGAACACGATCCGGAACTGGCTGCCGCCTACCGCGAAGCGCACGAGGACTATCTGCGCGTCCGCGATGAAATCGGCGCCCGCACGGGCGTGGGGTCTGTTCCCGAGATTGCCGGTGTCTCCGCCGGCGGCATGCCCACGCGGGTCAAGTGCCTGCACGTGCTGGTGGGCCATTCGCTGGCCGTCGGCCCGGGCGTGAACCCGCTGGGCGACGAGGCGCTGGACAGGATCGCCGAATGGTGGACCAAGGACCGTTGCTATTGCGACGGCGCCTGGGACGTCGCGGGTCCGGCCCCCTCAAGGGACCTGAGCCGCCACACCAAGACCCAGGGCCTCAGCCCGGAAGAGCTCGAGGCCAAGAAGGCCGAACGCCGTCGTGCTGCCGAAGAGGAACCGGCGGGCGAACACGGCGCGCCGGAACAGGAAGAGGGAGCCCGATGAGCCGCGTAGGCGCCATTGACTGCGGAACGAACTCCATCCGCCTGCTGATTGCCGATATCGACGACGACGGCGTGCTGACCGACGTGGTGCGGCTGATGAAGGTGGTCCGGCTGGGCCAGGGCGTCGACGCCACCGGCATGCTCGCCGAGGAAGCCCTGGCACGTACCTTCGCCGCGGCGGAGGAATATGCGGCCCTGCTGCAGGAGCACGGCGCCGAACGCCTGCGCTTCGTCGCCACCTCCGCCACCCGTGACGCCGGCAACCGGCAGGTCTTTGTCGACGGGATCCGGGAGCGGCTCGGCGTGGAACCGGAAGTCGTCACCGGCGCCGAGGAGGCCGAACTGTCCTTCACCGGTGCGGCAAGCGTGCTGGCCACCGCGCCGGGGGAGAAGGTACTGGTGGTCGACCTGGGGGGCGGCAGCACCGAGTTCGTCCTCGGCACGTCCGAGGGAGTCCAGGCCGCCTTGAGCACGGACATGGGCTGCGTGCGCTTCACCGAACGGCACCTCAAATCGGATCCGCCGACCGCCGTCGAAATCGCCGCCGCGGAAACGGACATCAACGCGTACATCGACGCCGTGCTGGCGGACGTACCGCTCGCTGACACGGACCGGCTGGTCGGCGTGGCCGGGTCCATCACCACCGTGACGGCCCATGCCCTTGGGCTGACCGAATACCAGCCCGACACCATCCACGGTGCGGAACTGGATACGGCCAAAACCGCGGCCGCCTGCACATCGCTGCTGTCCATGTCACGTGCTGAACGCGCCGCGCTGCCCTACATGCATCCGGGCCGGGTGGACGTGATTGGCGCCGGGGCACTGATCTGGCGCACCATTAACAATCGTGTCAATGAACTGACCGCCGGCAGGGTCAACGGGGCCACCGCCAGTGAGCACGACATCCTCGACGGCATCGCCATGAGCGCCGCCCGCGGGTAAGTACGAAGTAACCGAAAAGGGCCGCCGGTCCGATCAACGGTAGGATAGTCCGCCATGCCCCCGTACAGGGGACTGGCAGGACACCGGGGAATCCAGGAAAGAGGACACGCATGCACAGCAGGGCCGGAAGACCGGGCCGTCGGGCCACGGTCCGAGCCGCCGCACTCTCTGTGGTCTCTGTGCTGGCCTTGGTATGCGGCACAGTCTTCGCCCCGGCGGCGATGGCCGACGCCACCCGGGACAAGCAGTACTGGCTGGACTCCTACGGCATCCGCGAAGCGTGGAAGACCTCGCAGGGCGAAGGCGTCAAGGTCGCCGTCATCGACAGCGGCGTGGACGCCAGCCATCCGGATCTCAGGGGCGCCGTCGTCGGTGGTACGGATGTTTCCGGCGCAGGCGCGCCGAACGGGCAGCGCGGCATCGGCCAGACTCCTGAACACGGCACCCTCGTAGCCACCTTGCTGGCTGGCCGCGGCCACGCCCCCGAAAAGAAGGAGGCGGACAAGGACGCCGCCGACAAGGACAAAGACCAGAAGGACGACGACGAGAAGGCGCCTGAGCCCAAGGACAAGGGCATCGGCGCCGGTACCGACGGTGTTATCGGGGTGGCGCCCAAGGCCGACCTGCTGACCGTCTCCACCTGGCTCGGCTCGCCGAATCCGGCCGGTGTCAGCATCGAAGAGCAGATCCCCGCCGCGGTGAAGTGGGCCGTGGACAACGGTGCCAAGGTCATCAACATGTCGCTGACCAGCTCCAGCACGTCCTGGCCCGAAAGCTGGGACGAAGCGTTCCTCTATGCCGAGCAGAACGACGTCGTTATTGTGGCCGCTGCGGGCAACCGCGCCGGTGGAACAGAGCAGTCCGGTGCGCCCGCCACCATTCCCGGCGTGCTGACGGTCGCCGGGCTGAACCGCGAAGGCGAAGCCAGCGAAGGCGCTTCCGCCCAGAGCATCGTGATTGGCGTGGCGGCCCCGGCTGAGGACCTGGTGGGCGGCCTGCCAGACGGCCTCTACGCGGACTGGTCCGGCACCTCCGGCGCCACTCCGTTGGTCTCCGGCGTTGCGGCCCTCATCCGTGCCGAGTACCCGGAGATGAGCGCGGCCCAAGTTGTCAACCGCATCATCTCCACGGCCAAAGACGCAGGCGTGCCTGGTCATGACCCGATCTATGGTTTCGGCATTCTCGACGCCGAAGCCGCCCTGACCGCGGACGTGCCGGTTGTCGGCGCGAACCCGGTGGGCTCGATCGCCCAGTGGATCACCGTGCACCGCAGGGGGCAGGTGGCCCCGCCCGAAACCAAGGCCCCCGCCAACCGCGTGGAGGAAGAACCGGCCGTACCCGAGCCCACCACTCCGGTGGCAGAGGAGCCGCGGCTTGAAGGGGACGTGCTTCCCGCGGTGATCGTGATCGGGTTCAGCCTCGTGTTTATCCTGGTCATCGGCCTCGGCGTCCAGCAGACGCTGCGGGCCCGTCATCTGGCAGCCGCTGAACAAGGTGGGGCCGACGACGGCGAAGACACGGGTTTCCTGCCGCCGATCCGCGAGCCGCTGCTCAAGGAATCGGGCAAGAGTGGGGGCCATGGAACCGGCAAAGACAGCGGTCCGCAGAACCGCTGACCATACGACGGGCTGACCGCGTTTCAGCGCCCGCTTCACGCGGTTCGGCACGAGCTCCGGCCACTTAGTGAAAACTTTCACAAAAGGGTTTACACTATTTCGTATGGCATACACTCCTGCTCTTTCAGACCGTCCTCGCGTCCTCGTAGTCGGCGGTGGCTACGTCGGACTTTATGTGGCCCTTAAGCTCCAGAAGAAGGTTAAGGCCCACGGCGGCATCGTGACCTTGGTGGACCCGCTGCCCTACATGACTTACCAGCCGTTCCTGCCGGAGGTGGCTGCCGGCTCCATCGAGTCCCGCCATGCCGTGGTTTCCCACCGCATGCACCTGAAGCAGACCGAAGTCATCACCGGCCGCGTGACCTCGATCGACCATGCCAACAAGACCGCCGTGGTTGAATCCGAAGACGGCGAAGTCAGCTTCGACATCCCGTACCGCGACGTCGTGATTGCCGCCGGCGCGGTGACCCGCACCTTCCCCATCCCGGGCCTCGCCGAAGAGGGCATCGGGTTGAAGACCATTGAAGAAGCGCTGGAACTGCGCAACACCGTGCTGGAGCGGATTGAAGCCGGCTCCATCATGCCGGACGGCCCGGAGAAGCAGCGCGCCCTGACCTTCGTCGGTGTCGGCGGCGGCTTCGCGGGCATCGAAGCCATGACCGAGATCGAGGACATGGCCCGCCACGCCGCGGAAAACAACCCTCGTCTGAAGCGCTCGGACCTGCGTTTCGTGCTGGTGGAGGCCATGGGCCGCATCATGCCCGAGGTCACCGAGCACCAGGCCGAGTGGGTTGTCTCGCACATGCGCTCGCGCGGCATCGAGGTGCTGCTGAACACCTCGCTGGCGTCGGCCGTGGGCGGCAAGCTGGACCTGATCAATATGCCGGACAAGACCCCGGCGCAGTCCTTCGAAACCGACACACTGCTGTGGACCGCCGGCGTGCAGGCCAACCCGATCGTCCGCCAGTTCGGCTTCCCGCTGGACGACCGCGGCCGCGTCAAGGCCAACGCCGAACTGCATATCATCGATGACAACGGCCAGCCGATCGATGGCGCCTGGACCGCTGGCGACGTCGCAGCCGTCCCGGACCTGACCGGCGGCGGTGTAGGCGGCTTCTGCGTCCCGAACGCCCAGCACGCCGTGCGCCAGGCCAAGCTCATGGCGAAGAACATCCTCGCCGAACGCTGGGGCGTGGGCGAGGTCAAGGAATACAAGCACGAGAACCTCGGTGCCGTTGCCGGCCTGGGGCTGAACAAGGGCGTTGCCAAGGTCATGGGCATCAAGCTCAAGGGCCCGCTGGCCTGGCTGGCACACCGCGGCTACCACGGCTTCGCCATGCCGACCGTGGAGCGCAAGATCCGCGTCGTCGCCGACTGGCTGCTCAACGCGGTCCTTGGCCGCGACACCACGGAGATCGCGGACCTGGAAACGCCGTACCGCGCCTTCCGCACGGCAGCCACGCCGCCGCGTAAGTCCGCCGAGCCGCAGCCTGCCGAAAAGAAGGCAGATGACAAGGCCGACGAGCAGGCGCCTGCAGACTCGCGCTAACAACGCGTGAAGTCCCGTAGCGCTAGCGATCCGGGATCCGGGTTCAGCGACGGGCGGAGCAGAACCTAACGACGGCGGGAGCCGGGGTTTCGTACGGAACCCCGGCTCCCGCCGTCGTCCGCTTGGTTGGTTGTTTGGACGGCGTTGGTTGGCCGGCGATCTAGACTGCAATGATGGAATTGCGCAGCGAACACACGAGCGACCGGCCGGCGATACTGGAATTAACCGGCCGTGCTTTCGCCACTGAGGAAGGGCCCAACCCGCCGGTCGAGGTTGCACTGCTGGCCGAGTTGTTCGAATGCGACGGCTATCTGCCCGGGCTCTCGATTGTTGCTGTCGATGCGGGCGTGGTTGTTGGCCATTCGATCACCACCCGTGGTTTTATCGCTGATCAGCCGGCGCTCGGCCTGGGCCCGATTTCCGTCCTGCCCGAACGTCAGCGGCAGGGAATCGGGGCAGCGCTGCTGGAGGAAACCAGAATCCGCGCCGAGGGGATGGGGGAGTCGGTGATCGTGCTGCTTGGACACATTACCTATTACCCAAGATTCGGCTACCGGCCCGCCTCCGAGCTCGGCATCGAAGCGCCGGATCCGCAATGGGGCGACTACTTCATGGCGCTGCCGCTTGGCGGCAGCGAGGTGCCTGCTGGAACGTTCCGTTACGCGGCGCCCTTCGCACGGCTGTAGGCCTTCGTGCCCGCCTCGTCCTGGCCCGGGCGGATCGAGTAGGCTTAGGAGGTGCATTTTCACGGCACGCCCCCGTAGTCCAATGGCAGAGACAGTCGACTTAAAATCGATCCAGTGTGGGTTCGAGTCCCACCGGGGGTACAACTCTTTCCGTTCCGGAAGGTCTCGAAAGGGGCCATTTTGGGACAAAAGGCCCCGACTGTGACGAGCGTTACAATGATGTAACCGAATAGTCTTATTTTTTGGCGCTTTGTGCACTAGCTTTTCTTCTAATCAGGAAACCCTGATATTCGCATCGAAGGTTCGCGGACCTTTGGATCGAGGAGAAAAATTGATGACTGCAACACGTAACGCAGTGCTGTTTGGCGCCGGCGGTAACACCGCGCGCGCGGCCAGATTCGCGGCACTCGGTCTCGGCGTCGCACTGTTCGCGTCAGCCTGTGGGGGCGGCACTTCGACCGAAACCGAAGGAAACGGCGGCTCACCCGCAGCCGCCGGGCTTGTCTGCCCCGAGGGTGGCGAAGGCGCGGGTCCGACCACCGGAACCAAGGGGGATCCGGCAGCTGTACCGGAGACAAAGGGGTCCACGGATACACCGCTGAAGATCGGCTCACTGCTGCCCACCACGGGTGCGCTGGCCTACCTTGGCCCGCCCGAAATTGCCGGCGTTGATCTGGCCATCAAGCAGATTAACGAAGCAGGCGGCGTTCTCGGTGAAGACGTCGATGTTGTGCACCGGGATTCGGGCGACACCACCACGGATATCGCCACCCAGTCCGTGTCCGCACTGCTCGGCCAGGATGTCAACGCCATTGTCGGCGCAGCCTCCTCTGGCGTTTCGAAGACCGTAATCAACCAGATCACCGGGGCTGGCGTTCTGCAGATCTCGCCAGCGAATACCTCGCCGGACTTCACTGACTGGGACGACAACAACCTGTACTGGCGTACAGCCCCCTCGGACGTGCTCCAGGGCCGTACTCTGGGCAGCTACATGGTCTCCTGTGGAGCGCAGACGCTGGGCATGATCGTCCTGAACGATGCCTACGGCACGGGCCTGCGGGATAACGTGAAGACCGCGTTTGAAGGCGCTGGCGGCCAGATCGTCGCTACGGAAATGTTCAACGAGGGCGATTCGCAGTTCAGCTCGCAGGTTGACGCCGTCGCAGCGGCCAACCCGGATGCCATCGCGCTGATCACGTTCGACCAGGTGAAGTCCATTGCCCCGCTTCTGCTGGCCAAGGGCATCACTCCGGACCAGTTGTTCCTGGTGGACGGCAACACCGCCGATCTGAGTGAAGATATGGATCCGGGCGCCATGGAAGGTGCACAGGGCACCATTCCCGGCACCTTCGCGAAGGACGAGTTTAAGGCCTCTCTCGCGGAAATCGATGACGGGCTGACTTCCTACGCGTATGCGGGCGAGGCTTATGACGCGGTGAACCTCGTGGCTCTGGCCTCCGAGGCTGCCGGCAGCACCAACGGCGAAGACATCGCCGGAGAAATGCAGTCGGTGTCCAGGGACGGCGAGAAGTGCTACGACTTCGCCGGCTGCGTGACCCTGCTCCGCGAGGGTGCCGATATCGACTACGACGGTATCTCCGGCCCGATCTCCTTCGATGAGAACGGTGATCCGACCGAAGCTTACGTCGGTATCTACGAATACGACGCCGAAAACCGGCCGCAGCCGATGCGTGAGGAGTTCGGCCAGCTATAAAATAGGAAATCGTCACTCGCAGTCACTCGCACTGACGCAGGAAGCCTCCGCTCTTGGCGGGGGCTTCCTCGCGTGTGGGTTCCAAACGGAACTCCAACTGTGGCCCCGTCACTCGTGGTGGGTTTTTGAAGTGCGTTTCGCTGGTCGTCCCGTTCTGGGAAAGAGGGGATTTGCCTGCAGTTCGGCAAGCGTTCTTAGGGTTGTACACAGCCCCGCAGGCAAGCGTTGTGCTCCCCATCACGCGACGGTAGAATCGAATGTATGTTCGAGTCAATCGTTCCAGCAGAGATGGACCCGGTGAAGCCGGTCCCCGGCGATCCGGGTGCTGCGCTGGTCCGCGGCTGGGCCGTCGAACTCGCAGGTCTGGACCTGGACGTCTCCGAGGGGGTGCGGATCGACCGGATCACCGCCCTGGAGGAACTCAAGGGCGCCCTCGCTGCCGCGCAGGCGCGGGAGACGGAAGCGTTTGTGGCTTCCCGGCGGGAGGCCAGGGCCGCGGCCCGGGTTCCGGCGGAGAGGCGGGGCCGGGGCCTGGCGAAGGAGATCGGGCTGGCCCGGAAGGACTCCCCGAATCGGGGTGGGAAGCACCTGGGCTTGGCGACCACGCTGATCCGGGAAATGCCGCACACGTATGCGGCGTTGGCCGAGGGCCGGCTGAACGAGTGGCGGGCGACCATCCTGGTCCGCGAAACCGCCTGCCTGACCGTTGAAGACCGCGCCCGCATCGATAAGGAACTGTGTTCTGATCCGAAGACGCTGCACGGGTGCGGGGATAAACGGATCGGGGCGATGGCGAAGCAGGCCGCGCTGCGGCTGGATCCCTTGTCGGTGGTCCGGAGGGCGGCGAAAGCCGAAACGGAACGCCATGTCTCCTGCCGTCCGGCGCCGGACACCATGGCCCAGGTGTCCTGCCTTGTGCCGGCGGGGCAGGGCGTGGCCGTCCTCGCCGCCCTGACGAAGGAAGCCGACCGGTTGAAGGCGCAGGGCGATGAACGCTCCCGGGGCCAGCTGATGGCCGACATCTTCGTCGAACGCGTCACCGGCCAGCCCGCGGAGAACCCCGCGAAAATCGAAGTACAGCTGGTCATGACCGACCGCACCCTGTTCCAGGGCGACTCCGAACCGGCCCACCTGACCGGGTACGGCATCGTCCCCGCCCAATGGGCGCGGAACCTGCTCCGCACCGGCGACACCGACACCGAGGTTGAGGGAGCGGCTGGCAGCGGCCATTCCGCCGCCGCAAATCCGGAAAATCGTGCCGCTGGCGAAGACGAATTCGTTGCCCGCGCAGCGGATGCCGTCGATGGGGGCGGCGCTACCGGTTCCGGTCCGCCGGCCAGCGGCGAACCGGAACCGCTCCCCGATGCTGGTGCCGGGAACACGGACCCCGGAACCGCCGGAGATGCCGGCTCGGCGGCCGGACCTCCCGGTGCGAAGCGAAGAGACCCCGGCGATGCAGGCGATGCAGGCGATTCGGAAGAGGTGGAAGTGTGGGTGCGCCGGCTCTACACCGCGCCGGGTACCGGGCAGCTGCTCGGAATGGATTCGCGGGCGCGGTTGATGCCCGCCGGAATGCAGCGGGTCATCCAGGCCAGGGACCAGCTCTGCCGTACCCCGTGGTGTGACGCGCCGATCCGCCACCACGACCACGTCGTGCCCTGGCGCAACGCCGGAGAGACCAGCGAGATCAACGGACAAGGCCTGTGCGAAGCGTGCAACCTCGCCAAAGAAGCCGACGGCTGGCACGCCCGAACAATCCCCGGACCCCGGCACACCGTCGAAACGACAACGCCGACCGGGCACACCTACCAATCCACCGCACCGGCACTGCCCGGCACACCACCGGCAACAGAACAACCGGACGAGACACTCGAGCCGGTGTCAATCTTCGAGCAGGCACTCGGCCGCATCGACTTCCTCTACCGCCCCGCCGCCTGATCTGTAAGTCAGTTACTGGCTACGCGGAAAGCGCGGTTCAGGATTACGCCCTGAACCGCGGTCACTAGGCGGAATCAGCCAGCGTCCCTAGATACAGCTGGATGACCTTGGGATCCTTCATCAATTCACGTCCGGTTCCCGTGTATGCATCCTTGCCTTGGTCCAGCACATATGCGCGGTCGCAGATCTGCAGGCACCGGCGCGCATTCTGCTCGACCATGATTACGGACACTCCGGCGCGGTTGATCTCATGTACCCGGAGGAAGGTCTCGTCCTGCTTGACGGGGGAGAGGCCTGCGGAGGGCTCGTCGAGGAGCAGGACCGCCGGTTCCATCATCAGGGCCCGACCCATGGCCACCATCTGCCGCTCGCCGCCCGAGAGCGAACCCGCACGCTGGGTACGGCGCTTGCCGAGCTCAGGGAACAGACTCGTGACAAAGTCAAAGCGTTCCTTGAAATTCTTAGGCTGCTGGAACATGCCCATTTGCATGTTCTCCTCAATAGTCAAAGAAGCGAAGACGTTGTTTGTCTGAGGCACGAAGCCGACCCCCTGCGTGACAAGCTTGTTCGCCTTAAGGCCCGTGAGGTCCTTGCCGCGGACGACCACGGTTCCGGAATGTACCCGCACCAAGCCGAACATGGCTTTGAGTAATGTCGACTTGCCGGCACCATTCGGTCCGATGATGCCGATCAGTTCACCGGGGCGGGCCTCCATGCTGCACCCATTGAGAATATTGACGCCGGGCAGATAACCAGCGACGAGGTCCGTGACCTTGACGACCGCTTCCTGCGACGCAGCCTCGCGGCTCTGCTCACTCATCGCTGTTCCTTACTGTCTCCGGAGCCCGGTTCGCCCGGGCGTTCAGCACCGCCGTCGAGCTCCGTGATATGGCGTCCGATCACGCCTTCGTCCTCTGTCCCGACAACCGACTCCTGGTCGTGTGAAAGCTGTTCTTCCAGAGCTTCGATTCCTTCCGCATCGCCCAGATCTACATCATGGTGAGCGCCAAGGTAGGCATCGATAACCGCCTGGTCCTTCATGACGTCCTGCGGCGGCCCTTCGGCGACAATCTTTCCTTCTGCCATAACGACAACCCAGTCGGCAATGTGGCGAACCATCTGCATGTCGTGTTCCACGAACAGAACGGTCATTCCCTCAGCCTTCAGGTTCTTGACGTGGTCCAACAGTGACTGAGTGAGAGCCGGGTTCACGCCTGCCATCGGCTCGTCGAGCATGACAAGCTTCGGCCTGACCATCAGGGCCCGTGCCATCTCCAGGAGCTTGCGCTGCCCGCCGGAAAGGGAGGCCGCGTAGTCATCCTTTTTCGTATCCAGTTTGAACTTCTCGAGCAGGATGTCAGCCTGCCTGGTGATCTCCTTTTCCCTGCTGCTCCACATGCCTTTGAAGAGTGCTTTGCTTAGCCTTTCACCGGGCTGGCTGTCCCCGCCGAGACGCATGTTTTCCATTACCGTGAGCTTGCCCATCACCTTGGTGAGCTGGAACGTGCGGACCATACCCATGCGGGCAACTTTGTGGGACGGGACGCCCGCCAGCGAATGGTCGTCGAACTTCCACTCGCCGCTTTGCGGAACGTCGAATCCGGTCAACAGGTTGAATAGCGTAGTTTTGCCTGCACCGTTGGGGCCGATCAACGCCGTGATCTTGTGTCGTGGGACTTCCAGGTATTCGACGTCGACCGCCTTGAGTCCGCCGAAGGTCCGGGTCACATTCTTGGCAATCAGGATCGGATCCCGCTTCTTGCAGCCCGGCGCGGTTTCGCCGGCCGCGATGGGCCTGGTGTCGGTCATGAATTCGGAGGCTGCATGCTTTGGCGCACCGCTTACGGGCGCCGGGACTGCGGTGTTGTTGTCGGTCATGCGAACGCCAGCTCCTTCTTATTGCCCATGACGCCTTGGGGCCTGAAGATCATCAACAGCATCAACGCCACACCTACCAGAATGTAGCGAAGCTGCCCGGCTTGGGTGGCTGTGAGGAAGGTGATGTAACCGGCTCCGATTGCACCATAGAGTACGCCCTGGGTTAGTGAGAGGACCACCCAGAAAATCATGGCGCCGATGACCGGACCGAGTACGGTTGCCATGCCGCCCAGCAGCAGGCAGGTCCACAGGAAGAACGTCAGTTCCGTGGCGTAGTTGGCTGGCTGCACGGCGCCGCGCGGCAGTGTGAAGATCATGCCTGCCAGTGAACCGAAGATACCGCCGATGATGAGGGCCTGCATTTTGTAGGAATACACGTTCTTGCCCAAGGAACGGACGGCGTTTTCGTCCTCGCGGATGCCCTTGAGCACGCGTCCCCAGGGACTGCGCATCAGCAGCCAGACGATCACACAGCAGATGGCCACCACACCCCAGCCCACAATCCGGATCCACAGGTCCCGCTCGTTAAAGTCCACCAAGCCGAGGTTGTACTGGCCTGGCGGGATGGGATTCATGGCAAAGAATCCGCCTTCGAAGGCGGCAAGGCCGTTGGCGGAACCGGTGATAGGGGTGAGTTGGTTGGTGGTGACGATGTAACGCAGGATTTCCGCCGCCGCGATGGTCACAATGGCCAGGTAGTCCGCGCGCAGCCGCAGGGTGGGAATACCGAGCAGGAGTGCGAATAGAACGGAGCCGATGAGGGCGATCAGCAGACCGACGACGAATGGCACGTCCCACAGGATCGTAGGAATGGCGAAGCCGTAGGCGCCGACCGCCATGAAGCCGGCCTGGCCGAAGTTGAGTAGCCCGGAGTAGCCGAAATGCACGGCGAGGCCGAGTGCCGCAAGGGCGTACGCCGCCGTCGTCGGGCTGATGACTTCGCCGAAGGCGTTGGCGAGAATGTTGAGAAAGTCCATATCGAAGCTCCTATCCCACTCGCTCTTTACGGCCCAGAATGCCTTGGGGCCTAAACAGGAGTACGACGATCATGATCAAGAGGGCGCCAACGTACTTCAGGTCCGCTTCAAGCCAGAGGGTGGACAGCTCAACAAACAGGCCCACGAGCACGGAACCCAGCAGGGCGCCGAAAATGGTACCCAGACCACCGAGAACGACGCCGGCGAAGATCAGCAGGAGGATCTGCTGCCCCATGTTGAAGGTCACGCCCGGGCGGTAGTAGGCCCAGAGGATGCCGCCGAGAGCAGCCAGCACGCCGCCGGCGGTCCAGACAATCCGGATGACGCGGTCCACATCGATGCCTGATGCTGCGGCGAGGGCCGGGTTGTCGGAAACGGCCCGCGTGGCCTTTCCGAGCCGGGTCTTGAGCAGCAGCAGACCGATGGCGATGATGACGATGGCGCTGACCACCAGGGACGTCAGGGTGTTGCGGCTGATGGAAATGGAGCCGAATTCGAGAATGGGGCTGTTGGAGCCGGGCAGTTGCTGGGTGGCACCGCCGAAGAAGAACTGGATGACGTAGCGGCTGGCGAGGGCGAGGCCGATGCTGACGATCATCATCGGGATCAGCCCCGAACCGCGGCGCCGCAGCGGCTTCCACAGCCACGCATCCTGCGTATAGCCGAAGATGGCTCCGCCGACGATCGCCAGGGCTATCGCAAGCCAGACAGGCAGGCCCGCGGCGTTGAAGCCGAAAACGAGCACGGCTCCGAGAGTCACCATCTCGCCGTGGGCGAAGTTCGTCAGGCCGGTGGTGCCGAAGATCAGGTTCAGGCCGACGGCGGCTAGGGCCAGGAGCAGGCCGAAGCTCAGCCCCGCGATCAGGCGTTCAACCAGCTGTTCCCCGAAGCTGGCGCCCTGGATAACAATGCCTTCGCCGAGCGGGAAGATCGCTGCCGCGTTGGAGGTGTTGGTGAAGGTTACCTCGCGCGGATTGGGCGTTCCTTCCGCAAGCTCCACGCCTTCGGGGAACGTTGCGACATCCACTTCCACTTGATACGTGCCCCGCTCCGGAACCCCAATGGACCAGGAACCGTTTTCTCCGGTGACGGTTTCCCCCGTGAATCCTTCGCCAGTGGCGGTGATTCTGACGCCAGGCACCGGGCCTTGGGCGTTGCGCAGAACACCGCTGATGGTGTCCCGGAATGGTTCGGCCGGGGCGCTCGTCGTTGTATCCGGCGCCGGCGCGGGCGCAGTAGTGGCAGCCAGCGAGGGCGAGGCGATGAACAGCATTGCCGCCGTCATAGCCAGAATTGCGAGTAACTTCCCCCAGAGCCGAGCGAGCTTCGGCATAGTTCTCAAAATACAAACCTCCACAGTGTGGGGTGGCCCGACGTTTTTTGGCGGCAGGCAGCTGACGTCGCCTGTGATCTCTATCACGGACGTGTCGTTTATGTTACTCGCGGAATTCGTTCAATACGTTGCGAAATGCTTGCTTTTCATCGCAATCGGATAACACTTGTGCACGCATGGTGAAACGAAGCTGCCTGTCGGGCTCTGAAGAGGCCTGAGAGCACGGACCTCAGGTCAGAGGTACAGCCCGGTGCTCTTGTCCTGCTCTTCCGGCTCGGCCACCGCATGGATGTCGCGCTCGCGCAGCAGCACATAGTCCGTGGCATTGACTTCCACCTCGGCCCGGTCCTCCGGGTCGAACAGCACCTTGTCCCCGACGCTGACCTGGCGCACATGGGGGCCTGCGGCGACGACGGAGGCCCAGGCCAGACGCTTGCCCATGGCGGCGGTCGCCGGGATCACGATGCCGGATGAAGAACGGCGCTCGCTGCTGTCCTTGTCCAGCGCAACAAGAATGCGGTCATGAAGCATCCGCAGGGGCAGTTTGGTTGCGGCGGTGCGGCTGGAGGAGGAATCGGGGCGCGTGGTCACCCCAGTATTCTAGCCATGGCGCCGGCTTGCGCCGACCGCAGCTGCCGGTAATCGCCGCAGGCCCACGGCCACTTGAACATCGATTCGGCAAGCGAAAACAGACGATCCGGACATTATTCACGGAACGGGATAAATTTCGAGCCTTCAAACGTTGTGATTGGTAGGGTTTAGTCAGCTCGTACCCCCTAGATGGAGGACAACAACAATGGCCATGGGTGGAAATCCGGTCTTCAATAATCCAAATGCGTTCCGCAGCCAGCCACAGCGCTCAGCGAACGCCGGCGCAGGCATGCTCGCGGGCCAGTCGCAAATGTCCAGCCAGCAGCTCAATGAGCTGTACAACCAGCCGTCGGCCGGTCCCGCACAGACCGGGCGGATGACCTACGACGACGTCATCATGAAGACCATGGCCTGCCTGGCCTTGGTCCTCGCCGGTGCCGCCGTCGGTTGGATGATCCCGGCCCTGATGATTCCGGGCATGCTCGTCGGCCTGGTGCTCGGCCTGGTCAACGCCTTCAAGAAGGAGCCGTCCAAGGCCCTGATCCTGGCGTACGCCGGAGCCGAAGGCGTGTTCGTCGGCGGCCTGTCCATGGTGCTCGACTCGATGTACCCCGGCGTCGCACCTCAGGCAGTCCTCGGCACCGTCTGCGTGTTCGCCGTAACCCTGCTCCTCTTCAAGAGCGGCAAGGTGCGCGCGACGCCGAAGGCGATGAAGTTCTTCATGATCGCCATCATCGGCTACGCGGTGTTCTCCCTGGTCAACTTGGGCCTGCAGATGTTCGGCGTCATGGACACCCCGTGGGGCGTTCGCGGCATCGAAATCAACATCATGGGCATCGGCATCCCCCTCGGCGTGATCATCGGCCTGTTCGCCATCGGCCTGGCCGCGTTCTCACTGATCATGGACTTCACCTCCATTGAGCAGGGCGTCCGCGCCGGTGTGGACCGCAAATACTCCTGGACGGCTGCGTTCGGTCTGACCGTGACGCTGATCTGGCTGTACGTGGAGATCCTGCGCCTGCTTGCGATCCTTCGCGGCACCGAGTAGCAGCGCATTCCATAGTTCGACCGCAGCGGGTCCCGGCAGCAATGCCGGGGCCTGTTGTGCTTAACGGGCGAATTGGCAGGCGGCGGTCAGGCCAACCGCCGGGCGCCGTCGGCCGGGGCAACCGGAAAGATGACGGGCTGCTTGAATCCGGCCATCCGGAAAGAATTGACGACGGCGGTGCTCACCTTTTCTGCCGCTTCTTCCGGGACAAGGGCGATGGCCGAGCCGCCAAATCCGCCTCCCGTCATCCGGGCACCCAAGGCGCCGTGCTGCAGCGCGGTGTCCACGGCCAGATCCAGCTCGGCACAGGACACTTCGTAGTCGTCCCGCAGTGATAGATGGCTGGCCGTTAAGAGGTCGCCGATGGCTGCGGGTCCGGATACCGGGCTGGATGCTTCGCCTTGCGACGTCAGCAGGTGGGCTGTCTGCTGCACGCGTTGGTTCTCCGTGACGACGTGCCGCACGCGGCGGAACGTTGTTTCGTCCAA
Organism: Arthrobacter sp. Soil_C_60; assembly: GCF_057656375.1. Lineage (NCBI taxonomy): Bacteria > Bacillati > Actinomycetota > Actinomycetes > Micrococcales > Micrococcaceae > Arthrobacter > Arthrobacter sp. Soil_C_60. Next base: position 501,314 of record NZ_JBDGKM010000002.1, on the reverse strand, counting down.
TCGGCCTCGTGCCGCCGAAAGCATTCCTTCCTCCACATCCCGCAGGGAGTCCACGCCCAGGCCTTCGGCGGCCCGCGCGCAGTCGGCGCGCCGTGCGGAATACCCGCCGCTGGCGTGCGAGTGCGAGACCTTCGTATCGACCACCAGCAGCTGCAACCCCGCCTCGCGCAGCGGCAGGGGGACCGGCTGCGTTGCCAGGCTGCGGCAATCAAGGAGCAGGGCATGGTCGCCGCGGCCCAAGAGGGAAGCGGTCTGGTCGAGAATGCCGGTCGGCGCGCCCGCCATCTCGTTCTCGGCCTGCCGGCAGATCTGGACCAGTTCCGGTGGTTCGAAGCCGGCCCCCAGCAGGTCGTTGAGGGCAACGGCCACGGAGCATTCCAGTGCAGCCGAGGAAGAGAGCCCGGCCCCGATGGGGACGTCGGACCCCAGTTGCAGCTCCAATCCGGGAATTTCCACACCGCGCTGGGCGAACGCCCACACGACGCCGAGCGGATAGGCAGCCCAGCCCGTCACGGCGCCGGGTGAGATATCAGCGGCAGCCAACGTCACGTCGTCGTACGCGGTATTTAGGGCGGTGGCGCGAACGGTTGAATTGTTCCGCAGGGAAACGGCGGCCAGGGTGGAGCGGTCGATGGCCAGCGGAAGGGCAAAGCCGAGGTTGTAGTCGGTGTGCTCGCCGATGAGATTGACGCGGCCCGGCGCGGCCCAGATGCCGTCGGGAGCGTGGCCGAAGCGTTGGGCGAAGGCATCGGCGGCGGCGGTGGTCCGGCGGGTCATACCGTGTCCGCCGCCCGGAGCCGCGCGGCGGTGTCCTCGGGCGCGGTGTCGTTGATGAAGGCGCCCATGGCGGCTTCCGAGCCGGCCAGGTACTTGAGTTTGTCCTCGGCCCGGCGCGGGGAGGTCAGCTGCAGATGGAGATGGCCGGAGGGTCGGAAGTCTTCGGCGACGGGTGCCTGGTGCCACGCGGCAATGTAGGGAGTGGGGGAGTTGTAGAGATTGTCCAGCCGGCGCAGCAGTTGCGGGTAAAGCTCCGCGAGTTCGTCGCGTTCCACTCCGGTTAGAGCGGCGAGGTCGGGGATCTGGCGGTGCGGAACCAGGTGTATTTCCAGCGGCCAGCGGGCGGCGAAGGGAACGTAGGCGCTGAAGTGGCTGCCCTCGACGATCATGCGCGCGCCGTCGGTCCGTTCGGCCGCCAGCACCGAACTTGTCAAGGTTTCCAGACCGCCGGAGCGCAGATAATGCCGCCGGGCCAGCTTCGCCATGCCGGCGCTGCGCGGCGTGATGAACGGATAGGCATAGATCTGACCGTGCGGGTGGTGCAATGTCACGCCGATCTCGGCTCCGCGGTTTTCGAAGCAGAAAACCTGCTGCACGCCGGCCATCGCAGACAGGGCCTCGGTGCGCTGGGCCCAGGCGTCCACCACCGTGCGCACCCGCTCGAACGGGAGCGTGCCGAAGGCACCGACGTGGTCTTCGGTAAACGAGATGACTTCGCAGCGTCCGTACGCCGGGGCGCTGGTAGCGGGAGCGTCGTCGGGGGCAGGCAAGGCGCCGAGCTGCGGACCGAAGGACGGGAAACGGTTCTCGAAAACCGCGACCTCGTAGCCGGAAGGAATCTCCGTCTGCCGTGCGCCGTCGGAGGGGCACAGCGGACATTCGTCCGCCGGCGGCAGGTGGGTGCGGTTCTGCCGGTGCGCCGCCACGGCCACCCATTCGCCGGTCAGCACATCGAAGCGCACCTCGCCGGTCTCGCCGCCGCGCGGATCCAGCTGCCGGGCGTCCGCCGAGGAGGTGTCGCGGCGCCGCTTGGCTGCGTCAGGGGTGCTGTCAAAATAGATCAGTTCCCGCCCGTCCGCGAGCCGCGTGGAAGTCATCGTCGTCATGGCGGCTCCTGAGGATGCATTCTCCGGTACGTTTTAGCTATGAGCCACCCTACCTTCGCCACCGGAGAACAGTTCGAGATTGTCCGCGGAGACTCACGCGCCGTTATTACCGAACTCGCAGCCTGCCTGCGGTTGTTCGAGAAGAACTCCGTGCAACTGACCGAGACCTTCGGCGACGACCAGATTCCTCCGGGAGCAGTAGGGATTCTGCTGGCGCCGTGGCCCAACAGGGTGGACAAAGCGGTCTGGACGCTCAACGGCAAGGAACAACGGCTGGACATCACGGAGCTCAAGCGCGGCCATGCCACCCACGGGTTGCTGCGGAACACCGGCTACCGCAAGGTGGAACACACCGAATCCGCCGTTTCGCTGGAGGCCCGGATCTTCCCGCAGCACGGCTATCCGTTCCACCTCACCCACCGCGTGCGCTACGAGCTGGATAACGACGGCGACCTGAAGGTCATGCAGACACTGGTCAACCATTCGGCGGAGGCAGCGCCCGTGGCCCTCGGCGCGCATCCCTACCTGCGGCTGGGTCAGGAAGATACCTCCGGCCTGACGCTGACGGTCCCCGGCGGGACGTACCTGATCACGGACGAGACACTGATTCCCCGGGACAAAGCAGCCGCCGCAGATGGGATGGACCTGCGTGCCGGACGAGAGGTGAGTTCGCTGGACATGGACTGTGCCTACACCGATCTGGTCCCGGCTGCCAGCGGCCGGGTAGAGAGCACCTTGAGCGCCCCGGACGGCAAATCCGTGACGTTATGGCAGGACGAAACATTCCCCTACACGCATGTGTTCGTGACAGACAAGTACCCGGGGCGGGCGCAAGCGGTGGCTATTGAACCGATGACGGCACCGGCGAATGCGCTCAACTCCGGCGATGGCCTCGTCTGGCTGGAGCCCGGCGCTCAATTCGGCGGCAGCTGGGGCATCAGTGCCGAGGTCAGTTCGACGAATGTCCGGGCGCGAATATGAAACTATTGACACTATGACCCGGCCCTTCCCCGACAACCGTCCACCGGCCGCCGGTCCGCGCGCCGGAACCGGTGGTGCGCACCATGTCCGCGAGGACGTGCCGTACGCCCTGAGGATCAGTGCTGCCTGGGCCTGGCGGCTCGGATTGATCATTGTGGTGGTCGGGGTGCTGATCTGGCTGCTGAGCTACATTTCGCTGATCATCATCCCGCTGATGGTCGCCGCCCTGCTGGCGGGCCTGCTCCAGCCCGTGGTCCGGTTCCTCCACAAGGCCAAAGTGCCCGGCGGCCTGGCCGTCGCCATCACGATCCTGGGCTTCCTGGGCCTGATGGGCGGCGCGTTGTCCCTGGTGGGGCGCCAGCTGTTCTTCGGTTTCCGCGAACTGTGGGACCAGGCCCTTGAGGGCGTGCGGCAGATCCAGGGCTGGCTGACCGACGGTCCCTTGGCCCTGACATCGGCCCAGCTGAACGACTACATCAACGAGCTGCTGGACCAGCTGCAGAACAACAGCAGCGCCATCCTCTCCAGCGCCCTCTCCGTCGGTTACACTGCCGGCCACTTCGTGACCGGACTGCTGCTGGCAATTTTCGCACTGATCTTCTTCCTGCTCGACGGCGAGCGGATCTGGATGTTCGTCGTCGGACTGCTGCCGAGGCGGGCACGCGCGGCAAGCAACGGTGCCGGCCGCAAGGGCTGGAACTCGCTGGTCCAGTACATCCGTGTCCAGGTATTCGTGGCGTTCGTGGATGCAGTCGGCATTGGTGCGGGCGCGGCCATTATCGGCGTTCCGCTGGCGTTGCCGCTGAGCGTGCTGGTGTTCATCGGTTCGTTCATCCCGATCGTCGGTGCGCTGGTCACGGGCTTCGTGGCGGTGCTGCTGGCCCTGGTAGCCAACGGCTGGGTCAACGCCTTGATCATGCTGGCCATTGTGCTGGGCGTCCAGCAGCTGGAAAGCCACGTCCTCCAGCCACTGATCATGGGCAAGGCAGTGTCCCTGCATCCGCTGGCCGTGGTGATCGCCGTGGCTGGCGGCACTATGGTGGCCGGCATTCCCGGTGCGCTCTTTGCGGTTCCGCTGCTGGCCATCGTCAACACGGTAGTGAAGTACATAGCGGCCCGGGGCTGGGAGCATGACAGCGCCCTCGTCGGGCAACAGCGGCCTGCTGAAGCCTTGGCCGGGCCGCCCGGCACAGAGAGTGCGCGCGGGGCCGGAGGGTCTGCGCCGGGCAGCGAGGATAGGCCGGTTGATGCCGCAAAGTCGGGCCCCGGGGACGCAGCAACGCAGGAAGCCGTGGTGAAGCCGGATGCCAGGGACGGGACTGCGGAGGGCACCGCCGTCGAGAATACGAAGCCCGAAAAGACTAAAGCTGGGGAACCGGGCGGTAATGCCCCCGAGGATAGGAACGAACTGCGCAAATGATAGATCTGAAAGCACTGCCCGTTACCGTTGACGACATCATGGATGCCGCCGAATTGCTCGACGGCGTGATCGAGCTGACTCCGGTCGAACAGTCCCGTGCACTGGGCCGGATGACCGGATCCGATGTCTACTTCAAGTGCGAGAATCTGCAGCGCGCCGGTTCCTTCAAGGTCCGCGGTGCCTACGTGCGCATGGCCCGGCTGAACGAAGAGGAGCGGGCGCGCGGCGTGGTTGCGGCGTCAGCGGGAAACCACGCCCAGGGCGTGGCCGTCGCTGCGGCCAGGCTGGGCATCAAGGCGCGGATCTTCATGCCCATGGGCGTCGCCCTGCCGAAGCTGGCAGCCACCCGCGGCCACGGCGCGGAGGTCGTCCTGCACGGCCACAACGTGGACGAAGCCCTGGCCGAGGCCCAACGCTACGCTGATGAAACCGGCTCGGTCTTCGTCCACCCCTTCGACAACACGGACATCATCGCCGGGCAGGGGACCGTCGGCCTGGAGGTGCTGGAGCAGATCCCCAACGTGGACACCGTGGTTATGGGTGTCGGCGGCGGCGGACTGCTGGCCGGCGTGGCGACGGCGATCAAGGCCCGCGCCAAGGAGCTCGGCCGCGAGATCAGGGTCATCGGCGTGCAGGCCGAAAACGCCGCTGCTTACCCGCCGTCGCTGGCCGCTGACGCACTGGTGCCGCTGCAGAAAGTGTCCACCATGGCGGACGGCATTGCCGTGGGCCGGCCCGGACAGGTGCCGTTTTCCATCATCCGGGAGCTGGTCGACGACGTCGTCACGGTCAGCGAGGATGCCCTCGCAAGGGCGCTGATCTTCCTGATCGAGCGGTCCAAGCTGGTGGTGGAGCCCGCCGGTGCCGTGGGCGTGGCCGCGCTGATGGAAGGGGTCATCGAAAATCCCGGCACCACGGCGGTCATCCTCTCCGGCGGCAACATCGATCCAATGCTGATGCTCAAGGTGATCCAGCGCGGCCTGTACGCCTCGGGGCGCTTCATGTCCGTGCGCATCATGCTGGACGACCGGCCCGGCTCGCTGGCCCAGATCTCACGCATCATCGCCGAGTCGGACGCGAACGTCACGCGCGTGGACCACACCCGCATCGGCGGCTCCATCAGCATGGGCGACGTGGCCATCACCATCGACATCGAGACTAAGGGCCACGAGCACTGTAAGCAGGTGCTGGGGAACCTGCGCGCGGAGGGCTTCCAGCCCGTCGTCGTGCATTAGCCATGGCTGACCACGGCGGGCAGGCGCCTCGGACCCAAGCGTCACGGGCGCGGTGGGGACTGGTGGTGCTCGGTGTCCTCACGGCCGTGCTGTGGGGTATCCAAATAGTCAATGTGTCGACCGGCCGAGAGCTGAATTTCCTGCTGGGAAACATCCCGCGGACGCTCTACGGGCTGGACGGCATCATCTTTTCGCCGCTGCTGCACGCGGACTTCAGCCACCTGCTCAGCAACAATCTGCCCCTGGTGGTGCTGGGGTTCCTGGTATTCCTGGAGGGCGTGCGCCGATTTGTCGCAGTCCTCGCCTCCAGCTGGCTGGTATCCGGCGTCGGCGTCTGGCTCACCGGCGCAGGCCTGACGGTCGGTTCCTCGGGACTGGTCTTCGGCTTCCTGACCTACCTGCTGGTGCGCGGGTTCTACAACCGCAGCTGGAAACAGATTCTGCTGGCCGTGGTGATCTTCATGTTCTACGGCTCGGTCCTGTGGGGCGTATTGCCGACGCCGGGGTCCGGCATTTCGTGGCAGGCCCACCTTTTCGGCGCGGTCGGGGGAGTGTTGGCAGCGGTCCTGCTGCGCAAGGAAGCCAGGCGCCGGAACCGGCGCGTGGGCAGCTGAAGCCAAGTGCCGCCGTCGTTGTTTGGACGCCGAGGGCAAAGGGCTGCTGACAGAAATGGCGGGCTCCCCGGTGGGGAACCCGCCATTCGAATCCGGACTGGCCGGAAGCTGCTTTAGCCCTTGTACGGCTTGGCGGAGATGATTTCCACCGAGATTTCTTTGCCGTTCGGTGCTGTGTAAGTGGTCTTGTCGCCTGCTTTGAGACCCTGGATTGCGGCGCCGAGGGCGGACCGCTCGCTGTAGACATCGATAGCGGCGTCGCCGGCAACTTCGCGGCTGCCGAGCAGGAAGGTTTCCTTGTCGCCGGCGACTTTGGCTTCAACAACCATGCCCGGTTCGACAACGCCGTCATCGGCAGGTGCTTCCCCCACATGCGCGTTGCGAAGCAGCTCGGTCAGCTGCCGGATGCGTGCCTCTGCTTTGCCCTGTTCCTCTTTGGCTGCATGGTAACCGCCGTTTTCCTTGAGGTCTCCCTCGGAACGGGCCTGCTCAATACGGGCAACAATCTCCGTACGGCCGGGGCCGGAGAGATGATCCAGTTCAGCCTTCAGGCGGTCGTAGGACTCCTGGGTGAGCCAGGCGACGGATGCGCTGGATGTAGACACGTACTTCTCCTTAGTTACTGCCGGTTTCAAAGCTGAGACTCCGGCACGGTTACTTATTGCAGGAAACGGCCGCCGGGTTGGCAGCCGCTTCCATGCAAAGACCCCGCCATACTGGTGACTCGTCTAGCGAATTTCCTTGGTCACCTGATGGGCGGGGTGGAATGTATTTGAATAAGTCTAGTCAATCACAGAAGCAAATCCCAATAATCGAGACCGAGCTGCAACATTTGCTTCGGGCTTTGCCCCCTGTGCGGGGAGGGGCAGCGGAGAGCCAGCGGCGCGGGTCAGTCCACAATCCAGCAGCTGTTGACGCCGCCGGTAGTCGCAGGGGATTCCGTTCGCAGCTCAACGCGATGGGCGGTGGTGCGGCCGTTGGCTGCTCCTTCGTCCTCCGCGTTGGGACCGACGGTGACGACCTTCCAGCCGACGACCGCGTAGTTTTCGCTCAAGGCCTGGACCGCGCACTCCGCCGTGGCGTCCGGATCCTTCATGACCTGAAAGTCCACCACCACTGTTCCGTCGTCGCTAAGATTGAACCCGACGTCGGTGCTTGAGACATCGTCGGAGCCCTGGATGGAGAAGGACATCCAGCCAGCGATGACGACGGCGACAGCCAGCGCGGCGATGGCCATCCACTTTTTGGCGTTCCCGCTGAGCCCGCGCTTTGGGGCGCCGTAGCGATTGGCTACGCTTAAGCCGGACGAGGTGTCCGTGGGAGTGGGTCCGGTGGTGCTCACACCACCACTTTATCGTGTCCCGGGATCGACGGCGGTCCCTTCAGAATCCAGTCATTGTCCGTTCGTAGATCACCAGGAGTTTTTCGTGAGCATCCCCGCACAGCCCGGCGTGGCCCCCAAGGGAAGCAGTTCCGGGGGCCGGCTTCGCCTGCTCGCGGTCCATGCGCACCCCGACGATGAGTCGAGCAAGGGCGCGGCGACGATGGCCAGCTACGCGGCGGCCGGCGTCGATGTCATGGTCGCCACCTGCACCGGCGGTGAGCGCGGCGACATCCTGAACGCCGAGGTCGCCTCGGTTCCGCACGCCCTGCGTGACCTGCCCGGCCTGCGCCGGCTGGAAATGGCCGACGCCGCCAAGGAACTCGGCGTCGCGCACCGCTGGCTTGGCTTCGTCGACTCGGGCCTGCCGCAGGGCGACCCGCTGCCGCCGCTGCCCTTCGGCAGCTTTGCCACGCTGCCGCTCGAGCGCGCCGCGGCGCCGCTGGTCCGCCTGGTCCGCGAGTTCCAGCCCCACGTGATCATCAGCTATGACGAGAATGGCGGCTATCCGCACCCGGACCACATCATGGCACACAAGGTCGCGGTGGAGGCCTACAACGCCGCCGGCGACGCCGAAAGCTACCCCGAGGCCGGCGAACCCTGGACGCCACTGAAGCTCTACTTCGACCGCGCCTTCAACCCCGAGCGGTTCCGCGCCCTGCACTTCGCCCTCGAAGAGGCCGGCCTGCAGTCGCCGTATGCCGCACGCATCGCCGCCTGGCAGGAGGCAGATGCCGAGGGGCACCAGCCGCCGATGCCGGTCCACCGGACCACCACGCAGATCGACTGCGGGGACTTCTTCGAGCACCGCGACCGCGCCCTGCTGGCCCACCGCACGCAGATCGAGCCCAACGGATTCTTCTTCGCGGTGTCGCCGGATATGCAGCGCAAGGTGTGGCCGTGGGAGGACTACACACTGGTTGACGCCCGGGTGGAAACCTCGGTACCGGAAACGGACTTCTTCGCTGGCATACGATAGAGACAGCGCCACCTGATTTTCCGGGCACCTTGTGCCTATTCCGGGCCACATGTCCCGGGTTCTGCCAGAAAGAGACTGACCTTTGCACCTGTTGCACGTATTTGCCGCCGCAGCCCCGAATGACGAGCCCTCGCTGCGTCCGGGCCTTGACCCCGATCAGGTCACGCCCGGTGCGTGGGGCTTCTTCGCCACCTTCTTCCTGGCCGCCGCCATCATCCTGCTGATTTGGGATATGGCCCGGCGGATCCGGCGCGTGCGCTACCGCCAGCAGGTTGAGGAAGCCGCCGTGCTCGAGGCGGCAGAGCGCGAGGCTTCAAGCCAGAACGACGACGGCGAAGGCCGGCCGCGCGGCTCGGCTGCGGATACGGGGCGCGAGTTCCGGCTGCAGGACGGGCTCGATGAAAGGATCACCGGCGGCAAGCGTGCGGATGAATCCCGCGGGAACAAGTCCGGCCCGGATCGCGTGGGGTAGCTGATCATGGCCGGCAGACTGCGCAGCGAGGCCTCGGCCTACCTGCGCCAGCATGCCGGCAACCCGGTGGACTGGTGGCCGTTCGGCGACCAGGCTTTTGAACAGGCACGTCTGCGCGACGTGCCTGTTTTCATTTCCATCGGCTACGCAGCCTGCCACTGGTGCCACGTCATGGCGCACGAATCCTTCGAGGACCAGGCCACCGCGGATGAGCTGAACGAACACTTCGTCAGCATCAAGGTGGACCGGGAAGAGCGGCCCGACGTGGACTCCGTCTACATGGCGGCGACGCAGGCGATCACCGGCCAGGGTGGCTGGCCGATGAGCGTTTTCGCGCTGCCGGATGGCCGCGCGTTCTACGCGGGCACCTACTATCCGCCGCGGCCGGTGTCCGGCATGCCCTCCTTCAGGCAGGTCCTCGCCGCGGTCTCGGAGGCGTGGACCCAGCGGCGCAGCGGCGTCGAGGAAAGCGCCGTCGCGCTGGCGGAGGCGCTGGGACGGGCCGAAGACGGCAACCGGCAGCTGCTGGGAGACCTGGTCCAGGTGCCCGACGGCGGGTGGACCGGACAACTGCCGGCCTACCTTGAGCAGGGGGTCCGGCTGCTGGCGCAGCAGGAAGACCGGCAGTTCGGCGGCTTTGGCGATGCGCCTAAATTCCCGCCGTCGTCGGTTGTGCAGTTCCTGCTCCGGCACGCGGCCGGCGGCAGTTCCACGGTGGGATTGGCGGGCGGGCTCGCCGGGCGGACGCTGGCAACCATGGCCGGTTCGGCGCTCTACGACCAGCTGGACGGCGGCTTCGCCCGCTACGTGGTGGACCGGCAGTGGTCCGTGCCGCACTTCGAGAAAATGCTGTACGACAATGTCCAGCTGCTGCGGGCCTATGCGCAGTGGGCGATGCAGTCCGAGCCGGGGCCGGACCGGGAGCTTGGCGCCGCGGTGGCGTCGGAAACGGCGGACTGGATGCTGGCGCGGCTCGGCATGCCCGGCGGCGGCTTCGCATCATCGTTGGACGCGGATACGGTGGTGGACGGGGTGCACCACGAGGGCGCTACCTATCTCTGGTCAATTGCCGAGCTCGACGAGGTTCTCGGCGCGGACGGGGCCTGGGCGGCGGAAACCATGAATGTCGGGGCGCGGGGAACGGTCAGCGAAACGGGCTCGCCGCTGCACCCCGGGCGCCGGCTGGATCCGGGGGAGCGGCAGCGGTTGAACGCGCTCAAGCCCTCCCTGCTGGAGGTACGCAACCGCCGTCCGCAGCCGGCACGGGACGACAAGATCGTCGCTGGCTGGAACGGACTGGCGATCGCAGCCCTGGCCGAATCGGCCGAGCTGCTGGACCGGCCGGACCTGCTGGCGGCAGCCGAGGCCGCGGCGGACTATCTGCTCCGGGTGCACCTTGACGACGGCGGACGGCTGGCCCGCGTGTCGCACGACGGCGCGGCGCAGGGCATCGAAGGGCTGCTGGAAGACTATGCCGGCTGCGCCGAGGGCTTCTTCGCGCTGTACGCCGTATCGGGAGCGGAACGCTGGTACCGGGCTGCCGAGGATTTGGTGTTGCGGACACGGGAGCTTTTCCTGCGCGACGGCGTGCTCAGCGACTCCGCGGTCCGTCCCGCGCAGCTCTCGGCGGCCGCCGGGGAACGCGGTGCGGCGGATCCGCTGGAAAGCGCTACCCCGAGCGGGGCCAATCTTTTCGCCGGGGTGCTGCTGACCCATGCCGCGTACAGCGGGTCGACCGAGCACCGCGGGCTCGCGGAGAACCTGCTGCGGTACCTGGAACGAGCCGCTCCCAAAGTGCCGCGGGCGGCGGGCTGGGGCATGGCCGTGGCCCAGGCCATGGTCGCCGGACCGGTGGAACTGGCGGTCGTGGGGGAACTGGATGCAGCCGCGGAGCTGGTCCGGGCCGCGCGGAAGACCGGGCAGCCCGGCATGGTGGTCGCACGGGGAACTGGCGGGACCGGCCGGAGCGGGGGAGCCGCCGGGACCGGCGGGACTGCTGGAAACGGCGAGACGGCAGAGACCGTTGTGCCGCTGCTGGCGGATCGTCCGGCGCCGGCCGAGGGCGCCTTGGCATACGTGTGCCGGGGCATGGTGTGCCGCCGGCCGGTCGGCAGCGTGGAGGAGCTCGTCGAGGAACTTGCCGGCTAGGAGGGGGCGCCGGCGCCCAGGACGGCCATCATGATGGCGGCGAAGTGGCAGCCGAAGCCGACCACGGTGAACGCGTGGAACAGCTCATGGAAACCGAACCACGCCACCGAGAGGTTCGGTTTCTTCAAGCCGTAGAACACCGCGCCGGCAATGTAGAAGGCACCGCCCACACAGATGAGGATGGTGGCGGCGGGGTCCGCGGAGTAGAAGTCCGGGAGATAGAAAAGCGCGGCCAGACCAAGGGCGATGTAGACGGGCACGTAGAGCCAGCGGGGCGCGTGGGGCCACAGCACCCGGAAGGCGACGCCGGCGAGGGCTGCGCACCAGATCAGCCACAGCAGCAGCGTGGCCTGGGGCCGCTCCAGCAGTGCCCAGGCCAGCGGGGTGTAGGAGCCGGCGATGACCAGCATGATGTTGGTATGGTCCAGCCGCTTGAGGATGAGCTTGGTTTTCGGCTTCCAGTTGCCTCGGTGATACACGGCGCTGACCCCGAACAGCAGTAGGCCCGTCACCGCGTAGATGGCGGAGGTCAGCTTCCCGGCCGGTGTGGGCGCCATGCTGACCAGGATGATGCCCGCGATCAGCGCAAGCGGCGTGGCGCCGGCATGCAACCAGCCGCGCAGCTTGGGCTTGATGTTCAGCGCATCCGCCACTTCTTCAACGGCAGACTCGAGGGGGCCGTCGTTTTGTTCCGGGTCCCGGTCATAGGAGCCGGGAGGCAAGGTACCGCGAGGAGTCATATGCGCATTCTATTCCAGTGGGATGCGTCACCTCGTCACCACGCGGAGCGGCATTGCCGCTGCATGGAAGCCTCGCCGCGGCAACCTGGAACGTGGACCGGCAGCGGAAGCGATAGTATTTTCTCCGTTGGTAGCTGACAAGGAAAGGGCGGGTGCACAGTTGAGACTTCCGGCTGTGGTGTACCGCCTCTACGAACGCAAGCTGCAGCGGACCCTCGCGCAGGAGCGGATCCCCGGCCACATCGGCGTCGTGGTGGACGGCAACCGCCGCTGGGCCAAGCTCGCCGGCACCCCCACACGCGAAGGCCATCAGGCCGGGGCGGAGAAGATCCTCGAGTTCCTGGGCTGGTGCGATGAGCTCGGGGTCAAAGTGGTGACCCTCTACATGCTCTCCACCGACAACATGAACCGTTCCGGTGAGGAACTGGAACAACTCATGGGGATCATCGCCAACACGCTGGACCGGCTCGGCGAAGGGAAGAACGTCCGGGTGAGCCCGGTCGGCGCACTCGAAACGCTGCCGGAATACCTCAGCGACAAGGTCTGCCGGCTGGCGGAACAGACCAAGGATGTCGACGGCGTACACGTCAATGTGGCCATCGGCTACGGCGGCCGCCAGGAGATCGTCGACGCGGTCAAGGGCCTGCTCTACACCGCGGCCCGGGATGGCCGCGACCTCAACTCCGTGGCGGACGGGCTCGATGTGGACGACATCTCCCGCTACCTCTACACACGCGGCTTGCCGGACCCGGATCTGGTCATCCGCACCTCCGGCGAACAGCGGCTCTCGGGCTTCCTGATGTGGCAGAGCGCCTACAGCGAGTTCTACTTCTGCGAGGCGCTCTGGCCCGATTTCCGCAGGCTGGATTTCCTGCGCGCACTGCGCGACTACGCGAGCAGGCAGCGGCGTTTCGGCGCATAAATAAGCCGGCCGCGCGCCGTCGTCGTTCGTTCACCTTGAATTACTCCACAGGTTGCCCAAAAGCAGTTGTGCGGCAAATAACAGGGGCGTAGTTTGGAGCTATCAGTCAGCAAGACCGCAGATTGATCGGGAGGCCACCATATGCCGCTTTTCACGAAGCAGCGGGGGAGGCCGGTAACGGCCAGGTGGCCGGACCGTCTCACCCTGACCCAGATCATTCGGAGCGCTAGCGCTCCGGACGGGAGCTAAAGTGGCCACCACTGAGAACATGAGTCAAGTCGCCGAGACCGGACGCCAAGCAAACGAAACAGATGTTTCTGCTGCGGCGGACGGTCTTTCTGTTGCTGCCCGGGCAGCGGCAGACCCGGCCGGCAGAGGACCGGAGCCTGCGCAGTCCTTTGTGCTGGACACCTCCGTTCTGCTGTCCGACCCGCGGGCGCTGATGCGCTTTGCCGAACATGAAGTCATCCTGCCGGTAGTGGTCATTACCGAGCTGGAAGGCAAGCGGCACGATCCCGAGCTGGGCTACTTCGCCCGCAAGGCGCTGCGGCTGCTGGATGATCTGCGGATTGAACACGGCGGACTCAATACGGCGATCCCACTCGGGGAAGAGGGCGGATCGCTGCGGGTGGAGCTGAACCACATTTCCCCCGACGTGCTGCCGGCGGGTTTCCGGGGCGGGGACAATGACAGCCGGATCCTGGCGGTGGCCAAGAACCTGGCGGACGAGGGCAAAAACGTCACGCTGGTCTCCAAGGACCTGCCGATGCGCGTCAAGGCGTCGGCCATGGGGCTGCAGGCAGACGAGTACCGCAACGAGCTGGTCAAGGACTCCGGCTGGACCGGCGTGGCCGAGCTGGACGTGCTCGAAGACGACGTCAACAACCTCTACAACCACGAGCCGGTGTTCATTCCGGCGGCCGCGGAAATGCCGGCCAACACCGGCCTGGTCATGCTCTCCAACCGCGGCTCGGCGCTCGGCCGGGTAGGGGCGGACAAGCAGGTCCGGCTGGTCAAGGGGGACCGTGACGTCTTCGGGCTGCACGGCCGGTCCGCGGAGCAGCGGCTGGCGATCGACCTGCTGATGGACCCGGAAGTCGGCATCGTCTCGCTCGGCGGCCGGGCCGGAACCGGCAAGTCCGCGCTGGCACTCTGCGCCGGACTGGAGGCCGTGCTGGAGCGGCGCGAGCACCGCAAGGTTGTGGTGTTCCGGCCGCTGTATGCGGTGGGCGGCCAGGAGCTGGGCTACCTGCCCGGTTCCGAGTCGGAAAAGATGAACCCATGGGCGCAGGCGGTCTTCGACACGCTCGGCGCCCTGGTCTCCACCGAGGTGGTGGAGGAAGTGATGGACCGCGGCATGCTGGAGGTGCTGCCGCTGACGCACATCCGCGGACGCTCGCTGCATGACTCGTACGTGATCGTGGACGAGGCACAATCGCTGGAGAAGAACGTCCTGCTCACGGTAATGAGCCGGATCGGGCAGAACTCCAAGATCGTCCTCACCCATGACGTAGCCCAGCGCGACAACCTGCGGGTGGGCCGCCATGACGGCATCGCCGCTGTGGTGGAGACGCTCAAGGGCCACCCGCTCTTCGGCCACATCACGCTGACAAGGTCGGAGCGTTCACCGATCGCAGCGCTGGTCACGGAACTGCTGGAAGGCGCGGAGATCTAAGGGGAGTACCTTTGAGGCCGCCGCGTCAGGCGTCTTCGAGTCCGAGGAAGCGGGCCGCCGCAAGGTGGCCCGCTGTCTCCAGGCTCCAATCCGGGCGGCGGAATAGGTCCGGTGTCACGCGCATGCGCTGCATGGTGCGCACGTGGTCCCGGCCGGAGGAATGCCGCCAGACGCCGTTGGGCTCATAACCCAGCGACCGGGAGACGCCCAGGGACGCGGTGTTGAAGTCGAATGCCTCCGACTCGGCAACTTCGGCGCCGAGGAAATCAAAGGCATAAAGAACGACGGCGGTGCGCATCTCGGTGCCGAGCCCTTGCCCCTGCGCGGACTGCTTGAGCCACGAACCCGTGCTCACGGTCCGGGTTTCGGCGAAGCTGGTAGCCAGCAGTTCCTGGCAGCCGGCAAAATCGTCCCCCTGCCAGACACCGAACAGCAGCGACCAGCTGCCGGCCGTGGTCTTGGCCCGCTGGTGCCAGACATGTGCAGCAGTATTGCGCGGCAGCTCCTCGCGCGGCGCATCGGTCCAGGGGAAGGAGAAGGGCGAGATGTCCGGATCATGAATCCCGCTCAGCACCGCCTCGACCATCGCGGGGATGTGCTCATCCGCAACCGGACGCAGCTGCAGCCGAGGCGTGGTGAGGGTCAGGCCGAGCACGGGCCAGATATCGGTCAGCTGCGTCATTGGTCTTGTCTACCACACCGGCTTAGACGGGCAGGCTGACCAGGACCTCGGTACCCTGCCTCGGAGCGGTGTGGAGATCCAGACGCCCACCGGCGGCGGACACAGTGTCCTGCAGGATCTGCAGTCCAAGGTGGCCTTCCGGGGCTCCGGACGACCGCTCGAAGCCTTCGCCGTCGTCGTACACCGCCAGCTGGAGCCGGTCACCGCTCCGGCTCAGCTCGACGCTGATCACGCTGGCGCGGGCATGTTTGATGGCGTTGGTGATGGCTTCGCGTGCTGCACGGTACAGCAGGGCCGCCTGCTGCGCGTCCGGTGCGGGGTCGCCGACTACACGCAGGTGCCACTCGAGCCCGCGGGCACGGACCGGATCGCCGAGGCGCTCGAGGGCGCCGGCCAGGCCGAGGTCGGCAAGATCCGGCGGGTACAACTCGGTGGTGATGCCGCGCAGGGCGCTGATGTTGTCCTGGACCAGAGCCCGTGTCCGGGCGAGGAACTCCTTGGACGGAGGCTGATCCTGCAGTTCGAAGGACTCCAGCGCGTAGGCCACGCCGGACAGATCCTGGATGACATCATCGTGCAGGTCGCGGGCGAGCCGCTGGCGTTCAAGTTCAGAGGATTCGATGGCGCGCTGGAGCAGCTGACGTCGGGTTGCGCTATCCCGCTGCAGGCGGCGGGCCATCCGCAGGGCCGGGACCAGCTGGACGAGCTGGAGCACTGCGAGGGCACCGAGCACCGGCGGCAGGATGCCCAGCATCATCTCCCGCTCGTCGGCGCGCACTTCGTCGGGCTGGTAGTACGTCTCGTACAGCACTGGTTCACTGCCGGCGGTCCCGGTGGCGACATAGACTTCCAGCATCTCGCCCTGGCCGCTTTCGAAGGTGTTTTCAAAACCGGTCTGGGGCTCGAAGTGGGCGATGCCGGGGTGGTCACCGGCGAGCAGCTCCTGCTGCCAGGGCTGCAGGTCGAACTGCTGGCCGATCAGCGAGCGTTCGTCCGAGTAGATGATGACGCCATCGGAACTCCACACCTTGATCCGCAGGATGCGGTGGCGTTCAAACCGTGGCTGAAGCAGCCGGTCCATCCGGTCCAGCGCACCGGGCTCGCCGGCCAGCAACCGTTCATCGATAAACGGGGCCACGGCGAAGTCAGCCGTGCTTTGGGTTCTTTCGATCGCATGGTCGATGGCTTGCTGGCGCGAAATGGCGCTGGCACCGATGACTACGGGAACCACCACAATCAGCAGCGTCGCCAGGCTGCCGATGAGGAACTTCCAGATCGCCCGCCGCATCTCGGAGTTTTCCGGAACCAGCTGTGGCGCGTCCGGCTTACCGGCATCGGTGGCGCCCGAAAGTGCCGCAGCCAGAGGCCATCGCCGCTTTTTCGTCCGGCGGCCGGAAGCGGGCGCAGCGGCAACGCCCTCGGGCGAAGACGGTCTAGCCGAAGCAGGGCTCACGGAAGCCGGCTCTGCTGCAGCGGGCGCTGGTGAAGACGGCGCTGCCGAAGCGGACACTGGCGAATCGGAATCCGCCGAGAACCGGATTTCAGCACTGACCTCGTCCGCGGAGGCGCCGTCGCGTACCCCGCGGGCCCGGCTAGCCATCCCTGTCCGCCGTCAGGAGCCCCAGACGCCCGGCTACCGCCACCGCTTCAAGCTGCGTGTGCGCGTCCAGCTTTGCCAGAATGGATTTCACGTAGCCGCGGCAGGTGTTTTCCGTAATGCCCAGATGTTTCGCGTTGGCCCGCACGTCGTGGCCGGCCGCCATCAGCCCCAGTACTTGACGTTCCCGCTCGGTCAGCGACGGCGTGTCCGCGGGCTGGGAGGTGGAAGCCCGGCTGGCGATGGCCAGCAGGGACGGATGGATCACCAGGGAACCCGTGCGGGCATGCCGCAGGGTGTCCAGCAAGGTGGCCAGCGAGCCGTCCTTCGGCAGGAAGCCGCAGATTCCGGTGATTGCCGCCCGTCCGAGGATTTCCGGCGACGGATCCCCCGTGAGCACGATAACGCGCGTCAGCGGATTGTGCGCCAGTATCTGCTCTGCAGCGTCCAGCCCGTTGCCATCCGGCAGGTGGTAATCCATCACCACCACGTCCGGTTCCAGCGAGCGGCACAGTTCGACGCCGTCTTTGGCGCTGCCCGCAATGCCCGCGTTCTCCAGATCCTCCTGCCGGTCCAACGCATCCGACAACAATTCCGCAAATGTTGTGTGGTCATCAACGACTACAACACGGGCTACATCCCGTGCTTTTTCTTCGGTCATAGCAGTGTCCCCAACCCAAGCCCCCCGACACGGTCATAGAGTGAGTATGCTCTATCAGCGTGCCCTTGTACATAGCTTCTTTGCGGCAGCACCGTGGTTCTGCGCCGCCGCCAGGGGTCTGTTACAGACTTTGACGACGACGCAGCCTGCCTGTTGCCGCGCGCGCACCATCAGCGGTGCGGACCTCCTGCTCAGCTAACGGCGAGTGCTTTGTTCAGGAACGAACTGATGACCCTGCTGGCCGATTCGTGGTTGCTGCCGGTCCTGAAGCCGCGCGTCCGGGAGTTCGCCGCTGCCATGGCGCTCTCGCGCAACGACTGGGCACGCATCCGCTCGTTCAGGTACAGCAGGGCCTCCAGGACCTCGGACAGTTCGCCGTCGGTCTCTGCGGTTTTCTGCAGCAGGCGCACGTGCGCTTCCCGCAGGGCGGGGCCCGGGGCGCAGCCGAGGTCACGGTCCAGCAGCCGCCGGCACTTGTCGTAGGCCTGCAGGCCTTCGGCATAACGGCCGGCGCTTTCCAAGCTGGTGACCAATGCGGACCAGGCCCGTTCGTTCAACGGCTCCGATGCCACCGCGTGCTCGGACCACTGGACAGCTTCGTGCGCCTGTCCCAGGCCGGCGGCGATTTCGGCCACCCGGATCTGGGCAGCGGTTACAGCGGCCGTGTGGTGGTCGCGCGCTTCTTCGGCCCATTCCGGTGTGAGCTCGTCGCTGAGCAACGTTCCGGAGCCGAAGTTCAGCGCCTGCGTCAGCGCGGCGTAGGCCTGCTGCGGGCTGCTGTGCTCAGCG
This sequence comes from Arthrobacter sp. Soil_C_60, assembly GCF_057656375.1. NCBI lineage: Bacteria > Bacillati > Actinomycetota > Actinomycetes > Micrococcales > Micrococcaceae > Arthrobacter > Arthrobacter sp. Soil_C_60. The sequence goes on along the minus strand of NZ_JBDGKM010000002.1, from coordinate 483,135 downwards.
AGGTCCACCAGGTCGTTGAAACGCGCCAGGTCGAGCTCCACCAGGGACGGTTCCAGCACGTAACCGCCGTTGGCGGTACGCAGCGGGCCGGTCTTGGCGCAACCTGGCTGCAGGTTGCGCCGCAGGACGCTGACGTAGCTTTCCAGTGTGGCCAGGGCCTCGCCCGGAGGCCGGCCGCCCCACAGCAGCTCAACGAGTCGGTCCTTGGAAACCGGAGTACCCAGTTTCAACAGCAGAATTTCGAAGATCTGCCTGGGTTTCGGGCCGCCCAGCGTCGCTGCGGTCAGAACGGTGTCGCCGCGGCGAACCTGAAGATTACCGATGATCCGAACAGAAATGGGCATGCAATGCCCGGCTAACATTTGCTCCACGATGTCCCCCTCGTAGGTAGCACCCCCAACGAATGCTGGTTCCATCCTCCAGTGCGTCCCTAATCTGCAACAGCCCTCATTGGGGTTAGTCCGTTACCCCAATTTTGGGGGTGGTGTACGTCACATTCCCGTTCGAGGTTTTTCCCAAGCCTGTCCAGCGAGAGTGTTTCTACACCTTGAACCTGCAAACGGCCACGGATGGCCCGGCGCCGGCTAAGGGTGCGGCGCGTCAGTGCGCCATCCGGTAAGACCCCGGACCCCGGTTGCCCGCCCCCAACAGCCGGGGTCCGGGCCCTGCCTGTGGGCATGGCGACCCCCAATGTCTGGCAGTGCCTGCCAGTCTTAAGGTCACGCGGGGTGCGGTTGCAGCGGCCAGGGGATGTGCTCGCGCACATCGGTCAGGTTCATGCTGACCTCGACAAAGAGGTCATCGAGCATGTATTCGTCGACGCCAAGGATGCGAAGCGTGTGGCCGCTGCCGGCATCCGGCCCGTCCAGTGCCGCGGCGGAGACGCAGACACCGGTCTGCCAGTCGATCCGGACCAGCGAGCGGCCGGGACCGATCAGCGGGTGCGCAGGGTCAAAGGGCTTGTAGGTCCGGTTCGGCGAGACGACGGCTTCGAGCGCCTTGCGGCCGTTGTAGTCCACTTCCGCGAGCGAGAGTATTTCCACCACGTTGGCGTAGGGGACTTCGAACGACACGGGTGCATTGCCCGCCAGTTCCACCGGATCCAGCATGGCGGACCAGCGCCCATTGCCGAACACCGGCTCGCCATAGGCGGCCTCCGGTCGCCGTCGGACCAGATTGATGTCGTTGTACACCGGTGTCACCAGGTGCGGCGGCAGCAGCCAGGACTTGCGGGTGGCGCTGACATAGAAGCCGCCCTTGGAGTCGTTGATGCCCGTGGTGCTGAAGAGCAAGCGGCCATCCGTCGTCTCCACCCGGAGGGCCGATGGCCGACGGGTCCAGGCGCGGAGTCCGGAGCCGGTGCCGTCGTCGGCAGTGGTCGCACTGGACGAGGTGGAGGCCGTGGAGACAGCGGAGGCAGCAGAGGTGTCAGACTCGGCGCGGGCTCCGCCGTCGTTCGCTGTGGCAGCGTCGGAGGTCCCGCCGTCGTCGGCCGCGTGTACGGCGGGGTCATGCGCGAAGACTTCGAAGCGCAGCGTTTCCCATTTCCACGGCGAAGAACGGCACAGGCAGCGGAAAAGCTCCGCGCTCTTAGCAGAGACATCGTCAACGTGGTTCAGATTCTCCCCGGCATCCATATCCACAGTGTAAGACTTCACACTGCACCGCGGGCCGGGCGGTGAAGTACGTTGGGAGCTATGATCCAGGAACTGGCCCGGCTGTGGAGCGTCCACCCGCTGGCCTTCGCCGCGCTGCTGGTTGCCGGGGTCTATCTGGTGGCTACCGGCGCCCTGCTGAGCTGGATCGATCTGCGCACCCACCGGCTGCCCAACCGCATCGTCTTCCCGGCATATGGGGTGGCGGGGGTACTGCTGACGACGGCGGCGCTCGCCGCGGGCGAGCCGGGCCGGCTGGTGCGGTTGCTCGCCGGGGGAGCGGTGCTGTGGATCTTCTACTTCGCGGTTCGCTTCGTCTACCCCGCCGGGATGGGGTTCGGGGACGTCAAGCTGGCCGGTGTGCTGGGGCTGTACCTTGGCTACTTCGGCTGGGGGCACCTGCTGGGCGGGACCTTCGCCGCCTTCCTCCTGGGCAGCTTGTACGGCGTGGCCCTGCTGCTGGTCCGGCGCGGGACCCTGAAGTCCAACATCCCGTTCGGCCCTTTCATGATCCTCGGTGCCCTCGCGGCGGTGGCGGTTCCGCTCGGCTTATAGGCTGGGAACCATGCCTACACCGGACTTCATTCTTCAACTGCGCGAAAAAATCGGCCAGGACCTGTTGTGGCTGCCCGGCGCCACCGCCGTGGTGCTCGACGACAACAACCGGGTGCTGCTGGGCCGGCGCGCGGATAACGGCATCTGGACGCTGATCACCGGGATCCTGGAACCGGGGGAGCAGCCTGCCGTCGGGATCGTCCGGGAAGTGTTCGAGGAAACCGGCGTGGTGGCGGAAGTGGAGCATCTGGCCGAGGTGTTCGCCGGCGGCCCCATGGAGTTCGTCAACGGCGACCAGGCGCAGTTCCTGACGCTGAATTTCCGCTGCCGCTACGTTTCGGGCGAGGCCCGGGTGAACGACGACGAGTCCTCCGAGGTGGGATGGTTTGCCTTGGAGGACCTGCCGGAGCTGCCCAACTACCACCGTGCCCGGCTGAGAGCTGCCCTGCGGGCTACCGGCGTGCCGGAGTTCGTGCGCTGAAGATGCCGCCGTCGTGCACCTGGACGGTGCACGACGGCCGGTGTTACCGGCCGGACTCGCTGCTGTCCGGGGATGAACCCGCACTCGCGTGGCTTCCGGCGTCGACGAGATTGCCGGCGTCGTCGTCCGGATCCTTGGCAGCGCCGGGATCCTGGCGCGTGCCGGCCTGGGCGGCTTCCCGCTCGGCCTCCAGACGAACAGCTTCCTCGCCGCCGATCGCCTCGCCGCGGGCGACCATGCCGGCCACGTCGGAGAGCGGAATCTGCTTCATGGTGATGGCAAGGACGAGGGCGATGACCAGGAACGGCACGAGATACCAGAAGACCGGCGCCAGGGAATCGGCGTAGGCGCTGACAATGCCGTCCTGGACCCGCTGCGGCAGTTGGCTCATCGCCGCCGGCTCCAGCGTGGCCGTGGCGTTCGCCGCGGCTTCGGGCGAGGCCCCCGAGCCGGTGAACACGTTGGTCAATGACTCCGACAGGCGGGAGGTGAACATCGCGCCGAAGATCGCCACGCCCAAGGCCGCTCCAACCTCGCGGAAGTAGTTGTTGGAGCTGGTCGCCGTGCCGATCTGGTCCACCGGGACCGAGTTCTGGACCACGAGGACCACTACCTGCATGATCAAACCGAGCCCCGCGCCGAAGAGGAACAGCTGGCCGCAGATGACCCAGATCGGGGTGGCGGCCTCGAGCGTGGTCATCCACAGCATCGCGGCGATTACCACGGCGCTGCCGGCGATCGGATACGCCTTGTACTTGCCGGACTTGGTGATCGCCAGGCCGGACCAGATGGACGTACCCATCATGCCGACCATCATCGGCAGCATCAGCAGGCCGGAGACCGCGGCCGAGGTGCCGGAGGACATCTGCAGGAACGTCGGGACGAACGCCAGCGCGGCGAACATGGCCACGCCCAGGGTGAAGCCGATGGCCGTGCTGTTGATGAAGATCGGGTTCTTGAACAGGCTCAGCGGGATGATCGGGTCCTCAGCCTTGCGCTCCACAAGGACAAACGCGACGGCGGCCAGCAGCATCCCGGCACCGAAGAGCCAGGTCAGCGGGGCGCCCCAGCCGTAGTCGTTCCGGCCACCGAAGTCGGTAAAGAAGATCATGCAGGCGGTGGCTGCGGACAAGAGAACGACGCCGGCGATATCGATCCGCTTCTCAGCCTTCTTGTTGGGCAAGGTCAGCGCGAAGTAGGCGATCAGGAAGGCAATAATGCCGATGGGAATGTTGATGTAGAAGGCCCACTGCCAGGTCAGGTGGTCCACAAAGTAGCCGCCGAGCAGAGGGCCGGCAACGGCGGAGAGGCCGAAGATGCCGCCAAGCGGGCCCATGTACTTGCCGCGCTCATTGGCCGGGACGATGTCGGCGATGATGGCCTGCGAGAGGATCATCAGCCCGCCGCCGCCCAGTCCCTGCATGGCGCGGAAGACCACGAAGGTCCAGAAGTCCGGGGCGAACGCGCAGCCCACCGAGGCCAGCGTAAACAGGGCGATGGCAAAGAGGAACAGGTTGCGCCGGCCCATAACATCGCCGAACTTGCCGTAGATCGGCATCACGATCGTGGTGGCCAGCAGGTACGCCGTGGTGATCCAGGTCTGGTGTTCCACGCCGCCAAGCTGGCCGACGATGGTGGGCATCGCCGTCGAGACGATGGTCTGGTCCAGGCTGGCCAGCATCATGCCGGCGATCAGCGCGGAGAAAATGATCCAGATGCGTTTCTGGGTCAGCAGAAGCGGGCCCTCGGTCCGTGCAGCGGTTGCGGTCATGAAGGTTCCTTGGTGAGGATAGTGGCTGCAGACTCAGGGTTGCCTGCGGCGACTGGGCGGTCAGGTGGTTGTCGTGTGGGCTGCCGGGTGGATGATGGCGCGGACGGCATCTACCGCTTCGGTCAGGACCTCGCGGTAGCTGCGGGTGTTCCACGGGGCGAAAAACTCTTCGCCGGCCTGTTTGGAGATGGCGGTCATGACGCCGACGGCCAGCCGTATCCGCAGGTCTTGGGGCAGCAAGCGTTCCCGCGCTGCCAGCAGTTGGGCAAAGGCTTCCTCGGCCTTCTGGGACCCGTGCACGGCCTTGTCCAAAAGTTTGGGTTCGGCCGTAATGGCCTCCCGGAGCCGGACGACGTCCTCCCGGCTCATGGCCAGGCGGTCCATCATGGCGCAGGCGAGTTCGATGAAATCGGGCAGCAGGGTCGGCGAGATTTCGTCGGCGGGAAAACCGGCTCCGCCTTCGACGAACACCTGCGCCAGTGCCTCCGGAATGTGGTCCATTGGATCCCCGAGGATGGCGTCCTCTTTGCCGGGAAAGTAGTTGAAGAACGTGCGGCGCGAGATACCGACTTCTTCGCAGAGCTGTTCGACGGTAAACCCGCTGACGCCGTGCGCGGCGGTGAGGGAGCGCGCGGCGTCGGTGATGGCCACGCGCGTTGCCGCGCGTTTGCGCTCGCGTCTCCCGCCGCCGTCGTCCTTTGTACTCTCTGCCACCGTTGAATTTTTGCACTTTTGAGGCGATAGTGCAATTTAGTGGGCTGCGCCACAGCCGGCGTCCGGGGCGGCAGGGAAGGCGGGTCAGCGGGGCGTCGGCGCCGGCAGGGGAGGCGGGCCAGCGGCGTTGCCCTGACGCAAGCACATGGCGGCACAGCAAAACGCCCCCGGTCCGGTGTGGACCAGGGGCGCTTTCAGGTTTGCGCGGGCGGCGCTACCTGTTGTGCTTGCTTGAGCTTACTTCTGCGGCGGGGTGGTCATGGACAGGACGTCCAGAGCCTTGTCCAGCTGCTCTTCGGTCAGTTCGCCGCGCTCGAGGAAGCCCAGGGCCACGACGGACTCGCGGACGGTCAGGCCTTCCTTGACCGCGTGCTTGGCGATCTTGGCCGCGTTCTCGTAGCCGATGTACTTGTTCAGCGGGGTCACGATGGACGGCGAAGCTTCGGCCAGGAAGCGGGCGCGCTCCACGTTGGCGGTCAGGCCGTCGATCATCTTGTCCGCCATGACGCGGCTGGTGTTGGTCAGCAGGCGGATGGACTCGAGCAGGTTGGCCGCCATGACCGGGATGCCGACGTTCAGCTCGAAGGCGCCGTTGGTGGAGGACAGGGCGATGGTGGTGTCGTTGCCGATGACCTGTGCGGAGACCATGATGGCGGCCTCGCAGATGACCGGGTTGACCTTGCCGGGCATGATCGAGGAGCCGGGCTGCAGATCCGGGATGGCGATTTCGCCGAGGCCGGTGTTGGGGCCGGAGCCCATCCAGCGAAGATCGTTGTTGATCTTCATGAAGGAGTAGGCGATGTTGCGCAGCTGGCCGGAGGCCTCGACCAGGCCGTCGCGGTTGGCCTGGGCCTCGAAGTGGTCGCGGGCCTCGATCAGCGGCAGGCCGGTGTCGGCTGCGAGCAGTTCGATCACGCGGGCGGAGAAGCCGGCGGGGGTGTTAATGCCGGTGCCGACGGCGGTGCCGCCCAGAGGGACCTCGGCGACGCGGGGGAGCGAGGAATTGATGCGCTCGATGCCGTAGCGGACCTGTGCGGCGTAGCCGCCGAACTCCTGGCCCAGGGTGACCGGGGTGGCATCCATCAGGTGGGTGCGGCCGGACTTAACGACGTCCTTGAACTCCACGGCCTTGCGCTCCAGCGAAGCGGCCAGGTAGTCCAGCGCCGGGATCAGGTCATTGATCAGCGCGGACGTGGCGGCAACGTGCACCGAGGTGGGGAACACGTCGTTGGAGGACTGCGAGGCGTTGACGTGGTCGTTGGGGTGGACCACCTTGTCGCTGCCGGACTCCTTGAGCGAGCGCGAAGCCAGCTCGGCGAGGACCTCGTTGGTGTTCATGTTCGAGGACGTGCCGGAACCGGTCTGGAACACATCGATGGGGAAGTCGCCGTCGTACTTGCCGGAGGCGACTTCATCGGCAGCGGCTTCGATCGCCTTGGCCAGCTCGCCGTCGAGCACGCCCAGTTCGGCGTTGGCGGTGGCGGCGGCCTTCTTGATCCGGGCCAGCGCCTCGATGTGCGCGCGCTCGAGCGTCTTGCCGGAGATCGGGAAGTTCTCGACGGCGCGCTGGGTCTGCGCGCGGTAGAGAGCGTTTACCGGGACGCGGACCTCGCCCATGGTGTCGTGTTCAATACGGTACTCAACGGAGTCGGCAGTAGTGGAAGTCATGCCCTCAGTTTCTCCCACGGCGTTAGAGCGCACCAAATCCTGAGACAAGCTCCGCCCGGCCTTCGGCAAGCCGGTAGGTGACGCCGATGACGGCGACTTCGCCCTTGTCGACGGACTCGGAGATGACGCGCGAACTGTCTACCAGCCGCTCCGCCACCTGCTGCACGTGCTCGACCACCATGTCGTTGACTTCCTCGAAGCCGTTCCGCCGGGCGGCGAGGACGGAGGGAGTGATGCGTTCGACCAGGTCGCGCAGGAATCCCTTGGGCATTTCGCCCGTGTCCACGGTCTGTTTGGCAGCGGTCACCGCGCCGCAACTGTCGTGGCCGAGCACCACGATCAGCGGGACATCGAGCAAGCTGACGCTGTACTCCAGCGAACCGAGGACCGCGTCGTCGATGACCTGACCTGCGGTGCGGACCACGAACGCATCGCCGAGGCCCAGATCGAAGATGATTTCCGCGGCCAGCCGGGAGTCCGAGCAGCCGAATATTACGGCGAACGGATGCTGCTGGTTGACCAGCGAACTGCGGCGGGAGGCGTCCTGGTTCGGGTGGTTAGAGGAGCCGGCGACGAATCGTTCGTTGCCTTCGCGGAGCTTTTGCCACGCCAATGCGGGGGTGAGGTCTGTAGTCACCCTGCTTACTTTACTGACATGCGCCGGGTGGGGCGTTTCCGTTGCGGTCCGTTACGCCGGTTACTTTTCGGCCGGCTCGTTCTGGGCCAGTTCCTCCACTACGGCAGCGCCGAGGATGTCGAACTCGTCAAGGTCCGCGCCGCCGCTGAGGATCACGGTGAAACCGTCCTGCTCCAGCACAAGGTGCTTGCGGTCTTCGCCGCGGTCGCGCAGTTCCCAGCTTTCCCCGCCGGCCTGGCGGTCGCTGGTGATGGGTGCGTTGTCAGTGGTCTGCGCGATCCAGGTGGGATTGGCTTTGTCCGTCTGGGTCAGGGCGATGTGCTGGCCCTTGGGCGTGAGGTAGCCGACTTCCCATGCGGGGACTGCTCCGGTGCCGCCGGTGTTCCAACGGGCATAGTTGGCACGCCACGGTTCCGGCATTTCGACGGTCAGCGGCTCATAGCCGGCGGTGGCCGCGGCCTGCGATGCCGTGCCGGGAACGTCAATGTTACGTTCGTAAACTTCGGACTTGCTGGCCGGGTTCAGGAAGAAGATCGGCAGGAAGATCGCGATGGTCAGGCCCAAGGCAATCAGCATGCCGGTCACGGTGGCATTGGCACGTTTGGCCTGTTTTGCGGTCAGAACCGGGGTTGCGGCAGGCTGGTCTGAATCTTCGGGGCGTACTTCACTCACCCCTCTATCGTCTCTTAAACTACGGCACCCTCGCACCGCCGTCGTGCTTTGAATGGGTTTGGGCGGTGCCGGATAAGTCGGACGTGCCTGTCATCACAGACTCGGCGGGCGCCCCGGCGACTATGATCGGAAGTACAGGAAAACCGATGCAGTCCCGATCGGAACTGCGCCCAAGCCACTCGAAGATGAGGTTCTCGTGTCCAAAGCCGCACCGGCCGCCCAGTATTCAACGCTTTCCCCGTCCCTGGCTGTTGCCGACGACGGGCCGGACCGCAACCTGGCCCTGGAGCTCGTCCGCGTGACCGAAGCTGCCGCCATCGCCGGCGGCCACTGGGTTGGCTACGGGGACAAAAACACCGCAGACGGCGCCGCCGTGGACGCCATGCGTTCCTTCCTATCCACCGTCCACTTCAACGGCGTTGTGGTGATCGGCGAGGGCGAAAAAGACGAAGCCCCCATGCTCTACAACGGCGAGAAGGTCGGCGACGGCTCCGGGCCCGAGGTTGACGTGGCCGTGGACCCGATCGACGGCACCCGCCTGACCGCGTTGGGCATCAACAACGCGCTGTCCGTGCTGGCCGTTTCCGAGCGCGGCAGCATGTTCGACCCGTCGGCCGTGTTCTACATGGAGAAGTTGATCACCGGTCCCGAGGCCGCCGACCTGGTGGACCTGCGCCTGCCGATCAAGCAGAACCTGCACCTGATCGCCAAGGCCAAGAACAAGAAGGTCAACCAGATCAACGTGATGATCCTGGACCGCGACCGGCACAAGCCGATGGTCGAAGAGATCCGCGCTGCCGGCGCCCGCACCCGCTTCATCATGGACGGCGACGTGGCCGGCGGTATTGCTGCCGCCCGCGAAGGCACGGGCATCGACGTCCTGATGGGCATCGGCGGCACCCCGGAGGGCATCGTCACGGCCTGCGCCATCAAGTCCCTCGGCGGCGTCATCCAGGGCCGCCTGTGGCCCACCAACGATGACGAAAAGCAGAAGGCGATCGACGCCGGCCACGACCTGGACCGCGTGCTGACCACCAATGACCTGGTCACCAGCGACAACTGCTACTTCGCCGCCACCGGCATCACTGACGGCGACCTGCTGCGCGGCGTCCGCTACGCGCCCAACACGGTGCGCACCCAGTCCATCGTGATGCGTTCCAAGTCCGGCACCATCCGCTTTGTCGACGGCGAGCATCGCGCCGACAAGTGGGAAGGCTACGAGCGCAAGCACTAGGCAGCGCGCCCGGACTTCCGCGTCCGTACAAGAAAACCCGCTCCGGCTCAGGCCGGGGCGGGTTTTCTTATGGCCGGCTGGGGGCGCCTGCCGCGTTGCAACCCATGTTCAGGCCTAACGGTCCAAGTTTAGGCTTCAAGTAACGCGCTGACTTGGGACGATGTTTTGCGCGTGTTTTAAACATGGGTCGCTAGCGGGCGTGGCGGGCCAGCGGAGGCGCTGAGGGGCCGGGGGAGACCCGTCAGCGGACGGGGGTCAGCGGCCGAGCTTGGTGCGCACCTTGTCCAGCGCTGGACCGGCTGTGGAACGTGCCTTCGCCAGTGCCGGGCCGGCGGCGGAACGTACCTTGTGCAGGGCCGGCACAGCGGTATCACGCAGCTTGCGGGCCAGGCCGTAGGCGGAGTGCATCACCTTGTTGACTGGCAGGTCCCAGGAGCCCGGGTAGGCCACCTCGAAGCCGCCGAAGGAGCGCTTGAAGCGGGAGAAGCCGGCCCAGGCGTGGTCCGGTTCATCCTCGGGGGAGACGCCCCACATATCGAAGCGGGTCATGCCGGAGGCCTTGGCGTCCATCATCATGGTGACGACCAGCGGGATACCGGCATTGAGCTTGCGGTAGGTGTCGTCCGCCGCCGCGTGAGCGTAGACGCGCGTGGTCTCCGTGTCGTAGGACAGCGCCGCGGCGATCGGGGTGCCCTCCAGCTTGGCGATGAAGATCTTCGCGTTGCCGGCCGGCACCAGGGCCTGGGCGGCGCGGGTGAGGTAGTCATCGGACTGCGCCTTGAACTCGGCCCGCTCCGAAACATCGTGCAGGAAGCCCAGCAGGATGGAGATGTCCTTCGGATCGGTGGAGATCTCGAAGGTCACGCCCTTCTTGTGGATGTTCCGGTAGAGGTTCCGGCTGGTGCTGCGCATGTCGGCCAGGATCTTGTCTTCGTCCTGGGTCAGATCCACCATCCACGTCAGGTGCGGCTGGATGTCGGCGGGCGCCTTGACGAGTCCCAGTCCTGCCAGCTCGGCCTCCGCATCGGTGCCCGGGCCGGAGGCAAGGCCCGCGTCGACCGGCTCCACGCGCACGTAGTGTGCGCCCTCGGCCTTCGCCAGCGCTGCCAGGGCCTCGAGTGCGCGGGTCAGGGCATGCTTGTCCTCGGCGGCGGGCCCGTACGGCACGTAGAGGTAACTGCCCAGAGGCGTCTTCTCGTGGATGGCCAGAAAGGAGTAGCCGTCGCCGGTGGACTCGAAGACTTTCTTCCCGAGACTGCGCTGGAACTCGGCCCAGGCGGCGGACTGCAGGATGGAGGAACTCATGCGTCGATATCCGTTCGTTGATTCACTGAACTTCATAGACTTTCATAAAACTCGGCGAACTCGCTGGCATTGCCCGCGCACGTGACCGCAAAAAGCACGGCGGGGGAGTCCGCGTTGAGCACCGGATGGACCAGCACGGGCTGCTCCGAAGCGGGGATGAACGCTGAATCTCCGCGGTGCAGGGTCAGATCCGTAACGGGCGAGTCCAGCAGTGCGCTGCCACTGACGGCCAGCACCACAACGGGACCATGCTGTGCCAGCGGTACGGGCGTGTCGCCGTCGTTAATCTCGATGCGCTGGAGCTGGAACTCTGCGAACGGCGGGCAGTAAAGCTCCTGGCCGGCGTCCGTCAGCTTCCGTTCCACCCGGGGCGGCTCGATCGGGCGGAAATCCGTGATCTTGAGCAGCTCGGGGATGTTGATGTGCTTGGGGGTCAGCCCGCCGCGGAGCACGTTGTCGCTGGTGGCCATGACCTCGATGCCGAGGCCGCGCAGGTAGGCGTGCACGTTGCCGGCCGGCAGGCTCAGGGCCTGGCCCGGCTGCAGCGTGGTCAGGTTCAGCAGCAGCGAAATCAGCGTGCCCGGGTCCTGCGGGTAGAGCTCCGCCAGCCAGCGGACTGCGGCGAACTCCGGCCCGGTTTCCTCTTCGGGGACGGCAGCCAGCACCGCGGCCGTGTTGTCGACCAAGGCAGCGGACTCGGCGCCGCCTTCGAGCAGCGTCACGAAAGCGCCACGGATGGCCGCGGATTCGTCCGGGCCCTCAAGCGACTTGATCACCCGTTCCAGCAGGGCGGTGTCCGCGTCGACGGCCTTGAGCTTGCCATGGAGGCCGCGGAAAAACCGGACGGAATCCTGAGGGTGCCGGAAGCCGCACAGGGCCTGGAACTCCGTCAGGGCGAAGAGCATTTCCGGCTTGTGGTTGTCGTCGCGGTAGCTGCGTCCGGGGGAGGACAGCGGGACCTTGGCGGCGTTCTCGGCCGCAAAGCCCTCGCGTGCCTGCTCCAACGTGGGGTGGACCTGCAGCGAGAGCGCCTCGTCGGCGGCCAGGACCTTGGTCAAGAACGGCAGCTTGGCGCCGAACAGGGCGAGCGCGTTCTCGCCGAGCGCCAGCCGGGGCCCGTCGTTAATGAAGTCCGTGAGCGGCTGCTCATCGCCGTCGGGCAAATGGACCGACGACGGCGAGTCCGGGTGGGCTCCGATCCACAACTCCGCCTCGGGGCTGCCCGAGGGTTCGCGGCCGAACAACTCGGCAATCGCCGTCGGCGATCCCCAGGCATAGGGTCGCAGAACATTGGTCAGCCGGTACATTGTGGAGCCTCTTCTCTATGCAGGTATCTGAACGTGCTGGTGCGACGACTTCGATACTAAGGCACCGAGCATTCCCCGTTCCCGCGCACGATCGACGAAAGCGTTGCCGTGTCGCCGATGACAGCCAGCTGCTGCAGGTACTCCTCGGTAATCTCCGGAGTCTGTTCAGCCGGTGTTTCGGCCGGGGCGGCTTCGGCGCCGCCGTCGTTGGCCGAAGTGTCCTCCGCGGTGCCGCCCGAGTCCGCGCCGCCGTCGTTGTTTTCGCCGGCGCCGGAATCCGAACCGCTGTCCGGTTTGGAGCCCGCGTCGCCGCCAGCGTCCTTAGTCTCCTCTTCCTGGATGAACATCTCCTGAACGCGAGGGTGGATCTGGCTGAAGTCCGGGAAGGTGACGAAGTTGTCCGAGGGGGTGCCGAAGTCCGGCGGGCCAATGGTCAGCCGCTTGATCTTCTGCCCCTTGGCATCGGCAGCCAGGGAAACGAAGCTGCCGAGCTGCTCGCTGGGAATGTCCGTCTCCACGACCTCCTCGCCGGCGGAGGCCAGCTGCTGGAAGCGGGTCAGCACGGTGGCAGGGTCCAGCTGCTTGACCATCGCGGACATCACGCACTGTTGGCGCTGCACGCGGTCGTAGTCGGTGGCGAATTCGCGTGAACGGGCGTACCAAAGCGCGTGGTAGCCGTCCAGCTCCTGCACGCCCGGGGCGATCCAGCCCTTCGGCGGGTAGTGCTGGTTGGTGCCGGGAATGGTCCGGTTCGAGATGGGCACCCAGCCGCCGGCGTCCACGGTGATGCCGCCCATCGCGTCCACGAGGGCCTCGAAGCCGCCCATGTCCACCAGCGCGTAGGCCTGGATTTCGATGCCGAGGATGCCGCTGACCGCGTCCTTCATGGCCTCGGCGCCCGGGTTTTTGGCGTCCGGGTAGAGGTGCGCGTAGTTCTGCTCCACGTCCACGTAGAGCGCGTTGATGATGCACTCGTCGCCGCAGTTGAAGCCCTCCGGATAGACCGCGTGCATCGGCGAGTCCTCCGGGAACGGAGCGTTCTGGAAGTTGCGCGGGATGCCGAACATGACCGTCTGGCCGGTCTTGGCGTCCACGCTGACCACCTGGATGCTGTCCGGCCTTAGACCCACACGGCCGGCCCCGGCGTCCCCGCCCATCAGCAGGAAGTTGTAGCGCCCGTCCACCGGATCGAAGGCGGGCCGGGTTTCGAAGATGGTGCCCAGCGTGCTGCGTCCCACGTTCATCAGGTAGGCGCCGTAGCCCAGCGTGCCGGTGGTCAGCGCCATCAGCGCCACCAGGCAGACCGCCACGATGGGGCGCATGCCCGGCGCGAGCAGGCCCGGCCGGATGATCCGCAGCGTGTCCAGGAACAGGAACGCCCAGAACAGCGCCAGCGCCGCCAGCACAATGACCAGCACCAGCGAGCCCCAGCGGTGGGTGGCGATGTTGACCAGCGTTGGCCAGTTCACCAGGGCCACGATGCCCGCGGCAATCAGCAGCACCCACACGGTAAACGTCACCCGCAGCGCCTTGCGGCCTAAGTTGCGGTTGCCCGCCACCAGCTGCGCGCTGCCCGGGATGAACAGGGTCAGCAGCAGCAGGATAAACGCGCGCTTGGTCCGCACCGGAGCCGCCGCGCTCTGCGGGTAGCGGACCGGATCGGTGACGCCGTAGCCATCGTCACCGCGATTGCCGCGGCGCGGACTGTCCTGTGGGGCGATGCGCGGCGTCATGACAATTTTGCCCGCAGGGCTTCACCCTTGTCGTACGCGCTTTGGCGCAGCTCAGCGGCGAAGTCGGCCAGCTGCGGCTGCAGCCGGGCGGCAAGGTCATCGGTTCCGGCGGCCAGTATCCGGACCGCCAGCAGCCCGGCGTTCCGGGCGCCGCCGATGGAGACGGTGGCGACGGGAACGCCGGCTGGCATCTGCACGATGGACAGCAGCGAGTCCATGCCGTCCAGCATCTTCAGCGGCACCGGGACACCGATGACCGGCAGCGTGGTGACCGATGCCAGCATGCCCGGCAGGTGCGCGGCGCCGCCGGCCCCGGCGATGATAGCGCGCAGCCCGCGGCCCTGGGCCTCTTTGCCGTAGCGGATCATGTCCTCGGGCATGCGGTGCGCGGAGACCACATCGGCCTCGTACGGAATGCCGAATTCTTCCAGCGCCGCGGCCGCAGCCTGCATGACGGGCCAGTCAGAATCGGAGCCCATTACGACGCCGACAATCGGGTTTTCGCTCATAAGTTGCCTTCCTGCGGGTCTGCCCCGGTGCCCTGCGGGTCTGCCCCGTCGCGGATGATCGCGGCCACCCTTGCGGCCTTGGTGCGCAGCACGTCCACGTCCGAAGCGTGCCGGCCCACCACATTAACATGTCCGATTTTGCGGCCGGGACGCACCGACTTGCCGTAGCCGTGGACCTTGACGTCCGGTTCGGCAGCCAGCGCCTGCGGGTAGGCGCCGAACAGATCCGTGTTGGCTCCGCCCAGGTAATTCTTCATAACGACGACGGCGCCCAATGCCGCCGTATCCCCGAGCGGCAGGTCCAGGACCGCGCGAAGGTGCTGCTCGAACTGGCTGGTCACGCAGCCGTCCATGGTCCAGTGGCCGGTGTTGTGCGGGCGCATGGCCAGCTCGTTGATGACGAAGCCCTGGCCCTGGCCGGGGGTCTCGAACAGTTCGGCGGCCATCACGCCGGTGACGCCGAGCTCCTCGGCGAGGCGCAGCGCGGCCTGCTGGGCGGCTTCGGCCACCTCGGCGGAAAGTTCCTGGGCCGGGGCGATGACCTCGTCGCAGACCCCGTCCACCTGGATGGTGTGGGCCACCGGCCAGGCCTTGGCCTCGCCGGAAGGCGTGCGTGCCACCAGGGCGGAGAGCTCGCGGCTGAAGTCCACCTTGTCCTCGGCCAGCAGTGGTGTCCCGGTGAACCAGTCAGCGGCAGCCGCGGCAGCGCCGGCGTCGTCAATCATGCGAACGCCCTTGCCGTCATAGCCGCCGCGCGGAGTCTTGAGCACCACCGGCCAGCCGGTCTGCTCGCCGAACGCGACCAGCTCCTCGACGGTGGAAACCGCGGCCCAGGCCGGGTTGGGCAGGCCGAGCTTTTCGACGACGCCGCGCATGATGAGCTTGTCCTGCGCGTGGATCAGCGCATCCGGCTGCGGCTGGACATTGACGCCCTCGGCGATCAGGGTCTGCAGGTGCTCGGTGGGCACGTGCTCGTGGTCGAAGGTCATCACATCCAGGCCTTGGGCGAACCGGCGCAGGGTGTCCAGATCCTTGTAGTCGCCGACCGGGGCGTTGGCCACTGCCGCGACCGCCGAGACGTCTTCTGCCTCGGCCAGGACGCGGAGTTCAAAGCCAAGGGCTACTGCACAGGGGGCCATCATGCGGGCTAGCTGGCCGCCGCCAACAACGCCAATTACTGGGAAAGTCACGTAGTTAGCGTACCGAACCACATCCCCGATAGCCCTATCCCCGGCCGTGCGGCACTGCTAACCTTCGCTGACCCGGGCCGATGTCCTAGGAAACATTCAGCCGCCCGACTTAGAATGGGCCCTCGGTGCCCATCCGGCGCCAGCCGTTGAGGAAAAGGATCCCGCTGAAGCTCATGCAGAAAACGATCGCCGACCGCATCCGGGGTCTCATCTCCCTGTTCTGGCGGGAGGTGGCGAAGTTCGGGACCGTCGGCGGCGTGGCTTTCGTCATCGACAACGGCCTCTACTGGTGGCTCATCAACGGCCCCATGTCGGACAGCGAGGTCAAGGCACGCCTGGTTTCGGCCTCGGTAGCCACGCTGTTTTCCTGGGTGGCGAACCGCTACTGGACGTTCCGCGACCGGCGCCAGCCCAACCCGGTCCGCGAACTGATCATGTTCGTAGTGATTAACGTCATCGGCATGCTCATTTCGGCCGGGTGTGTCTGGATCGCCAAGTACCTGCTGGACATCGAAGGCCGCACCGAGCTGCTCATCGCCGGCATCTTCGGCACCGTGGTGGCCACAGTCATGCGCTTCTTCGCCTACCGCTTCCTGGTCTTCAATGCCGAGCTGGATGCCGAGCCGGAGTTTGCGCATGACCACGAGATCTTCGAGCACGAGCACGCCGGTGCCGGGCATGACCGCGGTCAAGAAAGCGGCGGCCGCGAGCACGGCGGATCTGACCGCGCCGGAACCGCGGCCGGTGGAATCAGCTCAAGCGAGAATGAACGTGACGGGTTCAGCTCTGACGGTCAGTCAGGCGACAGCCAGGCCCGCGATGGACACGTGGCCGGGCCCGGCCGCCGGCGCTCCCAGCCGCCGAGCTAGAGCTGTTCGGTGATCCGTTCGTTGGCCACCAGCTTCGCCGTGTCGTGCACCGACTGGTGGCACAGCACCACGGTTCCGCCGCCGAGCCAGGTGGCCACGGCCTCGGTCAAGGTGGTGAACCAGTCCGACTTCGTGGGAATCAGAATGTTGCGGCCGACAGGCTCGCGGTGCAGCAGCGCATCAAAGGTGAGCGAGCCGCCGTCGTACTCCAAGGCCGTTGCCGAGTTCTCGGCCGAGCCCATCCCCATAAACACGTCGCCGTAGGAGCGCACCTCGGCCGCGTAATCCAGCACGCCCTCGGGCAGTGCGCCCGGCCACCCCAGCGCCAGCGCGCCCTCGGCCACAGCAACCTGGTACGCCGGGCCGTCGCCCAGCTGGTCCAACTCATTGCTTACGACGACGTCGGGCTCCGTGCCGCCGTCGTCCCCGGCAGCGTCCACGGTCAGCGTGGCCCCGGTCTGCCAGCCGGCCAGCGCCCACACCATGGACCGCCAGTGCGGCGGCATCGCCAGGCGGATGACCGTCCCGGGCTCGGCATCCAGTTCCTCCGAGAGCAGGTTTGCCGTCTTCGCCACCCAGTTGTCCAGCACCCGGCCGGAGAGTTCAACTCGTTCGCCATCCGGGCCGTACCAGATGAGCGCGGGCGAGGAATCCGGGCGCAGGGCTGCCAGCAGCTGGTCGATGGTGCTCACTGAATGCACGGGTGCTCCTTGAGGGTAGAACGGTTCGGTTGCGGCTTGCTTCCAGCGTATCCGCAGGTGCCTGAGCCGGCATCGGAGCGGATCGCTTCACCGCCCGCTTTCCACAGATCACATGCGCCCCGCTGACACCACCGGCCGCGAGTAGTAAATTGGGCTGCAGCTTGCGTATTCCTTGAGATGACGGGCTTTCCGGCGCGCCGGGGAATCCCACCCACGCTTTCGGGCGTGGCGTGCACGCTTTTTTGGTGTCGGACTCGATAAGATTCCCGCTTTGGCTTGACTTGCACGACTTACACCCATGTAATTAGGTATCGGATTTGTAACAGCAATGAAGACGCAGCGGCTGTTCAGGCCACTGCATATCTGGCACAGGCTGGGACAACGACACCGGGAGGGCTCATGGGGCAGGCAGAGCGTATAACGGACCGTACGGAATTAGAGGCACAGGCTTCAATCCGGTACGGTTCCCGCGGCGTACCGGCGGACTGGTATGTGGATCCGGCTGATCCCGCAGCGGCAGAGCGCTACCACGAAACAAGCCAGCAGTCTCTGGAAAACCAGGCCACCGCATTTCTCGCGGCGCACCAGGCACTTGCTGCCGACGTCGAGGATCTGCAGGCCGATGAAACACATGAACTCGCCGCGCCGCGAATGCTGCACGAGGTCGCGCCGCCGAAGGAACAGCCCGCCTGGATCGGTCTGCCCGGATTCGGCTCGGACTTCGACGATGAGGGCGAGCTGGGCTGGCAGGCGGATGCTTTGTGCGCCCAGACGGACCCGGAGGCGTTCTTCCCCGAAAAGGGCGGCTCAACCCGGGACGCCAAGAAGGTCTGCGGCGCGTGCACCGTGCGCGCCCAGTGCCTGGAGTACGCCCTGGCCAATGACGAACGCTTTGGAATCTGGGGCGGTCTTTCGGAGCGCGAGCGCCGACGCCTAAGGAAGCGGGCAGTCTAATTCACCAGCAAGTTCGCGTTACCGCCGTTGTTGTCGCCCACAACGGCGCCGAATACCTGCCCGAGACGCTCGCTGCCCTCAACGCGCAAACCCGGCCGGCTGACTTCCACATCGGCGTGGACACCGGTTCCACCGACGCCTCGGTTTCGCTCCTGGAACAGACCCTGCCGGCGGGCAGCCCCGTGGTCAAGGCCTCTGCCCGGGCCGGATTCGGCACGGCGGTGCGCGTTGCCCTGGACGAGCTTAAGAACCAGAAGAACGACGACGGCGTGCCGGCCACGGTTCCGCCTGACGCCTTCGTTTCGTCCCCGGCTTCGGGCCAGGCTGACGAGTTGGCCGAGGCTTCCCGCCCGGCCGCCGCGGGCCAGGGGGATTCCCCGGCTGCGGAGGGGACTGCCGGAGGCCCCGCTACGCGCACGGCCGCTGCTGGCGGCGCTACCGCTCCCGCGGCCATGGCTGCTGCCGGCGGCCGCGTGCAGGAATGGGTGTGGCTGCTGCATGATGACTCCGCGCCGGAACCGGACGCGCTGGAAGAACTGCTGCTGGCCGTGGAGACCGCGCCGTCGGTCACCATCGCCGGCTGCAAGCAGGTGGACTGGGAGAATCCGCGCAAGCTGATCGACGTCGGGCTGACGGTAACGCGCGGCGCCGAACGGCTGACCATGATCGACCTGGACGAGATGGACCAGGGCCAGTACAACGGCCGCAGCGACTTCTTCGCCGTGAACTCCGCCGGCATGCTGATCCGCCGCGATGCGTTCGAGGAACTGGGCGGGTTCGACCCGGCGCTGCCCGGCATCGGCGACGATGTGGACCTCTGCTGGCGCAACCGGCTGGCCGGCAACCGCGTAGTCGTGGTGCCGACGGCGACAATGCGGCATGCAATCTCACGCGGCAACCCGCATGCTGCAGCCATGGCGGCCCGGCGGTCCCAGGTCCACCTGCGGCTCAAGCACGCGGCGTGGTGGCAGTTGCCGTTCCTGTGGATCGGCACGCTGCTCGGCGGTTTCTTCAGCTTCATCATCAGCACCGTTGCCAAGGACCCCGGCCACGGCCTGCGGCAGCTCCTGGCCACCCTGTCCGCGCTGTTCCGGCCGCGGGAATTCCTGCAGGCGCGCAAGCAGGCCGGTGCCACCCGCAGGTCATCCAGAAGCATCATCAAGCCGCTGATGGTCAAACGGCAGGATGTTTTTGCCTACCGCCGCTCGCTGATGGAATCCGTCAGCGCCGAGCATGTGCTGGGGGACGGCACGGGCACCGACACCACCGGCAGCTACGAACCCACGGGAGGCTCCGACGAATTCGCCTCCATGGCCTCGCCGCTGCGGACCTGGGTAGGCACCGGCGCCGTGGCCGCCACCCTGGTCCTGGCGCTCGTGTCCATCATCGGCATGTTCGGCTTCCTCGGCGTTCCGGCGCTGGCCGGCGGCGCACTGCTTCCGGTCTCCGCGGATCTTGCCGAAATCTGGCACAACTCCTCCGCTTGGTGGATCAGTCTCGGCTCGGGCATGCCCGGCCACGGCGATCCGTTCGGCTATGTGCTGGCCGTGCTGGCAATCCTCGCGCTGGGCAACGGCTCCGCCGCGGTCCTCACCCTGATCCTGCTGGCGATGCCGCTGGCCGGTCTCGCGGCGTGGATGGCCGCCGGCGCCTTCACCCAGCGCCGCTCGCTGCGCCTGTGGGCCGCTTTCTTCTGGGCCACCCTGCCGGTTCTCCAGGTGGCCCTCGGCTCCGGCCGGCTTGGCGCCCTGATCGCCCACCTGATGATTCCGTGGGCCGTGCTGGGCTTGGTCCGGGCAAGCGGCTCCGCAGTGCAGCGGCTGAACCCGGATCCGCTCAAGCCCCGGCCCGAAGTCATCCACAAGCCCGGCATCAACGGCATACCGTCCTGGACCGCTGCCGCTGCCGCAGGTCTCTGCCTGGCTGTCATCACCGCTTCCGCTCCGGCACTGCTGCCGGTCTTCATCATTTTCGTCGGCATCATCTGCCTCAAGCGCGGCCGGCGCGCCAAAACCGTGTGGTGGTCCCTGGTGCCGCCACTGGCGCTCGCCCTGCCGATGCTGCTGACCGCGCTGGACACCCCCCGGGCGCTGCTCGGCGACCCGGGCGTGCCGCTGTTCTTCGACGGCGCCCCGCTCTGGCAGCAGGTCATGGGTTTCCCCGTGGCGTTCGATATATCCGCCGGTCTGAGTGCCTCCGGCTTCCTCGAGTCCCTCGGCCAAGGCCCGTGGGCGCTGGTCTTCGCACTGCTCACCGGCGTTCCGATGCTGGTGCTGGCCGCCGTCGGCCTGCTGCTTCCCGGCAGCAGCGCCGGCGTTGCCCGCCTGTCCTGGCTGGGCGCGATCGTGGCCCTGGCGGCGAGCTGGGTCTCCGCCATGATCGCTACCGCCATCGCACCGGGTGCCATGGTGCCCCCGTTCATCGGACCGTTCGTCTCGCTGGCGCTGTTCCTGCTTTTGGCCGCCGCCCTGATCGGCGGGGACAGCGGCATGCGGCGCCTGCACACCCTGAACGAGCCGCGGAAGGAACGCAAGGGTGTCTTCCGCGCGATAGCCATTGCCGCCGTCGTTGTTCTGGCTGCCGGCCCCGTGCTGAATCTGGGGCACTGGCTCCTGCCGCAGCTGATCGCCGTGGAAACCGTTGCCGCCGAAGGGCGCGCGCTGACCGACTTCGGCACCGACATGCAGCTGGAGCCGAGCCAGGCGCGGATCCTCCCGGCCACGGCCACGGACCGGGGGACCGGGCCCGAACAGACCCGTTCGCTGGTGCTGAGCAGCGAGAGCGGCTCGATCAGCGCCGCCGTGATGCACAGCGGCGGCACCACCATGGACCAGCTGTCCCCGATCTACGCGGCCCGCTCCATTACCGGCGGCCTCTTCGACGCTGAACGGCGGGAGGACGACGACGCCACCGCGGCCGCCCGGAACGCGGTCGCCGTGATCGCCGCCGGCACCGGCGTGGACCCGCGGGAGGAACTGGCGCGGCTCGGCGTCGGCTTTGTGGTGCTGCAGCAGACGGACAGTTCCGCGGAACTGCTGGCCAACAGGATCGACGCCGTGCCCGGCCTCAGCGCCGTGGGACGCACGGATTCGGGCTGGCTGTGGCGCGTAGTGCCGGACCAGAGCGGCGACGGCGAGGCCAGCAGCACGCTGACCAGCCGCGTGCGCGTGATCGACAGCACCGGAGCCCTGCTGCAGACCGTGCCGTCCTCCTGGACCAGCGCCGGCACCACTATTCCCGAAGGCAACGCCGGACGGATGGTGGTCCTGGCCGAACGGATGGACCCGGGGTGGAGTGCAACCCTGGACGGGCAGCCGCTCGAGCAGGCGGAGAACGGCTGGGCGCAGGCGTTCAAGGTGCCCGAAGCAGGCGGCGAGCTGCGGATCAGCTACACCAATCCGTGGGGCATTTGGGTAGCCATTGTGCAGATCATCTTCCTCGGCATCACCGTCCTGCTGGCCGTCCCGATTCCGTCCCGGCAGCGCTTCGTGCCCCGGCGGATCGACCATATTAGAACCACCGGCACGGACAGCAGCCCCGAAGAACTGCGGATCGCCGCACATGAGATCGACCCCGCCGACAGGCACCACGCCGACGCGGCACCTGCCACGGCAGGGAAGGAACCGTAGCCATGGCAGACAAGCCTGACAACCAGCCCGACGAGCAGTCCGCCCCTGCCGATCCGCAGGACGCTGTGCCCGGCAAGGCCGCACGCGGGACCCGCAAGGGGCGCCGCGCGGCGAGGGCCGCCAAGGCTGAAGCGGCCGCGGCAGCAAAGTCTTCAACCGCAGGTCCGGCCCCGGCAGCCACGAACGCCTCTGCTCCCGCCGCGGGTACGACGTCGGATGCAACACCGCGCCCGGACGGCCGGGAGGCCGAGCCTAAAGCCGGCAAGAAGAACGGCCGCTTGGTTGGTCTTGCCGCCGGGCTGGGCATCCTCGTTCTCGGCACCGGTGGCGTCGTCGCCGGCAGCGTCATGCAGCCACCCCGGGCTGCCGCCGAACTGCCGCCCGTTTCGGCTGCCGTCCCCGCGGGCGAGTACACCGGTGTCTGCCCCGAGCCGCTGAAACTCCTGGACAGTTCCGCCGAAGAGGTGGATCCCGAGTTCAGCCCTGTCTCCAGGACGGCGGAAACCCGGGCACGCGCCGTCGTTCTTAGTGATTTGGGCGGAACGGTACCCGGCAGCGCACTGTTCGAACTCGGCTCCGACTCTCCGCTGCGCGAAATCGCGGAGTTCACCGGTGAAGCAGGCAGCACCGGCCGCAGCGAAGCCGGGGAGACCAAGGTCCTGGCCGAAGTGGTGCCGAGCCGGGATATCTCCGCTGCCACCGTGCTGACGGTGGAGCCGATGGGGCAGCAGCATCCGCAGGCGGGGGCGGCAATGACCTACACCGCCGAAGACGGCGACCTGCGCGGCCTGGCCGCGGCCAACTGCATGACGCCGTCGAACGACTTCTGGCTGCTTGGCGCCTCCACCACTGTAGGCAGCAGCGCCGTGCTCAACCTGTACAACGCCACCGAAACCGCATCCACGGTGGACCTGGAACTCGTCGGTGCCGAAGGGCCGGTCCAGGCCGCCGGCAGCCGCGGGCTGCTTATCGCCCCCGGCGAATCGAAGTCCATTGTGCTGGCGGGCCTGGCTGCCAACCAGGAATCGCTGGCCGTGCATGTCAGTTCCTCCGGCGGTCCGATAGTAGGGACCATCCAGCAGAGCATCCTGCGCGAACTGACCCCTGGCGGCGTGGAGCTGCTGCAGCCGTCGGCCGGTGCGGGCCTGAGCCAGGTGCTGACCGGGATTGCCGTGCAGGACGAGAAAACTGCGCAGGAGATCCGCGGGCAGGCCGGGTACGAGAATGCCTCGCCCGCCCTGAACGTGGTGGTCCCGGGTGCCAGCGACGCCACGGTGGAAGTGCGAGTTTTCGGTCCGAAGGGCCAGGTGGCTTTGCCCGGCGGCGGAGTCTTCAACGTGGCGGCGGGAACGGTGTCCGCTATCCCGCTCGACTCGCTTCCGACGGGAACATACTCGGTGGAGGTGACCTCGGACGTGTCCGTGGTGGCTTCGGCACGGGTGAGCCGGGGCACGGGCGAGGGCGACCCTGTCGATTTCGGCTGGGCTCCGTCCACCGACCGGCTGGGCAGCGAACACCTGGCGATCATGCCCGGCGGCGTCAGCTCCCGGTTCTCCTTCATCGCCCCGGAAGGCAACGCCAAGGTCAGCGTGACGCCCATCAGCGCGAACGGCCAGCCCGGCACCGAGCAGGTGGTCGATGTGCCGGGCGGAAGCACCGTCTCGCTGAATCCGAAGGCCAACGGCGCGGATCCGGCGGCCCTCCTGATCGGGGCCACCGGGGACCCCGTTTACGGCTCGCAGGTGGTCTTCAACGGCAGCTCGCCGAACATCTCGGTGCTGGCTGTTCCGCCGGGAACCCAGGGCCGGCAGAGCGTGCCGGTCTTCCTGGGCTACTGAGACAGCTGGGCTACTGAGGCAGCCGGGCTGACGGGGTCAGGAGCGGGTGCGGCCGTAGCTGGGGTCGACGGCCTCGGGCGCCATGCCGAGCAACTCGGCGGCTTGTTCCACCACGACGTCATGCACCAGTTCCGGCAGCTCTTCCTTGCTGTCCGCCTCCCGCTCCACCGGACGCCGGAAGACAGTAACGACGGCGGGCCGTCCCGGAGCCGCAGGAGTGAAGCTGCCAAGGGGCGCGGGGCCGCCCGCGGCAACCAGTTCCTCCAGGTCCGGCGGGATGTCGGCGACCACGAACTGGGTGGCCTCGATGGGATCCCCCCACAAATAATGAAGCCGTTCCGCGGAGTCCGAGACCCAGCCTTCGAACCGTTCCTCCCGGGTACGGTTGCCCGGCAGGTGGGCGGGCAGAAGCTCACCGCGCAGTCCGCGCCCGTGGCGGTTCCGCCGTCGTTTTTCGAACGGCTTTGATTTGCCCCCGGACTGCGCTGCATCACTCAGCCTGACATTGAGCGATGGTCCGTTTTTCATATATCGACTCTAATCCTGTGCGCCGCCAAAAGCACTTCCGAAGCGTGCCGCTGCACGTGATGGAGGCCTGAGGCGGGTAGGATGCATAGTCGTGGGATCCATACGCCAATGTTCACGCTCGGCCTGTCAACGGTCGGCCATCGCTACTTTGACGTACGTGTATGCCGATTCCACGGCCGTCCTCGGGCCGCTGGCCACCTATGCCGAACCGCACTGCTACGACCTGTGCGCCATACACGCGGAGCGGTTGACCGTACCGCGAGGCTGGGAAGTCATGCGGCTGGCCCTGCCCGAGCAGCCTCCCGTCCCGAACACCGATGACCTGATGGCCCTGGCCAAGGCAGTCCGCCAGGCGGGAACCGTCCCCGACAATCCGGACGAAGCACCTGCCCAGCGCGGCCTGCGTGAACCGATCGAACCGCCGTCCGAGTCCGGCGGAGCCCGCCGCGGGCACCTGCGCATTCTGCGCGGACAGCAGTAGGGCGATAACCTGAAGTGAAGAAATCCGCGCCGCCGGCCAGCCCGGGCCGTCTGCGTGCCGGTACGTCCTGACGCCAGGATCACAGGATCAAAGGAAACTATCACCATGGCCCATCTTTCCCCTGAACTGCTTGCCGTCCTGCGTTGCCCGGTGACCGGATCGTCGCTGGTCCAGGAAGGCGAGGAACTGGTTTCCAGCGCGAAGGATGCCAGCGGCCAGCAGTTGCGCTACCGCATCGACGAGGGCATCCCCGTTCTGCTCCCGCCGGCGCTGCAGGAAGCCGGCCAGGCCGCCGACGCTCAGGCGGCTGACGCGCAGCCCGGCGCTCAGCCCGCCACCGACAATTCCCCGAACACCCCGGCAACCGACGCCTAACCAACGCCCAGGAGAACACATGTCATTCGATTACAAGGTCAAGGACCTTTCCCTGGCCGAGGCCGGCCGCCACCAGATCCGCCTCGCCGAGCACGAGATGCCGGGCCTGATGGCCCTGCGCGAGGAGTTCGGTGCCAGCCAGCCGCTCAAGGGCGCCCGCATCGCCGGGTCCCTGCACATGACCGTGCAGACCGCCGTGCTGATCGAGACGCTGACCGCGCTCGGCGCCGAGGTCCGCTGGGCCTCGTGCAACATCTTCTCCACGCAGGACGAGGCCGCGGCCGCCATCGTCGTCGGCAAGGGAACCGTTGAGGACCCGCAGGGTGTGCCGGTGTTCGCATGGAAGGGTGAGACGCTCGAGGAGTACTGGTGGACCGCCACGCAGATCCTCAACTGGCCCGGCGCTGCCGAGAACCCCGAGCTCGGCCCCAACATGATTCTCGACGACGGCGGCGACGCCACCCTGCTGCTGCACAAGGGCGTCGATTTCGAGGCCGCCGGCGCCGTCCCGGACGCCACCGCCGATGACGCCCACGAGTACACGATCATCCTCGACGTGCTGCGCAAGTCGCTGGCCGAGGACCCGCAGCGATGGACCCGCATTGCCGGCGGCATCCTGGGCGTGACCGAGGAAACCACCACCGGCGTCCACCGCCTGTACCAGCTGGCCGAACAGGGCAAGCTGCTCTTCCCGGCGATCAACGTCAACGACTCGGTCACCAAGTCCAAGTTCGACAACAAGTACGGCATCCGCCACTCCCTGCCGGACGGCATCAACCGCGCCACCGACGTCCTCATGGGCGGCAAGGTCGCCGTCGTTTGCGGTTACGGCGATGTGGGCAAGGGTGCCGCGGAGGCACTGCGCGGCCAGGGCTCGCGCGTGATCGTCACCGAGATCGATCCGATCTGCGCCCTGCAGGCGGCGATGGACGGCTACCAGGTCACCACGCTGGAGAAGGTTGTGGACCAGGGCGACATCTTCATCACCACCACGGGCAACAAGGACGTCATCATGGCGGCCGACATGCTCAAGATGAAGAACAAGGCCATCGTCGGCAACATCGGCCACTTCGACAATGAGATCGACATGGCCGGGCTCGAGAAGATCGACGGCGTGCAGAAGGTCGAGATCAAGCCGCAGGTCCACGAGTGGGTCTTCGACGCCGGAACCGCCACCGAGCGCTCCATCATCGTGCTTTCCGAGGGCCGCCTGCTGAACCTGGGCAACGCCACCGGCCACCCGTCCTTCGTCATGAGCAACTCCTTCGCCAACCAGACCATCGCGCAGATCGAGCTGTTCACCAAGGCCGGCAAGCCCGCCGCGGACTCGGCCACCGGCGAGCCGGAATACGCCAAGCAGGTCTACGTGCTGCCGAAGATCCTGGACGAGAAGGTTGCCCGCCTGCACCTCGGCGCCCTCGGCGTGGAGCTGACGGAGCTGAACAAGGAACAGGCCGAGTACCTGGACGTGGACGTGGCCGGGCCGTACAAGCCGGAGCACTACCGCTACTAAGCCGCTACTAAGCCGCACCGCTACTAAACGCACCTCCGCTTTCCAGCGAACGACGGCGGGCCGGTCACCTTCGGGTGTCCGGCCCGCCGTTTTCCTGCATCCCCAAAATGGGGAATCGTGGGGGATCGATATTTGGGACTGAGGTTTTTTCAAGTACGTCAGGCGAACATTGGTTCCAGTCTTGATCACGAGGGCCGGCCGACACCGGCACCGGAGTGAGCAAGACTCCGGAGTCCGGCAGAGCGCCCCCCAACCGCCGGGCTCCGGTTTCCCCCCCCCCCACCGCCGGGCTCCGGTTCCCCCCCAACCGCCGGGCTCCGGTTCCCCTCCATCCGCGGGCTCCGGTTCCCCTCCACCCGCGGGCTCCGGTTCCTCCATCCGATCGGGATGAATCCGCTGAACGTTGTTCATGTTGTCCTGTCCTGGCCGCCGAAGCACGAAAAGCCGGACCGGCTGGCATGATGAAGAGAGGTGTGTAGCCAGGCTGCACCGAGAACCGCTCGCAACGTTAGGATGCAGACGTCATGACCATGAGTCCGGATCGGATTATTCCCACCCGTCATCTGTTTGGGCCGGGGCCGTGCAACCCCTACCCGGAGGCGACCGCGGCGCTGGGCCTGCCGCTGATCGGGCACCTGGACCCGGAATTCATCGCGCGGATGGACCGGACCAACGAGGGCCTTCGGGTGCTCTGGGGTACTGAGAACGCGCGGACCCTGCCGCTGAGCGCTACCGGCTCGGCCGGCATGGAAGCCGCCTTCGTCAATACGGTCCAGTCCGGCGACGTCGCCGTCGTCGCTGTCAACGGCCTCTTCGGCGAGCGGATGTGCGAGGTTGCCTCGCGGGCCGGCGCCGAGGTGGTGCGCGTGGACCACGAATGGGGCACGCCGGTGGACGCCGAACGGGTTGCCGCGGCGCATCCGAACCCCACGGTCATCGCCGCCGTCCACGCCGAGACCAGCACCGGCGTCCTGAGCGATACCGCTGCGCTCGGCGCCATCAAGGGCGACGCCCTGCTGATTACCGACGCCGTGACGTCCATCGGCGGCATGCCCATCCTCGCGGACGAGTGGGGCATCGATATCGGCTATGCCGGCACCCAGAAGTGCCTCGGTGTGGCTCCGGGCCTCGCGCCGTTCACCATCTCGGACCGCGCCTTCGAGCGCCGCGTGCCGAAGCCGCAGTCCTGGTACCTGGATCTGGGGCTGCTCGGGGGCTACGTCAACGGTGCACCCGGCGGGCAGCGAGCCTACCACCACACCGCTCCGGTGGGCATGGTGGCCAGCCTGGAAGCGGGCATTAACCGCATCCTGGCGGAGGGGCTCGACGCGGTGACCGAACGCCACCGCTCGGCCGGCAAGGCCTTGCAGGACGGGCTGCAGGAAATGGGCCTGGAGCTGTTCGCCGCCGAAGGCCACCGGCTGCCGCAGCTGACCACGGTGTTGGTTCCCGAGGGGGTCGACTCCGCGGCGGTCCGCGGCTACCTGCTGGAGAACTTCAACATCGAGATCGGCGCCGGCGCCGGCGAATTCACGTCCACCGTCTGGCGGATCGGGCTCATGGGTCCGAACGCCAACCCGGCCTCGGTGGCGCTGCTGCTAGGCGCCCTCAGGGAAGCCATCGCCAAGGCCTGACCTGATGGCGGGTTCGGTTCCGGGCCGGTGGGTCCGGAACCGAAGCCGTTCAGTCCTGGAACGGGAGCGAGTGCAGCCGCTTGCTCTGGGCCTGGGACCGCTCGTACTGGCGGCTGAGCCGGGCGAAGTCGCGTTCCCGGCGTTCGGCCATGACCGCGATGAGGAACATTTCCGGCGCGGTACCGGCCGGCGGCGGAGGAGAAACAAAGCCCGAGGTCTCGTTCGCCAGATCGATCGCCAGCCGTTCCCGCGAGGCCGGAATCATCTTGGGCGACTGGACGATGAACTGGGAGATCCGGCGCGCCAGCGGCTCCGGCAACCGCCCCATGTCCGTCAGCTTCACCCACGGCACCAGCTGCGGCGGAATGTGCGGCAGTTCCTGCGGGATGACGCCCACCCGTTCGCGCATGCTGTAGGTCCCGGCGAGCAGATCGCCCAGCCGCTTGGACCGGTCATTAAAGAGTGCGACGACGAACGCCACGGAACCGAGCAGCAGGTACAGCTCGAACACGCCGACCAGCCCACGGATCAAGGCATGCCGGAAGCGGATGGAACCGCCGTCGTCGCGCACTATCCGCAGTCCCATGATCAGGCGGCCGACCGACTTGCCGCGGGTGAGCGTCTCGAGGGTCACGGGCACGATCACCAGGAAAAACACCACCATGGTCAGCACCAGGGCCTGCGCCGCCGCGGGGTCGAAACCGATCTGCACGGTCTCCGCCAGGAACGCGGTGGTCAGGATCAGCAGCAGGAAGTTGATGATGCAATCGATCATCGAGCTCAGCGCGCGCACCCCGAACGACGCCGGACGCAGTTCCAGGACCACGGCCTCGCCCGTGACGATGTTACTCATGCCACCACTCTACCGAGCACCCGGCGGCGCAACCGAGCGCCCGGCGGCCCAACCCAGCACCCGCGCGGTCGCGGAACGATAGGCTGGAGGGGTGGATATCGATGCCTTCACCGCGGTGCACCAGCATGACTGGAAACGCCTGGACGAGCTCAGCGCGAAGCGCCGCCTGACCGGCGAGGAAGCCGACGAGCTGCTGGTGCTGTACCAGCGCACCTCCACGCACCTGTCGATGATCCGCTCGATCGCGCCCGAAAGCCAGCTCTCCGGCGCGCTCTCCACGCGGCTGTCCCGCGCACGCACCAAATTCACCGGCGCCCGTTCCAACTTCGCGGAGGATGTTGCCGGCTTCTTTGTGCTCTCGCTGCCCGCCGCGTTCTACCGGATCCGCTGGCTGACGGTGATCATCGGCGTCGTTTTTATCCTGGTGTCCTGGCTCTTCGGCGCCTGGGTCACCGGCAACCCCGAGGTCATCAAGGCCATCGGCTCGGACGAAGAGCTGCGCCAGTACGTCGAAGAGGACTTCGTCAACTACTACAAGGAAAACCCCAACGCGTCCTTCGCCGGCATGGTCTGGACCAACAACGCGTGGATCGCTGCCCAGTGCGTGGCCTTCGGCGTGACCGGTCTCTGGGTGCCGTACGTGCTCTACATGAACGCCCAGGGCGTGGGCATGGCCGGCGGAATGATGGCGGCCTATGACCAGCTGGACACGTTCTTCCTCTACATCCTGCCGCACGGCCTGATGGAAATAACCGCCATTTTCATCGCCGGCGCCGCAGGCCTGCGGATCTTCTGGTCCTGGGTTTCACCCGGCCGGATGACCCGCGCCGCGTCGCTCGCGAGGGAAGGCCGTTCGCTGATCACCGTCGCCCTGGGACTGGTGCTGGTCCTGTTCATCTCCGGCCTCATCGAGGGCTTTGTGACGCCGAGCGACCTGCCGCACTGGGTCCGCATCGGCATCGGCGCGCTGGTACTTGCCGCGTACTGGACCTATACTCTGGTGCTCGGACGGCGCGCCTACAACGCCGGGGAACGCGGCGACCTGGGCCGCTTCGACGCCGGCGAGGTCGCCCGGACCAGCTGAGCTGCTCCCTGAACTGGGTCTGGCCAGCGCTGAGGAGCCTCACGCCGGAGCCGCCGGTAACGAGGCGACTCATCGGGTGCCGTCGGGGTGGCATCCGCGGCCGGAACGCTCCCGGCGGTACTGTCTTTAACAGATGTGGCGAGCGCGAGGAAAGAGGGAGAACGTGGCAGGCGAGGACCGGATCTCCGGCAACATTGAGAACCCCCGTACGGACCGTACGCCGGATACCGACAGCGACCCCATCGAGGTGCCCGCGCCTCCGGTCCCGGCCAGCGGCCGGTTCCTTGACGAGTCCAACCGGCTGCCGATGCGCAAGGCCAGCCGCTTGCCGGATCTGAGCGCCTTCAACAAGGAGCCTCGCGGCTCGGCAAAGAATAACGACGGCGGGGCCTCCTCACCGAAGAACGACGGCGGCGCTTCCAATGGGAAGAGCGACGGCGGTGCTCCCGCTGCTTCGCGCTTCAAACCGGACGCCGTTCCCGGCTGGGGGAGTCCAGCACCCAAGCCGACTGACTCGGCGCTGGCCGCCGCTTCCGCAAAACCGGATCAGCCCGAAGTAGACCGGGCCGCGGTCGGCGCGACGCCTGCGGCTGCGCGGACGTCGGCAGATAAGGCGGCCCCGGAAACGAAGGTGGTTCTCACAGCGGCGGCTTCCGCTGGCAGCGCGGCTTCGGAAAGCGCAGCAACCTCCGCTGTTTCGCCTGCTACCTCCGGCTCACCGGCCACCTCCGGGTCGCCTGATTCCTCCGAACTGCCCAGTACCGGACGTCGGGCCGCCACGGGCGCACCGCAGGAGGAAGCCCAGACTCCGGGCGGCCAGCAGGACGGCGCTCCGACTTCGGGCGAACCGCGGGACGGCGCTCAGTCTCCAAACGGACCGAACCCGGAGCCGAACCCGGCGAACCTCGGGCCGGACCGGGCGTCCGAATGGCAGACAGGACCGGCTGAGATGGTGCGCGCGGAGAAGACCCGGACCCGTCCCGGAGATAAAGGGGCCGGCAAAACATCGGCGGCGGCAGCAACGGCGTCGTCCGCGGCTGTGGGCGGAGCCGCCAACGGCGGGGCTGGCAAGGGAGCAGGCAACGGGCCTGCCAAATCTGGCGCCGCAAAGCCGAACCGGCCGGTGCTTTCGGATGTGGAGCGCCGGGCGGCCGAGCGTGAGGAGGCCGTCAACGCGAAGCCGCCGGCGGGCCGGATCCTGCAGGTCATGCTGGCCGTCTTTTTTCCGTTCCTGCTGATCATCGGGGCAATCCGCGCAGTGTGCACGCCGCTGTTCCTGTGGATCGAGTACCACCGGCCGGGGTTCCCCGCGGACAGTTTCGGGTTCAGCACCGAGGACCGGATGACCTACGGCTCGTACGCGGTGGACTACCTGCTGAACTGGGCCGGTCCGCGCTACCTCGGTGGGCTGGTGGGGCCGGACGGGGAACAGCTGTTCCTCGACAGCGAGGTCGGCCATATGGCGGACGTGAAGACCGTCATCATGGGTGCGTGGATCGCCGGTGCGGTCATGCTGGTTCTGGGCGTACTTGCCGTGATTTACCTGGCGCGCAAGTATCCCGGCGGCATCCGCCGCGGCCTGTTTGCCGGCTCCGCCGCCACCCTGATCCTGATCATCGTGCTCGGCGTGCTGGGCGCGCTGAACTGGCAGGGCTTCTTCACCGCGTTCCACGGGGTCTTCTTCGCGGACGGTACGTGGACGTTCTTTGTGGACGACACGCTGATCCGGCTGTTCCCCGCCCAGTTCTGGATGGACGCGGGCATCGTGATCGCGGTGCTGGTGCTGATGGTGTCCTCGCTGGTGCTGGCCTTCACCTGGCCGACCAAGTCCCGGCGGGAACGCAGCTCCGAGAAGCTCGCCGCTGCCCGGGCCCGCTACCTGCAGGACCTGCGCGAAGACTTCTAAGTATCTGGCGCCCCGCACAGCAAGCGCGGCGGGGCGCCGGATCAGCGGTAGCCGTCAGATCAGCTGTAGAGGCGGTCGATGTCCGCGGTGAAGTCCTCGATGACCTGGATCCGCTTGAGCTTCAGCGACGGCGTCATGTGGCCGGAGGCCTCGGTCAGTTCCTGCTGCAGCACGGTGAACTTCCGGATCTGCTCGGCGCGCGAGACCAGCTTGTTGGCATGGTCCACCGCGGACTGCAGCTCCGCCAGCACCGCCGGGTCCGAACCGGCCTGGGCAACGCTGAGGCCGTTCCGGGACCGGGACTTGCACCAGGCGGCCACGCCGTCCGGATCAAGGCACAGCAGCGCGGCCACAAAAGGCTTCCCCTCGCCGACGACCACGGCCTGCGACACCAGCTGGTGTTCGCGGAGCGCATCCTCCAAGGGACCCGGGGCCACGTTCTTGCCGCCGGCCGTGACCAGCAGGTCCTTCTTCCGCCCCGAAATGGTGAGGAAGCCGTCGTCGTCGATTGTGCCCAGATCACCGGTCCGGAAGAAGCCGTCCGTGAAGTTCTCCCGGTTGGCGTCGTCGTTGTGGTAGCCGGGGGTGATGCCGATGCCCTTGATCAGCACCTCGCCGTCATCGGCAATGCGGATGGTGGTGCCCGGCAGCGGCAGGCCGACGGTGCCGATCCGGTTGCGGCCCGGCAGATTGACCGCGGCGGGCGCGGTGGACTCGGTCAGCCCGTAGCCCTCGAGCACGGGAATGCCGATCCCCGTGAAGAAGTGCGCCAGGTGCGGATTCAAGGCGCTCGCGCCGGAGACCGTGAAGCGGACCTGGCCGCCGAAGACGGCGCGCAGCTTCGCGTAGACCAGCTTGTCGAAGACGGAGTGCTTGAGCCTCAGGACCGGGCCCGGGCCGGAGCCGGTGCCGCGGTCCCGCGCGTCGGCCGCCCGCGAATAGGCGACGGCGGTGTCGGCCGCGGCGTCGAAGATCCGGCCCTTGCCGTCGTCGTGCGCCTTTTGCCTGGCGGACGCGTAGACCTTCTCGAACACGCGCGGCACCACCAGCAGGAAGGTGGGGTTGTACGTGCGGAGGTCATCGATCAGGTCTACCATGCTCGCCGTGTGGCCCATCTTCACGCCGGCGGCGAGGCAGATGACCTGGACGGCGCGGGCGAGAACGTGGGCCAGCGGCAGGAACATCAGCGACTTGGCGCCCGGCTCCTTGAGGATGGCGGGCAGGAACTCCGTGGTGTTCAGGGCGAGCTCGGCGAAGTTGCCGTGAGTGATGATGCAGCCGCGCGGGCGTCCGGTGGTGCCGGAGGTGTAGACCAACGACGCCGCATCCTCCAACGTGCGCGAGGTGCGGGCCTGCTCCAGCTCCTCATCCGGCACGGCTGCGCCCTGCGCCCGGAGTTCGGCCAGGCCCGGGTTGGCTCCGGCCATGGTCCAGACCGGCAGCGGGGCGGGCAACTCCTGCATGGCCGTATTCACGACGGCGGCCTTGGACTCGTCCTCCACAAAGACCAGCTTGGCGCCGGAATCGGCGAGGATCCACTGCACCTGGTGCGCCGAGGACGTCTCGTAAATGGGGACCACCACGGCGCCGGCAAACCAGCCCGCAAGGTCCACCACGGTCCATTCGAAGCGGGTCTTGGACATCACCGCAATCTTGTCCCCGGGCCGGATGCCGGCGTTGATCAGCCCCTTGGCCAGCGAGGAAACCTGGCCGAGGAGTTCGGCGGCGGACACGTCGGTCCACACACCGGCCCGCTTCACGGCATAGAGGGCATGCTGCGGGTTGCGCTTGTGCCGCGCCATGAGAATGTCCGTGATGTTGGAGCCGTCCGGCATGCGCTTCAGCAGTTCGGTTGACGCTTCGCGCACCGCGTTCTCGCTTTCCTCGTTGGTGTTGCTCGAGTTTCCTGTTGCCCGGGTTCCCTCTTGCCCGGCCCGTCGGCTCATACCCAGCTGGGCATCCACATCCGCCACCGCCACTGATCGTAGGGGATCTGCTCCGCCGTCCAAACCGGTATGAAGTACGCCGAAACCAGCAGCACGGCAATGATGAACCCGCCTACCACTACCAGTCCCTGGCGGCGCCGCCAGACCGGATCCGTCCGCCTGCCGAGGAACATTCCGAGCACATAGGTCAGGGCCAGGACCAGGAACGGCTGGAAGGAGATGGCATAGAAGAAGAACGTAGTGCGGTCCGGGAACAGGAACCACGGGAGGTAGCCGGCGGCCAGGCCGGCGAGGATTGCGCCGGCGCGCCAGTCGCGTCGGCCCAGCCAGGCGAAGGCGACGGCGATCAGCGCCAGCGCCGCGGCCCACCAGATGAGCGGGTTGCCCACCACGGTTACGGCAGTGGAGCAGGTGTCGACGGCACATCCGTTCACGCCGTTTTCATCCGAGTGGTAGTAGAAGGAGGTGGGCCGGCCCATGAACAGCCAGGTCCAGGCGTTGGACTGGTACGGGTGCTCGGAATCCAGGCCGTTGTGGAAGGTGTAGGCGCTGCGGTGGTACTCGGCGAGGGAGCGCAGCGGATCCGGCACCCAGCCCCAGATGCCGCCGGCATTGTCGCGGGCCCATTGCCGGTGGTAGGCGTCTTGGGACAGGAACCAGCCCGTCCAGGTGGCCAGATAGGTAACGGCCGCCAGCGGGATCATGGTGAAGAACGCGGGTACGCCATCGCGGAAGACCCCGCCGGAGATCCAGCCGCGGATTCCGGCGATCCGGCGGGCATTGACATCCCACAGCACGGCCATCACACAGAACACCGCGACGAAGGACAGCGCCGACCACTTCGTTCCGACGGCGAGGCCCATGCAGACCGCGGCCGCCAGCCGCCACGGCCGCCACAACACGAACGGACCGTAGAGCAGTTGCAGTTTATTAGGTACCCCGGACGGCCCGGCGAGGGCCGCCACTTTGCCGGCCAGCCGCCGTCGTCCGTCGTCGCGGTCCAGCAGCAGCGCGCCGAACGCCGCGACCACCCAGAACGTGAGGAAGATATCCAGCAGCGAGGTGCGTGAATGCACCAGATGGTGGCCGTCGACGGCGGTCAGCAAACCGGCGACGCCGCCCAGGACGGGGGACTTGAACAGTTTCTGGGCGATCAGCGCGATCATCAGGATGGACAGTGTGCCGGCCAGCGCCGCGCCGAAGCGCCAGCCGAAGCCGTTGTCCGAGCCGAACAGCCACATGCCGAACGCGATCATCCACTTGCCCACCGGCGGATGAACCACATACTCGGGGGAGTCCAGCAGGATGTCAGGGTTGCCCGCATTGAAGGAATCGTTGGCGTCTTCCGGCCACTCCCGCTCATAGCCGGACTGCAGGTAAGAGTAGGCATCCTTGACGTAATAGGTCTCGTCAAAAACCAGCGAGCCGGGTTCGCCCAAGCGGTAGAAGCGCAGGATTCCGCCGATCGCGGCGGCCAGCACGGGGACCAGCCAGCCCCAGATCCCGAAGACTATGGGCGCGCCCAGCAGCCGCCGCTTCAGCACGTCTCCTTTG
The DNA here is from genome assembly GCF_057656375.1 of Arthrobacter sp. Soil_C_60. Lineage (NCBI taxonomy): Bacteria > Bacillati > Actinomycetota > Actinomycetes > Micrococcales > Micrococcaceae > Arthrobacter > Arthrobacter sp. Soil_C_60. The sequence goes on along the minus strand of NZ_JBDGKM010000002.1, from coordinate 447,839 downwards.
AAAGCATGCGCCGGCGCCTGAAGCCAGTGCGCCGGGCGCTCCGGTTCATGCTGTCGCTGGCTGGTAGTCTGGGTCACGGTGAACATGTTACCCGCGGGTAACTTGCTGGGTATGCGTCGGGGTAGTGCGACCCCGTGGGTGCTGTGGGCAGGACTGACTGTTCAATGAAGCCACATACAGACCTTATCTACCGAGGCTGGGAATCGCCGCCATTGTGCACATGTGAAGGTTCTGCCTCTTGGCTGAGCGGGGGATCGAAAGTGTCCAAGCCGACGGTCAATCAAGCACTCTGCCGGCTCGCTTCCTGTGGCGGGGCGGTAGGGTTGTCGTGTGAATGAGCAGGAAAAGCCGGACAGCGCGGGCCGCGGACAAATCGTGCTGGCGGGCACGCCCATCGGCAACATCGGGGATGCCTCGACCCGCCTGGTGGAGCTGCTGCAGACCGCCGACATTGTGGCCGCGGAAGATACGCGCCGGCTCCACAAGCTCCTGCATGCCCTGGGCATCACCGCCTCCGGGAAAATCATCAGCTACCACGAGCACAACGAAGCCACCCGGACCGCCGAACTGCTGGAGCTCATCCGCGGCGGCAAGACCCTGATCATGGTAACCGACGCCGGCATGCCGGCAGTGTCGGACCCGGGATTCCGCCTGGTCGAAGCCGCTGTAGAGGACGGTGTGGTGGTCACCGCCATCCCGGGACCGTCGGCAGTGCTGACGGCCCTTGCCCTGTCGGGCCTGCCAACGGACCGCTTCACGTTCGAAGGCTTCCTGCCGCGCAAGGCCGGGGAGCGCAGCGCCAGACTTTCCGACCTGGCGGATGAAAAGCGGACCATGGTGTTCTTCGAAGCGCCGCACCGCCTCGAGCCGATGCTGCGGGCGCTGGACACCTCGTTCGGGCCGGACCGGCGAGTGGCGGTCTGCCGAGAACTGACCAAGCTGCACGAGGAAGTGCTCCGCGGTCCGGTGCGCGAGTTGCTGGAGTGGGCCGAGTCCTCCGAGGTGCGCGGTGAAATCGCCGTCGTTGTTGCCGGAGCTCCGGATGCAGAGCCGGAGCAGGCCGAAGACCACGTTGCCGCAGTGAATGAGCTGATCAGCCAAGGTTCCCGCCTGAAGGACGCCGTCGCGGCGGTCGCAGCGGACGCGCGGATCAGCAAGCGCGAGCTCTACTCGGCCGTGCTGGCCGCGCGCTCCTGACCTGGTGCGGCCAGAGCCATCGAACTAATCGTCCTTGTACACTTGCACAGGCGTAATAAAGCGACCTAGTGCAGTCCTGCATTTACAGCCGTGAGCGCCACCACCTACCGTAAAAGCAGTTGGGCAGCTCGCCCGTCGATTCAATGCTGAAAAATTGGAGGCACCGCTATGGGTGACACCGCAACCCGCGAGGCAGAACTGCTCGCCAAGGTTCCCACAGGTCTGTTGATCAACGGCGAGTGGCGCGACGCCGCCGGCGGACAGACGCTCGACGTCGAAGACCCCGCCACCGGCAAGGTCCTGCTCACCATCGCCAACGCCCAGCCCGAGGACGGCGCCGCCGCACTGGATGCCGCAGCTGCTGCCCAGGCCGACTGGGCCAAGACCGCCCCGCGCGAACGTGGCGAGATCCTGCGCCGCGCCTTCGAACTCGTCACCGAGCGCACCGAAGACTTCGCCCTCCTGATGACCATGGAAATGGGCAAGCCCCTGGCCGAAGCCCGCGGCGAGGTTGCCTACGGCGCCGAGTTCCTCCGCTGGTTCTCCGAAGAGGCCGTGCGCGTCAACGGACGCTACGCCACCGCCCCGGACGGCAAGAACCGCCTGCTCGTCCAGAAGAAGCCGGTGGGCCCCTGCCTGCTGATCACGCCGTGGAACTTCCCGCTGGCCATGGCCACGCGCAAGATTGCCCCCGCGATCGCCGCCGGCTGCACGGCCATCCTCAAGCCCGCCACCCTGACCCCGCTGACCAGCCTGCTCTTCGCCCAGGTCATGATCGAGGCCGGCGTGCCGGCGGGCGTGCTGAACGTCATCCAGACCTCCACCGCCGGCAAGGTCACCGGACCGCTGATCAAGGATGACCGCCTGCGCAAGCTCTCCTTCACTGGTTCCACTCCGGTGGGCCAGGCCCTCATCCGCGACTCGGCGGACAAGGTCCTGCGCACCTCCATGGAGCTCGGCGGCAACGCCCCGTTCGTGGTCTTCGACGACGCAGATCTGGACAAGGCCGTCGAAGGCGCGCTCGCCGCCAAGATGCGGAACATGGGCGAGGCCTGCACCGCAGCCAACCGCTTCATCGTGCAGGACACCATCTCCGAGGCCTTCGCCGAGAAGTTCGCCGCCCGCATCGCCGAGCTGACCCCGGCCCGCGGCACCGAGGAGCGCTCCAACGTCGGCCCGCTGATCGACGGCAAGGCCCGCGACGGTGTGCACGAACTCGTCACGGACGCGATCTCCCACGGCGCAACCGCCGTGACCGGCGGCGCTTTCGTGGACGGCCCGGGCTACTTCTACCAGCCCACCGTGCTCACCAACGTCTCGCCGAAGTCGCGCATCCTCGCCGAGGAAATCTTCGGCCCGGTGGCTCCGATCGTCACGTTCCGCGATGAGGACGAAGCCGTGGCCCTGGCCAACGGCAGCGAGTACGGCCTGGTTGCCTACGTCTACACCAAGGACCTCAACCGCGGCCTGCGCGTGAGCGAAAAGATGGAGACCGGCATGCTCGGCCTGAACGCGGGCGTCATCTCCAACGCCGCCGCTCCGTTCGGTGGCGTCAAGCAGTCCGGTCTCGGCCGTGAAGGCGGCTCCGAGGGCATCGAGGAATACCTCTACACCCAGTACGTCGGCATCGCCGATCCGTACGCGGACCAGCTCTAACCTGCTCTACAGTGGGGCGGCAAGCCGGATGGCCTGCCGCCCCGCTGCTGTTTAACTACCCATACCTTCAATTCCAACAACGACGGCGGGACGCCCCGTTTACCGGTCTGATTCCACCTGGGTTTGGGCTACTCGGTCGTGCAGCGCCCGCCCCTTGCCGGACACCACGCTGGCAACCATCGCCGTGAGCAGGGGGTAAGTCGCCCAGGCCGCAGTCAGTGTCAGCGGGTCCCGGCGATCGAAGCCGCCGAAAGCTGCTCCCACGGCTAAGGTGTGGCCAAGCTGCCACGGAACGGCAATCTTGGCGGTGTTCCGCAGCAGGGAGCGGCCGAAACCCGGGACCGAGCCGTGGCGGTCGGCGACGGTCAGTCCGTAGCGTCGCTTTCCCCAGGTCGCCCCGGTGTCAGTCTCGCGGCGTGCTGCCAGCAGCGTGGCGGCGATCGGAGGAACCGCACTCGCGGCAAGGACGAAACTGCGTTTGCTGCCCCAGCCCGACGCATGGGCTAGAAGGCCAAGCGGGACGGTGCAGCCGGCAATGGCCGCATATCCGATGCAGTCGTACACATAGGCCGCCGCTCTGCGGCCGGCAAGCTCGTTCATGGCCCCACTCTACTCAGCAGAGCCGCGCGCCACACTGCGCTGATCTTAAAGACGTCCGGCGGGGGCCCAGCGTCAACGGCGGCGGAAGAGCGACTGGGGCAGGAACCGTCCCAGCAGGCGTTGCTGCCAGGAGCTTCTCGCCTTCAGCTGCCCGGCCACGACCGTAACGTCCTCCCAACGGCGGCTGTTCACCGGCGGCTGGGCAGGGGTTTGCGGATTGGCGTAGGCGGCGTATTCGTACCCTGTGCGCAGCCGTTCCAGCGCGGCGGCGGGCTCGCCTTCGAGGGCGCCGCTTGCCGCCAGCCGCTGGTGGAAGGCCCGGGCGGACTCCTCCGGCGCGGACGGCGCTCCATAGTCCGCAGCGACGTCGAGCGTTTCCTCCCAGGCCAGCAGGGCCGACTGGCGTTCCGGCACAGCCGGCGCGAGCAGCTGGGTGCGGCGTTTCCGCGTTCGCGAGGTGCGCAGCAGCATAGGGGACAGGAGGGCCAGGAGCAGGGCGGCCGCACCGGCTGCGCTCCACAGCCGCGGCGCCAGGCTTTCCGCCTCGGTGCCGGTGCCGGCTTCCGGTGCTGCGCCCGCCGAGGGCAGCGGCAGGGTTGGCCCGGCACGAGGATTGAGGTTTTCTTCCTCCGCCGGATTCGGAACAGGCGTCACTTCCGCCTGCGCGTAGTCGGGCACTGCGCCGCGCCCCGGCGTCGGCTCGAACGCGACCCAGCCGAGGTTTTCGAAGTACAGCTCGGGCCAGGCATGGGCGTCGCGGGAATCGATCTCGTATTCGGTCAGCTCGCGACCGTCCATGTCGACAACTTCACCGGTCTCATCACCGGGCGCGTAGCCGACGGCAATCCGGCTGGGGATGCCGGCGGTGCGTGCCATGATCGCCATGGTCGAGGCGTAGTGCGTGCAGTAGCCGGACTTTTCCTCCAAGAAGGCGCCCACCACGTCGAAGCCGCTCTGGTCGTAGCCGCCGTCCACCGGGGCCTCTTCCGAGTAGACGAAATCCGGGCCGCGCAGGTAGCTCTGGATCGCCATCGCCTGCTCATAGGGCTCGGTCAGCCCATCGAGCACGTCGGCGGTGGTTTCCTCGATGATGTCCGGCATGCTGTCGGGCAGTTCGGTGAAAATGTCATCCACTACGGGAGCGTCGATTGACTCGGCTGACTCCAGCCCTTCGCGGGTCAATGCTGGTTCCACGCTGCGCACCGTATAGTCCTGGTCCGCGCTGGTGGTGTTGCCGGAGCCGCGGATGGCCAGCGTGCGCGGATCCCAGGTCCAGTTGCCGCTCAGCCCGTCCACTTCGGCGGGCGCGTAGGGGGCCGGGAGCCAGGGACTGGTGAAGGAACCCGTGCTGATGACGGTGGTGGTCACCTCGCCGCGCTCCATTAGCTCGCGCGTACTCCGGGTGCCGATCCGCTCGACCCCCGAGCGCTGAACGCCGTCGGAATCGGTGGGCCGCCAACGGGCGCCGGCCAGGTTCTCCAGCGTCACGGAACGGATATACAGCGGGTCGGCGGAATCTGTGGCGTAGGTCATCCGGCCGAAGGCCCCGGGCCGACGCAGGTTGTCGCCCAGGCTGACGATGGGATTGAGCCCGGTGGGCGCGCCCAGCCAGTTCAACCGGGATCCCTGCGGAAATGCTCCGCTGGTGAAGCCCGGAATCGCCAGCGGCAGCAGCAGCGTCACCGCCAGGCCCGCTGCGCCAATGGAGGCGGCCCGGGTGAACTGCCCGGCACGCACGGTACCCGCGGGGGTCTGGTCGTCCCCGGCCAGCCACTGCGCGCACCCCAGGATCAGCAGGAAGCCGATGGCTGCGGCCAGGAAGCCCACCACTCCGAGGCTGTTGGGCTTGATGATCGCCGGCACCATCAGCACGGCGAGCAGCCCGCCCCCGGCGGTGGCAGGCATCTGCAGCGGGACCGCCACCGTATCCACGAGCAGCGCCACCAGCCCGATACCGACACACGCGACCATGACGATACCGGGCGTTGCGAGCACGGGCGCCACCTGCGAGATGACGGTCTCCTGTGCTTGGTCGACCATCGGGCCCAAGGCCCGGAAGGCTCCCGGACCCGGGATCACGCCCAGGAAACTGGTGGACGCGAAGAACATCAGCGTGACGGAGCCAGCAAGACCCGCCAGCCCCAGCAGCGTGGCGGCAACCGCAGGCCAGTTCAGCGCCCGTCCCAGCGCCGTGCCGGCTTCAACACAGAGGACCGTGAAAAAGATGTTGCCCAGCCAAGTCCAGCCTTCGATGACGCCGTTCAGGTTGGCGGCGGTGAGCACCACCGCCGCGGCGATTGCGGCGGATATGAGCCAAGGCCCGGAGCCAGACGGGAGGCGCCGTCGTGAGCTGTTGTCCGGTGCGAGGTATTCCGGCGTTCCGGCGCGGGTGCCGTGTCCCGGTCCGCGGTCCAAGGTGGCCGTCATCGCCGGCCTCCCCGGGAAGCGGTCGGGGAAGGGACGGGGCCAGCCGCGGCGGGGCCGGACCGGGCGGTGGACGCCGTGACCGGTGCCTGCGCATCGAAGTAGCTCCACGCCGCCGGCAGCGAAGCCTTGGCATTGACCGCCACCGCGCGCCAGCCGCCGTTGCGCAGAGCCTCGAGCACCGGCGAGGAGTCGTGCGGATGGTCGGTGACCAGGATGGCGAAGGCGTGCGAGCCGAACTCGGCGGCCGGGGCCAGCAGGCGGGCTTCGGCCGCGGAGATGTTGCCCAGCAAGGCCAGCAGCGGGCCCTTGAGTTTGTGCGCGGCGAGTTTGTCCATCAGTCGGTCCCCGAACGTCTCCGCCCCCGGCAGCGGCCGGTCCGACCTGCGGTGCGGGTCCTCCGCGAGCCCCAGCGCGGCCAGGCCCTCCGCCAGGTTCTGGTAGCCGGCCGGGCCGACGAAGCTTTCGTCCTCGGGCCACGGCGCCGAGGGGGAGCGCAGCAGGCCGGGCTCGGCGTGGACGTCGAGCAGCCGCACCGTGTAGTTGCGCTGGATGAAGTCATGCGCGGCCGAGGCCACCGCCGTGACCGCCCATTCGAACGCGGGCGAACTGTGCAGCAGCTCTCCGCCGTCGTGCTCCGCGGACAGCGACGGCAGCAGCCCGCTGCCGAACGTGTGCACGCGCTGATCCAGAATGATGGTGGCCTGCGGTGTGGTGACGGATTCCTCCTGCCGGACCATCAGCTCGCCCTGCCGCGCGGTGGCCGCCCAATGCACCCGGCGCATCGGATCGCCGTGCCGGTATTCGCGCGTCATGACGTCGTCGTCGCTCGGGTTCGCCTGCCGCCGGGTGCTGGCGGTGCCGTCCGTGCCGCGAGCGCCGGTCAACGACGTCGGCGGCAGTTCCACCGGCGCCGGCGTGACGATGAGTGCGGAGACTTCGCCCAAGTTGTGCCTGTGCCGGGCCAGCCCGAACGGGTCCTCGAAGTCCGCGGTGACGGGGCCGATCCCGAACATCCCGCGCTTGCCGGAGCGCAGCCGGTACTCGTAGATGCTCTCGCCGGTCCGCGTCGGATAGCGCGCGGGGAAGCGGAACGTGGGGGAGCGGCCGAACCGGTGCGGCAGCTGCTCCTCCATATACGCGATGCCACCGAAGCTGCCGGTGCGCCGGACGGAGAGCTGCACGTGCGTGATCAGCCCGGTCTCCACGGAGGCGGGCCGGAATTTGCGTTCGACGGCGAAGCGCGGCTTGAGCACCACCATCACCGCCGCGGCGAGCAGGGGCAGGGCGATGAGGAAAACCGCCAGGCTCAGCAGGTCGCGGCGGCCGAAGATCTGCGCCAGCAGCAGGGCGACGACGCCGGCAGCGAGCAGTCCCCAGCCGCGCATCGTCACGTAGCGGGCGGGCAGCCAGCCGAACCGGTCCATGGCGCTTGACCTACACAGCGGGACGGCGGGATTCGCCGTTGACCGGAACCTTGGCCAGGATCGACGCCACGATCCCGGGCGCGTCCTCGCCGGCGGTCACGGCTTTGCGGTCCAGCATCAGCCGGTGCGAGATCACCGCCTCGGAGACTGAGGCGATGTCGTCCGGGAGCACAAAATCCCGGCCGTCCAGGGCGGCCGCGGCCTTGGCGGCCCGGAGGAGCTGGAGCAGCGCGCGCGGGCTGGCGCCGAGTCGCAGGTAGGGGTGCTCGCGGGTGGCCCGGCCGATGTTGACGGTGTACTCCTTGACCGCGGGGGAGACGTAGACGTCCTGCACCGTGGCCACCATGGCGCGGACGTCCGCCATGCCCACCACGGGCCGGACATCGGCCAGCGGGGAGGTGGACTGGTGGTTTTCCAGCATGTCCATCTCCGCGCGCGGGTCCGGGTAGCCCATGGAAATCCGCGCCATGAAGCGGTCGCGCTGGGCCTCCGGCAACGGGTAGGTGCCTTCCATCTCGATCGGATTCTGGGTGGCCACCACCATGAACGGCGGCTCCAGCCGGTAGGAGCGCCCGTCGACGGTGACCTGGTGTTCCTCCATGCATTCCAGCAGCGCGGACTGCGTTTTGGCTGACGCGCGGTTGATCTCGTCCCCGATGACGATGTTGGCGAAGACCGGCCCGGGCCGGAACTCGAAGCTGTGCTTGTCCTGGTTATAGATGGAGACGCCGGTGACGTCCGAGGGCAGCAGATCGGGCGTGAACTGGATGCGGTGCACGCTGCAGTCGATGGTGCGCGCGAGCGTTTTGGCCAGCATGGTTTTGCCGACGCCGGGCACGTCCTCCACCAGCAGGTGACCCTGGGCCAGCAGCACGGTCAGCGCCAGCCGCGCGGCTTCCTCCTTGCCGTCGATCACCGTGTTGATCGCCGAAAGGATGCGCCCGCACGCCTCATGGAAGTCCACCAGCGGCAACCGGCCGACGTCGTTAATCACCTGTCCGTTGGTGGCCGTGCCCGCAGCAGCGGTTGCCCCGCCGGCACCTGCCTGCCGCGCGGGATCCGATACTGCCGCCTGCTGCTGGATGTCCATGGAAACCTTCCGCTAGCCTTCCCCCCGGGGCCGGATGTACCAACACTACTGGCAGAACTTTCCGGAGGGTAGGGCCTGAAACGTTTCTTTCGGGCGCCGGCGATAACCTAGAAGCATGCCGAACTACCTCGCAGTCCAGCCCGGAGAAACGCCCGCCCCGTATGTCGCCGAAGCACCGTCGCCCGCGGAAGGGCGCGCCCGCAGCGCCGAAGAGGAAAACAGCGGACGACGGCGGCGGCTGCAGTATCCGCCGGCGCCCGAACCCCTGCCGGTGCCGGTGATGGACAACCACACGCACCTGGATTTCCGCGACGGCGACGTGCAGGTCAGCGCCACGGAGGCACTCGACGCCGCCGAGGCGCTGGGCGTCCGCGGTGCCGTCCAGGTCGGCTGCGACCTGGAGTCCTCCCGCTTCACCATCAAAGCGGTAGAAGCAGACGCAAGGTTGCTGGGCGCCGTCGCACTCCATCCCAACGATGCGCCGGCACTGGGGGAGGCCGGCACGCTTGAAGATGCGCTCGCCGAGATCGAAGCGCTCGCCGCCCATCCGCGCGTGCGGGCCATAGGCGAAACCGGCCTGGACTACTTCCGCACGGAGGGGCCTGGCCTGAAAACGCAGGAGTATTCCTTCCGCCGGCATATCGACATGGCCAAGCGGCTGGGCCTGGCGCTGCAGATCCATGACCGCGACGCGCACGAGGATGTGGTCCGGGTGCTGCGCGAGGAAGGAGCGCCCGAAAAAGTGGTCTTCCACTGCTTCTCCGGCGACGCGGAACTGGCCCGGATCTGCAACGAGAACGGGTGGAATATGTCCTTCGCCGGCACCGTAACCTTTAAGAACGCGGGCGACCTGCGCGAGGCCCTGGCCATCGCCGATCCCGGCCTGGTGCTGGTGGAAACCGACGCCCCCTTCCTCACCCCGCACCCCTACCGCGGCAGGCCCAACGCGAGCTACATGATTCCCTACACAATGCGTGCCATGGCCGACGTTTTGGACAAGGATCTGGCGCAGTTATGCACAGAGGTGTCACAAAACACAGAAGAAATTTACGGCACTTTGTGAGCTAAGTTACTGCGGAGTATTTTTCCTAGTCAGCCCCGGTTTTCCGACGTTTCACCGGGGCTGACTTGGGACGTTCGGGCGTGACCAAAACGAGATTTTGGCCGGACTCGAGTTGGAGATGCATCACGGTTCGGTTACGGTGGGGAGCTAATGGCCGGGGTCGGGGAAGGCAACCGGACATGAATTCACTCGCTTGAGGCAAGTTGGACGTTCCGTTCGTACGCCCAAACCCTCTCGTCTAGTGCTGCCTGCACAAAGCATCGTGCCGTGCGATTCGGCGCGCGACTGCTCGTGTCCAAGTCCCCGTGCCCGGGAAACGTTAAAAAAGTTGGGTACCGTGGCAAACGCACTGAAGAACCGCTGGGTAAAAATTGCCGGGCAAATGATCGTGATGACTGCACTCGTGCTGGGGCTCGTGGCCTTCGTCGGCAACAACAAGTCAGTGACCCTGACTGTTGACGGCCAGGCCAGCAGCGTCTCGACCTTCGGCAGCACCGTCCAGGACGTCCTGAACGACGCCGATGTCCAGGTGGGCGAGCTGGACGAAATCACTCCGTCCGCCAGCGCCGAGATCACCGACGGCAGCAGCATCCAGGTCATCACCGCCAAGCCGGTCAAGCTGACCCTGGACGGCACCAGCAAGACAGTGCACTCCACCTCCGCCACCGTTGAGGACCTCCTCCACGAGCTCGGCGTCGAAGAGGATTCCGAACTTTCCGCCCCGCTGGATGCCGAACTGGCCAGCGTGAGCACGGTGACCATCACCACCCCGAAGACCGTTTCCATCACGGTGGACGGCGAAACCAAGAAGAAGATTACGACGGCGGCCACCATCGGTGAGCTGCTGAAGGAACAGAAGATCAAGCTGGGCAAGGACGACGAGCTCTCCGACCCGAAGTCCACGGAGATCAAGGACAAGCTGAAGCTCAAGATCACCCGCATCGACCGGGATCAGAAGATCGAGGTCACCGAGCCGATCGAGTTCGAGACCGAGACGAAGAAGGACTCCTCGATGTACGAGGGCGAGCAGGAGATCACCCGCTCCGGCGTCACCGGTGAACGCACCAAGACCTACGCCCTGGTGCTGGTGGACGGCGAGGAAACCGAGCGCGAGCTGGTCAGCAACGAGATCACCCGCAAGCCGGTCACCGAGCAGGTCAGCGTCGGTACCAAGGAACGCCCGGCCCCCGAGCCCAAGGCTCCTTCCGGCAACGACAACACCAACGTCGGCGGCACCTGGCAGGCCCTCGCCCAGTGCGAGTCCGGCGGCAACTGGGCCATCAACACCGGCAACGGTTACTACGGCGGCCTGCAGTTCAGCCAGAGCTCGTGGATCGGCGCCGGCGGCGGCAAGTACGCCCCGCTGCCGCACATGGCCAGCCCTTCCGAGCAGATTGCCACCGCAGAGGTCCTGCGCAGCAGCGGCGGCTGGGGCCACTGGCCGGCCTGCTCAGCGAAGCTGGGCCTGCTCTAACCGCAGCAGCATCATCCCATCGGCAGGACCCGGGCGCGGCCCCGGGTCCTGCCGGTGTTTAAGGTGCATTCATAGTGCCGTCGGAGACGCAGTTCAGGACGTTCGGACCCACGTTCAGGCACTTCTGCCCACCTTTAGCATTCAAGTAACGCTCTGACGTGGGGGGATGCTGACGGCCGATTCAAAACATGGGTTTGAAGCTCCCGGCCCGCTCGTCCCGCCCCGCTCGGCCCGCTCGGCCCGGGCCGATGGGGCCGTGTTGCGAGCTGGCTGCCCGTTTCGCCCCGGCCGGCCGGGATCAGCCATGGGCCACCCGGCGTTTAAGGTGCGGCAGAGATCAGCGGCTACGATGGCACAGTGACAGAAGCGAATTCTTCCTCAGGGCTGGCCGACGACGGCTCGGCGTCGCCAACCCGCGAGGGCGCGGCAACGCCTGCGAACGACGGCGGCCGCCCGGCTGCTGGGGGTACGGCACCTTTGCTGGGGGCGGCCGACATCAGGCGGCTCGCGGACGAACTGGATGTCCGTCCCACCAAGACCCTTGGACAGAACTTCGTTATCGACGGCAACACGATCCGCCGGATCGTTGCCGCAGCACATATCGATCCGCAGGAAACCGTGCTCGAGGTGGGCCCGGGCCTGGGCTCGCTGACGCTTGGCCTGCTGGACGCGGCCAAGCATGTGGTCGCCGTCGAGATTGATCCCAAACTTGCCGCCAAGCTGCCGGCCACCGCCGCCCGGCTCCGTCCGGATGCAGCCTCCCGGCTCGACGTCGTCCTTGCGGATGCCATGAGGGTGACCGAGCTGCCGCAGCAGCCCACCGCGCTGGTGGCCAATCTTCCGTACAACGTGGCCGTGCCCGTGGTGCTGCACCTGCTGGAGCATTTCCCCTCGCTGGAGCACGGGTTGGTCATGGTGCAGGACGAGGTGGCGGACCGGCTCGCGGCAAAACCGGGCTCGAAGATTTATGGCGTTCCCAGCGTCAAGGCGGCCTGGTACTCGCAGATGCGCAAGGCCGGCGTGATCGGCATGAACGTGTTCTGGCCCGCGCCGAAAATTGCCTCCGGACTGGTGGAGTTCACGCGGCACGAGCCGCCCGAAACGAGGGCAACGCGCAAGGAAGTCTTCGCCGTGATCGATGCGGCCTTCGCCCAGCGGCGGAAGACCCTGCGCGCCGCCCTCGCCGGCTGGGCCGGCAGCCCGGCCGCTGCCGAGGATGCCCTGCGCGCGGCGAACGTGGACCCTAGCGCGCGCGGCGAAGTGCTGGACGTCCAGGCCTTCGCGCGGATTGCCGAATTCAAACAGCCCTTGATGGCGTGAGCTAAGACCCGGTGGAGGAGGCAATGAGCATGTCCAGAAAGCGTTCGGTTCGGGTAATGGCCCCGGGCAAGATCAACGTGTCCTTCCGGATGGGCCCGCAGCGCCTGGACGGCTACCACTCCGTGGCCAGCGTCTATCTGGCCGTGTCGCTCTACGAGGAAGTCACCGCTACAGCGCGCGACGACGACCGGGTCACCGTGAGCGTGCGCAACGGCTCCACGCTGCCGCTGGAGCTCGACGACATCCCGCTGGACGAATCCAACCTGGCCGTCCAGGCCGCGCAGCTGATCCGCTCCATGGCCGAGCGGCCCACCGGCGTGCATCTGGACATCACCAAGCGCGTACCGATCGCCGGCGGCATGGGCGGGGGATCGGCCGACGCCGCGGCAGCTCTGGTCGCCTGCAGCGCGCTCTGGGATACCGGCTTTTCCCGCGAAGAGCTTGTGCGCATTGCCTCGGACCTCGGCGCCGACGTGCCCTTCGCCATCCTCGGCGGAGTCGCCGTCGGGCTTGGCATCGGGGACCAGCTGACGCCGGCGCTGGCGCGCAAGGACATGAACTGGGTGCTAGTGCCGGCCAGCTTCGGCCTGTCCACCCCCAAGGTCTACGCCATGGCGGACCAGTTGCGCGAAGAGGCCGGATTCGAGGCCAGTGAGCCGGAGGGCGTGGACCCGGCCGTGCTGAAGGCCATGCATGCCGGGGACGTGGACTCGCTGGCGAACGCCGTGGGCAACGACCTACAGGCTGCCTCGATGGCGCTCGCGCCGGAGCTGGCCGATATCCTTGAACTGGGTGTCGCCGAAGGCGCGCTGGCCGGACTGGTCTCCGGCTCTGGCCCGACACTGGCGTTCCTCGTGGCGGACCGGCTCGAAGCCGAGGACCTTGCCCAGCGGCTCTCCGACGTCGCCGGCGTGGCGGCGCTGCCGGTCCACGGCCCGGTCCACGGCGCGCGCATCATGGCCTGATCGGGCTCGGCCCGCCCCGCCCCGATAACTTCACCTACACAGCAACAGAAAGTATCACCTTGGCCCACCTGCTTGGCGCGGAAAACATCAGCGTCTCCTTTGCCACCCGCACCGTCCTGGACTCGGTTTCCATCGGCTTGAACCAGGGCGACCGGGTCGGCATGGTAGGCCGCAACGGCGACGGCAAGTCCACGCTGATGCGGCTGCTCGCGCAGCGCACGACGCCGGACGAGGGCCGCGTGACCAAGCGCGGCGACGTCAACATCGGATACCTCGACCAGCAGGATGTGCTCAACGGAGACCTGCCCGTGGGCGAGGCCATCGTCGGCGACCAGGCGGACCATGAGTGGGCGTCCAACCCGCGCATCCGCGAGATCATGGGCGGCCTCGTCGGTGACGTGGACTGGCACGCCAAGGTCTCCCTGCTCTCCGGCGGGCAGCGGCGCCGCGTGGCCCTGGCCAAGCTGCTGATCGAAGACCACGACGTCATCATGCTGGACGAGCCCACCAACCACCTGGACGTGGAGGGAGTGTCCTGGCTGGCCAGGCACCTGAAGGAGCGCTGGCGTCCCACCGAGGGCGCGTTCCTGGTGGTCACCCACGACCGCTGGTTCCTGGACGAAGTGTGCACCCGGACGTGGGAGATCCATGACGGCATCGTGGACCCGTTCGACGGCGGGTACGCGGCCTACGTCCTGGCCCGCGCCGAACGCGACCGCATGAACGCCGTCGTCGAAAGCAAGCGCCAGCAGCTGGTCAAGAAGGAACTGGCCTGGCTCCGCCGCGGCGCACCCGCCCGCACGGCCAAGCCCAAATTCCGCATCGAGGCGGCCAACGAGCTGATCGCCGACGTGCCGGAACCGCGCGATACGGTGGCGCTGAACAAGGTGGCCACCGCCCGGCTCGGCAAGGACGTGCTGGATCTGGAACACATCTCCTACACGCCCCCGCCCCGGGAAGGCGCCGAGGCAAAGAACGACGGCGGCAGGCCCCTGTTCGACAACATCACCCTTCGACTGGCGCCGGGCGAGCGGCTGGGCCTGGTGGGGGTCAACGGCGCGGGCAAGACCACGCTGCTGCGGCTGCTCAACGGCGAGATCGAACCGGATTCCGGCAAGGCCAAGCGGGGCAAGACCGTGAAGACCGCCATCCTCACGCAGGAAGTGCGCGAGCTGGACGACGTCTCGGACCTGCGGGTCATCGAGGTCATCCAGCGTGAACGCCAGGTCTTCAACGTCGGCGGCAAGGAAGTATCCGCCGGTCAGCTGGTGGAGCAGCTGGGCTTCAACAAGGAGAAGCAGTGGACCCCCGTGCGGGATCTTTCCGGTGGTGAGCGCCGCCGGCTGCAGCTACTGCGCCTGCTGGTGGGGGAGCCGAACGTGCTGATGCTGGACGAGCCGACCAACGACCTGGACACCGACACGCTCGCGGCGGTGGAAGACGTACTGGACGGCTGGCCCGGGACCCTGGTGGTTGTCTCGCACGACCGCTACCTGCTCGAACGCGTGACCGACCACCAGATGGCGCTGCTGGGCGACGGCAAGCTCCGCGGCCTGCCCGGCGGAGTGGACCAGTATCTGGAACTGCGGGAGGAAGCACTCGCCGCCGGCGACGGAAAGGTGGGGCCGTCGTCGTCCGCAGGTGCCGCATCCGCAACGGTTCCGGTCGGCGAAAACGGCGCTGCCCAGCACCGTTCCGGCGGTTCAGCACCGTCCTCGACGCACAGCGAGGCCGAAAAGAGGCAGGCTAAGAAGGACCTGAACCGGATTGAGCGCCAGCTGACCAAACTGACCCAGCAGGCGGACAAGGTCAAGGAACAGATGACGGCCGCCGGCTCCAAGGCCGACGCGGACTTTGAGCAGCTTGCCGAGCTGAACAAGAAGCTGCAGGAGATCGGCGCCGAGCAGGAAGAGCTTGAGATGGAGTGGCTCGAGGCCTCCGAAGTCCTCGAGTAGCTTCCGCACAGGATCTAGGCAGGGGGCTAGGCGGGCTGATTTGTGCGGCCGCGGCTTGCATAAGCCTGGACTTCAGCCCTGGTGGCGAGCCCCAGTTTGGCGAGAATGCTCCCTACATGGTGTTCCACCGTGCGCTTGCTGATGAATAGCCGCGCCGCGATCTGGCTATTGGACAAGCCGTCGGCGATGAGTTTCAGCACTTGGTCTTCCCTCGTGGTCAGCTCGCCGCCGGCCCGGGGGAGATGCTGGGAACGGTGTCCTAGGGAGCGGAGGACCTGGGCTGCCGCATCGGCGTCGTAATGAGCGCCGAGCTGCTGGAAGTCCCGCAAAGCAGTCAGCGCTTCCGCGGTGGCTAGCTCCGGTTGGCCTGCGGCCACGGCCCGGGCCAGGGCCAGGCGGCTGCGGGCCTGTTCGAGGGGCAGGCCGGCAGCACCGAAAGCCACCAGCGCCATCTCCAGATGTCCGCGGGCAACACCGGCCGCCCCGGCGCCGGCGCCGCCACTACTTTCGGTGGCCAGGCGGCACAGCCCCACGGTGTACTCAGCCAGCGCTCTGTACTGCCCGAGGCCGGTCGCTGCGGCGATAACACCCAGTTCACAGCCGAGGCCGGATGCTTCGTCCGGACGCCGTGCGGCCAAATGGACCTCAGCGAGGAGCGCTATTTCCGGTGCCACCAGGACGGAGCCGGCGGCCGCCTGGAGATGCCGGCGCAAGACGGCCGCCGCGGCCTCGGTGTCGCCGTTCATCAGCCGGAGCCGGGCCAGCGGCTGGACCGCGGCCGGATCCGACTCGTAGCCCTGCAACAGGGTGGCCGCTTCTTCCACTCTGCCCTGACGGAGACGCAGGTCAGCCAGCCGCACTACTGCACCGCCGCGCAATGCCCGTAAGCCGCCGTCGTAATCTTCGATGGCGCGCTCCAGCCGGTCCTCGGCCTCGGCCCAACGGCCCGCGGCGGTGAGGATGCCGCCGTAATGCATCGCGCAGATCGCCGGTACCCATGCCGCGTGCTGGTGGTGGCCGAAACCGGCAGCAACCTCCATCCATTGCTGGGCCCGGCTGACATCGAGGGTCAGCTCGGAGCAGAGCAGCATCTTGCAGTAGATTTCGCCGGCGGCCTGGTAGTCGCGGACCTCGCCGCTGGTGGCAGCGGCCGCGGCTTCATCAATGAGCCGCAAGCCCGCGCCGATGCGGCCGCCGAGTACCAGCGCCAGGCCTTCGTAACTGCGGGCACAGAACTCCAGATCCGGTTCGCGCAAGCGCCGGCCAAGTTCGGTAGCGGCCGCGGCATGGGCGCGCATCTGGGCAGGGTCGAGGGTGCCAAGGCACTGGGCCAGCTGCACCCACCCGGCCTCCACGCAATTGCCTGCGTCGCTGACGAGGGTGGTAGCCCGTGCCAGCCAACCGTCCGCGGCAGCCGTATTTGCGTAGACCGCGTCGTACAGGAAGCTGAGCTCGCGGGCGGCGATTAATGCCGGAAGCCGGAATTCGCCGCGCCGGCGGAACAGGGTGAAGGCCTTTTCGTAGAGTCCGATGGCAGTCTCGAAGTCCCCGGCCCATTCAGTGGCTCTGGCCAAGCCGTAGGCGGCCTCGGCAGTCGCCCCGTAATCAAGCGCCAGGCTGAAGAATGACAGCGCTGCCCGCCAGTCCCCGCCGTCGAGTGCGGCGCGGCCGTCCTCGAGAAGCTGCTCCGGGGTGGAAGCCATGACCTATTTTACGTCCGGCCTGCGTGGAGGAAAGGGCTGGAAAATAGGTGCACGCACCGATGTCCGCGCGCCCGGATCGATCGATCCTTGTAGCAATACGGCATTGCGAAACACATAAGACCGGGCGAAAAGGTGAGAATAATGGCCAGTACAGAGAGTTTCCAGCTGGAAAAAGCAGCGGCCGAGGCTTACGAGGCAAAGTTCGTTCCCGCGATGTTCGCGGAGTGGGCGCAGCAGATGGTAACCGTGGCCGGAGTGACCCGGGGGCAGCGGATCCTCGATGTTGCCTGCGGTACTGGGATTGTAGCCCGCACGGCGGCGGAGATAACCGGGGCGGAAGCGGTGACCGGCGTGGACATTAACCTCGCCATGCTAGCCGTGGCTGCCAGGGCCCGGCCGGAGATCAGCTGGCTGCAGGGTGACGCGGCCGCGCTGCCCGTGCAGGACGACGCCTTTGACGTAGTGCTTTGCCAGATGGCGCTGATGTTTTTTCCGGATGCCGTGGCGGCGCTGCGAGAGATGCGCAGGGCGGCGGTCGACGGCGGAACAGTTGCGGTTGTGGTCCCTGGGCGCCTGGAGGACCAGCCAGGCTATGGGCCCTTCGTGGAACTGGTCTCGCGCCATGCGGGTTCCGCCGCCATGTCGCTTCTAGGCGTTTATTGGGCCTGCGGCGACCTGGAAAAACTCAAGCGGCTCATTGCCAAGGCGGGTTTGCTGGAGGTGGAATCCCATATGCACATCGGCAAGGCCAAGTACTCCTCGGCCGCGGATTTCGTGGCGGTGGAAGTAGAGAGCACCCCGCTGATGGCGCGATTGAGCGAGGACCAGTTTGCCAGCATCAGTGCGGAAGCGGCTGCCGTTCTGCAACCTTTCACGGAGGCAGACGGTTCGCTGACAGTGCCGTTGCAAGGACACCTAGTCCTCGGGCGCAAGTTCAACGGGCGCAGGCCCTAGCAAGCCACGTAGCCACGACGCGTCCGCTATGACTTTGGCGCGCCGCGGTTCTCCCAGAGCCCGGCGGCCCGGATTGACGCCTGGATCTTGGTGGCCGCGGAGTGCAGGGCGTTGCGCTCGTCCTCGGACAGCGGGTCGAAAACGTTCTCGCGGACAAAGCTCACGTGTCCCGGGGCCGCCTGCACTATGGCCTTGTGTCCGGCGTCGGTCATTGAAATGTTGAATCCGCGCGCATCGGACTCGCACTCCGTCCGTGCCACCAGGCCCTTGGCCTCCATCCGCTTGAGCAGGTGGGAGAGCCGGCTCCGCTCCCAGTCCAGCGCCTGGGCGATGTCCCGCGCCCGCATGACGCCGTCCTCGGCTTCGGAGAGCGCGGCGAGCACGGAGTACTCCACGCCCGAGAGTTCAGAGTCGCGGATCAGCTGGCGGTCCATGGCGGATTCGAAGCCCCAGATGAGTTCGCGCAGCGCGCGCCAAACTTCCTGCTCCTGCTGATCGAGCCACCGCGTGTCCGAGCTCACTAAACTTCCCCCTCCAACTATGGTTGACAATTCAAGTGTCCCCTGTGCATGATTGACATGTCAACAAATCAATGACGTGTCAACAACCTGAAGGGGTTATCCACATGACCAAGATTGCAATCGTCACCGGCAGCACCCGTCCGGGCCGCAACAACAAGGGCGTAGCCGACTGGGTTCTGTCCCAGACCGCAGGCCGCACTGACGCCGAATTCGAACTTGTCGACATCGCAGACTTCAACCTCCCCTTGCTGGACGAGGCCTACCCGGCCATGTACCAGAACTACCAGAATGACCACACCAAGACCTGGTCCGCCAAGATCAACGAATTCGATGGCTTCATCTTCGTTACCGGCGAGTACAACCATACTCTGACCCCGGCCCTGGCCAATGCGCTGTCCTACCTGAACGTGGAGTTCAATAACAAGGCAGCCGGCATCGTCTCCTACGGTTCCATGGGTGGCGCCCGCGCCGCCGAGCACCTGCGCAATGTGCTCTCCGAGCTGCAGATTGCCCACGTCCGCAACCAGGTCATGTTCTCCCTGTTCACCGACTTCGAGAACTTCTCCGACTTCAAGCCGACCGAGCAGAACGCCGGCACCCTGGCCCCGATGCTCGATCAGCTCATCCCGTGGACCCGCGCCATGGAGGCCGTCCGCGCCGAGGCAGCCGTCGCCGCCAGCTAAGGCTGTCGGCCCCCGCGCGCCGGCCCACCAGCCAGCGTCGCGGAGCTCCAAGCTGCAAGCGCTCTGTTCCCCCACCTGCCCATGAGGGGGAACGGAGCGCTTGTTCTTTTAATCCACCCCGTCTATTAATCCACCGTACGGTGCTGCCTATGTCCTCATGACGGCCGATTGGATACGATCGATGCGTCAGAACGGGTAACGGCGTGGTCGGGGAGGCCGCGGCGATTGCCGGCAGGGCTGAGAAGAATTCGACGGGGAGGAAGCACGCATGCGGCAAGGACCAGGACGGGGCGGTCCCGGACCGCACCGGCAACCGGCGCAACCGAGGCAAGCGAGGCAACCCGCGCCATCGGGCCAGCTGTGCACCTGGCTGGGAAGGTGTCCCTGTGAATGAGCGGCAGGAAGCACGACGGCGGCTGGTGCTGGCGGTGGGGGTGGTCCTGATCGTCTTCGGTATTGCGGCATTGGCCTGGGCCTTCGTGCTGCTCGGGCGCTGAGCCACCATGGAACTACCCCGTGGAATCGGCCAGCCGGCTACCCGTGCGTTGAACGGCGAGGGTATTACGAGTCTTGAGCAGGCGGCCGCGTATACAGAGGCTCAATTGCTGGCCCTGCACGGCTTGGGGCCCAAGGCCATCAGAGTGCTCCGCGAGGCATTCGCGGAGCACAAGCTGGACTTTGCCTAGTCCAGCGGTTCGGGGTCGCCCACACCCAGCAGGTAGGACGCGATGGCCTCGTGAAAAACATCCACCCGCCGGCTGCCCGGGACCAGGGAGGAATTCCCCTCGAGCAGGCTGCGGAAGGCGAGGCCCTCGATCAGTGCCGTAAAGCCGCTGGCGAGTTTGGCCGGTTCCGTTGAGCCCAGCGCTTCGAAAAGCTCCAGCGCCCGCGACTGCGAGAACAGCGCGTCCGAAATCGTTCCCCGGAACTCTTCGCGCTCGGAGAGCTCCAGGGCCAGGGCCACGCGCGCTTTGATGTGGTGCGGGCGGGTGCTCAGCTGGATGTCGAGGTACTGGGCAATACGAGTGGCCACATGCTCAATGTCCATGCCCTCTTCGACAGTCCGCGGCGCCTCCAGATGGGAGTTCTCGAAGTCCGCCATCGAACGCTCGCGCAGGTACTCCAAGGCGCCTGCCAGCAGTTCGTCCTTTGTCCGGAAGTAGTAGCTGGTGGAGCCCGTCGGCAGGTTCAGGTGCGCATCCACGGCCCGGTGTGTCAGGGCCCGTAGGCCCTCGTGGGCGATGATTTCCGTGGTGGCTTCTGTCATCAGGGTCCGGCGCTGCGCCTTGTCGTCGTGCGCGGAGGTTTCCGGGCTGTGATGGACCTGCGGTAATGCTGCTTCCACGGGGGAGGCTCCTGATCGTTCGATGTACTCTACAGATGTAGAGTACCTTGTCTGAAAGGAAAGGAATGACGTGTTGAGGGGCAAGTCGCAGACCAAGCAGGAAATTCTGGCGCACTTTGCGCATCGTGCGGCAGCGGCTGGCTTCGATCTCGACGAGTACCAGCTCCAAGCCATCCGGCAACTGGCGGAGGTTGCCGCCAGGACAGTTAATGCTTCCACCGCGCACGCTCCCAACGTAGCCTCCGCACTGGCATCGAGCAATAAGAAGCGGCGGAATCTCTACCTCTGGGGTCCAGTTGGCCGAGGCAAGAGCTGGCTGGTCAACGAGTTCTTCGCTGCGCTGCCGTTGGAAGGCAAGAAGCGCTGGCATTTCCACGACTTTTTCCGCGAGCTGCATGCCCGCCGCCGCGAAGCGCAGGATTCGCCGTCGCGGCCGGCCGGTACCAGCGCCGTGGACCTGGCCATTGACTCGCTGCTGCGGGACTGCACCCTGCTGGTCCTGGACGAATTCCATGTGCACGATCCCGGTGACGGCCAGCTGCTGGCCCGTTTCCTGCGCGCACTTTTCTCCCGCGGCATTGCACTGGTCACCACCTCCAACTACCCGCCGGGTTCCCTGATGCCCAACGGCCTCTTCCACGATCTGTTCGCTCCCACCATCGCCCTGATAGAAAAACACATGCAGGTGGCCGGCGTCGCCGGCCCGGTGGACTACCGCTCCCTGCCTTCAAATAACGACGGCGGCCGCGAAGGTCCGCGGTTCAGCCACGGCAGTGTGATCAGCTCCGGAACAGGTGACCTGGTCCGCGCGCTCGACGAAACCGGCCTGTCCGTGCCGGAACCGCACGAGGCGGTGGAATTGCGGCCCACCACGTGGCCGCTGCCGGCGCTGCGCGTAACGGAGACGGAACTCTGGTTTGATTTCCGGCAGCTTTGCGAGACGCCCACCGCCACCCAGGACTACCTTGCGTTGGTTCGGCCCCGGCGGCACTGGGTGATTACCGCGGTGCCGTCCCGGGAGGAGATCAGCATGAACGGCTGGCAGCGCTTCAGCAATATTGTGGACATCCTCTACGACGCGGACATTCCGCTGACGTTGATCAGCGAAGTACCCCTGGACCTGAGCCCGTCGGAGAGTCCCTCCGCCGTCGATATCGCCCGCATCGCCAGCCGCCTCGGGCAACTTAAGGCAGCAGCCTGGGTCAACTGAAGGCCGCGGTGTGGGCCAACTGCAGGCCAGCGTGAACCAACTCAACGCCGCGGCCCACACAATAGGGTAGACCGTCCGTTGTGCCACCTGCTCATTCCAGCGATTCCTGGTTCACGGCCTCACTGCGTCTGATCCCGGGCTCAGGGCTGCGGCGGCGCGAGAGTGCTACGCCGAACAGGCATACCGCCCCGCCGATCACCGCGATCAGCGTCGGCACTTCGCCCAGGAACAGGAGCCCGAGCACAATGGCGGCAGGCGGCACCAGGTAAGAGGAAACGATGAGCTGCCCGGCCGGCATCTTGGTCAGCGCGTACCCCCAGGTGCTGAACGCGATGGCGGTCGGCACCACGCCGAGGTAGATGACGCCCAGGATGGACGCGGCCGAAGCATCCTGCAGGTCAACGATGAGTTCGCCGGTGAACGGCAGGGCGGTAACGGTGCCGATGGCACAGGCCAGCCATGTCACCTGCGCCGCGGGCACTCTTCGCAGGGCAGGTTTCTGGAGCAGCACGCCTACCGAATAGGTCAGCGCCGCTACCAGCGCCCAGATGACGCCGGTTCCGCTGCCTGCAGCGCTGTCTGCACTTGTGCCGAAGCCGATCAGCAGTACGCCGATGAAGGCCACGCCGGCGCCGATCGCGAGCCATTTCGGAATGCCTTCGTGCAGGAAAACGCCCGCACCCAGGGCGATCAGGATCGGAGCGAAGTTCACGATCATGGCCGTGGTTCCGCCATCGAGCGTTTGCTCCGCGGTATTGAGGGCAACGTTGTAAACGCCGAACCACATCACGCCGCAACCGATGATTAGCAGCCATTCCCGTGGACTTGGTTTCACCCACGGCCGGCCGATTAGTCCGATGGCCAGGACTGCGGCGCCGACGCCCAGCCGCAGCAGGGCGAGGGAACCTGGCTCGAAGTCCGTTCCCACGCCGCGGATCACAATGAACGCGCTGGCCCAGGCGAGCACGGTCACCGCGACGGCAACCAGGACGAGCGGGGTCAACGTTTTCGTCAACGGTTTGACCGGCACGGAAGGCGTAGGGGAGCTCACGCCGTCAGATTATCCGACTCCTCCACACGGCACACCGGCCGGCGGCGAGGATGGCAGTTCCTTGCCGATAGTTGTCAGCTTCTCGCCGGGAGTTCTTCCACCACGCTGGTGCCTCGTTCCGGGCGTGATTCCCACTGCCAGGTTTCGTGCAGCCGGATGCGCCCGTCCTCGAGTACCTCCAGCTTGCTTGCGCACACTCCGTTGGCGGTCTGCAGGTTGATGTTCAGGTGCGAGTAGCGGAAATCCAGCCGGTCGCCGTCGCGCGTTCCCACCAGATAACCGCGGACAACGGCGCCGCCGGAGTATTCCGCCCAGATCATCCTGCCGTCCTGGCTGTAGTGGAAGCGCGTGGTGCGCCCGACCTCGCCCGATGCAGTGTTGGCCACGGCGGCGAAGACTTTCCCGTCAAGGACGGCCTGCACAGCGGCGGGATCGGGAGCCTCGGCATCGTCGTCCTCCTCGGTGCCTGCCCCGGCGTCGATGCCTTCTTCAGGCTCGGCATCCTTCACAGGGTCGGCGGCTTCAGCGGACTCGACCTCGGCGCTGGCTCCGGAGTCCTCAATGGCTCCGGCGTCCGGCACGGCGATGGCCGGCTGGTCCTCGGCCGGAAGTAATCCTGCGTCCGTTTCCATCTGGCCGCCGGGCAAATCCGAAAAACTGGTCGCTGAGACTGATTGAGACATGGATACAGAGTAGAGGCCATCACGAAAAGGTCACAATGACCGGGCGTGTTGAACCCGTCTAGGAATGGAATGTTTCACCTATCCGGGTCAATCGCTGCGTTCAAACAGTACTGTGCTTGATCACCCGCACTCCCACGGCCAGACCAATGACGGCGGTAACCACCGCCGCGACGACGCCCCACAAGGTGTCCCAGCCGAGCCCGCCGGCGAACAGCTCCCGCTCGGCGTTGACCATGTAGGTCAGCGGGTTAAACAGGCTCAGCACCTGCATCCAGCGCGGACCCGCTTCGATGGGCAGCATGATGCCGGAGAGGATCATCAGGGGGAACAGCAGTGTCTGCTGGACGCCCCAAAACACCCACTCCTTCCCCTGCGTCACCAGCGCCAGCGCGTAGGAGAGAGCACCGAGGCCGATGCCGAAGATCCCGATCACCACGAGTCCGAAAAGCACGTGCAGCGGATAAAACACGAACCCGAACGGGATGGAGGCCAGCGCGATCACCAGACCTTGCAGGACCAGCGGCGCCCATTCCTTCAGCGCCCGGCCGATCAGCAGCGAGGAACGGGACAGCGGTGTGGCCAGGATCCGCTCGTAGGAGCCGGTCATCAGCTCGTACTGCAGGTTCGAGCCGGTCATGGAGGTGCCGAACAGCGCGATCATGACGACGACGCCGGGCAGGAACCACTGCAGCGAGGACTCGCCGCCGAAGGCCTCCGCACCCACTGCCGCCCCAAGCAGTGGCCCGAAGAGGGCCAGAAACACCAGCGGCTGCACCAGCGAAAAGATCAGCGAGAACGGATCCCGGACGACCAGGAGCATTTCCCGCCAGAACACGTACTTGGTGTCCTGCAGGATCCGCCCGACCCCGGGTTTCCTCACGGCGGTGCCGGCGTCAGCGGCTTGCTGGAGCTGCATCAGACTTTGCCTCCTTCGCGCAGGCTGCGGCCGGTCAGTTCGAGGAAAACATCGTCGAGGGTGGGCGGTTTCAGCTCCAGGCGCAGGGCCGGCGCACCGGCATCGTTCATGTCCTTGAGCAGTCCCGGTGCCAGCCGTGCGCCGTCGGGGAGCCGAAGACGGAAGCGGATGACGCCGTCGTACGCTGTTTCTTCCAGCTCGCCTGCGGCCGCCGCCCGGCCGAGCAGGCCCCGCACCTCCGGCGCCGCGGCAGCCGAGACTTCCACCGCCAGCAGGTCGCCGGCCAGCTCCGCCTTGAGCCGGCTGGCCGTGTTGTCCGCAATGATCTCGCCGTGGTCGATGACGATCACCCGCTCGGACATCGTGTCCGCTTCCTCCAGGTAATGGGTGGTCAGCACGATGGTGGTTCCGTGCTCGTGGCGCATGCGCATGATGTGTTCCCACAGATTCGCGCGGTTCTGCGGGTCCATGCCTGTGGACGGCTCGTCGAGGAACAGCAAGCTGGGGGAGTGCATCAGCCCCAGCGCCACGTCCATGCGCCGCCGCTGACCGCCGGAGAGCTTGATGACGGTGCGCTTCTTCAGCTCCTCCAGTTCCAGCGACTTGAGCAGCTGGTCTGCCCGTGAGTGCGCGTCGGTAGTGTTCATCCCGTAGAAGCGGCCCTGCATGATGAGCTCGTCGATCACACGGTAGCTGTGCCCGCCGCCGTTGCCCTGCCCGATGTAGCCGATGCGCGAGCGCACCCCCGCGGGGTCCGCGATGACATCGACCCCTGCCACCCGCGCGGATCCCGACGTCGGCGCCAGCAGCGTGGTGAGCATGCGCAGAGTGGTCGATTTACCCGCGCCGTTAGGCCCGAGGAACGCGACCAGCTCGCCGCGCTCGACGTCGATGTCCACGCCCTTGACGGCCTGGATTTTCTCCTTCTTAACGGTAAAAGTCTTGCTGAGCTTCCTCGTGTGGATCATGGCGACCCCTGGTCGACGGCATTCGCGATGTCAAAACGCTACGCCTGCGGCAGGAGCGAGTCCATGGGATCGCGAAGCTATGTGGACATCCTCTTCCTGGTTCCGGGAAATGGGGCCCTGTCCTGCACAGCCCACAAGCGCTATAGGCTGGGGCGATGGAGCCGCTGTATGAAGCCGGAGCCGGCCGCTGGCTGGAACCGCTGCTCAGTCCTGCCGGCAACGACGTGCATTCGGTCTGCGGGACGGCTATCCCGCCTACGCCAGGATCTTCCACCCCGCTCAGCGGGACCGTCCGGCGGAAACCGGCTCCTGGCACGGACACCCCATTGGTGAAGTTGCCGACATCCGTAGCGAATCCGTTACCTGGACGGCCGTCGCCGGCGCCTTCGGCAAGACAATGCATGCGGCGGCGCAGTTCCATCGGCATCCTCTGGCCGGAGGACCAGGCGTGGGTGCTCGTCACCGAAATCGACTTCGACTCGACGGTTGTTTGCGGCAGCCAGGATCTCGTCACCGCCCTCGTCAGAGATCCGGCGCTTGAGGCCCTGATCATCCGCGAGGGAACAGATCTCGCTTGGGACGCAGACGCTGAAAACCGTTCCAGCTATTAACAAGTCGGTGGAGCAGCGCGTGCGGCTTCCCATCAGTGCTAGGTAAGCGGAAACCGATCAATCGCTGTCGAGTATCTGGAAAATGTCTAGGTGAGTATTCGAGACACGCAGAACCTCAATTGAATCTGCTGTTTCAACATAGAAGAAGATGTAGGGGAAGACTTTCAGGCTATGGTGCCGGACCTTTTGGAGCGATAGCAACTCCGAAAATCGGGTTGAGCCTGCGGCAGGAAAATCCGCAATGAATGCGGCGGCCTCATCGACAGCATCGAGAAATTTCAACGATAGATCTTGTTCTTGCTCAGCGTAGTACTGAGCGGCGTTCCGGAGATCCTCTGCCGCGGTCTCGCGGTAGACGACCCGTCCGTTCATCCGTGCTGCCTACGCAATTCGGTAATGAGTTGTTCATGAGTGGGGCCAGACGGAGACTCGACCCCTTCGAGGAGCAGGTTCCGCAATTTTTCTTGGGCAGCTTCTCGCTCATCGTTCCGAATTAAGTGACGAACGAATTCACTCGTTGACGTATAAGCGCCTTCATGCACTCTGCGGTCGACATACGCCTTTAGATCCTCACTGAGCGCGATGTTCATCGTCACGGTCTTCATATGAAAATATTACGGACTCTTGGCAAACCTTGCCAAGGGGCGGCTGTCCGAATGCACGTCGAAGGGGCGCATGCAGGGCGATTAGAGTTGTACACCTGATGCCTTTTCCGCATCCATCCCTCTCCACGCCCACATCACCACGTATAAGGAACAGCCATGCCCGCCCCGGCCCCTGCCACCAAGCCAGCACTGACTCCCGATGAGCGGCAGTCCGTACTGCGCACGCTGAAGTCCCCGCGGCTGCTCAAGACCGAGGTGCTCGCCGGCCTGGTGGTCGCGCTGGCGCTGATTCCCGAGGCCATCGCGTTCTCGGTGATCGTGGGCGTGGATCCGCGCATGGGCCTGTTCGCGTCATTCATCATGGCGGTGACCATCTCGTTCGTCGGCGGCCGGCCGGCGATGATCTCGGCCGCGACAGGCGCGGTGGCGCTGGTCATTGCGCCGGTGATGGCCAGCCACGGCGTTCAATACTTGATTGCCACGGTGATCCTCGGCGGCATCTTCCAAGTGCTGCTCGGCGTGCTGGGCGTGGCCAGGCTGATGCGGTTCATCCCCCGTTCGGTCATGATCGGCTTCGTGAACGCGCTCGCGATCCTCGTGTTCGGTTCACAAGTGCCGGAGCTGCTGGGCGTGCCGTGGCTCGTCTACCCCATCACCGCCGTCGGCCTTTTGATTGTCTTCGGCCTACCCAAGCTAACGACGGCGGTGCCCGCGCCTTTGGTCGCGATCGTCGCCTTAACGCTGGTGACCGTGCTGGCCGCCATCCAGGTGCCCACCGTGGGGGACAAGGGGCAGTTGCCGGACAGCCTGCCTGGCCTGTTCATCCCCGATGTCCCGCTCACGCTGGACACCTTCCGGACCATCGCACCGTATGCGCTGGCGATGGCTTTCGTCGGGCTGCTCGAATCCCTGCTAACCGCCAAGCTGGTGGACGACATTACCGACACCCGCTCCAGCAAGACGCGCGAGTCCTGGGGCCAGGGCGTGGCCAACATCGTCACCGGTTTCTTCGGCGGGATGGGCGGCTGCGCGGTGGTCGGCCAGACCATGATGAACGTGAAGGCGTCCGGCGCCCGCACCAGAATCTCCACCTTCCTGGCCGGCGTGCTGCTGTTGCTGCTCGTGGTCGTGCTTGGTGACGTGGTGGCGCTGATCCCGATGGCCGCGCTCGTGGCCGTGATGATCTACGTGTCCATCGCGACCTTCGACTGGCACTCCATCAAGCCGTCCACCCTCAAGCACATGCCCAAGTCGGAGACGGGGGTAATGGTGAGCACCGTCGTCGTGACCGTGTGGACGCACAACCTCGCCATCGGCGTCGGAGCCGGCGTGCTGGTCGCCATGGTCCTTTTCGCCCGCGGGGTGGCGCACTTCGTGACCGTGGAGCGCACCGTTCTGGAGGTCAACGGGGAGGAGACAGCTACCTACCGCGTGGACGGCGAACTGTTCTTCGCTTCGTCCAACGACCTCTACACGCAGTTCAACTACGCGACCGATCCGCAGCACATCATCATCGACATGCACGCCTCGCATCTGTGGGATGCCTCCACCATCGCCGCACTGGATTCCATCGCGGAGAAGTACCGCAGCCTTGGAAAAACCTTGGAGATCATCGGGCTGAACGAAGCATCCGTGCTGATGCGCGAGCGCCTGGCGGGCAAACTCAACGGCTGACCCGCTGGCAGTGCGGAGAATCTCGGGCTTCTCGAAGCCGTCTGCCGGTGACCAGACCGTTGTATTTCGGAACGGCGCGTTTATCCAATAGTTATTGGCCCTTGGTGTCGGGCAGGAGTATTCTTTTCATACCGGAAAGTTGCCTACGTACAACGTTCCGTCGGTATTTTTTGGGGTCCAGCTAATGTGCGCCGGTGGCTAATATGTGCCCGCACATTCCAGACGTGGCCGGGTCCGATGACTACCCGTCCCGAAAAGAGGAATCCGCTTGCTTCAGCGGAATTAGTTCCTCGCACCGTCCGGTGCCGCATCCTCGGTGCGGCACCGGACTTTGTTAAACGGGAAACTTCCGGCCAGTTGTGCTCCCGCCTGCAGTTTCGCCCGGCTAATCTCGAAAGGTACCTTAGTCTCCGGCGTTGAAAGTATGGGCTTTTGTTACGGAAATTGATAGCTTTAACCGACAGGGCGGAACTTGTTAGCAACCCTTGAACTTCATATCCGCAGGAAAAAGCACTTTTGAATTGCGCATTGTTCACGGTTATTAGACCGCCTTGGGTCTGGCCCCAACCGCGCAGCCAGTTCAGGATCCGTCCGCTGTTAAGCAGCCGGGCGTTATTACCGCGTTACAGGTTTTTCCAAAACACTGGTTACTTCTGCCTGCCGTCAGTATGCTGATTCTCAATGCAGGAACGCCGACGTTGGGGAATGTGTGGCAGGTGTGAGGCGTGAACCAGTTAAAAGATCTGTGCGCGGCCGTGTCTTGGGGGCGGCTGCAGTGCACCCGGGTGCCAGGACTGCGCGGGCATCGGACCAGACCGACCATCTTCCGGAGCCAGCCGGGCGCGCCGTAGGAACGGTGTCGCCGATCGGACTGACGCGCGACGGCGTCAACCCGGTATCAGCGGCGGGACTCCCGGCGCCAGCCAACGTTTTTGTGGGCCGGCAGCGAGAGATCGAGGAAGTTCGTTCCGCACTGCAGGACAACCTGCAGGTGGGGGCGATGCTCGTGGGGGAGCCCGGCGTGGGCAAGACCGCACTGGCGCTGGAAGCGCTCAAGACCTTCGACGGCAACCACCATATTGTCCCGGTACGCGGCAGTGCCTTTTCCGCCAACGTCC
The DNA here is from genome assembly GCF_057656375.1 of Arthrobacter sp. Soil_C_60. Lineage (NCBI taxonomy): Bacteria > Bacillati > Actinomycetota > Actinomycetes > Micrococcales > Micrococcaceae > Arthrobacter > Arthrobacter sp. Soil_C_60. Next base: position 418,626 of record NZ_JBDGKM010000002.1, on the reverse strand, counting down.
CCTACGCGGCCCTGGGTTATCTCCTCAGCGAACTGCCCGAACACGTGCTGGACCATCCGGTGCTGGCGATGCAGGGGTTGTCCCGGCTGCTGACCGAACAGGCAGACGGCCGGACGCCGGTCCTGCTGGTCGAGAACGCCCATGAACTGGATCCGATGTCCGTTATGGCCGTGACCCAAATGGCGGTCTCCGGCCAGGCGAAGGTGCTGATCCTCGCGCGCGAACTGACCGGGGCAGCCGAGGAGTTCATCCGGCTCTGGGCCGATGGCCACGTCCGGCGGATTGATCTTGCGCCCTTCACGCTGGAGGAGAGCGCCGGCTACCTCGAGGCACTGCTCGGCGGGCGGGTGGCCCGCACCGCCGTCGCAAATCTTCACAGCCATACCTCCGGCAGCCCGGGATTCCTGCGCATGCTCGCGTCGGAGCAGCGCCACGCCGGCACCCTCGTCGAGCAGGACGGCAGCTGGGACCTGGTGGCGCCGCTGGTCCGCTCGGGCGAGATCGCGGAGGTCATCCGTGCCCGCCTGAACCGCTACGGCCCCGAGCAGCGCCGCATCATCGAGCTGCTGGCCTTCGCGGTGGAACTGCCGCTCGCGGCGTTGCAGCGGCTGGCCGCACCCGAGGACCTGGACGTCCTGGAAGAGCACGGTGTGATGCGCGTGCTTGCCACGTCGCCGCCGATCGTCCGGCTGCAAAACCAGCTCAGCGCCGAGACCGTGCGCGAATCCGTGCCGCCGGCGCGCAGCCGGGAACTGCGGGAGGCCGTCGCCGCCACCATTGACTTCAACGCGATTCCGGGCGGCACGCTGATGGGCTTTGCCTCCTGGAGCATCGACTGCGGCGTCGAACTCCCGCCCGAGGCCGCGCTGCGGGCGGCGCAGTTGGCCAACCGGCTCTATGACCATGCCGGTGCCCTCCGCTTTGTCCGCAGCGTGCCGGACCACCGGAAGCGGCCCGAAATGGTGCTCCAGGAAGCCAACGCCCTGCGCAGCCTGGGCGAACTCGACGCGGCGGCCGAGGCGCTGGAATCGGTTCTTGAGGCGGCACGCGGAAACCTGCGGCTCTGGACCCTGCTGTGCGTCGAGCGGCACCGCGTGCTCCGCCGTCTCCCGGGCCGGGCCGCCGAGGCCCGCGCCGTAATCGAGCAGCTCAAGGCCGCCATTGGCAGGGATGGCCAGGCCGAACAAGGCGGAACCACCAACAACGACGGCGGCCCGCCCCTGCGTTGGGAGGCGGTGTTGATCGAATCCGAGTACGCCACCTTCGAGGGCCGGCACGCACAGCTGCCCCGCGAACTCGAAGACATTTACGGCGACGAAACCCTGCCGCTGGGCATGCGGCTCTACGCCGGCTGCCTGCTGGCCGAAGGCTGGTCCCTCACCGGTCGGAGCGAGGACGCGCTCGCCGTCGTCGCCTGGCTGGAAACCGGTACCGCGAACCCTGATCTCTCGCCGGCCCTGCGGGACACCGTGCTGGTGCGGGTTTTCGAAATCTACTTCAACTGCGGACTCTGGCACCGCGCCGCGGACCTGCTGTCGCCCCGGCGCGGCACCGGTTTCGTCAGCCTGGCCCGCAGCTCCGGTACCGGGACCGGCGGGGAGCTGGCAGCCGGTCTGCTGCACGCGTCCGGCGGCCTGCCCGACGAGGCGCTGGACCATCTGCTGCCGGCTCTGGCCAAACTCCGGCGGCGCGATCCGGCGGGCGCGAAGCCCGCAGCTCTGGCGGCCGCAGCATACTGCAGCGCGCTGCAGGGCGACACCGCCCGCGCCCGGCACTACCTCGACGAGATGGCTGCCATCGGGGAACAGCCGCCCTGGAACATCGGCGTAGTCGCAGCCTATTTCCGCCTCACCGCGCAGGTCCTGCTGGGTGCCCGGGGAACTGCGCTCGCCGAGCTGAAACGGCTTGCGCAGGAGGCCGCCGGCCGGGGCCTGGTCGCCCACAGCGCGCTCTTCCTGACCGCGGCCGCGAGGCTGGGGGACCGCGAAGCCGCCGTCGTAATCCTGGAGCGGATTCCGGAGACGGCGGGTCAGCTGGCGAGGACCGGCAGGCTTTTCGCCGCGGGAATGCTCAACAACGACGGCGGCGCCTGGCTCCAGGCTGCGCAGCTCGCCCGTGGGGACGGTAACGAATTGCTCGCCTACGAGGCTGCCTCCGCCGCCCAGGCCGCGGCATCGGATCCGCTGACGGCCCGGCAGGCGCGGGAGCTGGCCAATACGAGCTACCGCAGGCTGCGCCGGCACCACGATCTGCACCGCAGCTTCGAAACGCTGAGCAGGTTCGAACAGGAACTGACCGTGGCCGCCGCACGCGGCCGCAGCAGCGTGGAGCTCGGCGAGCAAATGAACCTCTCGCCGCGCACGGTGGACTGGCACCTGGGCAAGATCTACAGCAAGCTGCATGTCTCCAGCCGCACCGAGCTTGCCGAACTTCTCGTCTGACCATGGAGGGATTCGGGAGCATCGGGTTGGTGGGGCGGGACCGGGACGTTGGCACGGTCCTGCACGCTATCCGGACCACCGGGGGAGCCCTGCTGGTGGCGGATCAGGGACTGGGCAAAAGCGCGCTCGCCCGCGCCGTCATCGCGGAACTGGGCAGCGAGATGACCCCGCTGCGCGTCTACGCGAGCCCAAGCCTTGCGCGCATTCCGTTCGGCGCGCTGGCCCCGTACCTGTCCTCCCTGCAGGTGGAGCGGAAGGACTCCGTGCTGCCGGCCATGCGGTCCGTGCTCGCGTACATCCACCGGTTGTCTCCGGGCAAGGCGCCCGTGCTGATGGTCATCGACGACGTCCACGAACTCGACGAGTCCAGCTCCCTGCTGGCGGCGCAGCTGGTGGCGTCCGGAGCGGTCAGGCTGCTGGCGATGAGCCGGACCACCCAGGCGCCGCCGCCGGAAATCCAATCGCTCGCCACGGACGGGCTGATCCTGCGGCACAACCTGCAGCCGCTGGACCGGGCGCAGGCCCACGAGCTCTGCCGCCAGGTGCTGCAGGGCGAAATCCTGCCCAGCATCAGCGAAGCCCTGGTCCAGTCCGCCGGCGGCAACCCGATGTTCCTGCTGGCGCTGCTGGCCCAGGTCCGCCGGGAGGGCACGCTGGTGGAACGCAACGGTGTCTGGCTGCTGGGCGGGGAGCCGCTGCCGCCGGACCTGCGCCTGACCGATCTGATCAAGGGCCACTTCAGACGCTGCACCGAGGCCGAACGCGAACTGCTGGAGACGGTGGCCTTGGCGGACCCGGTGCCGCTGCAGGTCCTGCTGCAGACCGGCGCGGGGGACCAGGTCGACGCGCTCGTCGAAGCCCGGCTGATCACCATCGGCGACGACGCCGAACAGCTGGTCCGCGTGGCGCACCCGATCTACGCGCAGGTGCTGCGGGCCATGGTCCCCGCCGGGCGCAGCCTGCGGATCCGGCGCAGCCTGGCCGCCTACCTAGGCCAGCAGGCCTCCCGGCCGTTCCGGATGGAGACGCTGCTGCGCTCGGTGGACTGGTCGCTGGAGTGCGGCGTGCCGGTGCCGGACCAGCAGCTGCTGCAGGCGGCCCAGGTGGCCAACGGCCTGTTCCACTCGCGCTTCGCCCTGCGCGCCGCTGGCGCGGTCAGGGATCCGGCGTACCGCCCCGCGGCGCAGGTGGCCCTGGCCCGCGCCCATTTCCACTCCGGCGATTATGAACGCGCCGGGGAAATGCTGGCCGGCGTGCTGGCCGGGACCGACGCTCTGGGCACGGCCAAACAGGCGGCACTGCTGGCCGGCCAGCTGCATCTGCACCTGCACGGTGGGCCGGCCGGACTGTATGACCTGGCCGACCAATGGGCGCGGGCGGTGGAGCGGATTCAAGGTGCGAATCCGAAGCTGCAGGCGAGCCGCGCCGTCGTTATTGCGGAGCAGGGCTACCGCCTGATGCGTGTGCACGCCAAGCTCTCCGAAGGCCGGCTGGCCGAAGCCGAAGCCGAACTGCGCGAGCTGCAGGCGGCCTCGGACGGCTTCCCCGAGACCGAGCTGGTCATCAAGACTCTGCTGGGCGATGTGTATGCCGCCACCGGCCGACTCGTCAGTGGCGCGGCGCTGACCCGCGAGGCGCTGGCGCTGCTGCGTCGGAACGAAGACGAGCTGCTGGGGTACTACGAATACGTCCTGACCACGCACATCATGGCGTGCGTGCGGCTCGCCGAATGGGATGAGGTGCGGCTCGAACTGGAGCGGTACGCCGGCACCGGGCACCGCGGGCTGTTCTACTTCGGCGGCGCCGTCAGCTACGCCTACGCCATGCGCGAGATCCTGCAGGGGCGCACGGCCAGCGGGCTGCAGATGCTCACCGCCGCCGTCGAGGGACTGCGCCAGTCCGATCTCGAACACCTGCTGCCCATCGCCCTCGCGTCCGGCGCCTACGCCTCCGCCATGGCCGGACTGACCGCGCTAACCGGCGAATACCTCGCCGCATACGCCGACGTGCCTTACCAATCGGTGCCGCAGCTGCAGCTGCTGAGCCGGGGTTACGTGGCCGCCGCCGGCTACCTCATTCAGAACGACGACGGCGGACTCGGGAAGCTGCGTGCGCTCAGCGGCGACGCCAGGAGGAGCGGCCTGGCCAGCACGGAGCTGGACCTGCGGCAGCTGAGCCTGCGCCTGGGCGACCTGACGGAACTGGACGAACTGGTCAAAGTCGCGGATCTGACCGAGGGGACGCCCGCCGCGCAACTGACCGCGTTCGCCCGGGCCCTGCGCGACGAAGACATGGACGCCGTGCTGCGGATCAGCCGCGACCCCTCGGCGGGGCATGCCCTGCGGCTGACGCTGCAGAGCCTCCAGCAGCGGGACCTGCTGCCCGAACACACCGGTGGAGCCGCCGGCCGGCAGGACTTTCTGCAGCAGGTCAAACGGCAGCTGCAGAAACTGTCCCTGGTGCTGGATACCGCCGGCGGGACGCAGCCGGGCGGGGCGGGCGGAGTGCCAGCCGGCGGACTGCCGGCGGGCGGTCTCGCGGCCCGCGGATCGTCCGGGGCCGGCCCGTCCGCTTTCGGCCTGTCCACTGCCGGGGCCGGCTGGGCGATGGCTGGGGCAAACGGAGGCCAGGCCGGCACCGTCACGGTGCAGGCCAGGCTGACCAGGCGCGAGCGGGAAATCGGACGTCTGGTGGTGGATGGGCTGGCCAACTCGGACATCGCCGCGCGGCTGAGCCTGTCCGTGCGCACCGTGGAGGGCCACATCTACCGCATGTTCGCCAAGCTGCAGATCAGCAACCGCGAGGACCTGACTGCCGAGCACCTGGACTGACGCGGCCTGCAAAACCGAGTAGCCGCCCGGACTTTCCAGCCGCCGGCGCCTCCCGGCGGCAGCCTGCCGGTACCTGCACGTACCTACCTGAGTAGTCAGCGCGCCGTCGACAAGCTTTCTCCAAGTTCCCTGAGTACAGTCCGGCTGCCTCCGCGCGAAGAACCCGTACCGGCTACGCAAGACACCGCAGCGGCAAAAATTTAGGCTCGATAGCACGTAGCTTCAGCCGATTGGTCTCATCATGTTCAGCCCTACATCGGCGTGGTCTGACCTACCGCTCGCACCGGATGAGCAGACTTCGCACCGACACATGCACCTGCCGCCTTCCATGCCGCCGGTTCCAAACCCGGTAGGCAGCCGCAGCGAGCTCGCCGATTCCCTGGCCAGGTATCTGGCCGCCGCCTTCGCTCCGTCCCTGCCCGGCCGCGGCGTGCTGCTGATCGGCGGCCCCGGTACCGGCAAGACTTCCTTGGCCCGCGACGTCCTCCACCGACTGCACGGCAAGGCCCACATCGAGTACCTCCGCGGCAGCAACGCCGTCGAACGTCTTGCCTACGGCGCGCTGAACGTGCTGCTCGCCGAGGTTCCCGAAGCGCAATTGCGACATCCGCTGGCGGTTGTGCGCAGTGTGGCCAGTTTCCTGCACCGGCGATCGGGCGGCAAGCCCGTGCTGCTGTTTGTGGACAACGCGCACGCGATCGATCCGCTTGCTGCCACGATCATTGCCGCAATGGCCGACGACGGCGACGCCCGCCTTCTGGTGTGTGCCAACGATGCGCGTCGCACACCTGCCGGGCTGCTGCGCCTGTGGAAGGACGGCCGCCTAGTGCGGACAGACCTGGCGGACTTCGACGTGGAAGAAACCGCCGAATGGCTGAGCGCGGCACTTGGCCCGGGACTGACCCTCCTGGCTGTGCAGGCGCTGCATGAAGCCAGCGGCGGCAACCCGCGGCTGCTGCGCGTGCTCACCCGCGAATGGGTTGAATCCGGCCGGCTGGTCCAGTGCGATGACGGATGGATCCTCACCGAGGCGCGGCCGATGGCAGACGCACTGCAAGCAGACCCGGGGCCGGCCGCGCCCTTTGCCACGAGCCCGGCTCCGGCGGTGCTCGCCGCTGCAGAGCAAGCGGTGTTCGACGGCCGCTACCTTGAGGTTCCGGCGGGCGTGGCGGATCTCCTGCAATCCGGGGACCCCGCCCTGCGGCTGCGCGCCGGCGCCGTCCTCTGCGAGGCTAAGGCCGCCACCGGCCACGAAACCGAGGCCCTGGAACTCGCCGCCGAACTGCTCGGTCCCGACCACATGGGCGGGCCGAGCCAGCCGGGCAGGATTGCTCCTGGGTTTGCCGATCCCAGTGCCAGGGCTGCCCACCGGACAAGCGGGACCGCCCGCGGGCTGCGGTCGCTGGCGCACCAGCGGATGTGGGACGGCTTCGGCCGGTTGTTCGCCGCCGCCAGCCCGCGCCGGCAGGACTCCCTCGCCGCCACCACTCGCCGGCAGGACTCCCTCGCCGCCACCACTCGCCGGCAGGACTCCCTCGCCGCCACCTCGTCGATCAGCCACGCCGGAACCTGGCTGTGGATCGACATCGCCGAGTCGATAGCCAGCGCGGATGCAGGCCTGGCCGACCAGGCGATCGCCAAGCTGCGCCCGGTGCTGGCGCAACTCCAGGCCGTCCCCTCCGAGAACGGGCTGGATGCGCTTGCCGCGGCGGCGGCTGCCTACGCGTCCGCCCTCGCCGGCGATACGCAAGGTGCACACGCGCACCTCAGCCGGCTTCCCGCCGTCGTACTTCGTGCCGGCACTACCGGGCTGAGCTGGCAGCAGCAGGTCTGGATCCGCTACCTCGGCGCCATGGCCTCGGCTACCGCCGCCACCCGTGGCGGACCGAGCACAACCACCCGAAGCGTGCCACACAACCGGGACGAGGTCATCGCCCTGCTGCTGCAAGACGCCGACCAGGCCAACACCCGCAGCGCGCTCGTGGACGAGTTGCTGTTCGTCAGCGGAGCGGTGCGCCTGGGCGCCACCGGGTCGGCCGCCCGGCTGGCGAGCATCGCGGGCCACGTGCAGGGGGACTTTGCCCGGCGGTGCGGGCTCTTCGGTGAAGGCCTCGCGCGCGAGGACGCCGGCCGGCTTTTCGCCGCGGCGGACCAGGCCGTGACCCAGGGGAACCGGGTCTTCGCCCAGGAGGCCGCCCGTGCCGGATTGACCTTCGCGGCGCGGCAGCACGACACCTCGCTGATGCGCTCCGCGCTCAGTTTCGTTCTTGCCGAACGCCGGCTGCCGGACTTCGCGCCCGGCGGCGGCGCCACTCACGATGCCTTCAGTGGGCGTGAGCGCGAGATCGCTTCGCTGGCAGCAACAGGCGCCGGCAACGCGGTCATCGCGCGACGGTTGCACGTGTCCATCCGCACCGTGGAAGGCCACCTGCAGCAAATTTACCGGAAATTGCAGGTTGACCCGCCGGCTGTCCCGGCCGGGGAGTTTGCCTAAGTCAGCTGGGCGGTACCACAGCAGAAACACGGTTCATCATGAGTCACTCGATCATCTCCGCACGCGCGGGGGCCTTGGAAGAGGCAGAACACAACGGGGAAACAGCTTTGGGGGAATTGCGCTTCGGAAAATCACACATTGGGAAATCACAATCAATAAGTACGACGGCGGTGCCCCGCCTTCCAGCGTTGGCAGCACTTCCAGCGTTGCCAGGACGCGAGCGGTCCACGACCGCCGTCACGGCAATCCTGAACAAGGCGGCAGTCCGCGGTGCACTGATCGTCGGGGCACCGGGGATCGGGAAGACTGCTTTTCTCGGACACATCGCCCAGGCGTTGAAGGCGGACTTCCGCTTTATCCGCCTGGCGGGCAGCGCGGCATCGTTGCTCGACGTACCGTTCGCGGTGCTGGGCCCGCTGCTCGGCGGCGAGGTTCCGCCTGCACCGGACACGCCGCCGGTGGAGGTCCTGCGGACAACGTTGCGGTTCCTCTCCGGCCACGCCGTACCGCCCGTGCTGCTGGTGGACGATGCCCACGAACTCGATCCCGACAGCGCCGGCATACTGGCCCAGCTGATCGGAAGCGGAGCCGTTCAGGCGCTGCTGGCCGCCCGGCCGGGAAACCTGCTTGATCCGGGACTGGCGGACCTGCGGCAGGATGGCCAGCTGGAACATTGCGAACTGGCCCCGCTCACGGTGCCGGAAGTTCACGACGTCGTCCGGCACGTCCTCGGCGGCCCGGTGCTCCCGGCCGCCACACGGCTGCTCGCACGTAACTCCGGCGGCCATCCGCGGAACCTGCTGGCTTTGCTCGCGGAAAGCCGCCGGCTGAGCCGGCTGGTCGAACACAACGGCAATTGGCTGCCCACCGGCCGCTTCCCGGAAACCAGCGAGCTCCTGCAGGACATGCTGCGGGAGGACCTGCAGCGGCTGGCCCCGGCAGAGCAGGACGCGGTCTACGCCGTGGCCCTCGCCGGTCCGCTGCGCCTGCGGCTGCTGTCGCGGCTCGCCGGAGGAGGCCACTTCGAGCGGCTCCAGGCCGGGTGCCTTCTCGAGTTCGACTTCGAAGAGACGGACCATGGGAAGGACCCGCACTCGGACCAGAGCCGGGATACGGACCCAGACCGGGGTCGGAATGCGCGCCCAGACCAGGACCGGGCAGCCAGGGCGGAAGCCTTGGCCCATTTCGGTCCCTTGGTCCGGCTGGGAGCGGCCTACCCCGCAGCGGCGGTGCGCGGCATCGCGCCCGCCGGCACCCGTCGCGAACTGTATGACCGGTTCACGCAGATCCTCGCCGATGAACCGGAGCTAACGCCCGACGGCGTGGAGCCGGCCAGATGGGCCCTCGACGCCCAGTTGCCGCTGAGCGAGAAGACACTGCTGGCCACCGCACAGCTGGCCAACCGGGGGCACGACCTCGCGCTGGCGCTGCGGTCCGCGACGGTGATCGAGTCGCCGAAGCTGACGCCCGCGGCGGAAGTAGAGATCGTCCGGAACTACCTGCGCCAAGGGTATGCCGGCCGCGCGCTGGCCCGGCTGTCCAAGGTCCTCGCCACTTCCACTGACCCAACCGTGCTCCGCGACGCGGTCCTGCTGGGCCAGGAAGTAGTGGTGCGGACAGGTGCCGGGGCGGAGCAGTTGAGCCAGCTGCTCCGGAACTGGGACATTGCGCTGACGCGCCGGATCCTGAAGCCGGAGGACCGCCGGTTCGACCGGCTGCTGCACCACCACGCCATGCAGCTGGAAGGCCGGTTCGCCGAAAGCATCCCGGGCCTGTGGCGGCTGGCAGCCGAGACCGAATCCGAACCCGAAGCCGATCCGCAGCAGCACGGGAATTGCCCGGATCGCCCGATATCGGACGAGGGCCTGGTGGCCAAGACACTCCTCGCCGAGGCGGCACTGGTTAGCGGCGACCGGCAGACCAGCGCCGACATCGCCACCGCCGTGCTTCGCCAGATGGAACACGAACCGGACACCGGGAACGTTCTGCAGGAAGGCCTGGCGCTCCGCCTCATCCGCTGCCTGATCCAGGCCGGCCACTCCACCGACGCCGCCGGGCACCTGGAACGCTACGAGACCGACAGGCCTGAATCCCTGGTGGTCTTCGGCGGAACCACCGAGTTCCTGCACGGCTGGCTGGAGCTCAGGCAAGGGCGCGTGCGGGCCAGCCTGGACCGGCTGCTGCTGGCCGTGGACGCGCTGCAGATGCATGACCCGCACCAACTGTTCGGCTACGCGCTGGGCCTCGCCGCGGATACCGCTGCCATGCTCAACGAGCGCGACATCGTGGCATCGTGCACCCGCGCCTTCAACGAGCATCTGGCCCACCAACGGGGCAGCATCCACGAGACCATGCCCCTCACGGCCCAAGCCCGGATCGCCGCGGCCAGCGCCGCCACGCACGGCATGACCGCTGCCGTGCAGGAGCTGACCGGTCTGGCGGCACGCCTGGCCCAACTCGGCCGGGTGACCGAGGAAACCGAAGTCCACATCCTGTTGCTGCGGCTCGGCGAACTGGACGGGCTGCCCCGGCTGCGGGACCTCACCGCCGCACCGGCGGGCAGGGAAAACGGGCTGCGGCATGCCTTCGCCCAGGCGCTGCTGGCTAAGGACGTGGACCGGATCCTCATTCTCGCCCGGGATGCAGCCGATGCCGGCTACCCGCTGCTTGGCGCGGAAGCTGCAGCCTACGGCGCCAGGTTCCTGGCGAGCGAGGGGCAACGTGACGGCAAACGCGACGGGCAGCGGGCCAGGAAGCGGGAGGCCGCGCGGCTGGTCCAGCAGCTGCGCCTGCAACTGCCCGGCGTTGTGACCTCCCAGCTGGGCGACTCGTTTGCCACCCGGGAGCTGACCTACCGGGAGCGGGACGTCGCCACGCTCGTGGCGCAGGGCATGCGCAGCCGGGACATCGCGGCACGGCTGGGCGTTTCCGTGCGTACCGTGGAAGGCCACATCTACCGGATCTACGACAAACTGCACGTACGCACCCGAGGTGAGCTTGCCGCCGTCGTACTTAGTGGCCCGCAACAAGTGGAGCCTGCCGCGCTCGCCCCACGTGATGCCGTGCCCGCGATGCAAGTAGGCGGCGGGTAGAACGCGTAGGGACCACTCGTGCCGTGGACGCCGCAGCTTCCTAGGCTGAGGAAATGGGGCAGGCGACGCCACGGCCAACCCGCTCCTGATCCGGACCGCGGCGGGAAAGCCCCCGCAGCTGCCGCGGTCCGGACCTGGCGGGACCGGCGGTGAACGAAGTCTTCTGAGACCGAGACTTTTGCCCCGTCGCTGCCGGCCCCGTCGCTTGCGCAAGCGCCAGGTCGCCGGGAACAACGCACTGGGGAACAACAGGGGAACAAGGCGGGGAGCATCACCGGGAAGCTGTTTGGGGCAGCGTCCGCTCAATCATTCGTGCCAGTCCATTCACAGATCAGACAGGGGATCAGATCATGACTCTGCAAGACCCGAGGCTCCGTCCGCCGGATTCGCTGAGCGCGGCACCGCGCGTTGCCGGCAGGACTTTCAACGCCATGCCGGACATGTACATCACGCCCGTCAGGAAGACCGATTTCGAGTTCGACGTCGCCATTGTCGGCCTGGGTTATGTGGGCCTGCCTACTTCGCTGGCGTTCCACGAAGCTGGTTACCGCGTGCTCGGCCTCGACGTCAGCGAGCTCCGGTTGCAAACCGTCCGGCAGCAGCGCGCCGACCTGCTGCCCGGGGATCGTGAACGGCTCTCGCGGGCCTTGGGTGATTCCGGCTACGAACTGACCTCCGATCCGGTCCAGCTGAAGCGGGCTGCCGCCGTCGTTATTGCGGTGCCGACCCCCGTGGACAGCTACCTGGTGCCGGACCTGGGCATCCTCCGCCGGGCGTGCGCCACCGTGGTGACCAGCGCCGTGCCGGGCCAGCTGCTGATGCTGACCTCCACCACCTACGTGGGCAGCACCAAGGACATGCTCGCCGATCCGCTGGCCGCCCGCGGGCTGCTGCCGGGCACCGATGTCCATGTGGCGTTCAGCCCGGAGCGCATCAATCCCGGTGTCGATACCTTCAGCCAGGAGGAAGTGCCGCGGGTGGTCGGCGGCGTCACGACGGCCTGCGGGGAACGCGCCGCCGCGCTGTTGGCTAAATACGTGCCGAATGTGCACGTGGTGCCGACGGCGGAGGCGGCGGAGATGACCAAGCTGGTGGAGAACACGTTCCGGGCGGTCAACATCGCACTGGCCAATGAGTTCGCGGACATCTGCACCGTGCTGGGCATCCAGGTGATGGACGTTATCGACGCCGCGGACACCAAGCCGTTCGGTTTCATGCGCTTCACCCCGGGGCCGGGCGTGGGCGGGCACTGCATCCCGTGCGATCCGCACTACCTGCTGTGGCAGCTGCGCCGGAACCGGTTGAACGCCCCGGTGATCGAGCAGGCCATGCACGGCATCGCCGCCCGCCCGCACCGGGTGGTGGACCGAACCCGGAAGATCCTTTCGGACACGGACCACGGGCTGGCCGGGGCGCGCATTCTGGTAGCCGGCGTGGCCTATAAGCCGGATGTGGAGGACCTGCGCGAATCGCCCGCGCTGGAAATCCTGGCCGGCCTCGCGGCGGAGGGAGCCATTGTGGGCTACGTGGATCCACTGATCGGCGAGCTCAACCACGAGGGACTGGAACTGCGCTCGGTTGCCGACCCAAAGAAGTTCGGCGCCCATGTGGTCATCATGCACACCGCGCACAGCAACTTCGACCTCGGCTGGCTGGCCGACGTGCCGACCGTCCTGGATACCACTTACCGGCTGCCGCTGACGGCGAACACCGTCCGGCTCTAGCACCAGCTCTTGCACCGCTGAAACAAGTTCACTGCACAGTTCACTGCACATTGGGGATCGGAAATGAAAACAGCAATCACCGGGGGCGCCGGGTTCATCGGCAGCCACCTGACCGAATATCTGCTCGCTTCGGGGGACGAGGTGGCCGTGCTGGATGATCTGTCCACCGGTTCGCTGGAGAACCTGGCCAACGTGAAGCGCCACCCGCGCTTCCGGTTCGTGGAAGGCTCCATTCTCGACCGGGCGGCGGTTGACAGCGTGGTCGCCGGCGCAGACCGGGTGTTCCACCTTGCCGCAGCGGTGGGCGTCAAGCTCATCGTCGAAGAACCGCTGCGCAGCCTGCGCACCAACATCCACGGCACCGAGACAGTGATGGATGCAACGCTTGACGCCGGTGCCATCCTGTTGCTGGCGTCCACCAGCGAGGTATACGGCAAGAACGCGTCGGACTCGCTGCCCGAGGACTCCGACCGCATCCTCGGCTCACCGCTGAAGTCCCGCTGGACCTACGCGGCAGCCAAGGGTATCGACGAAGCCTTCGCACACGCCTACTGGAAGGAGTTCGGCCTGCGCGTGGCCATCGTGCGGCTGTTCAATACGGTAGGACCGCGGCAGACCGGCCGTTACGGCATGGTGGTGCCGAACCTGGTGGGGCAGGCCCAGCGCGGCGAGCCCTTGACCGTCTTCGGCGACGGCACGCAGTCCCGTTGCTTCTCCTACGTGGCGGACGTCGTGCCAGCCCTGGTCAGGATCGCCGAGCATCCCTCGGCGTATGGCCAGGCTTTCAATCTTGGCGGCACGTACGAAGTCTCCATCCTCGCCCTGGCCGAACGGATCATCGACCAGTTGGAGAGCGCTAGCGACATCAGGCTGGTCCCGTACGACAAGGCCTACTCGCCGGGCTACGAGGACATGCGCCGGCGGGTTCCGGATAATTCGAAGGCCCGCGAGCTGGTGGGCTTCAACCCGAAAACCACCATTGCGGAGATCATCTCCAACGTGGCCATGTCCTGGCAGACCGTCATGAGGGCCCCCACTTGGGCAGCGGCAACAACGTCCGACGCCGAAACCGCCGCTGGCATAACCACCGCCCCCGGCGGATCCATCGACGCCGAAACCACCGCAGGCGCAACCACTGCCGCCGTCACCAAACCGGCCGCACTCGCTGCCCGTTAGGCCCGCAGCCGGGCCGCCGCTACACTGCGGCGGCTCCGGCGACGGTTCCACAGCCCGAAGGGCAGAGCCGTGGGACCGCTGGAGGGAAGGACTTACATCATGGGTCTCAAACGCCGCTCTGTGCCTGCGGTCCCGGCCGCAGACACCCGCGGTTCAAAACGCTCGCTGCAGTGGCTGGCGGCACTGGTGCTGCTGGCGCTCCCGGCAGCCTTCCTGGTCTTCGGCGACCAGTGGCTGAACACGTCCGGCCCCGCCGCCAACGCAGAGCCGGCCGAGGTACAGGTTTCCCCGCCCCGGCAGGACCCCGCCGCGGCCATCGACGTGCCGGACTACGCGCCGGCCGATCCGATGGAAGCCACACCAGGACAAACGGTGGTATCCCTGACGTTCGACGACGGCTTCCGCGGCCAGGCACGCGCCGCGGAGATTCTATCGGACGCCGGCCTGCAGGGGACCTTCTACCTCAATTCCGGCAACCTGGGATCGCCCCGCTACCTGACTTTGAAACAGGCGAAGGAAATTGCCCTGGCCGACCATGAAATAGGCGGCCACACCCTGTCCCATCCGGACATCCAGGACCTTGGTTTCCAGGAAGCGGCACGGCAAATCTGCCAGGACCGGGCCAACCTCGATGGCTGGGGCTTCGATGTCACCAACTTCGCCTTTCCTTTCGCCTCCAGCACGCCGGAACTCGAATCCCTGGTGAGCGAGTGCGGCTACAACAGCGCCCGCGGCCTCGGGGACACCGCCGGCGAAGGCTGCGAGGACTGTCCGGAAACCGAGTCGCTTCGTCCGGCCGACCCCTACCTGCTGAAGGCCCCGGAACAGGTCGAAGCCGACTGGACCCTGCAGGACCTGCAGGACAAGGTCACCCGCGCCGAGGACACCGGCGGCTGGATCATCCTGACGTTCCACGGCATGTGCCCCTTCGAGTGCACCAACATCGACGTGGAAGAAGATCTTTTCACCGAGTTCGTCGACTGGCTGGCCCAGCGAAGCGTCCCCGGTGACCAGTCAACCACTAACGACGCCGGGAACGGCCCCGGCGCACAGGCCCCGGATTCCGTCAGCGTCGCCTCCGCAGGAAGCAGCACCGTGGTCCGGACCGTCCAGCAAGTCATCGGCGGGCCCAACCGGGAACCAGCCGAAGTACCCGCACCCGAGCCGCCTGCCGCAGGGGAGAACGCCCTGGTCAACGGCAACCTGAACCAGTGGCAGCGGGATACAGCGCCGTTCTGCTGGATGGAAGGCGGCTACGGCGACAACGAAGCCGAATTCAGCCGGAGCCGCGGACCGGACGGCTCCAACGCCGCGGAACTCGTAGTCTCGGACTATGTCGACGGGGACGCCAAGCTGATCACCCGGCAGGACCTTGGCGAGTGCGCCCCGGCTGTCGAGCCCGGCCACCGGTACTCCCTGCGTGCCGACTACAAAACGGAAACCAACGCACAGTTCAGCGTCTACTACCGGGACGGGCAAGGGGCCTGGCATTACTGGACCGCCAGCCCGTACCTTGATCCGGCCGAAGACTTCGTCCACGCCGAATGGACCACGCCACCGCTTCCGGGTCACGCCACTGCCCTGACCTTCGGCATCGGCCTCATCGGCGACGGCACCCTCGTCACCGACAACTACGCCCTCTACGACGCCAACGGAGCGCCACCGGCCCACTCACCGGCGGCCCAACAACCGGCCCAACAACCGCCGGCGGAACCAGCGGCCCAACAACCGCGGGCCGAACCATCGGCCCAACCGCCGGTCCAGTCCTCGCCGGAGCCGGCACCGTGAAGCAGCGGGCCACGACCGCGGTGGCAATCATCTCAGGACTCATGGCAGCCGGAACGCTCCTGACATCATGCGTTCCAGCCGGTTCCTCCGGCGCCGGTCGCGACCTTGAGCCGAACAACCAGAAGTACCCGTGGCACACGGACATTATCGCGACTACTTTCTGGGTCGGCGAAGTCTTCGACCCCAATGCGCCCGATGGCAGCCAACTCCAGTCCGCCTACGACAGTTTCTGGCTGGAGAGCTACGGAGGCTGCGACGGCGTCGTCGTCGATAATGTCTGCACCACCGAACCGCGTGCCCAGGCCAACGGCTACTTCCCCACGCAGATGGTGCCGAAGCAGAACCCCTTCTACCTCGATCTGCCCTTCGACGACGTCAACAATCCGCTCGCCTTCGCCATGCGCGGGAGCGTGATCCCGTGGGCTCAGGAACCGGGTTACGCAGGCAAGGAAACGGACAAGTCCTTCAGCTACATGAAGAACCGCTGGGTCCGGATCAAGAAGGGCGACCGCACCTGTTACGGCCAGATCGAGGATGCCGGACCCGGGAAATACGACGACGCCACGTACGTTTTCGGCAAAGGTGACCATAGGCCCGCGAACACGGAGTTCAACGGCGCAGGCATGGACGTCTCACCCGCGCTGAACGGCTGCCTGGGATTCAGCTCGCTCAACGGCGCGCAGGACAAGGTGGACTGGCAGTTCGTCGACGAAGAGGACGTTCCCAACGGCCCGTGGCTCAAACGGACCACGACGCTCCAGGTCCAGCAGGGACAAAGAAGCAGCTAGCACCTACCGACAGCAGCACAACCCGCACCGGCATGGCTGGCAACGAGATGAGGGGGAGAGATGGAACCGTGGACAATACTGCTGATCTGCCTACTGGTACTGGGCATCAGCACACCGTTCTGGAGCAGCATCGGACTGCTGCGGCTCGTGGGGGAGTGGCAGAACAGCACCAAACCCCGGCAGCTGGCCGTCAAGGTTGATCCTGCCGTCCGGCCGGCAGATGTTGCGGTGCTGATCGCCGCGCACAACGAAGAACTCGTCATCAAGGAGACCATCGGGACCGCTGCCGCCCTCGTGCCGGCGGGCAACATCCACGTGATCTCCGACGGGTCGACCGATGCGACGGCGCGGATCGCCGGACGCGCGGGGGTGAACGTTCTGGAACTGAGCCCCAACCGGGGCAAAGCCGGTGCCTTGGCGGCCGGCATGGAGTACTACGGTCTGACCGGCAGCTATAAGGCTGTGCTGCTGCTGGACGCCGACACCCGCCTGGCCCCGGACTACCTGGCAACGGGCCTGCCGCTCTTCAACGATCCGGAGGTGGTGGCCGTCGCGGGGCGGGCACGCTCCCTGCCCGACCGCGGGAAGCAAGGCGCCGTGGGCAGGATTCTCCTGGCCTACCGGGAACGGCTGTACACCATCGTCCAGTTGCTGCTGAAGTACGGCCAGGCGGCCAAGCCCGCCAACGTGGTCACCATTGTGCCCGGCTTCGCCAGCATGTACCGCACCAGTGTCCTGGCCGATATCGACGTCGATGCTCCAGGGCTGCTGATCGAGGACTTCAACATGACGTTCGAGATCCACGCGAAGAAGCTCGGCCGCATCGATTTCCACCCCTCCGCGGCCGTCGCCTACACCCAGGATCCGGACAACTTCCAGGACTACGTCCGCCAGATCCGGCGCTGGAGCCTCGGCTTTTGGCAGACCGTCCGCCGCCATGGCCTGCACCTCGGCCGTTTCTGGGCCGCCCTGCTGCTGCACATCGTCGAACTGATCACCGCCAGTGTGGTTCTGGTGCTGGTCATTCCGGCGCTGCTGGCGGGTGCCCTGCTGGATGTGGTGATCCTGCGGCCACAGGATGTTCTGCTGGGCATTCTCCTGCCGGACTACCTGCTGACCGTGATCACCGCCTGCGTACTGAGGCGGCCCGGCCTGCTTCTGCTTGGACTGGTCTTTCCGTTGGTGCGCCTGGTTGATGCCACGGTTTGCCTGGTTACCGCCGTGCAGGCCTGGACCCGGAAAACCAGCGGCGTGTGGGTCAGTCCCGCGCGCCGCCTGCAGCCGAGCTAGCCGAGTTAGCACTGTCATGAGCGGTCCACGCCGCCGCCTCTGCGAGGAGCGGGAGGATATGGTCGGTCAGCAGCGGAGCCAGATCGTCCCGTGCCTTCGCTTCATCGGGGTGCAGCCAAAGAACTTCTTCGATCTCGGCCGCTGCAATCGGAGCCTGGTGTGTCTTGCAGCTGAAGATGCCGGCGTCGATAAAGGTGTCCGTTTCATTGGCCGCCGCCCCGTACCAGCGGCCCATGTCGGTCAGTTCCGTCTCAGCCACCCGGATGCCCAGCTCCTCCTGGAGCTCCCGGACGGCTGCAGCTGCGAAGCTTTCGCCCGGCTCCAGCTTGCCGCCCGGCTGCATGAACTTGGAAGTGCCGCGCTTGCGGACCAGCAACAGCCGGCCGGCGTCGTCACGGATAACCAGGGCAGAAAGCGTCAGTACGGTAGGCACCTGCAAATCGTATCGCCGCTGCCTGTCCCTTTCCCGCTGTCCGCCCCTTTGCCGAGGAGCAGGCCATGACTGCCGAAGCCCGAGCCGCAACTTCGGGCAAGCCAGATCCCGTCCCGGGCACGCCAAGTCCCGCGCCTGCAGCTCTGGCTACGTCAACGCCGCTCGCTCCCGCTCGGCAAGATACGGGCCTGGAGCCTGCTTCCACAGGCCGCGACCGCTACCTTGACCTGCTGCGCGCGATCGCCCTGGTACGCATCGTGGCCTTTCACACCTTTTTCCAAGCGGTCTGGCTGAGCGTGGTCTTCCCCTCCATGGGCGTGATGTTCGCGCTCGCAGGCTCGCTGATGGTCCGTTCCCTCCAGCGTCCGGCCGCCGGCGTCCTGAAGAGCCGGGTCCGGCGGTTGCTGCTGCCCCTGTGGGCCTACAGTCTGACGGTGGTGACGGCCCTGCTTGTTCAAGGCTGGCGGCCCGAGCAAGGAGATACCGGTGGCTGGTGGCTCAGGATCCTGCTTTGGTTTCTTCCGATCGGCGACCCGCCCTTCCCTGAAAGCATCGGTTCCGATGCGGGCCTGACCGAGACTTCATGGGGGATGGAGTCGGCGGATATCCTCTGGTACATCAGGGCGTATTTCTGGTTTGTCTTGCTGTCGCCGCTGCTGCTCAAGGCGTTCAGGAGACTGCCGTGGGTCACCCTGATGGCACCGCTCGGACTCGTCACCGTGCTGGGTCTGGAGATCGTCGTGATTCCCGGCGCCGCAGACAGTCCCGCAACAGACTTCGCCACCTACGGAGCCTGCTGGATTCTTGGTTTTGCTTATCATGACGGGCTCCTTCGCCGGGTTCCGTTCCGTATTGTTCTGGTCGCGGCGCTGGCGATCATGGGTCTGGGGCTGCTCTGGGTTTGGTCGCACCTTGAAGAGTTCGGCTGGGACCTGGGGGCCAACCCGCTGGGACAGGCCTTATGGTCCTTCGGCGTCTGCGCGTTGCTGCTGCGAATCTCGCCCTCCTGGTCCATGCTTCCGCGACCATTGCGGTTCCTGGACAAACTCATCGCGCTGATCAACAACCGCGCCATCACCATGTACCTATGGCACAACCTCGTGCTGATCGCATCGGTCCCACTGATCGAGTTGCTCTGGAACTTTCCGGTCCTCGAAGAAAACCTGCCGTGGCTCCTGGAAAGCGAACTGCTGCAGTTCATCGTCGTTTGGCCGCTGCTGGGACTGGTTTTCTTCGCCATCGGCTGGATCGAAGACGTGGCAGCTAAGCGGCGGCCGCGGCTGTGGCCCACAGCAGCGCAAGGGAAAGGTTCGTCAGGAAAAGCGACAGCGACGCCGTGAACATGAGCAGCCCCACGCAAACGTGGATGAGGATTGCCGGCGGGGAACGCGGAAAGCAGTCCAGGCCCAGGCCCAGGCACATGTCCAGACATAGTCAGGAGAGCGTTAGGTGCTTGTGGCGGCTTGGGCGGCTGACAACGCTTCGGGAATTCCCGCGTGCCAGTACAGGTTGCGTCGCGCTTTTCGTTCCGGGTCGAGGTACGCCGGCGGAATGAACCAAGGGATGCCCTGCCGGACCTCGATTTCCCAGTTCCCGTTGTCCATGAGGGCATGGTGAAACGAACAAAGCAAGGTCCCGTTACCGACTTCCGTGAGGCCGCCGTCCCACCAAGGTTTGATGTGGTGAGCTTCGGTCCAGACAGCCGGTATGCAGCAGTCGGGGAAGGCGCAGCCTTTGTCCCGTGCGACAAGTGCTCGGCGCATCGCGCGGTTGAAGAACCGGTGCTTCCGGCCGACGTCGAGAATTTCACCCTTCGAGCCGAGCACCACCGGGATGATATCGGCGTCGCAGGCGATCCGGCGTGCAGTCTTGGGAGTAACCATCCCGCCGAACACGGCATGGCCGCTTCCCGCGATTGCGCCGCACAGTTCCTGGTATCCGATGGTGACCATGACCTGGGGGCGGTGTCCGCCGGTGTCCGGTAGTTCGTCGGTTGCCAGTGCCAGCTTGCAGCCTGCAACGAGCCCGTCAAGCAGTTGCTGCTCTCTGGTGCGCGGGTCCTGCCACACTTGACCGCTGTCTTGTCCGTTCTCCGGCTCAGCTCCGAGAGCCTCAGGGTTTTCGGAGGAGGCACCGTGGTCTGAAGGGGTGCGGTTCGCGGCGATGCGTGGGTTGGTGGCTACGTTCATGACCGTGGCGATGTACTCATGCTGTTCGTCCGTGGCCGCGATTTCGAGTTTGTGGAGACCGTTACGCTTGCCCTTGTAGAAGACGCCTTGTCGACCCTTGAGCAGTTCAGGAGACGGCTCGGCCCCGTCCTGATCCAGACCTGCTTCCCAAGTGGCCACGAGTGTAGACAACACGTCTACGTTGGTCTCCTGGGCCTGACGGGTGAGGTTCTCCTCCATGGCGACGAGGGCTTCAGGCCCCGCTACCGGACGGACGCGGTCCACGGCATCCCGGATCATGGTGGCGGCCTTGCCGCTGATGGATCCCTCGGCCAGCGCTTTACCGAGATGTTCCAGTTTCGCTGCTCCAAATTCGCCATTGAGCTGGCGCCGCGGCAAAATGTCCGCCGCCACCCGGAGCCGGCGGCGCGCCTCCGTCCGGCTGATGCCGAGGCGCCCCCGAAGATAGTCGGCTGCGTCTTTGAACTCAGGGCACGGCTTCTTCCGAACGGCGCCAGTCGCTGTCTCAGACGATGTGTCTGACGTAGCGGCAGCGCAAGCGGACGTGTCCGCTGGCGCGGGAGGTTCCGACCAGCCAAGGCCGCTGCTGGACTCACCGAGGGCCGCAACGTTCTGGTCTTCCACTGCTCGGGCACCGACCAGCTGCAGAAATTCGACGACTTTAGCCAGTTCTTCCGTGAATGCAACAGTGTCAGCGAGATCCCGACGGGACATCAGCAGCGAATCCTGGACAAACTCATCGGTTATCCGGAGGACTTCGGAGCGCAGGGCGGCGAGGGAGCTGCCTGCTCCGTCCGTTTCCTCCAGCGTTCCAATGGCCATACCTCAACGCTATTGGAACCTCTGTTCGAGGAGGAGGGTTCTTCGGGCTTATGTGGACAAGTGCCGACTGTGGAGGGGAAGTGCCGCCGGCAACGTGGATTTCGGGCCGACGGTAATTCTCACTACGGCGCCGTCCGAGCAGGTTTCGGGCAGCGCGGCAACGTCTTTTTAGGTGGCCTGCACGGTTCCGCCTTCCAGATACTTGGCCACTGCGTCTTCGCTGACCCGGTAGCTTTGGCCGATCCGGACGGCCGGCAACTGTCCGGTGTGGACCAGCCGGTAGATGGTCATTTTCGAGACATTCAGGTGCCCGGCGACCTGGGCGACGGACAGGTATGTCTTGTTGTTGTCGATCTGGTTATCCATGTGGATCCCCTCCTAGTGTCAGCCGACGGTCAACGCCTTGTTCAGGAAGGCGCTGATGACGCGGCCTGCAGTATTTGTGTACGACGACGCCCCCTGCGCGCGTTTGGTGACGGCCCGCGTGTTCTGGTGCGCCGGCTGCGAGCGCATGCGGTCGTTCAGGTAGAGCAAGGCCGCGAGAACTTCGGAGAGTTCGCCGTCGTCCTCTACGGTTTTCTGCAGCAACCGGGCGTGGGCGTCGCGCAGGGTTGGCCCCGGCGTGCAGCCCAGCTCCCGGTCCAGCAGCCGACGGCACTTGTCGTAGGCCTGGAGGCCCTCGGCATAGCGGCCGGCGGACTCAAGCGTGGTGACCAGTGTGGACCACGCGCGTTCGTTCAGCGGCTCGGACGCCACCGCCTGTTCGGCCCAGTGAAGCGCATCCTGTGTGCGTCCCAGATACTCAGCGGTTTCGGCCGCCCGGATCTGCACCGACGTCACCAGGGACGCATGGTGGACACGCGCCTCGTCGGCCCACTCGGTAGCCAGCTCGTCCCCGAGCAGCGGCGCCGACGCGAGCTTCAACGCCTGCGCCAGCAGGGGATAGGCCTCGGCCGGTGCGCTTTCGTCCGCCTGCGCGACCAGCTGGTTGAACCGGACCAGATCCACCTCCACCAGGTCCGGATCGAGGACATAGCTGCCGGTCGCGGTCCGCAGCGGGCCGGTTTTTGCGTCGCCGGGCTGCAGACTGCGCCGCAGCAGGCTGACGTAGCTTTCCAGCGTGGCTTGTGCTTTGCCCGGTGGCCTGCCGCCCCAGAGCAGTTCGATGAGCTCGCCTTTGGAAACGGGCGAGCCGAGTCTCAGCAGCAGAATTTCAAAGATCTGCCTGGCCTTCGGGCTGCCGAGAGTGGCTGACGTCAGGACGGTTTTGCCCCGACGGACTTCAAGGTTGCCGATCATCTGTACAGAAATGGGCGTGGCGTGCCCGGCGGTTAATTGCTCCACACATCCCCCTTGCATCTCGCATTCCCCAATGCGTCGCATTCCCCACGAATGCTTCCTTCATCATGACTGGTAACGATTGAGTTTCAATGGTGCAGTTGGGGCATGTCGGGGGCCCAAAATTGGGGGTTGCCCGAATATGGATGCTGAGGCATACGCAAACGGAGAGGCAGCTAAAGATGACAGTGCTGATAGCGGGATGCGGCGACCTGGGCACGGAAGCGGGACTGCGTTTTGCCGCGGCCGGCCACCGCGTGATCGGCTGGCGCCGCTCGCCGGAGAAGCTGCCCGCGCAGCTGGAGGGCGCGGCCGTCGACCTCACCGGTCCGCTGCCCGCAATCCCGGCCGACACGGAGATTGTGGTCATCGCGACGGCGGCCGCCGAGCGGACAGAGGCGGCCTACCGCAGCGCGTATGTTGACGCTCTCGCCAACCTGCTGGATGCGATGGAGCACGACGGCGTCCGGCCGCGCCGGGTGTTGTTCGTGTCTTCCACCGCGGTGTACGGGGAGAACGACGGCGGCGAGGTCGACGAAACCACGCCGGCCCGGCCATCGTCGGCCACCGGCAGGATCCTGCGCGAGGCGGAGGAGTTGCTGCATGCCCGGCTGCCGTCCGCCATCGTGCTGCGGCTGGGCGGTATCTACGGTCCGGGACGCACCCGGCTGATCGACCAGGTGAGGCAGGGGACAGCGGTAATTCCGGACCCGCCCCGGCTGACCAACCGGATCCACCGGGACGATGCCGCCGCGGCGATCGTGCACCTGACCACGGCTGTCGAAGCGCCGGAGCAGATCTACCTGGGGGTCGATTCCGAACCGGCGGATATGGGGGAGGTGCTGCGGTTCCTGGCGGCCGAACTGTACGTGCCGGAACCGCCTAGCGGGGCGGCTGCGCCTTCGGGAAGCGGGGCGGCCTTGAAGACCGCGGCGGCTTCGGTAAGCGGGGCAGCCTCGGGAGGTGCCAACAACGCCCGCGGCGGGGACAAGCGCTGCAGCAACAGCCGGCTTCTCGCCACCGGCTTCCGCTTCCGCTTCCCCTCATTCCGCGAGGGCTATCGCGCCGTGCTCGCCGGCGAGGGCGTGCGGCACCCCTGAAGGCCCGCTTTCTGCCTGGCCGGCTCTGGATAAAGTCGGCACCATGGGCGCGTCTGGATCGTGACCGGGGCGGGTACATGAACACTGAGGGTGCCCATTGGGCCGCGGGTCACGGGGCACGGGGCGCGGGCAGAGAGATGCAAGCCGAAACCCACGGATTGAAACGCCAGGAGCGAGGGGATGTCCATGACACAGCAGGAATCCGACGTGAGCCGGGGAAGCCCGCGCACGATCCAGGAAGTGCTCAATTCCCATCTCCACTACCGCACCGTGGGGGATCTGGAAGGTGACCTGCGCGAGAACTATGCGGACGACGTCGTACTTCTGTCGGCCGAGGGGGTGCACCGCGGCCACGACGGCGTGCGCCACCTCGCAGACATTCTGCAGAGCTACATTCAGGACGGCTCGTTCCAGTTCCATAAGCTGCTGACCGACGGCGAGATCGGCATGCTGGTCTGGACCGGTTCAACCGACGAGCTCGAAATTCACGACGGCGTGGACAGCTTTGTGGTCCGCGACGGCCGGATCGCGGCGCAGACCATCCACTACTCCACCCGCCGCTGAACTGCGAACACGATGCTGCTGTGACCCATCCCACAGTCCGCGCATAAAAGGCCTAGGATGGTGGGAATCGCGGTCCACGGGATCTGAAGCGGACAGCATGGTTCACGCAGTCTGGGAGGCAGAAGTGAAGAAGTTTTCTTTGACCGCAATCGGACGCCGTCATCTCGACACCGCCAGGCGTGTGACCAGCGGCAGAAGCGCCAACACGGTTTACGGCGGGCACGAGCACGTCCTGCGCCAGACCGTGATCGCGCTCGCCGCCTGCCAGGAGCTGAACGAACACCTGAACCCGGGCGAGGCAACCGTCCTGGTGCTGAACGGCCGCATCCGGCTGGCCACGCAGGTCGACCGCTGGGACGGCCGCGACGGTGATCTGCTCGTGGTTCCACCGGGGCTGTACTCGGTCAGGGCCACGGAGGATTCGGTAGTCCTGCTGACGGTGGCCAAAACTGACCGGCTGCACCAGCATCGGGCAGATGATTCAGCGGTCCGGGAGGTGCCGGAGCCTGCAGAAGAAGGGGATGTGCCGGTCTCCGGGTATGAGCTGGACGAGCCTGCCGCGCCTGCCCTGTCGGAGAAAAGCTAGCGGGAGAATGCTAGGGGATCAGGACCTCAGGCTTCCAGGGCGGAGGCCAGTTCCTCGAGGCTGGTGATTGTGTAGTCGGGTGCTTCGAAGTAACCCGGGTAGTCGGCGCCGCTGCGGTTGAGCCAAGCGGTCTGCAGGCCGGCCCGCTTGGCGCCGTGGATGTCCCAGGGATGGACGGCCACCAGAATCATCTGGTCCGGGTCCGTCTCGCAGACCCACGCGGCGTAGTCGTAGGCAGCGCGGGCCGGCTTCCAGGCGGGTGCGTCCTCCACGGACAGGAGTTGTTCGAACTGCTCCAGCAGGCCGGCCGAACCTAACAGGTTCCTCGCCACGTCCGCCGAACCGTTGCTCAGGGTGACCAGGCGCAGGCCGGCGCCGCGGAGAGCGCTGATGCCCTCAGCCACATCGGGATGAAGGGACAGGGCGGAAAAACCGTCCATAATATGCTGCACGGCCTCGTCAAGGTCCCGGTTCAGCGGAGCGTCCTGAAGCACGCTGTGCAGGGATTCCGCGGCGACCCGGGCGAACTTCTCGTTGTTGCCTGCGGCGGCCAGAGCAAAGCCGTCGCGCAGCAGCCCGGCAAACCACACCTTCGCCAGGAAAGCCGGCGCTCCCGTCTGGGTGAATTTGGCCGGCAGGGCAGAAAGGTCGGAGAGCGTTTCGTTGACGTCGAAAACCACTATGGACGGTTTCATGGCTACCCCTTTCTGGTGATGACCCTACGGGAGGGCGGCCCGGCCATCCAGAGGCCTGCGGGAATCGGCAAAACGCTTGCGGCCCCACCGGATAACTGTTAGGCCTAAGGTACTCGCAATACTCCTGCTATGAGCACATCAATCGGACCTGCGTTTTGTGGTGAAGAAGGGACGTGCGGCAATGACGCGCAATAATCCTGAGGTTGAGGAAGCCGACGAGAACGATCTCGAGGTAGAGAAGCCCAAATCCTGGGCGGCCGGCATCCCCGGCGTCGTGCATTCCATGCAGCCGGCGCTGAAGCATATGGGTGTGGACCGCAGCCGGAAGACCCTGCTTGCGATGAACCAGAAGGACGGGTTCGACTGTATGAGCTGCGCGTGGCCGGATCCGGACCACCGCAAGCCCTTCGAGTACTGCGAGAACGGGGCCAAGGCAGTCACTTGGGAGGCCACGCCGGTCACCATCGCCACCGAGTTCTGGGCCGAGCACACCGTGGAAGAGCTGCGCGGCCGGAGCGAGTACTGGCTGGGCATGCAGGGCCGGCTCACGGAGCCGGTGTACAAGCCGGCCGGCGCGGACCATTACATCCCGGTCAGCTGGGATGACGCCTTCAAGATCATCGCCGCGAAGCTCAACGGCCTGGCCTCGCCGGATGAGGCCGCCTTCTACACCAGCGGCCGCACGTCCAACGAGGCCGCCTTCGCCTACCAGCTGTTTGTGCGCGCCTACGGCACCAACAACTTGCCGGACTGCTCCAACATGTGCCACGAGTCCTCCGGCTGGGCCATGGGCCAGACCATCGGTGTCGGCAAGGCCACCGTGAAGTATGACGACTTTGGCAAAGCGGACCTGATCATCATCATGGGCCAGAACCCCGGCACTAACCACCCGCGCATGCTCACCGCGCTGGAGGAGTGCAAGGAGAACGGCGGCGAGATCGTCGCGGTCAACCCGCTGCCCGAGGCCGGCCTGCGCCGCTACAAGAACCCGCAGACGGTCAAGGGCATCGTCGGCCACGGCACCGAGATCGCGGACCAGTTCCTGCAGATCCGGCTCGGCGGGGACATGGCTCTGCTCCAAGCCCTCTCCAAGCGCGTGCTCGACGCCGAAGCCGCCAATCCCGGCACCGTGCTGGACCACGAGTTCATCCAGGCCCACTGCGAGGGGCTCGACGAGCTCAAGGCCCACCTGGACAAGCTGGACGAACAGGCCGTGCTGGAGGCCACCGGCCTGCGCACCGAGGAGATCGACGAGCTCGCGGCCCGCTACCTGAAGGCGGACAAGGTCATCATCACCTGGGCGATGGGGCTGACGCAGCAGAAGAAAGCGGTTTCCACCATCAAGGAGATCATCAACCTGCTGCTCCTGCGCGGCAACATCGGCAAGCCCGGCGCCGGCGCGTCTCCCATCCGCGGCCACAGCAACGTGCAGGGTGACAGGACCATGGGTATCTGGGAACAGATGCCGCCGTCGTTCCTTGACTCACTTCGGGACGAATTCGGCTTCGACCCGCCGCGGGAACACGGCGTGGACGCCGTCCAGGCCATTGCCAAAATGCGCGACGGCGGGATCAAGGTTTTCATCGCGCTCGGCGGCAACCTTGTGGCCGCCATTTCGGACACGGCAGCGGCGGAGGAGGCCATGGAGAACACGGAGATGATCGTCCAGATCTCCACCAAGCTCAACCGCTCGCACACCGTCATCGGCAAGGAAGCGCTCATCCTGCCCACCATGGGCCGCACTGAAATAGACAGGCAGGCCACCGGCGAGCAGTTCGTCTCGGTGGAGGACACGGTCAGCGCAGTGCACCCGTCCTGGGGCAAGGTGGAACCCGTGGCACCGGGCTTGCTCTCGGAGGTCGCCATTGTCACCCGGCTCGCCCGCGCGGTGCTGGGGGACAAGGTCAACGTGGACTGGGCCGGCTTCGAGCAGGACTATGACAAGATCCGCGAGCACATTTCCCACGTGGTGGTCGGCTGCGAGAACTACAACCAGCGCATCCGGCAGGAGGGCGGCTTCATGCTGGCCAACGGCCCGCGCGATTCGCGCACCTTCAACACGCCCACGGGCAAGGCCATGTTCAGCACCAATGACCTGGAGGCGCTGGACTGCCCGCCCGGCCGGCTGATCCTGCAGACCCTGCGCTCGCATGACCAGTTCAACACCACCATCTACGGCTACAACGACAGGTACCGCGGCATCAAGAAGGGCCGCCATGTGGTCTTCGTGAACCCGCAGGACCTGGTCTTGCTGGACATCCACGACGGCCAGCTGGTTGACGTCCTCGGGGAGTACGACGACGGCCGGGAGCGTGTGCTGCGCAAGTTCCGTGTTGTTGCGTACCCCACCGCCCAAGGGTGTGCAGCGGCCTACTATCCGGAGGCGAACGTGCTGGTGCCGCTGGACAGCGTGGCGGAACTGAGCAACACGCCCGCCTCCAAGCAGGTCATCGTCCGGCTGGAACCCGTGCCGGAGCAGCCCGCGGCGGAAGATGGACAGCAGGAAGACACCGGAGTCAAGACGCTAGAAGGAGGCAAGGCACCCGAAGGAGCCAAGGCCCCTAAGGGAGGCAAGACCCCCGATCCAGACGTCGGCTGGACCGGTACCGGGCAATAGCCTATGCATGATTGCCTATACGGAGCAGCCCTGCGCTATCCCCGCTGTGATTCGAGCCATGAGATGACGCGCTTCCGGCGAGGTTCGTCCGCGTCCAGTTGCTTTGCCCTATCCATGAGGACGTCAATCTTGATCAGGGCAGCAGCCACCAACTCCGAGACGAAGGCATAGTCTTTCTCTCTGGCTGCGACAAGCTTGGCAACGCACAGATCGTGAGGATCCAGACAGAGACCGGTTCGATGCCTCGTGTTGTCGTTACTCACAGCGACGAGTCGGTCCTCCCATCCGGCTGGGAGGACGGCTGTATGGCGTCCCACTCCCTGGACATAAAATCCGTGTGTTTCATGAAAGGACGAGAGCTCGCCGATAGCGGCGTCGAGCTCTGTAGCGAGAGTTTCAGCGTCGTCATCGCCGATGGGGGCGATATCCACCTCTTCAGACATGGTCGCGGCCGCAGGCAGGACTTCTTCTGTCCAGGTTCCGAGGATGGACTGACTGCCGATGATGATGACACTGTCCTGCCGAATTATCTCTGTAGCTGCTCGTATGGCGTGTTCAAGTTCGAGCCGGTGCAACAGCAGCCGCCTTCCGGATTGCGATTAGACGCTCTTCCTGCGTGAGTGCTCCCGCAAACGGGCTCAACTGGCGCATCTCCTTGGCATGCTCGCCGTCGGCAAGCATGCCGTGTTCGAGTTCGTCGACGGAAGCGTTCAGCAGTTCCTCCCACTTGTCCAGCCACATCTCTGCAATCGTGTTGCGCTTCCGCTGTCGTAAGCGGCGAATGCCTTGGCGGCCAATCTCGCGGATCAGCTGCTCGTCTTGGCGCAGCTTCAGTGCTACCTGCAAGTGCAGTTCGTACGACACGCGTTCTTCGCGGCGATCGAGTACGGGACGGGCCCTTTTGGCCGCAGCAATAGCTGCCTGTACGACTGCAGGGCTGACCCCAAGCCGGGAAGCGATGCCGCGAACAGGGAGTCCGGCAGCGCGAAGTGCGAGCATGTTCTCTTGTTTGAGGCGAGCGGTACGGTTCATTTCGAGACGTAGCGCCTCGGTGGCACGGGAACTTTCGGCGGTTCTCTGAACCAGCCGTTCTACTGCCTCCGCATCTAGTCCGACCATAGCTGTATGGTACCCCCAAACGGCCGGGACCTGTGGAACGGGCACCGGGAAACAAACCAGCCCTGCCCCTCAAGTCCAAAGGACGGGCCGGGGCTCCGGCGCGCTCAAGTCGCATCGGACTCCCCAAACGTGGCAAAATGATTTCTTGTGCCCGTCAGGCAACCAGCAATTGTCATTTTGCCAACCGCTGGTAGTGACCGGTCGGCACGGTCCGCTCTGGTGTAATGGCAGCACCCCAGCCTTTGGAGCTGTGGAGTATAGGTTCGAATCCTATGGGCGGAACGAGGACCCTCTGGTAAACGGAGCAAGTCCCGGCAAGTAGCATGGCGTTAACCCTTGCTTAGCATTGACACGGATTCAGTCCGGGTAGGAGTGCCACTTCGTGAGCCCCCAAGACAACAGTCCAGACAACGCAGTACCGGTGATCCAGCCGGCCGCAGTCATCGTTCTCGCCGCAGGCGCGGGCACCCGGATGAAGTCGCAGAAACCGAAGATCCTCCACGAAATCGGCGGGATTTCCATGGTCGGCCACGCGCTGGCCGCAGCCCGGGGCCTCGAGCCCAAGGTGCTGGCCGCCGTCGTACGCCATGAGCGCGACCGCGTGGCCGCCCATATCCAGGAGCTGGATCCGGACGCGCTGATCGTGGACCAGGACGAGATTCCTGGCACCGGCCGCGCGGTGGAAGCCGCGCTCGAAGCCCTCCCGGCGGACCTCGAGGGCACGGTTGTGGTGACCTACGGTGATGTTCCGTTGCTCACAACCGCCCTGCTGCAGGAGCTGGTCCGGACCCACACCGGGGACGGCAATGCGGTGACCGTGCTGACCGCGGTGCTCGACGACGCCGCCGGCTACGGACGGATTGTGCGCACCGCGGACGGCACCGTGCAGGGCATCGTGGAGCACAAGGATGCCAGCGATGCGCAGCGCGAAATCCGCGAGATCAACTCCGGCATCTACGCGTTCGACGCGAAGGTCCTGCGCGATGCGCTCAAGGAGATCACCACGGACAACGCACAGGGCGAGAAATACCTTACGGACGTGCTCGGCCTGGCTAACGACGGCGGGGGCAGAGTGGCCGCGGTGGTCACCACCGACCGCTGGCAGGTTGAGGGCGCGAACGACCGCGTCCAGCTGGCGCAGCTCGGCGCGGAGCACAACAAGCGCGTGCTCGAAGCCGCCATGCGTTCGGGCGTGAGCATCGTCGATCCGGGCACCACCTGGATCGATTCCACTGTCACGTTCGGCACGGACGTCACGCTGCTGCCCGGCACTCAACTGCACGGCAGCACGCACGTGGCGAGTGACGCCGTCGTTGGTCCCGATTGCACCCTCACAAACGTCACGGTGGGCGAGGGTGCCAAGGTCATCCGCACGCACGGTTCGGACAGCCGGATCGGCCCGAAGGCGACGGTGGGTCCGTTCACCTACCTTCGCCCGGGCACGCAGCTGGGGGAGAAGGGCAAGATCGGCGCCTTCTACGAGACCAAGAACGTCATCATCGGCAAGGGCTCGAAACTGAGCCACCTCGGTTACGCCGGGGATGCCGAGATCGGCGAGAACTCGAACATTGGCTGCGGCAACATCACCGCCAATTACGACGGCGTGGCCAAGCACCGTACGATCATCGGCTCCGAGGTCCGCACCGGATCGAACACCGTCTTCGTTGCACCCGTTCAGGTGGGCGACGGCGCGTATTCGGGCGCGGGCGCGGTGATCCGCAAGGACGTTCCGGCCGGCGCACTGGCGCTGAACGTCGCGGCCCAGCGCAACATCGAAGGCTGGGTCCAGCAGAACCGGGCCGGCACTTCAGCCGCAAAGGCGGCCGACGCCGCTGCTTCTTCCCAAACCCCCACCAATGCAGAAAGTGACCATTCATGACCGGAATTAAGGCCCAGGGCGAAAAGAGGCTGGTCCTTGCCTCAGGCAGGGCACACCCGGAACTCGCCAAAGAGATCGCCAAAGAGCTCGAGATCGATCTGCTTCCCACCAGCGCGTACGACTTCGCCAACGGCGAGATCTACGTCCGCTTCGAGGAAAGCGTCCGCGGCACCGACGCCTTTGTGATCCAGGCACACCCGGCCCCGATCAACGAATGGCTCATGGAACACCTGATCATGGTGGACACGCTCAAGCGGGCCTCCGCCAAGCGCATCACCGTGATTGCCCCGTTCTACCCGTACGCCCGGCAGGACAAGAAGCACCGCGGCCGCGAGCCGATCTCGGCCCGCCTGGTGGCGGACATGTACAAGACCGCCGGTGCCGACCGCCTCATCTCGGTGGACCTGCACACCGCGCAGATCCAGGGCTTCTTCGACGGCCCGGTCGACCACCTGATGGCCATCCCGCTGCTGGCCGAGTACGTCCGCACCCGCGTGGACCTGGACAACGTTACCGTGGTGTCCCCGGACACCGGCCGCGTCCGCGTGGCCGAGCAGTGGGCCGAGCGCCTCGGCGGCGCCCCGCTGGCCTTCGTGCACAAGTCCCGCGACGTCAACGTGCCCAACCAGGCCGTGGCCAAGACGGTTGTCGGCCAGGTTGAAGGCCGCGAATGCGTGCTGATCGACGACATGATCGATACCGGCGGAACCATCGCCGGCGCCGTCCAGGTGCTCAAGAACGCCGGCGCCAAGGACGTCATCATCGCCTCCACCCACGCCGTGTTCTCGGACCCGGCGGCCCGCCGCCTGGCCGAGTCCGGCGCGCGCGAAGTGGTGGTCACCAACACGCTGCCCATCACCGCGGACAAGCAGTTCCCGCAGCTGACCGTGCTGTCCATCGCGCCGCTGATCGCCCGTGCCATCAGCGAAGTGTTTGAGGACGGCTCCGTCACCAGCCTCTTCGACGGCAAGGCCTAAGTCTTAGTCCTGGCTATCAGCGCGGCGTCGGCCGGTCTCCTTCAGACCTGGCCGGCGCCGCGTCGTCGTTAGCTGCCGTCCTCTCGCCCAGCGACGTCTTGCGCAAGGGATCGGTCCGCCGCTGCACGGCCGAGGCCCACACCCACGTTGTCCGCCGGACGCCGGCGTCCTCCCAGGTCACCTGCACGGCCCGCGACGTCCAGCCGAATGCCTCGCCCTGGACCAGTTCGGCGGCACCGGGAAAACGGATCCACGCCCACACCGGCACACCCGGGACTACCCGGGTCACGTTGTGGTGCTCGAGATCCAGTTCCTCGGCGGTCAGCGAGACGGGTTCCGCACGCTTCGCATAACGGGCTGCCATCCGCGCCGCAGCATCCCGGTCCATATTTAAAAGTAGAACATATCTTCGATGGAAGTGACAAAGAGAGGGTGACGGAACGCTGGTTCCGCCACCCTCTTTCTGCAGCCCGGCCCGGAAGGAGCCGGATGGGGCCTACCGGCTGCTGCCGCCGTCTTTGTCTTCGCCCAACAGGGAGAGGGGGAGGCCCAAGTCCACATCAACGTCAGCGCGGACGCGGAACCGGCGATGCTTCTCCCCCTCCGCATCCCGGGTGGTGTCGGCGGTAGGCGACGCGTCCGGCGAAGGCCGTTCCTCCGGATCGACAGCTTCGCTGGTCGGAGCCGGTTCGACGGGCGCCGCTGAGTGGCTGCGTACGCTTGATCTTGTAGGTTCGGGCTCTTCAGGCACAGCTCGCGCGCTTTGCTTGGCCGGAGGGCTCGTAGCCGGGGTTGTCGGTACTGCGGCGTCGGCGGTGGGCGAGGCTGTCGGCTTAGCTGCCTCCGTAGCGGCCGCAGTGGCCTTTTCTGCCGTATCCGTGGCAGCCGCAGTCGCGCCAGCAACCTTGTCTTTGGCGGTACCAGTTGCTTCTCCGACGGCGCCGGCAAGCGGCGCGGCAGCCTCTCCGGTGGAAACACTGGCAGACTCAGTGGTCATCGGAGCGGGGCGCTCGCTAACGTCCTCTGCAGGAGTCGGCTGGGCCGCAGCACTCGGAGTGACCTTTGTTTCCTTCTGCGCGGCCGCCGTGCTGTCTGTTGTAGGCCGGCTGAACGTCGGTTCAGCTTCATTGGACGGGGCTGAAATGGGCCAAGCTTTTACCGATGTCTGCAGTTGGGGGCGGCCAGCGCTGGCTTCCTGGGATCCAGTCTGATCCAAGGGCAGGGCAGCCGCAGCAGCCACCGTGGCAACTACGGCCAGCCCGGTGAGTGCCCCGACGCTTCGGAGCGAGACGGCGGATGGGGCTTGGTCCTTGGTGCGGCGGCGGCCTCGGACCAGGCTGGTGACACCATGCGACGAGACAGTGGGGCCGGCGCGCCGGCGTCCACGGGCAGAAGGGTTCTTCACGGGATTCCTCTCTACACGCCTGCGAAGTTAGCTGTCGGATTCGAGACGGAGCATCTCGGCGCGACCGGGACCGCAGCAGAACGCCGCGGACAACCTGCCGCACTTCACCCCAAGACGCCGCTGGCGCCACTTTTGGTTCCTCCACCTCTGCCAGTGAAATTGAACGGACAGGTACGCTGGCAGAGCTCGGCGTGCGGACCCGGCCACAACCCTTGCCTAGGGCCATGGCGCGATTAAACGTATCGGGCGCGCTGAACCGTTACAAACTCGTGACTTGTGTTTGTGGTCACGCGCTTTTCAGGCGGCCTGGGCCGTGCGAGCCCATATGCATGCTGACCTGCGCATATGCCGTTGGAGCACGAAATTCGAGCTGCGGAGCCCTCGTCAGTCGATTCGCCTTCGGCCGGATGTGGAGATTGCGACGACGTCGTGCTATCGGGTGGCTTCGAAGGCAGCGATGAACCGGCCGGCGCGTTCCCGAGCGTATTGCCCGAACGGACGGACCAGGACGGGGGAATGGGGCATGTCCGGCTCTGTGGTCCGGATGTACAGATCGGAGGTTTCGGGGCGCATGAGAAACAACGTCGCGTGCGACACTTCGGGTGAGTCCTGGGGCCAGGCGAAGGCAGTACGATCTTTGATCGCTTCCGTGATGATGGCGTCCTGTTCCTGGTCTGCCAGGAGCAGGCGTCCGCTCCGAGTGATGTTGAGGTATACCGGGCCGCGGGGAGAGTAGGTCCAGGAGGTTCGGCCGAGTAGGCCGCGCGTTTTGCGGAACTTTGCGTCAGCTACCGGGAAGGAGCCATCAGGCATCGCGTCTAGGATTCCGGCCTTGGCGTAGCCGCCAATAATCCAAGCGCCGAGATCGCGGAACAAGGGCTCCAACAATGCCAGGCGCCGCCCCAGCTCCTGATGCGCTTCGGGGGAACCGTTCACGGTGTAATCTTTCTTGTTCCTGCCGCCGTTGCCCATAGCCAAGGCGGATACCCTAATTTGATCTTGCGCACGGCGTTGGGCTGGTGAATTCGGACGTTCCAGCGCTCTTCGTGCATCTGGAACGTACGTTCGGAACGCAGTGTACTCCAGTAACATGAACTGGGGCCTCCACCCGCGATCCAGTGATGCGAGACGGTTAAGCCGATGGAAACCGATCGGGAAGCCGTTTCGGGTCCGATGGCGGCGTCGTCGTTGGGGACGGCCGGACAACCGGCCGAGGTGGCAACTCCTGTAAGCCGCGGCCGCAGCGCGAAATGGCTCGGAGCGGGTTGGCATGGTGGCCTGACTTCAGGCCATTCGCATATCCGGAACAAAGCACGACGGCGCACCACTGGTGCCCGGCAGCGGTGCGCTCGACCTGCCAGATCGCGGACCACGTGGATCAGCTGAGGATGAGGAGGACCGCGCCCACCGCGGAAAGGACGGCCCGGGCGAGATTGGCGCGGCTCCAAGGCCGCTCGAACTTAGCCCAACCAATTTCCGACCGCGCCAGCCGCCCATTGAGGGGAACGTTGACTGCCATCGTTGCCAGCCATCCCGCCAGATAGCATCCCGCGCCAAGTGTAGAGGTAAGCCAGCCTGCGGCAGAGGGGCCCGAGATCTGCTGGACAACTGTTCCGGCACACAAGAGAGCGGTGCCAAAGAACAACGCCATGAATGGTGCCCGAACCGCCTGTTCATTGATCGAGATCATCGCTGCCTCGGCTTCAGGCGCGGGCCTGCGTCGCAGCGCCGGCATGACAGTGAAGGAAAACGCAACGTAAAATCCGCCCACGATCGCAGAACCGATCCCGGCGATCACTCCAAGTGTCACCCAATTCTCCCCACTGTCATGTGAGAACCATAGCGGCAGGTGGTTGCCGCCGGTTGAACTGAATCTGTCTGCAACGAGACTGCAGGCAGCGGCAACGGCAGCGGCAACCGGTTTGAGTGGGAGGGGCACGCAAGAAATAGCGTTGTCCAAACACAAGGCAGTCATGCATTCCGCATTTCCCGGCATGCCACAATTCCAAGATGAATCTTTTCACCAACCTCTGGCGTGTCGTTGCGTCCGAACTTAGGCTGAATTAGTCATCCCAGCGCATGCCACCTCCCCAAGGCACGGGATGGATGGACCTGGCCGGGGCAGCGCCTCTGGCCAGGTCCATCACCTTCCGGTCGTCGTGAAGCCGCGCCGGATTTCCTCGGTCATCCCTGCGGTGCTGTAATCGGGAGAGGTATCAATAGTGGGGAGCGTAAGTGCATCAGTGCAGCGTCAACTGGCATCGCCATGCCTTTCATATACTGTTGACCGCCGCGGCGGTTTCGCTGCTGGCAGGATGTGCCGCTTCGGCCTCCCTCCCTGCTTCATCTGCCGCCACAGGGACGAGCACAGGCAGAGCTGGCGGGAAGACGCCAACTCCGAGCCCTCAACCAGCAGGTCCCACCGCAACCTTTACCGCAGTGACTCCGGCACCTGACGGGACTTCGGTGCCGACTGCTCCCAGCCTCACCATGGCGGAGGCCGAAGCCGACCGGTTGGCGATGGAGCAGTTTCTCGCCAACGCCTGGGACACTATGGACGTCAAGCGCCTGAGCGACTTGGCAATCGGGGACTGCCTCTACTTCGATTACGATTACCAGGCCAAAACCACCGCCATCTTCCCGGTTGACTGCTCAACCCCGCACGAGGGGGAAGTGATGGCGACCTACCGGCACCCTGATTCTGGTTATCCTGGCCTGCATAACCTTGGCGTGAGCGCAGAGTCGTACTTCGGTGGAGCTGCCAGTGCAATGCGGGAGGCCGGTCAGCTGCCGAGTACGGCACGCAGGCATCTGAGCCCGACCGAAGCTGACTGGGAAGCCGGCGATCGGACCAGCGTGGACTTGCTCATCCACAATTCCAGCTTCGGCCTCTTGGAACGCGGCTACCTTGACACAGACCACGTGACGGTGGCCGAAGTGCCAGATGAAGGAACTGCGTCCGGAGACCTTGCAAATACCTTGGAAAACCGAGCCGATCCGGCCGCGAGCAACGTTTATCCCTAGCGCCCGCACTCACCCCTCGCCTAGGCTAGCCGTACTTGGCAGCCACCACCGCCTCCGTTGCCGGCGGCTGTCAGGGCACGAAGGCAGCGGAGCGGGTTCTCAATGGCGAGGACGCTGGGGGAAGCAGTTTTCTTTATGAGGGACTGCACGTGTGGCAGCCCGTTGGGGAGCGGGCTGCCGCAGCGTCCGCATGGGCGCTCACGGCAATAACGGACCAGGGGAGACGGTCCGACACTCGCACCTGCACCGGCACCCCACGTGTGCCGGTCTTTTTTGGGGGAACAAGATGACAGACAAGCCAGCGCAGTCAGCGGCGTCCAATCCGAAACCGCCCAAGGAAGCGCGCCCGAAGAGGCGCGGCACCGTCAAGCGGCTGCGC
Organism: Arthrobacter sp. Soil_C_60; assembly: GCF_057656375.1. Taxonomy (NCBI): domain Bacteria; kingdom Bacillati; phylum Actinomycetota; class Actinomycetes; order Micrococcales; family Micrococcaceae; genus Arthrobacter; species Arthrobacter sp. Soil_C_60. The sequence continues at coordinate 381,875 of NZ_JBDGKM010000002.1, read as the reverse complement.
GGAGGACTTGCCGCGGTGGCCGCCGGCTCGCTCATGTCGGCCGGCCTGGCCCTGCCCGTTCTGGCGGACGACGGCGGAGCAGAGTCATCGGGATCAGCCACCGAGATCGTGGGGCTGGCTGCGGCGGCCCCTGCCGAAGCCACGCCAGCCGGAACCGAAGACCTCGCGGAGGGAACAGGCGAGCTCACTGCAGCTGAAGCAGCTGAGGCTCCCGAACCTGCGGAACCGGCAGCCGAACAGCCCGTTGAGCCGGCACCAGCTCCGGGCCAGGCACCGGCACCGGCTGCCCAGGACGCCGCGCCGGCCAACCCGCCCGCCGCGCCCCTGGCCGCGATCGCCGGAAGTGACGATGACGCCGGGCACGAAGACGAAGACGAAGAAGCCGAGGTAGAGGATGAGACCGAGGAAGTAGAGGCCGAGGACGAAGCCGAGCACGAAGAAAACGAAGAAGACGCCGAGCACGAAAAAGACGCCGAACACGAGGAGGAGGGCGAGCACGAGGACGAGGCCAGCCAGATCGTCGCCACCAAGTCCGCCAACTCGTTGGAGGCCCTTGGCGACGAGTCCGAAGGCCGCTGGTACATCAGCTACACCATTCAGGTAACCAACCAGCCCAACGGCGACGGCGACTACAAGGACGAAGAGGAATACACCCTCTCGGACACGCTCTCCTTCGGCCACGGCATCGAGGTCGAATCGGCTACTTGGAGCAAGGGCGACAAGGAAAACCAATTCCCGGGCAACACGGCCGAACTCGCCAGTAAGGCCGACGACGTCGAACTGGGCGAAGGCAAGAGCCATTTCTACCATGTGTACGCCACAGTCAAGGTTGCAGACGACACCCCCGAATATGAGCTGACCTGCAAGGACGGCTATTCCGGCGGCCTGCTGAACAAGATCTACGTGGACGGCAACTACGCCGATTCTGCCTGTGCCGATATCCCGCACGCGCCCAAGTACCGCGCCAGCCTCGAAGTGGACAAGCAGTGGGTCATCGACGGGGAGTACTTCAACCACGGCAAGCAGCCCGACGGCTTCGACGCCTGGCTCAAGCTCGGCCCGGACGATGAGGCGCTCGAGGACGAAGCGTGGGGCAGCCAGTACACGGACTTCTACAAGGGCGATTACGTCTATCTCAAGGAGGAAGTTACTGTCCCCGAGGGCTGCTTGGTAGTTGACCAGCAGGGTCTCGGCGAGCGGCAGCTCGAGCACAAGGACAGCGCCTTCACCGTGGTGAACCATGTTGAATGCGAACAGAACCTGACCCTTGCCAAGGACATCGACCCGGAGGACTACTGGGATTACGCGGAGAAGTGGACGCTGACCGCCACAGCGGAGGGCGCCGATGAGCCCACGCTTGAGGGCACCTCCTGGGTGAGCGGAAGCGTGGATCCGGACGTCACCTACACCCTTGCCGAGGAAGCAGACTTCGATGGCCAGGACGAGTTCTCCGCCGGCGACTGGGTCTGCGAACTGGTCAACGGCGAAGGCAAGGTCTACCAGGACGGCGACAAGATCACGCCGTCGTACGGCCAGGACATCCGCTGCGTCATCGAGAACTCGCTCGACCCCGAGGGACTGCACATCGACAAGACCGCCTACGAGGCGATCGACGTCGGCGCCGGCATCTGGGAAATCGAATACGAAGTCAGCGTGACCAACAATTCGAAGATCGCCTGGCGCGACTATGACCTGACCGACACCCTGAAGTTCGGCGAGGGCATCAGGGTCACCAACGCTGAATGGATTCGGGATAACGACGGCGAGGAAGGGGCTTGGGCGGATCCCGAAGAGGACACTACAGCCACCTTGGCGGACGGCCGCGGCATTGAACCCGACTCCACTGATCTCTACATCGTTTGGGCACGCGTCGTCGTTGATTCCGGCGCCTCGGAGGACCAGCTGGACTGCCGGCTTGAGGAAGATGAAGGAACCGGCCTGTTGAACGAGGCCCTGCTCAACGGCAAGTACTCTGCCGAGGCCTGCGCCGAGGTCGAGGCTCCGGACGAGGAGACTCCGGCCAAGCCGACGCCGGAACCGGAAGAACCAGCGGCCAACCCCGAGGAGCCGCCGGTTGCGCTGGCAGAACCGCCGGCACCGGGTGCGGCGGCACCGAACCCCGAACCGGCACCGGTGGTCTACCCCCAGTCAGGTGGCCTGGCCATGACCGGCACGGAATCCATGGGACTGATTTCAGCGGCGCTGCTGCTGATGACAGCAGGAACCGCGGCCACCGTCTTCTCACGTCGGCGCCGCAAGAGCTAGGTAATCATCCGGCCATCCAGTCACGAATAATTTGAGGCCGTTGCCAGGCATCCCGCCCGGCAACGGCCTCAGGCGTCTTCGCTGGCAAGCTACTTGCTGTAGTGATACCGGCACTGAGCTACGCGGATCTCACTGCCTTCAACACGATAGACGAGTCGGTGCTCATCACTAATGCGACGAGTCCAGTAGCCGTGGAATCCGTGCTTGAGGGGTTCAGGCTTTCCGATGCCTTCGTTGCCGTTCCGTTGAATATCTTTGAGGAGATCGTTGATCCTGCGCATCAGCTTGCGGTCCGTCTGCTGCCAATAAAGGTAGTCCTCCCAAGCAGCTCCGTCCCAGATGAGTTTCAATCGCGCAATTCCTGTTCGACACCCTTACCTGATTCGAGGTTTTCGATGGCACCGAGTAGCCGCCGGGCGTTTTCAGGACTACGTAGCAGATAAGCGGTTTCCTTGAGGGACTGGTATTCATCCAAAGACACGATCACGACCGGATCTTTGCCAGCCCGAGTGATAACTACTTCTTCTCGGTCGTCCAACACCGAGTCGAGAGTGGCGGCATAGTTTGCCCTCGATTCCGAGTAAGTCATGGTTTTCATTCATGAGTCCTTTCACGTACAACTTATTGTACTCCTTTGTGGGAAGTTCTCCATGCTGAAGTTTCTAAGGGCGTCGTATGCAGGCTCTACGATGAGCCTATGACGGTACCGGATGCAGTGATTGTCCAGCAGTCGGAATGGTGGAATGTCCTTGAGGCTTTGGGCCCGCTGGCCACGCTGCTGGCGGCCGCCGTCGCGGGTTTCATTGCTTGGCAGGCCCTGAAAGAGCGGTCGCTGGCGGACCGCCGTTCCGAGTGGTGGTCGCGCGCGCAATGGGCGCTGGATGCTTCCTTGTCAGCTGACATGGAGCGCAAGGCCACGGGACTTGGTGTCCTGGCCCTGCTGGCAAAAGCCACTTGGCCACCGATGAAGAGATCGAAATCCTGGCCACGGCAGCCATCAGGCCGCTGCAGGAAGCTGCACTGCCCAAAGCGCTGCCGGAGCGGGATGGCGAAGACCATTGCGTCAAGACCAACGCGGCGCGGCTGTGCGTGGCCACTGACAGGCGCCTGGGAAGGTCCACGCCGGAATGGGTTTCAGATCTCGCAGCATCGGGGCTTCCGCAGCCGGGGGCGGGTTCTGGAAAATAGGAACCCGCACCGGCAAAAAAGCGGTCAGGCTGCGGCGGTCGCCAGCTCCTTCGTTTCCTTGGGCTCGGGAACCGCCGTCAGGTGAAGGCGCCTGACTTCATTGGCCGGAACCAGCTTCAGATACACGGGGTGCGCCGAGATGATCTTGCGGACTTCGTGGCAGAACGGGCGCACGGCCAGCCGCCTCTTGTGCGCATCGGCCAGGGCGTCGCGGATCAGGCGCTCGGCAAGGCCCTCCACCTCGCAGCTGTCGCTCACGGTGGTCCAAAGAAGCCACATTTCGCCGTTCTGGATCTGGTAGTGCAGTGACGCGGCCACCGCTCCGTCCACATAGGCGTCGTACTGGGAAGCACCGAAGTTATTGGTGATTACCTGCATGCCATCACTCCTCTGTTCAAGAATTGATCCTGCTACAAAATGAAGCCAAGCATGCTTACTATCTCTCATGCAACACGGCGACCCTGTTTCGGGTCTTTCGAGGTCAAAATGCCGTTTGGGACACCTTCTGGACACCTGGCCGTGATAAAGACGAGTCCTTCAATGAAGGTGCGGGTAGCCGGGCCTATTCGGTGAAAACAGGCAGCTGGTCGGGAACGCTGGTGTCTTCGAGGAATGGCTCGCCGGTCGCACTGTCGAACACAACAAAACGCTCCTCGGCATAGTCAGCCGTGAACCAGATGGACAAAGTATGTCCATCGCCGTTCGGCTCACTGTGTTCCGTTGAGCCCCAGCTGGTCCATGTACTTCTCGAGGAGGTTAAAGCCCATCGCATGTTGGTTCTCCGTGTCCGCACCCTTTACTGACACGCCGTGCCCGACAAGCAGTGGGATGGCGGCGAAAAAGATGCTCCACGCCGCGACGGTCGTGACTCTCTCCTTGAGCTTGCGGACCGACGCATAGAGGATGACGACGAGGCCAAGCCCGCCGACTGTGAGGGCGGCCGTGAGAAAGAACGGATTCGGCTCGGCATCTATGGGCATGTACATGATGCCCTCAGTCTGCCCTGTCCTCCTCCACCCCGCACCATTCCGCGATGAACAGCGCGATGGCCTTGGTGATCCGGCGGACGGACTCGATGTCCACGCGCTCGTCAAACCCGTGGATCGCCTCGGAGACCGGACCGTAGACCAGGGTGGGTGTGTCGCCGTAGAGGGTGAACACGCGCCCGTCCAGGTAGCCCGGCGTGGTGAAGCTCTGCAGTTCCTCGCCGAACGCCTCCCGATGGGCGCCGGCCAGCACGGCTTCGGCATCGGAGCCTTCCTCCAGCACGTAGCCCTCGGAGTAGAAGCCGGTCTTCGTGGCGGTCACCGGCAGCCCTGTGGCATCGAGGCAATCCTGCAGTTCCTGCCAGGCCTGGTCCGCCGTCGTACCCGGGTAAATGGCCACGCGCACGTCGATCTCGCACCAGGCCGGGACGCTGGAGGGCCAGTCGCCGCCGACGATTTTGCCGAAGTTGAAGTTGATCGGATGCTCGAGGTCCTCAAAGTAGCGGTGGGAGCTGCGCTGTTCATTCCACTTCTCCTCCAGCTTCCGCAGGCTGGCCATCACTGTGTAGGCCGAGTCGATCGCGTTGAAGCCGGTGGACATTTCGCGCGGATGCGTGGGCTCGCCGGCCACCCGCACCTTGAACCAGAGCACGCCCACATTGGCCCTGACCAGCATGTTCTCTTCCGGTTCGGGGATGATCACGGCATCGGCGGTGTAGCCGCGCAGCAGCGCGGCCAGCGAACCGTTGCCGGTGCACTCTTCCTCCACCACCGACTGGATGATGATCTCGGCGGTCGGCGCGAGCCCGGCGGCACGGACGGCGTCGAGCGCGAAGAGGTTGGCCACCAGCCCGGCCTTCATGTCGCCGCTGCCACGGCCGTACAGCCAGCCGTCTTTCATTTCGGCGTGCCAGGGGGAGCGGGTCCAGGTGTCCTCGGGCCCGGCGGGCACCACGTCCACGTGGCCGTTCAGGATCAGCGAGCGCCCCGCCGTCGTCCGTGGTTTGTAGGTGCCGACCACGTTGACGCTGTTCTCGTAAGACACGGTGGACGGGCCGTAGCCGACGTGGCTGCGCAGTTCCTCCGAGTCGATTTCCCAGCGGTCCATCTCCAGGCCGCGGGACTCCATCGCCCGGTAGAGTAGGTCCTGCGCGTCGGCCTCGTCCGCGCGCAGCGAGGGTTCGGAGATCAGCTCGGCAGTGAACGCGAGCTGCTCGTCGAAGGCGGTGTCGACGGCGGCCAGGATGCGCGCTCTGATGTCCGGATCCGGCATGGTTGCTCCTTCGGTCGAGGCTGGCGCGGGCGCGTTACTGGCCAAGGTACAGGATCCCTTCGAGCGGCTCACCGGCAGCAATCCGGCTGAGGATATTCGGTTCGGCGGCGTCGGATTCTACCGCCTGAAGAACGACGGCGGCGGCCGCCTCGGGTGCCAGCACCACCACTCCGTTGTCGTCACCGAGGACAATGTCGCCCGGCCGGACCGTGACACCGCCGACGTTGACGGGAATGCCGAACTGGGCCCGGCCGGACGCGTGGCGTTTGGTAGTGAGGCAGGTGGTGCCGCGGGCGAACACGGGCAACGCCCCGCCGTTCGCTTCATTGAGTTCCACCACGTCGGTCACCGGGCCGTCCACCAGGATGCCGGCCGCGCCGCGGGCACGGGCGGCGGCACAGGTGACCGCGCCGACCGGAGCGTACTGCCGGTCGCCGTCCATGTCCAGCACCAGCACCTCGCCGGGCTGCAGGCGCAGCAGCGCGTGGTTGACCGCCACCGCATCCGCGTCGGGAATCCGGGCCGTGGAAGCAATGCCCACCATCCGGGCACCGGGCACGATCGCGCGGATCTCCGAGGAGCAGAATCCTTCCTCAAGGAAGTGGCCCAGGGTGGGGAAGCTGACGCTGCGCAGCTGGTCAAGCAGTTCGGGCAGCTCCTGCCGTTGCGGCAGCTCGGCCGGCTGGCCCGGGGTCCCGGTTGCCAGGGTTTTGGTGGCGGACATTTCCATGGGTTATTTCTCCTCCTGTGCGGGCACTACCGCCACGCATTCGATCTCCAGGCTTACGCCCCACAAGCTGACGCACACCGAGGTGCGGGCCGGTTTGTGGGGGCCGAAGAATTCCTCGTAGACCGCGTTGTATTCGGCCAACTGGTCCGGTTCGGTCAGGTAGGTGTTCACCTTGACCACATGTTCCAGGCCGGAGCCGGCTTCTACCAGTGCGGCCTCCAGGTTCCGGATGGTCTGGCGGACCTGCTCGGCAAACGTGTCCGGCTGGTCCTCCAGACTGGACTTGGCGGGCACCTGGCCCGCGGTGAAGACAAAGCCGTTGGCGACGACCGCCTGTGAGTACGGGCCCACCGGCTCGATCGAGCCGGTGGCCGCGTGGATGCGCCGGATGGTCACCGGGCAACCTCTGCACTTTCGGAACCGTCAGCCTGGACGGCGCCGCCATAAACCGTGCCGCCTTGAGCGGAGCCGGCCGGGGCGTCCAGGTTCTCGCTGGACGGGGCTGCCTCCACGGCGTCGATGTTGCCGTAGCGGGTCTCGGTCAGCAGGTACAGCGCGACCAGGGACAGCGCGGCGGCGCCCATCACATACCAGGCGATCGAGGAGCTCTGGCCGGTGGCGGCGAGCAGTGCCACCGTGATGGCCGGGGTAGCGGCCGAGCCCAGCAGGCCGGAGAGCATGTAGGACACGGACAGGCCGGAGTAGCGCACCTTGGAGCCGAACAGTTCGGCCAGGAAGGTGGCGATCGGGCCGTAGTTGGCGGAGAAGGCCAGCATCATCAGGCCGTAGCCCACGAACATCAGCGGCACGGATCCGGTGTCCATCAGCCAGAACATCGGGAAGGCCAGCAGCGCCTCGGCGGCCACACCGGCGAAGATGATCGGCTTGCGGCCCACATGGTCGGAGAGCCGGCCGAAGAACGGGATGGCGATGAAGGCCAGGACGCAGGCGAACATGACGGCCCAGAGCATCGTGTCGCTGGAATGTCCCAGCTCGGTAGTGCCGTAGTTGACGCCGGAGGCGACCAGCAAGGTGAACGTGCTGCCGGTGGAGAGGGTGGCGACGCCGCCGAGGATGACCTGCTTCCAGTACTTGCGCATCAGGTCGGCAAACGGGATCTTCGCCTTGGCACCGGTCTCGCGGACTTTCTGGAAGGACGGGGTCTCTTCGATGTTCAGCCGGATGTAGATGCCCACGCCCACCAGGATGGCGGAGAGCAGGAACGGTACGCGCCAGCCCCAGCTGAGCAGGTCGGCCTCGGACAGGTTGGCGGCCACCAGCAGGAACGCCACGTTGGCAATCAGGGTACCCACGGGCACGCCGATCTGGACCATGGAGCCGTAGAAACCGCGCTTGTTTTCCGGCGCGTGCTCCACGGTCATCAGGACCGCGCCGCCCCATTCGCCGCCGAGGGCCAGGCCCTGGATCAGGCGCAAGGTCAGCAGCAGCAACGGAGCGGCGATGCCGATGGTGGCGTAGTCCGGCACCAGGCCGATGGCGAAGGTCGCCGCGCCCATGGCGATCAGCGAGATCAGCAGCATGGACTTGCGGCCCACCCGGTCGCCGAAGTGGCCGAAGAGGATGGCGCCCACCATGCGGGCCAGGTAGGCGGAGGCGAAGGTGAGGAAGGAAAGGATGGTGCCGATGGCGCCGTCGAGTTCGGGGAAGAAGATCCGGTTGAAGACCAGCGCGGACGCCGTGCCGAAGAGGAAGAGGTCGTACCATTCGACGGTGGTGCCGATAACGCTGGCGGTGGAAATCTTGCGCATCTTTGCGCGGTCGAGTCGTGCACTTGTCGAAGCGCTTCGCGTGGCTGCAGAAGACATTCGTAAGCTCCAATGAGGAAGGGATGAAGGTGCACCGGGCGGCTCTGATGTTCGCCCTGCGGTGCGGAACAAGCTGGTTGTGCAGACCACTATCCCCGCGGAGTGGCGGGCGTCACAAGAAAGATCCACACACGATTAGCGCTCACACATTGGGCACATGCACACCTGCTCCAGCCTCGCCCTTCCCGTCCCGCTAACTCCTTCTTTCAACCAACGACGACGGCGCGCCGCCCGCTTTGGGCGGCGCGCTCACCTTCCGCTGGGATCGCTTCTTCTGCTCAGGGGCGTTTCTGCCGAGGCCCGGTCACTTTTTGACGGCCGTGAACAGCAGGTACTCCCATTCCATCCTGCCGTTGCCAAGGTTCGTGCGTGCCAGCTCGGCCAGTTCGTCATCCAGCGCCTGCACCCGCTCCGGGCTGTCGGCGATGTTGCGGTACGCGGTGATGGTGGGGCCGTAGCAGGTCTTGAAGAATTCGCGGAACTCTTCCGGTGTGCCGAACCGGTCAACCATCAGCTTCTCCCGTTTCGCGACGACGTCCGTCACCCGGTCGCCCAGCAGCTCCCGAACATGCTCCTCGTTGCCCCACAGGGGAGGCGGTTGTGCGCCCGGAGGTGGCGGCGGAGCGTACGGCTTCATGGTCTTGAACATTTGGCCGATGAAGCCCTCGGGTGTCCAGTTGATCAGCCCGATTCTGCCTCCGGGCCGGAGGACGCGGACAAGTTCGTCGGCGCTGGCCTGATGGTTGGGAGTGAACATGATCCCCACGCAGGAGATCGCGACGTCGAAGGAGCCGTCGTCGAACGGCAGGTTCTCGGCGTCGGCCTCCCGCCATTCCAAGGTCAGGCCGTCGCCTTCCGCTTGCCGGCGGCCGGCGTCCAGCAGCGCAGGTGTCAGGTCGGACGCCGTGACCCGAGCGCCGATCCGGGCTGCCGGAAGGGCTGCGTTGCCCGAGCCTGCGGCAATGTCCAGCACGCGTTCGTCCGGGCGGATTCCACTTGCCACGACGAGTTCCGGGCCCAGCGCCGGTATGACTTCCGTGGCGACGGAGGGATAGTCGCCCAGGGCCCACATGGCCCGGTGCTTCGCTTTGATTCCGTTGACAACATCTTGATCGCTCATGTCTTGCCCTTAGAAATTAATAGCTCTTGATGGCCCCTTGTTGGTGGTTCTTCAAGGATCGATCCACATGCAGTCTGCGTCCAGTGCCAGATTTGAACCGTCGCTTCAAAATTTGTACTGGTGCGGCAGAATGTCCGGCGTTTACCTACGCCGGGGGACCCCGAAGATTGCCCCTTTACTGTTGTCGAAACGGCTGCGAAGCCTCGAGCGCGCTGGCGCCGTCGGAACACCATGGTCAGCGGCCACAGCACCTACTCGCTTTAACCTGAACGTTTTCCCGCCTGCGCAAATGGGGTGCCAATAAGGGCTGCCCTTGCCACGCCGGCAACGACTGCAGCGGCCCTTCTTTTCCACAGGCAGCATATTGTCTTGCAATGCCCTTAATATTGCAAGACAATATTAAGAGGGCGATCAGATGGACGGAGAGCGCGGGTAAGCACCTACCACATAGAGCAGTTTGATGAACCACGCGTAGGGAACGGCCGCCGCCCGGATTTGTTTATTGGCCCGTCCAGAGACCGAAGCATGATCCTCGAAGTTATGGTGGTCATCACCCCTCCTGATGACATCTTGGTCTTTCACGTAATGGAAGCACGGCGCAAAATCGTCGAAATTGCAGAAAGGGGAACGGAATGAGCACCAAGAAAGCTATGGAAAGCAACGAAGCGGAACTCAGCCCTCAGGAGCAGGAGCACTACGAGGAACTCGCTGCGTGGGCGGAAACTGCTGACATCGCACCAAATGCTCGCATAACCAAAGCCGAAGGACCAGAAGCAGGACGGTCCCTGCTCGAAGCTGCACTTGGCTCGCCAGAGGCCGTCCGTCGTGCCGTTGGGAAACCCTCTTTGAGTAAGGAAGGCATTTCGCCTACTCGCTCCATCAGGCTCCCGAAGGAGTTGGACGCGCAGCTCGTTGCAAGATCAGAGAGCGAACATCGCAAGCCGAGCGAAATTGTCCGGGACGCGCTGCGCGAATATCTGGGAAGGGCGTCGTGACGTAGTCCGCAAGCGGCGGGTTTTAATCAGGCCCAAGCAACGACGGCGCGGGCGGCCTGAACCGGAACCATCAGGTCGATCCCGGTCAGCTCCTTGAAGCGGCGCATCCGGTTCAGGATGGTGTTGCGGTGGCAGTAGAGCTGGTCCGCCGTGGCGCTGACACTGCCGTTGGCCAGGAAAGTGGAGACGGTCTCGCGCAGCCGCTCCATTTCATCCGGCCGGGCTGCGGCAAGCTGGGCGTCCAACCCGGCGCCGAGCTGCACGCCGAGCGCATCCATCCGGGCGCGGGCCAGCCTGATCCAGTGCCGCTCGACGGTAATGGGCTCCTGGTCGTCAGGAGCGGCGAGATCCGATAGAGCGGCGGCAATGCGGCCGGCCGCGGCCAGATCCACCAGTCCGGCGTCGGCGGTAGCCAGGCCGCAGGGGAGGGAAGAAAGCCCGGCACCAAGAGCGCCGGGCCATCCGCCGCCGCGCGGTTCCGGCCAGAACAGGTAGGTGTACTCCTCGGCCTGATGCAGGAACATGGATTGGCTACGGTTCGGGGCTGCGGCTATCTTCCGGAGCTCGGCCGCCGGCTGCCCCTTGGCTGCGGCGATGGCATAGGGCACGTCCGGCTTCAGGTTGAAGGCCTTGGCAAACCGATCGCGGGTTTCGGGCAGGCGGCCCTGGGCACCAAAGAGGGCTGAGATGAATTCCTGCCGGACACCGGCTTCCTCCTGCGCCATGCTCACACGGGCGGCCAGGTAACTGGTGTGGGTGGCCGTGGCGTAGTCGTCCACGACCCGCCAGACTTCCTCGGTCCGGTTGACCAGCAGGGCGGCGTCGTCGTTGTTCGAAATTTCCAGCAGCGTGGCCCAGATGATCGGGAAGTCCATCCGGACGGCGGAGATGAGAGCCTCGGCCGGGAGGCCCTGGCGGGCACGGCGGTTGCCCAGATCGGTGGCGAACTCCAGCAGCCGCGGGTAGTGCTCCTTGCCCGCCATCGCGTCCAGCGTCAGCTCAATCGCCTTGGCAGCGGCGGACTGCAGGTCCTCGCCGGAAACGGCATGCCCGGAGTACTCGGGAATGGCCCGCACCCGCTCGACAAAGAGCTCCTGCATCTTCGGCAGTTTGTCCTTCAGCCCACCCACCAACTGCACCCAGCGGGCATCGTCGGCGCGGGATGCGCGGGATGCGGGGGATGCGGGGGATGGGGCGGCACTGCCAGTGGGTGTGTGCATGAGCACAGTGTAGGGGAAATAAACCGTTGGCTATTGCTAGTTCCAGCGGACCGGCCGACTGCCATGATGGGAAAGACCGACAGCCAGGGCGCCGGGTTCTGCACATAGCTGTGTAGGGCAATTGATGTGTAGGGCAACTGCGGCGAGTACCTGGACAACCAAGACCTGTGGAGGACGAATACCAGTGAGCGTAATGACCGAGACCCGGATGGCCACCGAGACCGGCACGATCTCCGCCGGGCACCTGATCGTCGCCCAGCTGGAGGCCGCCGGCATCCGCCGGGTCTATGGCGTGCCGGGGGAGAGCTTCCTGGACGTCCTCGACGGGCTGCACGATTCGTCCATCAACACCGTCATCACCCGCCATGAGGGCGGCGCCGGCTTCATGGCCGTCGCGGAGGGCCGGCTGACGGACCTGCCGGGCGTGGCCATGGTGACCCGCGGACCGGGGGCGGCCAACGCGCTGATCGCCGTGCACACCGCATACCAGGACGCCACCCCGATGATCCTCTTCGTGGGGCTGATCCCCGTGGCGGACCGCGGCCGCGAAGCGTTCCAGGAGTTCGACATCACCGCCTGGTTCGGCAGCACCGCCAAGAAAGTGGTGGTGCTCGACGACGCAGCCTCGGCCGCCGCCGTCGTCGATGACGCGATCCACACCTCCCGCAGCGGACGCCCGGGCCCGGTGGTGATCGGCCTGCCCGAAGACGTGCTGACCCACGCCGTGCAGCGCGGCGCCCCGGTTGCGCCGCGTGCCCTGGCCAGGACGGCTCCCGCGTCCGCGGACCTGGACGCACTGGGCCGCCGCTTCGCCCAGGCGAAGCGGCCGCTGATCGTGGTCGGCGGGGAGTGCTGGACGCAGGAGTCCGGCGAAGCCCTGGCCCGCTGGGCCGCAGCGCATGGCGTGCCGGTCGCCGCGGACTGGCGCGCGTACGACGCCGTGCCACACGTGCTCGACGACGGCAATTCCTACATCGGCTACCTCGGCTACGCCCGCAGCGACGCCAACGCTCGCCGGCTCGACGAGGCTGACCTGCTGGTGCTGATCGGCTGCCCGCGCGGCGACGTGCTCAGCGACGGCTATACCCGCGGCCTGTCCGCCGAAACCGTGCTGGTCATGCCCGGCGATACACTGGGCCACCACGGCCGGCTGGACCAGCACATCGTCGCGGATGTGACTGCCTTCAGCCTGGCGCTCGCCGGGCAGCACTACAACACGGCGCCGGAGCCCAGCTGGCTCGCGGACGCCCGCGCCGACTACGAAAGCTACTCGACCCCGCGGCCGGACGGCGGGACCGGCGTCGACATGGGCGTGTGCATGGATATCCTCCGCGGCGAACTGGAGCAGGACGCCGTTATCACGTATGGCGCCGGCAACCACGCACTCTGGCCGGGGCGCTACCTGCAGCACACTGCCGCCAACTCGCTGGTAGCACCGCGCAACGGCGCCATGGGCATGGGCATTCCCGCCGCCGTGGCCGCCAGCCTGATCTTCGCCGAACGCCAGGTGGTCTCGGTGGCCGGCGACGGCTGCTTCATGATGAACGGCCAGGAAATTGCGACGGCGGTGGGTTACGGCGGCACGTTCATCGCCATTGTGGTGGACAACCAGTGCTTCGCCACCATCCGCGAACACCAGGAACGGGAATACCCCGGGCGGCCTTCGGGCACGCACCTCACCAACCCGGACTTCGCGGCCTGGGCGGAAACGTACGGCGGCCACGGCGAGCGGGTGGAGCGTACCGAAGATTTCCAAGCAGCCTTCCGCCGCGCTGCCGCCAGCGGCAAGCCCGCCGTACTGCACGTGCTGCAGGATCCCGAAACCCGCGCCCCGCGGACGGATTCCTGACCCAGCCCAACTTCGCCCGAACAGCTTTTCCCGAGGAGAAACCATGAGTGCCACCATCGTCGAACCCAATCCGGCCGCCTTCACCGGCGACGACGCGAAGTTCATTGCAGATTTCGCCACCCTGTGCACGTTCGGCGCCACCGCGAACGGCGGCGTGCACCGGCTGGCTGGCAGCGCGGCCGACGGCGAACAGCGCGCCTGGCTGACCCGGCTGCTCGAACAGCACGGCTTCCGCGTGGAGTTCGACCGCATCGGCAACCAGTTCGGCCTGCTCGAACTGGTCCCCGGCGCGCCCTATGTGCTGGTCGGTTCACACCTGGACTCGCAGCCGACGGCGGGCCGGTACGACGGCGCGTACGGTGTCCTCGCCGCGGCGCACGCCGCCATCCGGGTCGCCGCCCGCAGCGAAAACGGGACGTCGAAACCGAAGTACAACCTCGCCGTCGTCAATTGGTTCAACGAGGAAGGCGCACGCTTCAAGCCCTCGATGATGGGCAGCTCTGTCTACACCGGCAAGCTTGCGCTCGAGGATGCGCTAACGACGGCGGACCCCGCCGGCGTCACGGTGGGGGAGGCACTGGAATCCATCGGCTGCCTCGGCGCCGGTGACGGGCCGGAAGCCGCCTATTGCGCGGAGATCCACATCGAGCAGGGCCGCAGCATGGAGCGGGCGGGCATCACCATCGGCGTGGTTGATTCGAATTGGGCCGCCAACAAATACCAGCTGGTGGTGCACGGCGAGCAGGCGCACACCGGTTCCACCGTGATCGCCGACCGCAAGGACGCGCTGCTCGGCGCCTCGCTGCTGGTGGTTGCCGCACGGGAGATCGCGGATCGGTTCCCCGGCGTTCTCCACACCTCGGTGGGCCAGCTGGACGTCTACCCCAACTCGCCCGTGGTCGTTCCCTCGAAGGTCACGCTGCTGCTGGACCTTCGCTCGGCGGACGAGGAAGTGCTGGCCCAAGCGGACCAGCTGCTGCATGACCGGATGGCCGAGATCGAGCGGCAGGCCAACGTTTCCGTGGAGAAGCACTCCTCACACTGCTGGCCGGTCACCCCGTACCAGCCCGAGGGCGTGGAGCTGTCGGAGAAGATTGCCGTGGATCTGGGGCTGGAGTACGGCCGCGTCAAGACCCTGGCCGGGCACGACTCGACCAACATGAAGGACATCGTTCCCACGGTCATGCTGTTCGTCCCGTCCGTGGAGGGCATCTCGCACAACGAACACGAGTACACCCGGGACGAGGACATCGTCGCCGGCCTGCACATGCTTATCGCCGTGGTGCAGCGGCTGGCCGAGGGGGAGCTGGACGGGAAGTAGGGCCTGACCCAGGCAGGCCAGATCGCGGCGCCTTCAAAGGGCTGTCGCCGTTACTGTCCGCAAGCCGTAATTGCTGCTGGCCGAGTCTGGCGTATTGGAACTCCGCGCAGCTACGCGGTAGCGGTGCCGTACGACGATCATGGGACCTCATCCATCTTTCCGCTGCTCTTCGTCGAGGTCGACGAGGATTTGTTTGAACAACCGGGCGCCGGGTGATGGCGGTCCGTTTCTGTGGATCAGGTATATGTCGCGTCTGATGGGTGGATCCAGTTCGCGGATCACGGCCCCTTTGGCTTGAGCGAGTTCTGCCAGTGCGCGCGGCAGCAGTGCCGCCCCCGCGCCGGCCAGCACCAGTGAGAGGGCTGAATCCCTGCGCTCAACTTCAATGATGGGGTGCTGAAGGGTGCCGGACCGCTGGATTTCCCGTCGGACGATCTCCGGCCCGGCGCCTGCGGCGCCTACGATCATGCCTGCCGCGAGCAGTTCACGCCCTGTTACCGGGCCGTCGTTACCGGGGTCATGGCCCGGAGGGAAGACGGCAACTATGGTTTGTTCCCCTACTTGCCTCATGGCCAGATCTTCACAGTTCTCGGGATTCTGCACGAACCCAAGTTCTGAGTCACCTGACCGGACGGCCTTCGGGATGTCTTCCGCCTTCTCAGACTGCCGCAGCCGGATTCGCACCCGGGGAGCCCGCAGCCGGAACTCGTAGATCCAGTTCGCTAGCGGATCTAGCGCGATCCCGGGCATGGTGATGATTTCCAAGCTCCCCGCCTCAAGCCCGATGATCTCGTCCACGGACGCCTTCGCTGTAGCGAAATCTCTGACCACCTGCTTGGCGGGGTCCAGGAGAGCTTCGCCGGCCGGGCTCAGGCGCATGCCTCGTGCCAGGCGGTGGAAGAGCTCAGTGCCGAGTTCCTTCTCCAGCTGCCGCACCGCTTGGGACAGGGCAGGCTGGGAAACATGCATGGCCTCCGCAGCCGCCGCGAGACTGCCTTCACGGGCCACGGAGACGAAGTACTCGAGTTGCCTGCGCTCCATGTGCACCTCCTTTCCTGACATAAGCAAGTCTTATACGAATGTGCAAATAATACTAATAGTGCTTCACCCTAGGGCCGTGTCTAATGGAACCGATAAGTATGACGTAGCTAACACTCAGGGACTATGCAGACGCCGATAACGTCAGTCCCGCTCGACTGTCGAAGGTGACTAACCATGGCGCAACCGCTTCGAAGTATGTCGAAGCCCGTCCTCGCTGATTTTCTCGCGCGGCGCAGTATGGCCTTGATCGTTCTGGTGATCGTGGCGCTGTACGTTCTGCCGGTCGCGATGATCATTTACGGGGCCTTCCGGGATGCGGCCCCCGGGCAGGCCGGGTCCTGGGCGCTGGCCGGATTTGTATTGACGTTTGCCGATCCGGCCACCTACACCGCACTGGGGAACTCGCTGTGGTTGGCAGTCATGGTCGGAATCTGCAGTACGGCGATCGCGGTCGTTTCGGCATGGATTGCAACCAATACCAAGACGCGGCTTGCCGGATTGATGACCCCGTTGGCGGTCATCGGGCTGGCCACACCGCCGCTGTTCTTCGCCTTGGCTTGGGACCTGTTGGGTACCCCTAATCTGGGCTTGCTCAGTAAATTCCTCGCTGGAGTGGGCATCGAAGGATTCGCTATTGACGGTGCCTGGGGCACGGCCTTCATCCTCGGATTGAAGGTCTCCACGCTGCTCTACTTCGTCATGGTGGGTGCATTCGGGGCCATGGATCACCGGATGGAGGAGGCCGGGATGATCTTCGGCGCGAGCCCGCGCAGAACGTTCCTGACCATTACGCTGCCGATGATGGCCCCTTCGATTGTCGGTGCCTTCATCCTGGCCTTCATCATCGGTCTGACGGCTTTCGACATTCCGCTTCTCGTCGGCGGTTCCGGTCAGTTCCCGGTGGTTTCCACCAGGATCTTCTCACTGCTCAATGAGCAGGTCCCGCCGAACTACAGCGCGGCCAGCTCCATGGCTTTGGTCCTGATGCTGGCTGTCGTGTTGCTCGTCGGCGCTAAATGGCTGCTGCTGGACCGCCGGCAGTTCGCCACCGTCGGCGGCAAGAGCGGCGGGAAGTTTCACTGGGAGCTGGGCCGCTGGGGCATTGCGGCCAATGCCTGGGTCGTGCTGTACGCCGTCGTCCTTGTCATCCTGCCCGCAGTACAGGTGATCCTCGGTTCCCTGCAGCGGATCTTCGGTGCCTCCGGACCGCTCTCCCTGCATAACTACGTGGAGCTGTTGAGCGACCCGGCGATTGCTCCGGCCATCCGGAATACTTTCCTGCTGGCGACCCTTGGCGGTGTAATTGCCAGCTGTATCGCGTTGGTTCTCGGGCTGATCGGGCGGCACGGCACTGCCGCCGTCCGCCGCGGTCTGGAGCTGACCACCTGGTTGCCGTGGGCAGCCAACGGTATCCTGCTCGGACTCGGACTGGTGTGGGGCTTTTTGACCATCCCCTTCCTGACACCGTTGTTCGGCACGGTCTGGATCGTGTTGATCGGCCTGGTCATCGCGGCGACACCGCTTGCGGCGAGGACGATCGACGGCGCCTTGGCTCAAATCGGCAAGGAGCTGGAGGAATCGGCGCGGGTTTCAGGCGCGACCGCGCTACGGGTCGCGGTCGGCATCGTATTGCGGCTGATGTTGCCGTCGTTCTTCGCCTCCTGGTTTATCTGCGCCATCAATATCGTCGGCAACCTCGAGGTTCCCATCCTCCTGTCGCTGCCGACCAATAAAACCATGGCCGTCGAAGTTTACCGGCTGTACGGCAACGGCGAGAGTTCGATGGCCGCCGCGCTCTTCGTGCTGGTCTTCGCGGTGGGCGGTGCGATTGCTGGCCTCGTATACCTGGCCCGGTGGATAATCGGCCGGCTGATGCGCAGGAAGCAGGCACGGGAGGCCCGCCGTCTCATCGCCCTTGACGTCCAGGGGGCAGGGCAGGTCCTCAGCCCCGAAAACGATCCCCTCATGTCCCGCACGGACCCCACCCCCGCCAGGAGTAGCCATGTCAGCAGTAGCAATTGAGAAATTGACAAAGAAGTACCAGGACAACGTGGTCGTCGACGCTATCGATCTGGACATAGCGGACGGCGAGTTCCTGACCTTGCTCGGGCCCAGCGGCTGCGGCAAGACGACGACCCTGCGCTGTGTCGCCGGACTGGAGAACCCCGAGGGCGGCAGAATCAGCATCGGGAACAAGACAGTCGTCGATGGCGCACACCGCGTACCCCCGAACCGCCGCGATGCCGGCATGGTGTTCCAAAGCTATGCCCTGTGGCCGCACATGACCGTGCACAACAATGTTGCGTACCCGCTGCGGATGCGCCGGGCCAAACCCGATGAGCTTCGCCGCCGGGTAGCCGAGGCGTTGGACGTTGTGGGATTGGGGCATCTGTCCAACCGTTCCGTGGGCGCACTGTCCGGAGGGCAGCAGCAGCGCGTTGCACTCGCCCGCGCCTTTGTTGCACACCCGGCGCTGATGCTGTTCGACGAGCCGCTGTCCAACCTGGATGCCAAGCTGCGCGGAACCATGCGGACGGAGTTGAAGCAGCTGCACAACCGGATCGGAACTACCTCCATCTACGTCACCCATGACCAGGTCGAGGCGCTGACCATGTCGGACCGGATTGCAGTCATGTATGGCGGACATATCCAGCAGATCGGGAGCCCGGAAGAGATCTACTCCTACCCGGCCAACGCCTTCGTCGCGGACTTCCTGGGTTACGAGAACATCCTTACCGGCACCTTCGCGGGCAACGAACAAGACCGCGGCATCGTGGACGTCGACGGCATCGGCCGCATCATCTGTGGCAAATCGGGATCCTATTCCTCCGGATCGGCTGTGAAAATCGCGATCCGGGCCACCGCCGTAAGGCTGCACGAGACCCAGTCCGAGCTGCAGAATTCATTCCTGGCGGAAAGGGCCAGCACCGTCTTCCTCGGGGACCAAGTCGAACACCTGATCAAGACGCCGGCGGGGGACTTGAAGGTCCGCACCGGCACCGGCGACTTCGACGCCGCCGGGTCGCAGGTTCGCGTCGAATTCCCGTCGCGCTCCGTCGTACTGCTCGAAACAGAAAACCAAGCAAGCTAATCAAGGGGAGTCAGATGAACAAGAAGTCATTACCAATCTTTGTCGCAGTCTCGGCCATGCTGCTGACCGGCTGCGCCGACCTCACCGGGGGGGAGTCCGAGGGCGAACTCGACCCGGCCTCGCTGGGTTCCCCCGAGGTCCAGGAACAAATGGACGCGCTGTACCAAAAGGCGGTCGACAGCGGTGAAACGCTCGTGGTGACCTACGGTCCTGCCGAGGAAAGCTACTCCGAGGCATACCAGACGTTCATGCAGCGTTATCCGGAAATCCGGGTCGAAAACGAATACATCTTCGGCGCCGAACTGGCTGCCCGCCTCGACCAGGAATTCGCCAGCGGCAACCGGGTGGGCGGTATCCAGAGCGGCGGCCCTGCCTTGACCAGCCTCACACACAGCGCCGACCGCTGCCAGGCATACGAACCGTTCGCCATTTCCGATGAGGAAATCGGCCTCGACCAGGTGTCCGAGGACAAGGAATACCGCGCCCTCTCGCTCTTCCCGTTTGGCATCGCCTACAACACCGACAAAGTCAGTGCCGAGGAAGCCCCCCGCTCCTTCACCGAGCTGACCGACCCGAAGTGGGAGGGCCAACTGCTGGTGAGTGACCCGCACCGTGTGAACGGCTTTACCAACTCACTAGCGGCCATGATCAACGTTGGAGACTTCGACATGTCATGGGCCGAGGGCATTGCCGCCAACGAACCGCTGGTTGCCAACACGTCGGCGCTCGCAGCACAGTCCATCGCTACCGGAGAACGGGCCATCGACGTCATGGGCCAGTACAACCAGTATCAGGATCTGATGGCAGACGGGCTGCCCGTGGACTTCGTCTTCCCCACTGAAGACGTCGTGCGCGCCGAATACCACTACAGCTGCCTCCTGAAGGACAGCCCCGCCCCGGCGGCTACCGAGCTGCTCTACAACTGGCTCTACACCGCGGAAGGCCAGAACGCCCTGGCAACCGGAGGCGTCTACGGCGTACGTCCGGGCAGCACCCCGCCCGGTGACTTCCCGTCCCTGGACGAGATCCGCGAGGACCTCGTCGGGAACGTGCCGGTGCAGGAAGCTGCCAAGGCGGCACAGGAAGTTATTGAACAGAACAAGACCATTTTCAAATAGGACGATCAGGGATATCCGCCGGCATGGCGGGAACTCTCTTGATAAGGAGTATGTTTCTATGGCCGGCGAGATCAATTCCGGACATTATTCCGTGCGGGGATACAACGGCTTCGCGGGAGTGGTGGGGGAGCGGGCTTCGGAGTCCATTCCTGCATGGCCCGAACAGGTACGCGCCCCGCAGGGGGCGCCGAATGTGGTCGTCGTGCTCATGGATGACATGGGGTACAGCGATATTTCGCCGTTCGGTTCGGAGATTGACACCCCGGCGCTGGCAGAGTTGGCTGGCGCCGGGTACCGGCTGGGAAACTACCAGACGCCGCCGATGTGCGCCCCGGCGCGGGCATCACTGATGACAGGGCTGAACCCGCACCGCGCGGGTTTCTCCTTCGTTCCGCACATCGACCCAGGCTTCCCGCACTCTTCCATGGAACTGCCCCAGGACGCACCGACTCTGGCCGAGAACTTCCGGGCCGGCGGATACGCAACGTTTATGGTAGGCAAATGGCACCTGACCGTCGAGTCGAAAATGCACGACGGCGCGGACAAGAGCTCCTGGCCCTGCCAGCGCGGCTTCGACCGCTACTACGGGTGCATGGACGGATTCACTTCGCTGTTCCACCCCCACCGGCTGGTACAGGACAACAGCCAGGTAGTCATCGACGAGTACCGGGACGACTACTACCTGACCGACGACCTGACCGACCGGGCACTGGAAATGATCGGATCACTGCGGGCCAGCCACCCGACGAAACCGTTCTTCCTCTACTTTGCCCATACCGCAGTGCATGGGCCCGTCCAAGCCAAGGCGAAGGATATGGAGAAGTACCGGGGCTGCTACCAGTCCGGCTGGGACCATGTCCGCTCGGAGCGCTTCGCCCGGCAGATCCGCGACGGCCTGTTCCCGACAGGCACCTCCTGCGCCCCGCGTAACACCGAACCCGGTCTGGACGTTGTGCCGTGGGACTCACTCAAGGAGGAGCAAAAGCACCTCTTCGCCCGGTATATGGAGGCCTACGCGGCCGCCGTCGACAACGTGGACCAGAACCTGAAACGACTGACGGACTATTTGAAGGGCATCGGAGAGTACGAGAATACCGTCATCGTGTTCACCTCCGACAACGGCGGCACGGCCGAGGGCGGGGAAACCGGTACCCGCAGCTATTTCAGCCGATTCAGCGCCCAACGCACAGGACTGCCGCCGGAATGGCAGTCGGATGTGCCCCGGGATCCGGAACTGATCGGAGGCCCCCGGACCTATGTCCACTACCCGCGCGGCTGGGCGTATGCATCCAACACCCCGTTTCGGCTGTATAAGACCCACACCTACGGCGGCGGAGTCCGAGTGCCGATGGTGCTGTCCTGGCCTGCCGGGCTGCCGCGGGGTCCTGGAGACGACGGCGTGCGGCACCAGTACGCCTACGCCACCGACCTCAGTCCCACCCTGCTGAAGCTGGCCGGGATTGAACCGCTCACCCAACGCAACGGGCTGCCGGCCCAGGAGGTCGACGGCCTGTCCTTCGACGACTGGCTGCGTGTGCCTGAACTGCCCACCCGCCACTCGGAACAGTACGTGGAGCTCAACGGCCGCCGCGCCTTTCTGGACGGAAATTGGAAAGCCGTGGCTCCACAAATGAACGGCCCCGAGTGGGTGGAGGACTCTTGGGAGCTCTACGACCTGGCTGCCGACCCGACCGAAACCATCGACCTGGCCGGCGAATTCCCGGCGAAAGTACGCGAACTTGCCGCCAGATGGAAGGACGCCGCCTGGCACAACCAGGTGTTCCCCCTCAATGACGATGCTTCGTTCAACCGGAACCGGCCCTCCACGGAACTGGTCCTGGAACAGCCTGTCACCCTGTATCCGGGCATGCCCACGCTCGAACGCTTCCGCTCCAGTAAACTCACCAAGCTACGCTCCTTCAGGATCGACATCTCACTCGAGCACCGGCGAGGGAACTCGGGCGTGCTGGTGGCACATGGAGACCAAGGTGGCGGCTACGTACTTTGGATCGAGGACGGGCAGCTGCATCTGGGCTACAACCAGTACGGTGAACTCTTCCGTGCCACCGCGCCCCTGTCTGAAGGCGATCAGCAGCTCACCATCAGTTTTGAAACGCTCCCCGGACTGAAATGGTCCATCAAAGCGGAGGCCTCGGGACAGCCCCTGCTAAAGCTGGGCCCGGTACTGCAGCTGGCAGGGATGTGCCCTTTTGCCGGAATCAGCATCGGGCTGGACCGCGGAGGGCCCGTGGACTGGGAACTGTCCCAGCGCCATGGCTGCTTCCGCTACAACGGCAACCTGCGCTCGGTCCGTTACACCCCGGGACCTAAAGCCGACTACAACACAGAGCAGATCGTCGACATCGAACGCGAAGTCGCCCGTATCTACGAATAGCCGCCGCTAGCACTCGGCGACTCTGCTGGTGGTCGCCGCGCGGAAGATGGCCGGCCGGTTCCCTGGCACGCTGCTGCTGGACCTGCGTTTCGCGGACGAGGAGGTGCTGGCCCGAACCGACCAGTTCTGGATGACCGGATGGCCGAGATCGAGCGGCTGGCCAACGTATCCGTGGAGAAGCATTCCTCGCACTGCCGGCCGCTCTGTTCGTTCCGTCGGTGGAGGGCATCTCGCACAACGAACTCGAGTACACCCGGGACGAGCACATCGTCGCCGGCCTGCACATGCTCACCGCCGTGGTGCAGCGTCTGGCCGAAGGCGAGCTGGACCGCGGGTAGGTTCAGCGGCGCACCCGATAGTGCAGGTGAAGCACCCGGTTGCCCTGAATCACCACGTCCGGATCCTCCAACAGGTGCTGTGCGTGGACCGACCCGAAGTAGCGCTTGCCGGACCCGAACACGACGGGTACGAGGTCCATGCGCACCTCGTCGAGCAGGCCCGCGGCAAGCACCTGGCCACCGACGTCGCCAGCGGCGACCTCGACGATGCGGTCACCCGCAAGCTCCTGCGCCTTGGCCACGGCCGCCTCGACGCCGTCGACGAAGTGAAACGGCGCCTCGGGGTCCCAGCCCTCGGGCTTCGGCCGGTGCGTCACGACGACCACGTGGTCGACCCCGGCCGGAGGCTTCCCGTCCCAGCCATCCGTCATGTCGAAGACGTGGCGGCCGGCGATTGTCGCCCCGATCTGGTCCCAGTACGGCCGGGTGTAGTCGTAGGACGTCTGCGACACCTTCAACACGCCGCTCTCGTCCAACGGGACGTCACCGCTGGTCAACCAGTCGAACAGGGGTCCGGGCTGGTCGTTTTCGTCCGCGATGAAGCCGTCCACCGACACCGAGCCGTACATGACCACCTTGCCCACGGGACTCTCCTCTGCTTTGGGGTGCCCCATGTTACTCCTCAGCAGGTACTGAGGTATCAGTATTGGTGGCCTCGATATCTGGTTCTTCGTCGTGATCGGCGAAGCCGTCGTCTGGGTTGTGCCCAAGGGCGTGTCGACGAAGGAGGCCGCGCTCGCTGATCCGTTCGGCGTCGCGCTGCACACGGTCGCGGTCTGGCGACGTGGCAGGCAGCTCCGTGCTGGTCAACGGCTGCGGCCCGATCGGTGCCCTGGCTGTCGTCGCTGCCAAAGCGGCTGGGACAGTGAAGGCTCTCAGCGACTTCTGGATGAACCAGCCGCCCGATTCCTGACACGCGCCGGCAGGTTCTGAGCGCCAGTTAGGCGGGCTTATGGCGCACTGTGTAGGACAGGACGATGATGCCGTTCTTGAGGACTTGAGTGTTCAGCAGGTCCAGGCGCGCGGCGGGACTGTGCCCGAAAAGCAGGCTGTCCGCATCGGTCCCGCCGATGAAGAACGGGTGGACCCACAGCCGGATCTCGTCCAGCAAGCCGTGTTCCATCAGTGCCCGCCCCAGCCGGCCGAAGCCATAGGTCACGATGTCCTTGCCGGGCTGCCCCTTGATCCGCCGCACCTCGGCGGCGGGATCGCCGGTGATGACGGTGCTGTTCTCCCAGCTCGGCTCGACCAGCGTCGACGAGACAACGTACTTAGTCATGCGGTTGATCTGGTCGGTGTAGGGATCTCCCGATTGACCCTCCCACACGGAGGCGAAGCTCTCGAAGGTCTCTTTGCCCAGCAGGACGGCGTCGCATTGTTGCAGCAGCTCAAGCTGAAGATCCGCGCCGACGTCGTCGTGCCCTTCGAGGGTTGGCCAGGTCTGAGGATTCTTGATGACACCGTCGAGCGAAATATAGGTCGAGTTGATAATCCGCCGCACGATGTCCTCCTGGTCAGCGGTGCTGGCTGTCCCTCCACAGCGTACTCACCGCGGACGTAAAATGGAGCCCTCGATGAGAGGCAATTATGGCCATCACAGAATCGATCGAGCGGGGCCGTGCAGCTTGTACGGGGCATGCCTGGGACGACGCGTACCAATTCTTGTCGGACGCGGACGGTGCAGGCTCGCTTGAGGCTGCCGATCTTGAACGGCTCGGGGTAGCCGCGTATCTGACCGGCCGGGATGAGGCCGCCGTCGAGGATCTGGAGCGCGCCTATCAGGCGTACCTCGGACAGGGCGGACTCGAAAGAGCCGTGCGGTGCGCGTTCTGGCTTGGGATCACGTTGCTGCTGCGCGGCCAGCATGCCCGTGGCGGAGGATGGCTCGGCCGGGCTCAGCGGCTGGTCGAGGAAAGGCTGCCTGGCTCGGTCGAGCAGGGGTACCTGATGATTCCGGCCGGCCTGCAGGCCTTGGAGGCAGACCCTCAAAGCGCCTACGAGACCTTCGACAAGCTGGTGGCCATCGCCAATGAGTTCGACGACGCCGATCTCACGGCCCTCAGCCGGCTCGGTCTGGGCCAGTCGCTGGTCGCGATGGGGGAGGCGGCGCGCGGCGTTGCCATGCTGGATGAGGCAATGCTCTGCGTGACCACCGGGGAGGTTTCCCCGATCGCCGCCGGGATTGTCTACTGCGCCGTGATACTGGCATGCCGGGACACCTTCGACTTGGCCCGCGCCCAGGAGTGGACGGCGGCTCTGAGCGAATGGTGCTCCAAGCAGCAAGGCCTCCGGCCTTACCGGGGCCAGTGCCTTGTGCACCGCTCGGAGATCATGCAGCTGCACGGCCAGTGGGAGGACGCGATGGTTGAAATACGTCGCGCCTGTGAGCATCTTGCTGCGCAGCCGGGGAACCCGGTCATGGGGATGGCCCAATACCAGCAGGCGGAGATCCTCCGGCTGCGCGGCAAGTACGCCGATGCCGAGGTGGCTTACCGCGAGGCCGCAGCGTACGGACATAGTGTGCATCCGGGTCTGGCCCTGCTGCGGCTTGACCAAGGCCACGTACAAGACGCCTTTGCGGCGATCCGCCGGGTGGCATCAGATGCGGCCGAGCGTCCGGTCGAGCGGGCGAAAATCCTCGCAGCATA
Organism: Arthrobacter sp. Soil_C_60; assembly: GCF_057656375.1. Lineage (NCBI taxonomy): Bacteria > Bacillati > Actinomycetota > Actinomycetes > Micrococcales > Micrococcaceae > Arthrobacter > Arthrobacter sp. Soil_C_60. The sequence continues at coordinate 356,471 of NZ_JBDGKM010000002.1, read as the reverse complement.
CGTCCGGATCGCGCTCGCAGCGGGCGACACGAACGGGGCCAAGCAGGTCGCAGAGAATCTGCAGGAGATTGCCCATCGGTTCGACTCCCCGTACCTGGAGGCCATGGCCGGGTCCGTACGAGGCATGGTCCTGGTCAGCGAGGGCGACTACACAGCCGCCTGCACCACGCTGCGTGCGGCGTGGTTGGCATGGCAGGAGGTGGAAGCTCCCTACGAAGGGGCACGGCTCCGCGTCATCATGGCCCGCGCCTACCATGCGCTGGGGGACCATGACACTGCGGAAATGGAACTCGACGCTGCGGCTCACGTCTTTGAGAAGCTGGGGGCGGCACCGGACCTGAGGGAGATCGCGGAAGTCTCGAGACGTTCGACGGCGCAGGCAGCCGGGGGGCTGAGTGCGCGGGAAATCGAGGTGCTCCGGCTTGTCGCCACGGGCGCGACCAATCGCGGGATTGCGAATACGTTGGTCATCAGCGAAAAGACGGTCTCCCGCCACATCAGCAATATCCTGACCAAACTCGGTCTGTCATCACGCACGGCAGCCGCGGCCTTCGCCTACGATAACGACCTCGCCTAACACGGGCCGCCACGCCAGCTTCCTACACCAAATTGCCCATTACCCTTCGCCGGGACGGATGGTCCGTCTTCCCGATGCGCCACACAAATGCCCGGTGGGATGCTCAAGCATAAGGAACGGTTTGAGGAAGGTGAGGACGATGAACACGAATGAAGGGAACGGGACACGGGAGCGACTGCTCGCCGCGATTCCACTGACGGAGAAGGTCCGGCAGCTCAATGGCGTATCCACCGCCGTGCTGGAGGGCGGCGACGGCCCGCCGATCGTGCTGTTACACGGCCACGGAGAGTTCGCCGCAGTCTGGCTCCGGGTGGTACCCGAACTGATGAAGACGCATCATCTGGTCATACCGGATCTGCCCGAGCAGGGCGCGTCGGAAAACACGGGCGGGACCCCGCTCGATGCGAACGGTGTGCTCGAGTGGCTCAATCAGCTCATCGACGCTACGTGCGATTCCCCGCCCGTGTTGGCGGGCCACCTGCTTGGCGGTGCCATCGCTGCCCGCTATGCGGCTGACCACGGCCATCGCCTCGCCCACCTAGTGCTCGTGGATACCATGGGCCTGGCATGGTACCGGCCTGCGCCGAGGTTCGCCATCCCCATGATGGGCTTCATGGCCCGGCCCACTGCCAAGAGCCGGGATCGGCTCTTCGACCAATGCTTCTTGGACCGGGAGCAGCTCCGGCAGCGGATCGGCGACGGTTGGGAGCCGCTGATGGACTACGCCCTCGATCGGGTCCGAACGCCGAGCGTGCAGTCGGCAGTGCGCCGGCAGATCACGGGCTTGGGTATGCGGCCGATCCCGCCCGCGGACCTGGCCAGGATAGACGTTCCGACCACGCTGATCCACGGGCGCTACGACCTACAAGTGCGGCTCAAGACCGCCGAAGAGGCCGCTGCCCGTTATGGGTGGGCGTTGCACGTGATTGACGACTGCCGCGACGATCCCGCCGCCGAACAGCCTGAAGCCTTCATCCGTGCCATGCGCGCCGCGCTGGAACCTGCATGACAACCACCACAAACAACGACGACGCCGGCGCCCGCCAAAGCGGTGAGCACCGGCCTTCGCCGTCGTAAGCCGCGGGCTGGTATTTTTTCTGGCAGGAGCATCAGGAGCGCAGGCAGGCCAGGACACGAATGACGACGACGCTGAGGATCGAGCCGGAAGCAGTACTGCCCGCGGATGTCCGGCAGTTGCTGCAGGAACACTTGGCGGACATGCACGCGATCTCGCCGGCGGAGAGTGTGCACGCCCTGGACGTCGACGCGTTCTCCGCACCCGGGATCGCCTTCTGGACCCTACGGGACGGACAGATGCTCCTCGGCTGCGGCGCGTTGAAGGAACTCTCGCCGAAGGAGGGCGAGATCAAGTCCATGCGCACGGCTTCCGGCGCCCGCAGACGCGGAGTCGCCACCGTGATGCTGGCCCAGCTGCTCGACGTTGCCCGTAGCCGGGGCTACGAGCGTGTCAGTCTCGAAACCGGCTCGGACGAATTCTTTGCCCCAGCACGGCGGCTCTACCGGAGCCACGGCTTCATCGAATGTCCGCCGTTTGCCGACTACCGCCTGGATCCCCACAGCGTCTTCATGACCCTGCCCCTGGGCGCGTCACCGGCGTCGTAATTCCTCGACGGTGGTAATCCCGGCGGCGGTATTCAGCCCGCGTGGATGGCGGGACGGCGCTCCGGATCCGGCTCGTTCTCGCGGATGATCTCGCGCACCACCGGCGCGGTGTCGCCCTGGCCGAGCAGCAGGTAGCGCATCAAGTGCGTGAGCGGATTGCCTTCCGACCACTCGAAATAGGCGTGCGGCCGCACCCCGGTGGCATCGCGCAGCGCCAGCAGGATGGCGGCGATCGCATTGGGCGCCGCGGGGCTCTTCACGCGCAGGATGCGGTGGCCGCCGATATCGGTGCCGCGGACGTGGAGCGCGTCGCTGAAGCTTGACGGGTCGCTGACCTCGATCTCCAGGAACAGCACGTCCGCGCTGCCCGGCACCGGGTTGATGCTGCGCTGGGCGGCTTCCATCATCGCGTACTCCTGCTCGGTGGCCACGTGCGGCCTGTGCGCATTCGGCGCAGCGCAACCGGGAGGCGTCCACTGCAGGGGCGGAAGCGGCGGCGCTGGGGGAGCTGAGCCGCAACGCAGTGGCCACCCAGGAGAGCGTACCGGAATTCCTTGTGCGTCCGGGAACATTTTCAGAGCGACGGCGCCGGGCTAAACGTCCGCAAAGACCACGATGGCGAACCGAACGCCAGGCACCCAGTGAGCGGATTTGGGCTACAGCTGTAGGTGCAGTCGCAGCGCGTCGTCGAGCTTCGCCATGACGTCGGCTGGGACGTGCCCGAGGGCATCGCCTAGCCGCTCAACTGCGAGCGAGCGGACCTGTTCGGCCTGCGCCTTGGAGTCCTGCCGCAGCCCGCTGTCGGCTGCGGAAAGCAGAGCCTGGAAGGGAAAAATCCGGTCGATATTGCTGGTGATCGGTACGATGGTGATCACCCCGCGGCCGAGCCGTGCAGCGACCGAGTTTGCACGGTCATTGCTGACGATCACTACGGGGCGTCGCTTGTTGGCTTCGCTTCCGCGGACGGGGTCTAGATCGGCGAGACGAATCTCACCGCGCAGCATCGGCGATCCCGTCGGCCGCAGTCGCGTCCCACGTCGCGTGGTCTCCTGATGCCTCCCACTCGTTCCAAGCCGCCTCATAGTCCCGCTCCAGCTCGGGAAGGCGCAGCATTCCGACGGCGTGGTGTAACGCGGCCGACCTAGATGCAAGACCCTTTAAGCGAGCGAACTCATCGAGGATTGCCACGTCCTCAGCTGGCAGACTGACACTGATTTTCATACCACAATACTACCCTAGTAGCACCGGGCGCACGCCTGCGTGGCTGGCCACGCTCAGCACCGACGACTCTCACTACGTCTGCGTCCGCGCAGGCGTTGGAATTCCGTTAGAAACCGTCCCGGTGCCTTCAGGAAAATATCAACACCGGATTTTGAGGGAGTTCTGCGGCGTTGACTTGAAGGGACGGGAAATGCGCAAGGCGGGGGCTACCTCATCCGGCAAGGCAGCCCGTCCGGGCGCCGGAGAGCCCCACCGTGGAGACCTCGGACTCCGAGATCAGCCTGATCGATAAGCGCGTCACCCGCGACGGAGTGGCGGTCCGGCTGACGCCGATTGAGTGGAACATTCTGGAACTGCTGGCCCGCAATCCCGGCAGGCTGATCTCCCAGCAGCAGGTCCTGACCCATGTGTGGGGACCCGCCTACACGAAGGAAACCCAGTACCTGCGGGTGTACATCGCGCAGCTGCGCCGCAAGCTCGAACCGGACCCGGCGAAACCGCGCTACCTGCTCACCGAAGCGGGGATGGGCTACCGCTTCGAGCCGGGCACTAACTGACCCGGGACCGCTTTCTACTCGCCGCCGCCGCCACCGGAGTCGCAGGAGGAGCTGCCGGAATCGTAGAAGCCGAGCCCGCCAATGGTCCCGGCCCCGTATGCTCCGGGTCCGACCCAACCGGCATCGGCGCGGCGGGTGGCCCGGTCACGTTTGGCAGCCATGCGGCTAGCGCGGGTTGCCAGTAGCAGCCACACGACGGCGCCCACTACGAGGACGATCATGACAATGGCGAACTCCATGTGGACTCCTGTCGTTGGCTTCAGCGTAGAGGCTGGGTGACGGACAGACAATAGTCAGCCTGCGCAGAATCCGACGGTAGACTGCATCCGTGCCAGAAGGAGTGCTGGACCCAGACAAACGACGCACCAGGATAATCTCTGCGGTGCTGGCCGTGCTGCTCGGCTGGCTCATCGTCGGCTACCCGGCCGCTATTCTGGCATTCATCGCGATGGTCAGTTTCAGTGGCTGCTTCCTGGAATGTTCGGAGCCGGATCCGCTCGGTGGAGTCCTCACCCTCGTTGCGGCGCTGATCCTGGTTGCCGCACCGTTGCTGGTCGCCTGGAGCATCCTGAAACCCGGCTCGCCGGCATGGAAGCTCGGCGCCGGCGCCGTCGCGGTTCTGGCTGGGGTCTTCCTGTATGGCCAGCTAGCCGGAGCGCTCTGACGGGCCGGGTGCCCGGGAGCTGTCGCCTGCCTTCGGGAGCTGTCGCCGTGACGATGAAATCAGGCCCGGCTGCTGAAATTAGCTCCGGCTGCGCAGGGCTGACCAGGTGTCCAGGGCGTAATAGGTCTGCCGCTGGTAGACCAGCGGCTGGGCGATCGAGCCGCCGTCGAGAATCTGCAGCACTTGAGCAGCAAGGACGATGCCGGTTCCGGCGGGCATCCGGTCAAGGGGCTTGCAGCGGAGCACCGTGCCGACGCCGCGGATGATCGGTTCGCCGGTCGGCGCGGTGTACCAGTCCATGTTGAACCCGAAGCGGTGCGAACCGGGACGTGCGAAAAGCTCGGCAAGCCCGCGGTTGGCGGTAGTGAGCAGGTGGACGGCAAGCGTTTCGGCCGCGAGCAGTGCGGCTCCGGATTCGCTGCTGGGCATGATGGAAAGCGCAAGCACGGGAGGTTCCGCAGACACGGAAATCACGGAAGACGCGGTAATGCCTGCCGGCCCATCCGGTCCCGCAGCGGTCACAATTGCTACACCTGCGGGATGGCCGGCGAACGCGGCGCGGAAGGCGGCGGCGAGGCCTGAAGGCTGAGCGTCCTGCGGCATGGGCGCCATGCTGACTCCTTCCTGCAGCCGGACGGGCCGAAAGCCCTTACTGCCCATGCTAGGACGGCGAAGTACGCCGCGCCAGAGAACTCAGGCCGGGAGCCGCCGGTTCCGGCCCGCCAGCCTTGCCTCCCAAGCGCATGCGAGGGTTGTATGTGCGGGAGACTGTTCTTATGCGGAAGCCACTGGTGCCACTCGTCGCGGTATTGGCTGCATCCCTCGCAGGGTGCATGACCGAGGCGTGCCCGGCCATCGGCTGGTCCAGCAGCCTGACCGTCGAGCTGACTGGTGATACCTCCCAGGTCCACCTCGTCGAGTTGTGTTCCGAGGGAGTCTGCTCGGATCCGGTGCAGCGCGCTCCGGACACAGGGTCGAAGAATTTTCTCACGGTTCCGTCCACCGGCGCTGTAAGCAGCGGCACCGTAAGGGAGGGCAGGGAGCCGGAAGATCCTTCCAAGTTTTCCGCTTCCCGGGTGGATGACAACACGTGGCGCATGGGCTTCATGATGCAGGCCCCGACTGCTGTGACGGTCCGGGCGCTCACGGACGGCGGGAAAGTCTTGGCGGAAGAAGACTTCACCCTGAAGTGGACACGCGTCGGCGGCAGCGAACAATGCGGCGGCCCGATGAAGGCCGATCCCGTCGTTCTCGATCTGTGAGCCGGCAGAAATTGATGGGGAAGTCGAATAAGTAGCGCCATCGTCGGCATCTTCGGCGACGATTGAATGACAGCGCAGGCCGTTTCGACGTCGACGCGACGCCGGATCTGCGGAAGGAGAACAGCGTGTCGCCTACAGCGGAAAGATCCGGCCCGGAGCCGGGCAGCGGAGCGGCCAGGACCGAAGCCGGAAGCGACAAGCCGTCAGGGCGCGCCGTGCAGCGAATGCTGCAGGTGGTGCAGCGCCCCGAATTCGTCACCGACCTGCTGCAAATCGTGAAGAGCGTGATCGCGGCGACGGGTGCCTGGTGGCTCGCGGTGATGGTCTTGAATTCCCCGTTACCGTTCCTGGCTCCCTGGACGGCGCTGTTGACCGTCCATGCCACGGTGTATCGGTCGCTGTCCCGCGGGGTGCAAATGACCGTTGCCTCCGCAGCTGGCGTTGGGCTCTCGTTTTTCATCGGCAACTACCTTGGCGTCAGTGTATGGACCTTTGCCCTGGCGCTTTTCGTCGGCCTGGCCGTGGCCCGAATCCGCTGGATCCGCGACGAGGGAGTGGCTGTCGCAACCACGGCGATTTTCGTTCTCGGCAGTGGATTCTCCAGTCAGGAACCGTTGTTGCTCAATCGGTTGGTCGAGGTTGGCGTGGGAGCCGCGGTGGGCATCGCGGTCAACATACTGATCGTCCCCCCGCTGCGGGAGCACCAAGCCGCCCGGCACGTCGACAGCATCAACCGCCGCATGGGCAAAGTCCTGGTCAACATTGCGGGCGAATTCTCCGACTCGTGGAACACTGGCAAAGCCGAAGCGTGGTTCAGTGAAATCGAATCAATGACCCAGGAGCTGGAATCGGCATGGCAATGGGTGCGGTTCGCCCGCGAAAGCCGGCGTGGCAACCCCCGTCACCACTTTCCGATGTCAAGCAAGTCGAGCAAGCCGAGCAAGTCAAACAACAGACGACGGCGATCCGGAGAGGCCGACCAAGAGGTCGACTATGAGGAAATCCTTCTTCGCGTTGATGAAGGAATCTCGCATCTGCGCCATCTGGCCCGTACGCTGCGCGACGCCGCTTACGCTCCCGGTGAGTGGGACACACGGTTCCGGAGGCAGTGGGTGGCTATTGTCCGCGATTCCGGCCGGGTCATCGCAGATCCTGATGCCGAAGTGGAACCCATCCGCGACCGGCTGACCGCGTTGGCGTCAGAAATGTCGGATCACGAAGACTTACCCCGGAGCGCGTGGCCAATCTACGGTTCTCTCATCGCCAGCATGCGCCACATCATCGTCATCGTCGATGATGTCGCCTCCTCACGAGAGGCCCGCGAAGCCACGAGCGGAAACCAGAAGGCATAACGCCGGCAGCTTAGGGTGTTTCCTGCTCATCTCCGGGCAGGACAGGCTCGGGTGATCCGCCCGGCATGGCGGGATCCGTCGGCCCGCTTGGTATGCCGGGAGCAGGAGACTCAGTGGTTTCTTGCAATTCGTCCTGCGGTGTTTCCTCTGGCTCGGTGTCGTCGCATCCCACGAGGAAAAGCGCGCTAAGCGCCACGACCGCCAAAAGTTTCTTTGCTGCCGCTTTGGCGTCCATGTTCTGCTCCTGCGATGGATTCGTTTCGCTTAGTCCCGTATACAACAGGGTGGCAGTCCGGTTCGTCCTTCACAAGGCCTGCGCCGGTGTTTGGAGAAGCAGCACCGGCGGCACGGTTTCAGGAACGGTGGCGTCTCGCCAGGGCCCTGAAAGCTACGGCTGCGATGCCGCCTGCGGCCACCCAAGGGGCGCCCACGATGATTGGGTCCAGCCACTGATGGTTGGTGTCCGCCCGTTTCCTGCCGAATCGGGACGACGCGCCGCGATGGGTGACTTCGCTGCGCACGCCGGTTTCGGTGATCGGATTATCCGGCCGCAAGCTGGCGAAGGAGCGCAAGTGGCTCTCCCACGCATCGACCCGATCGGCGGCGAGCAGGAGCAGCCAATGCGCCGCTCGTCCCTCGCTGTACTTTTTGTAAGAGTATTTCCGTATCGCGCCTGAGAGCCCCTTGGGTGGTGCAGAGGTCCCGAAGACAGGCGTGAGGAACTGGTGCTCGATGGAGCGCTCCCGCGGCCACTTCTCCGGCTGGCGTTCCGGGAAGTCCCAGTGTGCTCCGGTGGAGCCCGGGTCGAACCGCTCCTTGGGCACTGCCGGTCGGTCTTTGGGATCCAAGTCCGCGCCCCATCCGGGGATTCGTGCCCGAAGATCGTCGCTGGACAGCCGGCGCTCTGGCTTCTCTGCTCTGTACGGCATTTCCTGACCCTTCCTCAGCTTGCGTCCGGGATGATGACCGGCTTGATGCAGTCATCCAGCTTCGCCGAGAAGATGTGGTATCCCTCCGCTATGTGCTCCAACGGAATGCGGTGAGTGATGATGTCGCTGGGTTTGAGGTAGCCGTTCTTGATGTGTTCGAACAGCCGCGGCCACTGGCGCTTCACCGGGCACTGGTTCATGCGCAGGGTCAATCCCTTGTTCAGTGCGTCGCCGAACTTCACAGCACTGAACATCGGGCCATACGCACCCATCACCGAAATAGTCCCGCCCTTGCGCACAGAATCGATCGCCCAGTTCAGTGCCACAGGGGAGCCGCCCTGCAGTTTGAACTTCGCGGCGGTGACATGCTGGGTGAAGTTACCGTCTGCTTCGGCGCCAACGGCATCGATCGCCACGTCGGCGCCGAGATGATCGGTAATTTTCTTCATATGGACCACGATGTCCTTGTACTCGGCGAAGTTGTAAGTCTCGGCGTGGGCGAATGTGCGAGCCTTTTCCAGCCGGTAGTCCAGGTGGTCGATGACGATCACACGCCCGGCGCCCATCAGCCATGACGACTTCGCCGCGAACAGTCCAACCGGTCCCGCTCCGAACACCACCACCGTGTCGCCTTCGACGATGTCCCCGAGCTGGGCACCGAAGTAACCGGTGGCGAGGGCATCGGTCAGCAGCAGCGCGTCCTCCGGATCCATCCACTCCGGAATGATCGAAGGCCCGACGTCGGCAAACGGCACCCGCACGAACTCCGCCTGACCGCCGTCGTAACCACCGCAAGTGTGGGAGTAGCCGTAGATGGCGCCAACCGCCGTCGCATTGGGATTGACGTTGTGGCAGTTGGAATACAAGCCCCGCGCACAGAAGTAGCAGGACCCGCAGTAGACGTTGAACGGCACCATCACCCTGTCGCCGCGCTTGAGGTTCTGCACCGATTGGCCAACCTCCTCGACCACGCCGATAAACTCATGGCCGAAGGTCATGCCCACTCGCGTGTCCGGCATCATGCCGTGGTAGAGATGCAGGTCGGATCCGCAGATCGCCGCCTGGGTCACGCGCACGATCGCATCGTTCGGATGCTCGATCGGCGGTAGGTCCTTCTCTTCAACGCGGACCTTGTATGGACCGCGGTACACCATTGCTTTCATCAGTGCCGCCTCCGAAGGATGTTTGGATGACCGCCAGCTTCACAGGCCGCACCGACCCGGTCAAGGTCTTTTCCCGTTTTGGCCATCAGCCCGCCTCCCGCGGCCTCCGCTGCGCCTCCGTTTGCCACCCGCGATTCACCGGCATTGCGGGTGTCGTATGCAATCACGGCGCGGTCGAGGCTCAGCTCAGCGACTGCGTCATGGAAAACCGAGTGATCATCCGGGTATCCGTGGACAAACAAGACTGCGGGTGAACTGACGCGCTGGCCGGACCCGTAACTGTACACGGATAAGACGGCATCCTCTCGAATTACGGCCAGCTCCTTCCTCAGCCTTCATGCGACGCCTCCCGGCTTGGCAGTGCTTCGCCAGTAATTCTTCTGGTCAGGCATTTCTCTTCAACGATCTTGCCCCGGCGATCAGCCGGGGCCCCAGGACGTTGTCGACCATGGACAGGGCCGAGGCAATAGCCATGTGCATGTCCAGGTATTGGTAGGTCCCCAGCCGGCCGCCGAAGAGGACGTCGTCTTCGGCAGCTGCGAGTGCACGGTAACGCTTCAGCCGGGCACGGTCCGCGGGAGTGTTGATCGGATAATAAGGCTCATCAACTGTATCTGCCGCCCGGGAATATTCTTTGACGATAACGGTCCGGTCCTTGGGATAGTCCCGTTCCGGGTGGAAATGCCGGAACTCATGGATACGGGTCCAGGGGACATCCTCGTCGGCATAGTTCATGACTGGGGTGCCTTGAAAATCACCGGTGGGAAGGATCTCCTGCTCGAAGTCCAAGGTCCGCCATCCGAGGGGGCCCTCCGCGTAGTTGAAGTAGCGGTCCAGCGGGCCGGTGTAGACGACAGGCACCCCTGTAGGCAGCTTGTGGCGGACGTCGAAGAAGTCCACTCCAAGCTGGAAGTCGATGAGTTCGGATGCACACATGCGTAGAAGCCACTTGGCGTAGCCATCGACGGGCAGTCCTTCGTGACTGTCGGAGAAGTATCGGTTGTCGAAGGTGTACCTGACTGGCAGGCGGGTAATGATGTCCGGACTCAGATCGCAGGGATCCGTCTGCCATTGTTTCGCCGTGTAGCCCCGCACGAAGGCCTCGTAGAGAGGCCGGCCAATGAGGGAGATGGCCTTGTCCTGGAGATTCCGGCAATCGTCGCCGGGCACCTCCCGGGCTTGCTCTCGCACCAGGGAACGGGCCTCATCCGGGGTCAAATGCCGGCCGAAGTAGGAGCACATCGTCCCCAGATTGATGGGCATCGGGTACACCTGGCCTTTGAAGACTGTGAAGACGCGGTGCTGGTAGCCAGTGAACTCTGTGAACCGCCTGACGTAGTCCCACACCCGCGCATTTGAAGTGTGGAAGAGATGCGCCCCGTAACGGTGGACTTCGATCCCGGTTTCAGGTTCCGTCTCGGACCAGGCATTACCCCCGGGGTGGGCCCGTTTTTCGAGCATCAGGACTCGTAAGCCATAGTCCCGCGCAACCGTCTCGGCGACCGTGAGGCCAAACAACCCGGTCCCGACGACTACCAGATCGTAGTGTCCGTAGGGCAGAACGCTTACCATTGGAGGGCCTCCGCCGTCGTACAGGGTGCCGACGTGCCACAGGTGCCGCAGAACCCTTCGGCATCTCCAGCAGCGGGGTGAAGGGCGGCGACGGCGGACATCTTGGCCAGCAGCGGAGCCCGCAGGAACGGGGTGGCGCTGCTGACAGCGGCATCGGCGAGGGAGCCCACTCCGGGTCCGGTCAGCCGGATTTCTGCCAGCGCGGCGTCCTGCAGTCCGGCGATCGCGGCGGCGACGGCCTGGCGGTGCGCCAGGTCGAGTTCCCAGGACTGGGCTGCAGCTTTCATGCTTCGTTCGCGGCTGCTCATGCCGACGCTCCCTTCACATGTTCCGCACTGGAAGAACTGTGATCCATGAGGGCAGACATTTCTTGGGCAATAGCGTCCCATTCGTAGCGTGCCAGGATTTGGGATACTCGGTTGCTCCGGTCTTTCCCCTTCGGCCTGTCGGCGCGGCAAGCCGAGGCGAATCCGGCCGCATCATCGGCGAGACTTACCAGGTTCCGGTAGCTGGAAACAATGTCAGGCACTCTGGTCGAGACCACGGGCAGGCCGGCCGCGAGATATTCCAAGGTCTTGGTCGGGCTGATGGACCGGGTTGCCTCGTTAAGCGCGAAGGGCATCAGGGCGACGTCGAAGCCCGCCATGACGGCGGGCAGTTCCGCGTAGGTTGCCATCCCCGGGTATTCGATGTTCGATGCCTGCGGCAGAGTGTCGGGATCGATCTTGGTCACCGGGCCGACCATTCTGATAGTCCATTCCGGAAGCGCCGATGCCAGTCCGGCCAGCAGTTCCAAGTCCAGCCGCTCGTCGATCACACCTACGTAGCCGGCAACTTTCGAGCCAGTGTTCGAGCGTTTTTCGCGTAAAATCAGGGATTGGGCGTAATGTCTCACATCTACACCGCTGGGAAACAGGTGGCAGCCGTCCTCGCGGTGTCGGCTCACGCCTTCGTAAAGAGTCCGGCCTCCGGTGAACACAACGTCCGCCTCGTTCAACAGCCGTCGCTGGCGGAGCCGCAGGCCCTCGGGGGCGTTGCGGAAGGAGGCCAGATCGTCCATCACGTCATAGGCAACGGTAGCCGGATCGAGAGCACGGGCCAGATCGAGCGCCATGGGCGTGTAAAGAAGGACGTCGGGATTGCTGCGGCGATCGATGCGAAACTGCTCGAGCAGCAGATCCGGATAGGCAGCCGCATCGGGCGCGTCGAATCCCAGGTGGTCGGGTATGCCCGGCCTGTGCGGAACTGCCAGCCATACGCGGTGAACGCCGTCGTGCTCCTCAAACTCAAGACGCGGCGCTTGCACGTCCGCGGAGACGGGTTCTTCAACGAACCACGTCCTTGACCCAGAAGGCCGCATCGCAGCAAAACGGGACACCAGATGCTGTGGACGCTGCCAGACCCATGTCCAGCGCAAGTGGGACAGAACGACCAAATCGGCTTCAACGTTGCGTTGCATCGGTGGCTCCTTCGCCAGAGTTGATGAGGACCGGTGGAATGACGTCGTGATGGGGCGGATCCGTCCAATCCCAGTGCAGCATCTGCGGCAACAATCCCGCGAGCTGGACATTGCAAGGGGACTGGAACCGGTAAGCCGGCAGTTCAGTCGCGGGTTTGCCCGCTGCGGCCGCTTCCCACAACCCGGTGAATGAAGTGCGTCGGCGGGCAGCGCCGTCGCCAACCGAGACAACACCAACTGGGTCGACCCGGCCGGCAGGCCGGGACAGCAGAGAGTCCCAGTCGCAGGAATCCACGTAGGGGAACCAGCAGTAGCCTTGAAGGGGGACGCCGCGGCTTACTGCGAGTTCGTACTGCTCGAGGGTGTAGCGCAGCCAGGACGTGCGGTCCGAAGGCAGCCCCCGGAGGTTTGTCTCGCTCAGAAGCATGGGAAGCCCATAACGCTTTGAATACTGTTCAGCAAGAGCGGCGAAACCCAGTGGCTGGGGCGAGGGGGAGTGGCTGCCCTTGTCGTCATACCACCACTCCGAATGGCAATAGTAGTCCAGGCCGAGAACGTCAACACGGGTCGGAGGAAGCCCCAGCAAGGTGTCTCCGCCGGCGGAGAGAAACTGTTTGAGGAAGGGCCGCTGAGGTTCCAGGTCGTAGCCCAACGCCAAGTCAAGCAGTACATGCCGCCGGTCATTGGCCAGTTCAGCGTAAGCCGCCGGTCCGCCGGCACTGCCTGCATGGTGTTCGCAGGTATCAACCCAGATGTGTTGGGCCTCCGGTAAGAGTTCCGACCAGATAACGGACGCTTCGGAAACCGCTGGCAGGATATTCCGGACCAGCCGGATGAAGCCCTCTATGCCGTGGTCGTACGGTGGCCAGAGCGCTTCATGGCCGGAGAGGAAGAGCGTGGCAAACGGTTCGTTAAAAAGCGTGTAGGCATTCAGCCACGGGTAGCGCTGTGCCACGGCCTCCGCAAAGCGGATGTAAGCACTACCGAACCGGCGGTCACGGAAGCCGTCTTCCAGCCAAATCGGGTAGCTGGTGTGGTGGACCAGATCCACGATCGGCTTGAGTCCCAGTTCCTGCATGTAGTGAAGTACGGCATCTGTCTCGGAAAAACACAGTTCGCCCGGACGAGGTTCGATCCGGTGCCAGCGAAGAGGGTACCTCACCTGCCGTACGCCTGTCTGTGCCAAAGCATCCAGGTCCTCGCGCCAGGCTGCGGCATGGCCGGTAAGTTCAGCCACGTCCAGGTCATGTCCTGGCATGTAGGTGCTTTCGAATGCCCCGATAAAGGTGATTGCGGTCTCGTCGGCCGGGGCCAGCGGATCCTGCGAGTTTTTGTCCGGCATGCTGGTGCTCCTCTGCCAGTCCCGGTGGGCTCATGATTCAGGCCCGGAACAGTTCCCCCAACTGCTTGACGGAACCAGCAAGATTCCAAAAGACTATACTAAGCCTGCTTACTTTGGTGCAGGTCATCAACGATTGGCCATTCATCTCGAAGGCAGGGTCAGGGGAAAGCTTGCCTTCGAGTCGGCCGTTCCATCCGATCTTGATCAGGCGGCCGGGATCTCAACAGGCGGCACGCCCGACGGCGCTAAGCCAGAGCGAATACGGCAACGAACTGCTGCGTCATTGATGCCACCGAATGTCCCGCTGGAACTCGACGGGTGACGAGGCAGGGGTGGATTAGGGGAATCTGCGGGAACTGGTTGCCGTCGGAATGCCGGGTTCCGTATCCTTCTAGGAAGGTTCTGCAGTGGGCTGGAACTAACTATCCTGCCGGAGTAAGCCATGGCCCACAAACTGCGCCTGCTGGTCAAAATTGATGCCAACCCTTCCACCGCCACGCTGGCCGTTACGGGCTGCCTTACGGAAGAGAATTGCCGCGCACTGCTGCCGATCGTCCGGCGGCTCGGAGCGCTGGTCGACGGTATGGGTGTCATCGTGGATCTAAGCACCGCCAAACACATCGAGGCTCCAGCTGTCCGCATGGTAGAGCAATCCGGTCCGACCGAGGCCTTTGGTGCTCAGGATGAGGCAAAAGTGCGCATCATTCTGCCGGCTCACCTTCCCTCCTGCCCGGCGTTGACTTGGGACGGGTCGACCCAGGGCCAGTTGCACTAGAAACGGCTGGCGTCGTTGTAAGCCCATGACGGTTCGGTGATAAAAGACCCTGGCCGCCCCTCGCGCCTCAGGGCAAGCTAGGGGTAGGCGTACTGCAGCCGTGCGATGACGCCGGGCGGAATACTTTAGCAAGACGGGGAACAAACTGCCATGAGCCAACACTCCCGCACAAGCCATGGCTTTGAGGTCCCTGGGTTGGGAAGCGCCGGGCTGATCTGATGCGCCTGAACTCTGCCCTGGACCGGAATAAGGTTGGCTCCGGCAAGGGAGGGGGCCTGCCACGATTTTAATCTTGCGGCGCTTGGTAGCTTCGCTGACGGGGATGGTCACACTGAGCATCCCATTGTCGTAGTGCGCGGCAATGACGTGACGTCAATATCCTGGCTGGCCAACGTTGGCTGGCCAAGAAGGAACCGGCCCGGCGTTCCTTGAGCATCCACCGCGTCTTGCCGTTGTCCTTCATTGTGCGCTGGGTGCGGATGCTCAACAGTTGGCCGCCGACGTCGACCTCGACCGGTTCTGATCGATGTCCGGCAGGTCGGCATTGAGCACGTAGTGATCGCCTTCGCGGTACAGATCCATTGGCATCATCCGCGGGCACTGCCTGCTGCCAGACAGTGTCTGGGGCAGGCGGTCCATTTCCCGGAACGGATCAAACCTGGCCATTGTCACCAACTCCTTTACTCACTCAATACCAATAGTCCGCGCCGTGTGCCGACCGCTACCGGGAAGCGTGCGAACCCTTAGGAAGCCGCCCATGGTATTGCGGTTGTCCGCCGGGAATGGCTCCCAAACCTGTTTGGCGGCGTAGTCTGAAAGTGGCGTGGCGTAAACGCTCGGCGTCATTATTTTCGGATGTCCTTCCCCGTTTCGGGCAGTTGTCTGAAGAGCGATCAGGAACGAGGCTTTATGGCTGATACGAGAAACTACGTATCCGAGGCCAGCATCCTCGAGTATCTGCAGGATCTGGTACTGAACAGTTCCGATGTTGAGGAATTCCTGGATGAACTGACGCGGTTCTCGGCTGCGAAGCTCTCCGTGCCTGTTCAAGCAGTGTATTGCGGGATCACCTTGGAGCGGCGGAAGAGATCGGTCACACTTGCCAGCAGCGACGCGAAGGCCCGGGTGCTGGATGAACTGCAGAATACGTTCGGTGACGGTCCGTGTCTTACTGCCATCCGAGCCGATCAAAGCATTCTCGTGCCGGACGTTGAAGCGGACAGGCGCTGGCCCGAGTATATGGCAGTGTGCGCGGATCACGGGGTGTACTCGATCCTGGCGGTCCCCTTTGACCTGGACGGTGAGGGGAAAGCTGCTCTGAACCTGTATGCCGGGACCCTTAACGCGTTTTCCGGCGAGGCCATCGAGAGGACTGAGGAGTATGTGCGCAGGGCTTCCAAAACCTTGAACCTCTCGGTCCGCATGGCTCACCTGAGCGATGCCCGGGACAACCTGAAAGCGGCGATGGAATCACGCACCACGATCGACCTGGCCCTCGGGGTCATCATGGGACAGAACCACTGCAGCCAGGATGCAGCCTTCAAGATCCTCAAGAATGCTTCCAGCACCCGCAACGTCAAGCTCCGCGAGATCGCGGCCAGCATCGTCACCACATATAACTGTGGCGGGAAGACGGAAACCTCGTTCGACGAGTAAAGGCTGCCGGTGAGAGAGGATTCCCGAGAAAAGGGTTCGGGCGTGAACGAAGCAGACCAACAGATACTTACCACCGCCGTGATGCACGAAGTCGGCGTTAGCCTGACCATGCTGTGGGTCCACTACCTGAGCATCGGCGGCACGGAAATGGAAAACACGGTCGCAGCGTATCTCAAAGGCCTCGGTGTCCTGCCCGCGGAAGAACGGGACCTGCTCTCACATGCTCTCAACGAACTGGTCATGGGTTCACCCTCCTCGCCCCAGGCACCCTGCAGCGACGCACCGTTCACCCTTGAGCACGGCGGCTAGAACTTCTGATCGCAGCCGTCAGCGCCAGCTGGAACCGAAGGCGGCACCTTATTGCTGTGACAGTAATAGCGTGACCCTGATGCTGCAGTCTTTGGCTCCTGCCAGCGTGTTATTCCGCGTCCTGCCGGCCCGGACGCTCCCTCCCGGATGATGATTCCTCGTTCGATACCATCGGGGGCTGGTCCCGTGGCTCCTCTCCGCTGGCAGCTCCGCCGGCGCTGGTGAGCTCGTCTGCGTAGGGGGCGCGGGGACGGGGAATGTTCTCAATCAGTTCATTGGCGGCCATGGCCAGCAGGTCGCGCTGGGTTTCGGACAGGGACAGCAGGCCCTGCAGATAGGCTTCCACCTCGTATTCCCCGATGCTGCCGCCGAGGCTGAAGTAATGCAGCCACAAGTCACCGATGCTGATGCCAGCCGCCTGGATGGCGGAACGGAGCATCGCCCGTTGCTGCGGTTCATACGGATCAAAACCCATCCCGCACCGCCGTTACTTTCCAGTGGCCGGCGTCCCGGCAACCAGGGCGGAGCTCAACTGCCGCAACGGAACGTTAGCGTCGCGGGAGTGGCGCAGCAGCGCCTGCAGAGCTTCCTCGCTGCCGAGACCATGGCGTTCCATCAGCACGCCGCACGCCCGGTTGATGATGTCCCTGCTGTGCAGGGACATCTGCAGGGACTCGCTGATGCGCTGGGGGAGTTCGCTGGCCTGGATGTGGGAGAGCAGCGTTGCGGCCGGAGCGGCGAACCGTTCCAGCATGCGTGCTGCCGCGTCCGTATACGCTGACGGGACGGCGGCATAGACTTTTAGCGCCCCGATGCATTCCTGCTCTTCGACCAGCGCGGTGCTGATCACGGAGCGGATGGGCAGGGCTGTCACGGCCGCGCTCCATTGCGGCCAACGCGGATCGGTACCGACGTCGTCGATGATGATGGTCTCTTCGGCGGCCCACGCGGTCAGGCAAGGGCCTTGGCCAAGGTCGTATTGAAGGGTGTCCGCCTGTTCGACAGTGCGGTCAGTGGCTGCTTTGCTGGTCCGCCGTCCCCGGGAGTCCAGCAGAGAGACCCCGGCCCCGATCGTCCCGGGTACTGCGTCCTTGATTGCCTGGGCCAGCAGTTCCACAGCCCGGTCGACCTTCTCCGCCGTGAGCAGCAGTCCCTCGATCCTGGCGATCACCAGCGAGAGTTCATCAAGGGGAAGATTACGGTCCATCACGGTCCTCCGTCAGGGCTTGAGGCGAACCAGCCGCGACTTTGCCTATCGAAAGTAACCGCGTCACACAAAGAGGTGCACCACTTCAAGCATACGCATATTCCGGGTCCAAAGAGCGTCCTCCCCCCGGTATGGTGCCGGAAACGGTCTTCGACCGGGCGCAGCGTGTTATCCCTCGAAGTGTGTTGTGGCGGGGCCCTTGCCGACACTCTCGACAATGCTTGCAGCCAGGTCGCGTAGTTTGACGTTCCGGGTGCTGGACGCGGATTTGAGGACGTTGAAGGCCTCGTCCTGGCTGCACTTGTTCTGGCCCATGATGATTCCGACCGCCAGATCAATCGTCGTCCTCGAGCGCATGGCCGCGTCCATGTCCGCCTGCCGGTCATGGCATCACTGCGCGTCCTGGCCGCGGAGCTTCCGCCCGGCTGACGGTTCGGCATTATCGCAAAGCAGTCATACTGCGGGTGTCCGCCCCACCGCATGATCGTCTTATAGGTGATCCAGCGGCAGAATCACCTGGCGCGTAATCCCGCTCCCACCTGCCTGCGGCCGTTCACCTGCCCTTCCGTCTGTTCGCTCTGCAGAGTTGGGTTCCTGATCCTATTCAGGAGCAGGAACCGGACTGCATCGATAACAACGCTTGGAATTCCTCGCTACATATGCGCCGTTATCGGCGCTAAAGCTGCTGCCCGTGCCCGCAGTGACGCCCGCTCCGCATGCTCTCGCCGGTGCAAGATCAATAGGGCCGACGGTGTTCTTGGAATGCTTGCCATGTCACGTCCGCCAGTGCGGCTTGGCCGGCTACGCCTGGGTGGAAGTAGTCCAGGGTGCTGATTTCGTTGGCAGAGAACTTGTAGGCGTAGACGGCGCCCCCGTCCCAGTGGCAGTTCTTATACCGTGCGCAGGTGTCCGCGAGGATCTTGTTGAAGGCCGTCTCACGGTTAACAACTTCCTGCCGCTGGCTTTCGGTGGCCGCGGCGCCGAGCATGGACGGGCAGGTTCCGTTGGCTGCCCAGGCCCGTCGCGGCTCGCGGTCGCTGCGCAGGAGGGACCACAGGTGATGGATGTCGGGAATGCTGCTGACATAGATGCGCGCCTGTGGCAGCCCGCGGTGCAGTGCATCGAGAGCGGTTTTGATCTGCTTGGCGAAGTCGGTTGTGGACGTCATCGCTGCTGCCGAAGAGGCGCACAGGTCGTTGGCTCCAATGAGGACGGTGACGTAGTCCGCCTTCTGGTCTACGGCCATGGAAACTTGTGCAGGAAGGTCCGCCGCTTTGGCGCCGCTGGCGGAATTATTGTGGTTGTTGTTACGGATTAGGGGGTGCAGTGCCGCCAACCGTTCATAGTGGCTGCGGATGCCGTCGTTTAGTCCGTCGCCGGTGGACCAGGACCGGGCCGGGTAATTGCCGGGTTCGCAGCAGGTGTTTGCGGCCTGGGTAATAGAATCTCCCAGGCCTGCGATGGCAATCGGGAACGGCCGCAAAGCGGCGGATCCTGGCACTGCCAGCAGCGCGAGCAGCATAAGGGCCAGGATCAGGAACCGGACCGCACTGCCCATGGAATCTCCTGCGGAACGTTGACCGCGTCCTTCGGCCAACCCCTGTGCGGCGGCAGCTTAGTTCACCTCATTGGGGTGGGACCCGATCCGGCCGTCCGGGCGGTCGAGAACGGCCAGCCGTGCCATCGTTTCCGCGTCGAGGGTGAAGTCGTGGACGCGCAGATTCTCCGGCATCCGCTCATATGTGGCAGTTTTGGGTATGGCGGTGTTGCCCAGCTGCAAGTGCCAGCGGAGGACGATCTGGGCCGGAGTTTTTCCCATGTCCCTTGCCACTTCCGCCACGACGGGATCGGTGAGTACGGCGCCGCGCGCCAGAGGGCTCCAGGCGATCGTGCGGATGCCGTGGCGTTCGTTGAATTCGCGCAGGTGCACCTGCTGGAACCATGGATGCAGCTCAATCTGGTTTACTGCCGGCACGATCTCGGTGGCGTGCATCAGGTGTTCCAGATGTCCGGGTAGAAAGTTCGAGACGCCGATGGCCCTCACCCGCCCCTCGTTGTAGAGGTGCTCCATGGCCCGGTAGGTCTGCACGAACAGGCCCCGCTGGGGCAGCGGCCAGTGGATGAGATACAGATCCACGTAGTCCAGTCCCAGCTGGTGCAGGGAATCATCAAAGCCACGCAGCGTGGTGTCATAGCCTTGGTTTTCGTCCAGACTTTCGTGGTCAGGAAAATGTCCTCCCGACTGCCGGAACCTTCGGAAATGAATCTCCGCACAGCCTCGCCCACCCCCGGCTCGTTGCCGTACAGGGCCGCCGTGTCAATGTGTCGGAAGCCGGATTCCAGGGCGCAGTAGGCAAGAGACGCTGCCTCAGGCGGCGGGACCCTGCCCATGCCGAAGCCCAACTGGTCCATCAGCACTCCGTTATTCAGCGCCACCTTCTGCGCAGCCACCATGCGAAGACTCTAACCACCGAAAGCAACTCCCGCCACAGCCCTGGAGACAACGGCTGAACATCCCGGGGCATTGCGAGAAGCTCGCGATGTCCTATTCTCTACCGCTGATGCCGAGGCGTTTGACGTCACTTGGGCCTGCATTCTGCTCCGTGCTGCAGGCGGTACCCGTCCAAGCCTGTGGTTTCAGGGGGCGACGGGGTAGGCACCGCTGATCGCGATAGCGAGGGGGCCTTCAGTAACCCTGCGGCTTGCCCCACTTGGGATATGGAGCAGCCCCGCCCGCGGAGCCAACGATGAGGGCAACCCGGACGGGAAGCCCCTAAAGCCGGTTTAGAGATGTAGGCTGAAAGTAGCCGTGGTGCAGTGCGCGGCCCCATATTCCGGGTTCCATTCTGAATTTCATTAGGACGGCAGCCTGCATCCATTAGGAACGGGGCCTTCTCATGGCCGAGGCGACGAACGAGCTATTCGATACAGGCATCACCGAGCATCTGCAAGATCTGGTTCTTAGCAGCTCGGATGTTGAGCATTTTCTGCATGAACTGGCCGTTTTTTCGGCTGCGAGGCTCTGTGAGCCTGGAGAGAAAATTTATTGCGGCATTACCCTTGTGCGGCGGAAGAAATCAGTCACGATTGCCAGCAGCGATGAAAATGCCCGGGTGCTGGATGAACTGCAGAACACCTTTGGGGACGGCCCATGTCTTACAGCGATCCGGAAGAATGAAAGCGTGCTCGTTCCGAACGTGGATACCGAGGGTCGCTGGACTGAGTACATCGAAGCGGTGAAGGATCATGGGGTCAGGTCTATTCTTGGCGTTCCGTTGGGCCTGGACGGGGAAGCGGGCGCAGGCCTCAACCTGTACGCCGGGTGGGCCAATGGCTTTTCCGGGGAAGCCATCTATCGGGCCGAGAGTTATGCCATGAGGGCTTCCAAAGCACTGAATCTTTCTGTGCGCATGGCCCATCTCAGCGATGCCCGGGACAATCTGAAGGCCGCTATGGAATCGCGGACCACCATAGATCTGGCCGTCGGAATTGTCATGGGACAAAACCGCTGCAGCCAGGAAGCCGCCTTCAAGATCCTCAAGAATGCGTCCAGTACGCGTAACGTTAAGCTTCGCGAAGTCGCGGCCACGATCGTTGCCTCTGTTAGTCGTGAACGTGAGATAGAGACTCGGTTCGACGAGTAGATCCCGGCGCTGGCGCCGGGCCGACGTCTTTCGCAGAACCGGCAGTTTCAACTTTCTCGAAAGGTGCGGACAAGTGAACGAAGCAGACCAGCAGATCTTGACCACTGCCGTGCTTTACGAAGTAGGCTCAAGCGTCTTCAGGCTTTGGGTTCATTACCTGAGTATCGGCGGAACTGATTCCGAAGCTGCCATAGCCTCGTACATTGACGGCAAGGGGGTCCTGCCCGTCAAAGAACGCGACTTACTCTCCCACGCGCTTAATGAACTGGTGATGGATTCCCCCCTGTCGCTCCAGGCGCCCAGCAGCGAAACTCCTCTCGCACTGGAATCTGGCTCCTAGGCAAACAGCCGACATCGATGGGAGGTGCGTGCTGGGCGAGGGTAACCCGATGGCCGAAACCCGACTGGATCAATTCCGCCGTGGCCTCGAATTTGACCTGGACCGTTTCCAGGTCGAGGCCTGCCACGCACTGGAATCGGGGCGCGACGTCTTAGTCGCCGCGCCAACAGGGGCCGGGAAGACTGTGGCCGCCGAATTCTCGGTCTATATGGCATTACGGCAAGGCGGGAAGGCGTTTTACACCACGCCCATCAAGGCGCTGAGCAATCAGAAATATGTCGAGTTGGCACGAGCAAACGGGGCCAGCAAGGTGGGGCTGGTGACTGGTGACCTGAGCCTGAACCCGGATGCCCAAATCCTCGTAATGACCACCGAAGTCCTGCGGAACATGCTGTATGCAGAATCACCGGCTCTGAATGATGTCGCCTATGTTGTATTGGATGAAGTGCACTATCTGGCCGACCGACTGAGGGGCGCAGCGTGGGAAGAGGTTATCATCCACCTGCCGCCAGTAGTGCGCCTCATCTGCTTGAGCGCAACCATATCCAATACCGAGGAATTCGGGGCATGGCTGGGAACTGTTCGGAACGAAACCGTTGTGGTTGTCTCCGAAGAGCGGCCGGTGCCGCTGTTTCAACACCTAATGGTGGGCAACGAGATATTCGATCTTTTCGACGATCAGACACCCTCTGATGAAGCCGGGAAAAACAGTCCCGGCTTCATCCGAAATGAAGCTGCACTCAACCACGAGCTTATGGCTTTGTCCGAACCTGCATCACTGCTTGCCTCTAACTCAGAGGACGTGGAACAGAAACGCGGCAGATCCAGGCAGTTCGAGAGACAGTGGGATGACTACGGGCGCACCACAGGTAAAACGCCGTGGGCACAGACGCTCAAACGCCTAGGCCGCGCGGGGTTCCTGCCAGCCATCACTTTCATCTTCTCGCGTGCGGGGTGCGAGACAGCAGTCCAGAGTTGTGTGGCTTCCGGGCTCTGGCTTACTAGCGTGAAGGAGCGCCGGGAAATTATCAGGAGGGTCGATCAAGCCCGGTTTTCGCTGTCGTCGGAGGACCTTCAAGCTATAGGTTTCGGGTATTGGCGCGAGGGTTTGCGGCGGGGGATCGCGGCTCACCACGCAGGCCTGCTCCCAGCGTTCAAGGAAGTCATCGAGAACCTGTTTGCGGACGGGTTGCTCAAAGTTGTTTTCGCAACGGAAACCTTGGCGCTGGGGATTAATATGCCTGCGCGCAGCGTGGTGCTGGAAAGGCTTGAAAAGTTCAACGGCGAGACGCGGGTTCCCCTAACGGCTGGCGAATACACGCAGTTGACAGGCCGGGCCGGTCGCCGCGGGCAGGACGAAGAAGGACATGGAGTCGTTCTGTGGAGGCCTGGAGTAGATCCTGCCGCTGTGGCAGCTCTTGCTTCCCGGCGTACCTACCCGCTCATTTCGAGCTTCCGCCCCACCTACAACATGAGCGCCAACCTGATTTCACGGCTGGGACGGGATGCATCTCTGGACCTGCTCCGCGCATCGTTCGCGCAGTTCCAAGCCGATCACTCTGCCAAGAACCAGCAGGCGATGCTCCGCCGAGAAGTTTCCGGTTTGCGTCTCCAAGAGGAGGATCAACCGGATGGATGCATCGATGAGCCTGAAAGCGGGGGCTGGGAGGAGACAGACGAGGGCGTGCTCGACATTCCAACAGGCTTCGGGCGCATCATCGAAGTTCTTACGCACTATGGCTACCTTGAGTCGGCGGGCACGGACCTGACGATCAGCAGCCGTGGCGAGCAGTTGCGAAAGATATACGGCGAAAGGGACCTGCTGACCTGCCTGGTCGTCGACGCCGGCATTCTCGATGCCCTCAGTCCTGCGGAACTTGCAGCACTATCTACTGTGTTGGTGTATCGGAGCAGCCGCAGCGTACCGGGTAGCGGCCGTAAGATGCCTACGCGGGAGCTGGAGCTCTCCCTAGACAAGATCATGAGTATCTGGACCGATCTCCGTTTTACGGAAGAACGGCACATGATTCCGCCGACCACTGAACCGGAGGGAGGGCTGGCGCATGCCATGTACGCGTGGGCAAACGGAGAAAGCCTCGGCGAAGTCCTGCTGACGATGGATATGTCAGCAGGTACCTTCGTCCATTGGGTGAGGAGAAGTGCCGATCTGCTCCGCCAGTTATCCAAAGTATTAAACGAGCCTCAGGGCAACAGCGACCCATATGGTCAAGCACTTCACCTCATTGACCGCGGTATTGCCGCACAAGCAACACCGGGACACCTGCAGCTATCGTAGCCTCCGGAACCTTCCGCCCCTTGGAACAGCAGCGTCGAGCCGTACAGCAGCAACGAAACCCGAGGACGGGGAACCTGAACCAGCGTGCTGCGGGCGGACCGCCAGGGTCCTGATTCCTCCTGGCGCAGCCGGTGCAAACGTCAACATTGCGCTATGGCCCACCGTGTCTTTCGAGGTGCATTGGTAGCGGGTCCCGATGTTGTCCTGAAGCAGAATGTCGGACAGCGCCGTGGTTTCCATCGCCGTCGGGCAGTGGACGTGGATGATGACCTTGTCCTCCCAAAGCTCCAAAGAGGTGACGAGGAAACGTCTATGGTCATCGAAGTACTGGTATGTGCAGGACTGGGGAATAACGACGGCGAGTGGCCCGCCGCTGTAGGACAATTCCGTCCCTGCGGTTGGAGCGGACCGGTGGCCGGTGCGGACTTCTTCCCCCGTGGTCATGACGCGTACCGGTTAGACGCAACATATTCCAGGGCACGTTGCCTTTCCGGTCTTGTGAGGTTCTGCGAAGCCCCGCAGCTAGCGCAGACCAAGACGCCAGGTCTGTCGGCTCTGGCCGCGGATTGGTTGGCCGACTCCATCAGCCGATGTTGGCTGATCTGGTCACAGGCGGGGCAATGGATTTCAAAGGTTGCCAGGATGCGTGAAGCCGGACGGCTCGACAGGATCATGGTGATTCCTCCGTGCTTACCTGAAGCGGCGTTGCGTAGGTATTGCGATGGATGGCCGCTGCAGGAGGGGTGCCGTGGCAGTTGCTTAGCCGTAAGCAGAGGTGCAACTATTTCACGCCTAAACCTTCATGCGGTCAAGGCTTCAGCGAAGACTGGTTGGGCCTTCAGCCGGTACGGCGCGCCACAAAGCGGCCCAATCCCTTGGCCGCCGCAAAGATCAGCAATGCCCCAGCCATCTTGCGCACGGCGGTTCTTCGTCTTCCGTGCCATCCACCTTCCACTGTCGCTGCAGGACCATCGGGCAAGGGCTCATGGATGTTTCCCGTTGATGGTGGGGCAGGTTCCTTACGCGACAGTTGCGCGCTGTCGACCTGTACCGCCATCATGGTCTCCATGGCGCGTGGAGTGAGTCTGTGCTGCAACGCCATCGCACGTCCCAGCGGTCCGACGATTGTTTCTGCGCGAGGCGAAAGCGCGACGTCGACAATGGTGTGGGCTGCTTTTTGAGGTGCGTAGACCGGAGGCATGGCCAGCACCTTCCGCCCCGTGTAGTTGGCTCCGTGCGCAAAGAACGGGGTATCAATAGTCGCCGGCAGCACCGTGCAGATTTTGATCCGCTTCCTGCCTGCGAGGCGTAGCTCCGAACGCAGGCTTACGTCCAACGCCCGGACCGCAGCCTTGGACATCGAGTAGGCCGAGGTATAGGGCTGGGCAATTTCCCCTACAACCGATGAGACGTTCACAATGACGCCGGATCCTTGCGCCTGCATCTGTTCCAGCGCGGCCCTGCAGCCGTGGACGTAGCCCATGACGTTGACGTCCATAACCCGCCGGAAGTCCTCGAGCGGTACGTCCAGGAACGGTGAGAAGACGCCCACGGCCGCGTTGTTGACCCAGATATCGATCCGGCCGAAGCGGTCCACTGCCTGCTCTGCCAACCGTTGTACCGCCTCGGCGTCGCTGACATCCGTCGGGACGGCAAGGGCTTCGCCGCCCAGCCGTTCACACTCGGCCGCTAATTTTTCCAACGCCGGTCCACGCCGGGCGGCGAGGACAACCTTTGCGCCCTTGCTGGCGAAGCGGAGAGCAGTGGCGCGCCCTATTCCAGAGGAAGCTCCGGTAACAACGACGACGGAATTTCTTGCCCGCACTGTGGATCCTCTCTGTGGACGAACCCTAAACGCGGGTCTTTCGGCCCGGGGAAGGCCAGTGCGGGCTGAAGCTATCGAGGAAGATGTAAGCACCCGCCCCTGCGGCCAAAAACCCCGCGACCCCCAGTATCGTGAGCTGCAGGCTAATACCCAGGATGACCAGGGCAAGACCGGCGATTGTGACCAGCAAACCGTAAACCTTTCGAGCATCCGGTCTATTGGATAGTCTCCGGGCGCCCAGCTTTCGGGCAAGATGCGGATCTTGCGCGGCGAGCTCCTCTTCGAGCTCGTGGAGGCGCCTGCGCTCATCGTCCGACAACGGCATCGAAGTCTTCTTCCTTGGCGCGGTCCGGGTGTTCAGCACCTGGCCGCGGAGTTGTGCTTTTCCTTCACATTATGGGCACTTTCCCGGCTACTCTCCAGAGTTCGCCGTCGTATCTTTTCCGGGCTGTTGCGCCGGCGCAGGTCAGAGATATGTGACAGGCAGATGTGTGCGTCGGACGGCGTCGAAGACGACGTCGGTGAGCTTGCCGTGGCGGGCGAAGACAGCCCGCTGGCGGTCTGCACCTGTTCCGGTGCGGACAATTCGGCTGGCCAGATGCTTGACCGGTTCCAGGTCTCCGGTTTCGGCCAGGACCGGTTCCACGTACTTGAGCAAAGCGCCGACGGCGGATCGTGCCGGACAGCGCCCGTTCCGCAACGGATGGATCAGATCGTCAGCGACGGCGGACTTGCTTGCCCGCCACGACGCGAGCCGCAGCAGTTCCGTCGGAACGGCCAGCGGTGGGCGGCCGTCAAGCCACTCCCGTGCCGCCGTCTCGACAAGGGCCCGGCACATGCCGGCCAGCGCCGCGGCGTGGTCAGCCTCGAGGCAGACGTCGGCGACGCGGATTTCCACGGTGGGCTGGCGTCTGCTGAGGCGGGCATCGAAGTAGATCATTCCCTCGTCGAGCAGTACATCGCAGTCCAGGAGAACCCGCACAAGGCTGTGGTAGGCGGAGGCAGACCCGAAAAGATCGGTGGGTCCCGCAGTGGGCCAGCGTTTCCAGACCTGGTACCGGAAGCTGGCGTAGCCGCTGTCGACGCCCTGCCAGTAAGGGGAGTTGCCGCTCAGGGCAAGCAGGACGGGTAGCCAGACCCGGATCCGGTCAAGGACCGCAACGGCTTCGTCGTCGGAAGCTACGCCTACGTGGATATGGAAGCCGCAGGTGAGCTGCTCGCGCAGTGTCATCCCGTAGCGGCCTTCCATCGCTTGATAGCGCGGGCGCCGTACCAGCTGAGTGGAAGCCGGCAACGGATAGGTGCCGAGCGCAACGGCCCTGGCACCGAACCGCTTGGCCTGCCGGTCGGCCTCGGCCCTGCCCGCGCGCAGGCCTGCTGCCAGCTTCCTCAGGTCCTTGTACGGTGCCGACACGGCTTCAAGCTGTTCCTGCTTCAGCTCCGGAACAAGCGCGCCGGTGTAGGCATTCGGGGAATCCGCCGTCCCTGGCTTGGACGGATCTGCCTGCTGGTTGTCCCCGAGCAGCTGCTCGGAGACCGGGGCCAGCACTCCGGTCTTTGCGTCCACGAGAAGCAGCTCTTCCTCGACGCCAAAGCTGCGCATATCTTTAGTGTTCACCACGGGGGAGCGCCGCGGAACGGCAAGCTGCAAAATAGATCATTGGGTAAACAAGTGGCCCCGGGATCATGTTGGAGGCGGGGACCAATCACCCGAATCCGATTCCCGCAGCAGCGGAGTACTTGGCAAGCGCGGCTAACAAACCAAGGGGTTGTAGCACCGCGTCGAATACGACAAAATAAAAAGCACCCTTAGTATCCGCTATAGGCTCTGGCGCAGCTCCTTCCTCGTGCCGCTGAGGGCAGCGCGCGGGTGCTGTCAGAGCCTGTCGCGACGCTGAAGCGGGCAAACTTCAAGAGTTCCCTGGGCAGGGAGGCGCCAGCAATGACCTACAACCCGCAGAACCCGAACGAGAACATCGACAGCGACGAAATCGAAGAACTCCAACAGGACGAAACCCTCACTCCGGCAGACCGTATGGACTTTATTGCCAACAGCGTCGCGGCGGACGGAGACCTGGATGCCGCCAAAAGTTCAGCGGGAGCGGTCAACGATGAGAGGGACACTCCTGGTGCCAGATAAGAATAAAGCCGCCGTCCCGGTAGCCCCTGCCGGCTTCTTCGCGGCACCTCGTGATCTTTTAGGCTTCGCCGCTTGGATTGGCCCCTCGGAGGGCAGGGTAACGACCACATGGACCCCCGGCGCCGGTATCCTGATCCACCTTGAAGATCCCGAGGACCTAAGCTTCGCAGAGGCGGAACGGGTACTGGCGCAGCTGTCGAAGGTGTTGGAACAGCTCAAGGAACAACGGTAGAGCGTGTGAACAAGCACTACGAGTTGCGGACCATCAATGAAATCGATGGACTGGGCAGCCCTGAGCCCATGAAGCCGCGTTGGATTGACTACGAGTGGCCGAACGTCGAAGGGCTGGACAAGGGGTACCTTGAAGGCGGCCGCTATGCAGCCTTCCGGGTCGACAAGGGCAATACCAGCGATGGGTGGCGGGCGCTCAACGACCTCGTCGGCGCCATCAGCGGTCAGCAAAAAATCGAGGCAGAAGGAGGGTGGTATCTGCTCCCGCCCGTCGAAATGATCAAAGCACTGGTCGTCATCCGGATGCTCGGAGCAGACGAAGGGTTCGAAATCTGCCTTCCGCCCGAGTACATGAGCATCGTGGAGTCCGGCATGCGAGCCAGCGAGCAGATCCGCGAAGCCATGAAGTTGCTCCGCAACACAGCGGAAGAAGAGCTCTAGGGCCTGCAGGCTCCAGCGTCCAGACGCGCGGGAAACCGCTTGCTCCCTGCCCTTGACAATGCCCGAGGGCCCGAAACAAACATCTGTCATGGAGCCCTCGATGGGATTCCGGAGGCCGACCTGAGCACTTGGCCTGACGGATCCCTTCCGTGGGCTTCTTGTTCTGCCTAGCCCACGTAGGCTGTAGCAGTCAGGCGGCAGACCGGAGCCGCGGACGGACGGGATTTGCCCGTAGCGTCATTTAGTACTGCTTTTGAACAGGTTCTGGAAGCGTGCGCGAACGGGATGGAGGTGTATCGGTGGACGCTGAGCAGAAGCTGGTTGCGGAGAACGTTTACGAGCGGATCGACCAGGCGCTTGCACGGACGGATCTGCCCGCCCTGACCGCGGTGCTGGAGACACTGAGCAGGGTCCATAGCAACTGCCGGATCCAGCGGGCCCGACGGTCCGGCTCCCGCCCGCTGTCCTGTTGCCCGGGCATGCCGGTATTCCACGGCACCCGCCCGGTGTTATCGCCGGTCCGTTCCGACTTGGCATCGCGGTCGCCGGTACCGAACTCCAAACGCTCAGCCATACCGCTGCCCTCCTAACTCACCTATCACAACAGAGCGCGACCTGCTAAAGATTCTGTACAACGCGCACCCCGGCAGGGTCAACACCCTGAGCAACTTCAACCGCTCCAGACCGTCATGCCCACGACGGCCGCCGGCAGCCCGAGATGTGCCTCAAGGGCGGATGAGGAGCGAAGACGGCTTGAACAGTTGGACCGGGAATTCAGCCCAGCTGATTCGCAGCTGGCACGGACGCTGCGCTCCGGACTAGTGCAGACCCTGCCTCCACCTGGATCAGTTCCGCACGGACTGGCCGTGTCGGCGGGGTTCGGGCTGATCATCCTCGGTTTGCTGCATCTGGTAACCGGCAGCGGTGCCATCGGCGCTCTTGCCATCAGCGGGGCGGCTACTGGCTCTATCGCCTGGGGCGGACTCCGTGGCATGGTGAGGAATAGCAGATACAAAGTGGCAGCTTTCGCCCGGTCAACGACGAAGTGCATCGTAAAGCATCGATGAGGAGGAGATCATGCAGAAAGAAGAACCGCCGGCCGTGCAGGGTGGCCCGGACGCTGACTGGCTGGAGCAGCAGACGCCGGTTCTGCCGGATGACCCGGCTGCCGATCCTGTTGCTGGTCCGGAGCCGGCGCTTGTTGATCCGCCGCTTCCCGGAGGTTCGGAGGCTGACCGGATGGAACAGCAGCTTCCGGCAACGCCGGTGGCCGGAGACGATATCCGCGCAAGCGATCAGGCCATTGCTGAGGCGGCAGAAGCGGACCGCCTCGAGCAGGCCAGGGCAATAGCCGGCGACGACGAGGATGACTATCCCCACGGGGCCACCGACTAGCGCTCACCGTACGCCTGGTGAACTGTACCGGGTCCCATAACTTGCCTTGCATTGATTAAAGTCAGAAGCATGACAGATGCACCTCAACAGCGGTTCCTCAAGCTCACAGACGTCCAGGAGATCCTGCAGATTAGTCCGGCCCAGGCGTACGCACTGGTCCGCTCCGGTGACCTTCCCGCCATCCGGGTAGGCGGCCGGCATCAGTGGAGGGTGGAGCGGGCGAAACTGGAGGCGTTTCTTGAGGAAAGCTACCGGCGGACCGCCGAGGCAATAGCCGCGGGCTTGTCTGTTGAGACCGGTCAGGAGCATGTGCCCGAGGGAGACGTCGAGGAGTCCGAGCAACTTGGATGATTTTGGAATAGGGAGCCGGCACTTTCCGTTATGCAGATCATAGTTGAGTCGCAATGACTCAAGTTTGGCTGATCAGGGAGGCATGGTCGTGAGGGACGTCCGAGATCGGGATGCTACCGCTTCCGAACCGGTAGGGCAGAACGGCCGGGTAGACGAGCCCGCCAAAGTGATGCGGATCGGCAGCATGGCCAGGCAGCTTTTGGAGGAAGCGCGAAGCGCACCCCTGGATGACCCTGCCCGCTCTCGCCTGGGTCAGATCTATGAGAGGTCCGTGCTGGAACTTCAGCGGGGGATCGACTCTGAGCTGGCGGCGGAACTGGCCCGGGTCAGCGTTGCTTTCCCGGCCGATACCATTCCCTCCGATGCCGAACTGCGGCTTGCCCATGCGCAGCTTGTGGGCTGGTTGGAAGGGCTCTACCACGGAATCCAGACGACCCTTGCCCTGCAGGAGATTGCGAAGCGGGCGCTCACGCTCCGGCAGCAGTTGCGCCCGGCCGGGGCCGCACCCGGGGCTCACGGCGAAGCAGGCTCCGACCGGGTTGCGGCAGCAGACACGCCGGCATCCCGGGAAGGCCGCCGTCACCGGAACGGGTACCTCTGAACGGCCCTGGTGACCATGTTCCCGGTTGAGTTCTCCCGGGCTAGGCGCGCTCCAGCGCCCGGGCCACCGTCCTTCCCCGCTTCGAACGCGTCAGGATGGCCAAGGACGCGGCTACGGAATGGTCGGGTTCTTCCTCCGGCGGACTGTAGGTGCGGAGGACCAGGACCGACTTCGCCGCGACGTCGATTTCCCCGCCGGCCTGCAGTATTTTCCCGCCTGCACGTTGGCCGGCGGTATCGAGAACCTGCTCCCATTCCGCCGCGTATTCTTCGGGCGGGAGCGTGAAGATCACCCAGTCCTCATTGGAGTTGAAAAACAGTAGGAAGCTGTCATCGGTCATTTCGCGGCCGCGGCTGTCTTTGCCGACGTCGGCACCGTTGTAGAAGACGCCCAGAGCCAAGGCAAGCTCCCGGTCCCAATCGTCCGGCGACATGGGCGTTCCGTCCAGATTCAGCCAGACGATGTCCGGCAGCGGTTCACCCTCTGCCCGGCGCACGGGACGGCCTTCGAAGAAACGTCCTCGCCGGAAGGTCGGGTGCTCACGGCGGAGCCTGCTGACCGCGGCGGTGAATTCGGCCAGCGGTTGGTCGTTCTCGTGCCAGTTGACCCAGCTGAGCTCGGAGTCCTGGCAGTAGGCGTTGTTGTTCCCTTCCTGCGTCCGCCCCAGTTCATCTCCGTGAAGCAGCATGGGCACACCTTGGGACAGCATCAGCGTGGACAGGAAGTTGCGCTGCTGCCGGGCGCGCAGGGCAAGGACCTTTTTGTCGTCCGTCGGACCTTCCGCGCCGCAGTTCCACGAGCGGTTGTGGGATTCGCCGTCGTTATTGTCTTCGCCGTTGGCCGTGTTGTGTTTCTCGTTGTAGGACACCAGATCCCGGAGGGTGAAGCCGTCGTGCGCGGTGATGAAGTTGATCGAGGAAACGGGCCGCCGGCCGGAACGCTCATACAGGTCAGCGGAACCTGCCAGCCGCGAGGCAAACTCGCCAAGGGTGGAGGGCTGCCCTCGCCAGAAGTCCCGGACGGCGTCGCGGTACTTGCCGTTCCACTCGGTCCAGAGCGGGGGAAAGTTGCCCACCTGGTAGCCGCCCGGCCCGACGTCCCACGGCTCGGCGATCAGCTTCACTTGGGAGACAATCGGGTCCTGCTGGACGAGGTCGAAGAAGCTGGAGAGCCGGTCCACCTCGTAGAACTCCCGCGCCAAGGCCGAGGCAAGATCGAACCGGAACCCGTCGACGTGCATTTCCGTCACCCAGTACCTTAACGAGTCCATGATCAGCTGGAGCGAGTGGGGACTGCGGACGTTCAGTGTGTTTCCGGTACCCGTGTAGTCCATGTAGTAACGGCGGTCATGCTCCGCGAGCCGATAGTAGGCGGCGTTGTCGATCCCGCGGAAGGACAGGGTGGGGCCCAGATGGTTTCCCTCTGCCGTGTGGTTGTACACCACGTCCAGGATGACCTCGATCCCGGCGGAATGCAGCGACCGCACCATGGCTTTGAATTCCTGCACCTGCAGTCCGGGTACCGCCGTCGAGCTGTAGCCGTTGTGTGGCGCGAAGAATCCGATGGTGTTGTAGCCCCAGTAATTGCTCAGGCCTTTGTCCTTCAACACGCTGTCATGGACAAACTGGTGCACCGGCATCAACTCGATGGCGGTTACCCCGAGCTTTTGCAGATGGCTTACGACGGCGGGGTGGGCGATTCCGGCGAAGGTGCCCCGTTCCTCCTCCGGCACCTCCGGGTGGAGCATGGTCAGGCCCCGGACGTGCGCCTCATAGATCAACGAGTCGTTGTACGGGATGTTCGGCGGCCGGTCGCCCTGCCAGTCAAAGAAGGGGTTAATGACCACGGCTTTGAGGGTGGAAGCGCCGGAGTCGAGGTTGTTGTAGGAGTCCGGGTCGCCGAAGTTGTAGGAGAACATTGCGGGGGTCCACTCGATGTCCCCCGATACTGCTTTGGCGTAGGGGTCCAGCAGCAGCTTATGGGGATTGCACCGGAGTCCGGCCGCCGGATTGTACGGGCCCTCGATCCGGTAGCCGTACAGCTGACCGGGGAGCACATGGGGCAAGTAGCAGTGCCACACGAACGCATCCACGGCTTCCAGCTCGATCCGGTTTTCCTGTCCGTGCTGATCAAAAAGGCAGAGCTGGACGGACATAGCGGCCTGGCTGAAGATCGCGAAATTAGTACCGTTGCCGTCATACGTGGCACCCAAGGGATACGCGCTGCCTGCCCAGACCTCCACCGACCAACCACCCCTAACCGGACCTCTTGTTTAGCCCCACCCTAGGAGTCCCGGAAGGAAAATTACAGGTTATTGACAGCACTGGACGACAGCGTGAAAATATTTTCACGGAGCCCCTCGACGGGATTCCGGAGGTCAGGCTGATGCGCCTTCGCACCTAACCGTTCATCGAGACGGACCATGCGCCTCCCGGATCCCTTCCGGGGGCTTCGTTGTGCTTCCCGCCTCTCGCCCAGCGCCCGCCGGATTTTCTGCCAATCCGGGTCCAGACCTTGAAAACGGCCCTTCCAACATGGAAGGTAGTAAGCACACTTAGCACCTCTGCAGGGTATCCCAACGAGTCTTGCCAGAGAAGGAGCGGAACAGTGTCACCCACACCAAAACAACCCATCACCGATGACAGCATCAGGGTTCGCCAACTCAGCCACTACCAGTTCACCTGGGTGGCCGGCGAGCCGGGAGCTCCAGGCACCTGGACCCTGCAGCTTGTCCTGGACGAGGGCGCCTGGGAAGAAGTCTTGACCCTTGACGCCGACGACGCCGACAACCTGCAGGATCTGCTCTCCACGGCAGAGACGGTGTACTACGACATCGGCCGGCGCACCTTGATGTTCGGTACCACCAAGGCCGGCCATCAGTAACCCAGCCCACTCCAGCCACCATCCATAGGAGCCCAACATGTCCGGAAATCTCTTCGCACGGTCGGTCCACGACCTCACGGCAGCCACGTGGTTCGGAGGATCCCTGATGGGAGCCGTCGGACTCAACGGAGCTGCAGCCAAGGCACAGAATCCTGCCGAACGCACCCGCCTGTCCAGCCTTGGCTGGAAGAAATGGGCGCCGGTGCAGACTGCTGCCTTCGCATCCCACATCATGGCGGGGTTGCCGCTGATGTGGGAGAACAAGGGGCGAATGGCCAAACAGGAAGGCGCCACCCGGCTCACGGTTGTCAAGACCGGCGTCACCCTGCTCGGCGCCCTGGTCACGCTTTATGCCGGCATTCTTGGCAAGAAAGTCGAGCAGCTGGCAGGCGAAGGGGCCGAAGGTGCAACCG
Source organism: Arthrobacter sp. Soil_C_60 (assembly GCF_057656375.1). NCBI lineage: Bacteria > Bacillati > Actinomycetota > Actinomycetes > Micrococcales > Micrococcaceae > Arthrobacter > Arthrobacter sp. Soil_C_60. The sequence goes on along the minus strand of NZ_JBDGKM010000002.1, from coordinate 322,243 downwards.
AGCCGGCACCCACAGCGTCAGCTGAGCTGAAGGCCGCGCAGAAACAGCTGAAGGCGCTCCAGTGGACCATCCCGGTCTTCGCCGGAACCGTCATCGTGCTGGGGGCGAAGCACGGGGAAATGCAGCGGCCCAAGCGCATCTTCGAGGGGCTGCTCAAGCACTGAGAAACCTGCCCCAAAAGCGCAGAAACCCGCCCAATCGCCGAAGGTATTCTGGATAGATGAGTGTCGAAGCCCAGTCAAACGTCACCTTTGACGGCCAGTTCGCCCGCGAGCTCGCGGAGCTGGCCGTTCCGTGGCAGGCGGAGGAAGCTCCCGACCCGCAGCTGCTCGTGCTCAACGAGCCGCTGGCTACGGAGCTGGGCTTCGACCCCGCGTCCCTGCGGAAGGCCGAGGGCCTGCGCCTGCTGATCGGCAACACGGTACCCAGCGGTGCCACTCCGGTTGCCCAGGGCTACGCCGGCCACCAGTTCGGCTTCTACTCGCCGCGTCTGGGCGACGGACGCGCTCTCCTGCTCGGTGAAATCGCCGACGCCGGCGGCGGCCTCCGGGACATCCATCTCAAGGGTTCCGGCCGCACGCCGTTCGCCCGCGGGGGCGACGGACTGGCCGCGGTCGGTCCGATGCTGCGCGAGTACGTGGTCAGCGAGGCGATGCACGCTTTGGGCATCCCCACCACCCGCTCCCTCGCCGTGGTTGCGACGGGGCGGCCGGTGCGCCGCGAGACCCTGCTGCCGGGAGCCGTGCTCACCCGCGTGGCAAGCAGCCATCTGCGCGTGGGCAGCTTCCAGTACACCCGTTCAATGAACGACGACGGCCTGTTGCGCCGCCTCGCCGATCATGCGATCGCACGCCACCATCCCGGAGCGGCGGACGCGGATAACCCCTATCTCGCCCTGTTCCAAGAAGTGGTTGCCGCCCAGGCGTCGCTGGTCGCCCGCTGGATGCTGGTGGGTTTCATCCACGGCGTGATGAACACCGACAACATGACCATCTCAGGGGAGACCATCGACTACGGGCCGTGCGCCTTCATGGACGCTTTCGACCCGGCCACGGTCTACAGCTCGATCGACGAAAACGGCCGCTACGCCTACGGCAACCAGCCGCTGGTGGCGGAGTGGAATCTCGCCCGCCTCGCGGAGGCTCTGCTGCCTCTGCTCCACGAGGACCAGGAACAGGCCGTCGCGCTCGCACAGGAATCGCTCGGCGCCTTCCATGGTCAGTACAGCGCTGCCTGGCTGACCGGTATGAAGACCAAGCTCGGTCTGCCCGACAGCCTCGACGACGACGTCGCTTCGCCGCTGGTGGACGAGATCTTCACTCTGCTGCAGGAAGGCCACGTGGACTACACGTCCTTCTTCCGGAGCCTCGCCAAGGCGGCCCATGGCGACGCCGGGCCTGCTCGATCCATGTTCCCGAGCCCGGCAGCCTTCGACGCCTGGACCGAGCGTTGGCGGGCACTCGACCCGGATGCAGACCTGATGGACCGGACCAACCCCGTCTACATTCCCCGCAACCACCTCGTCGAGGAGGCCCTCGCCGCCGCTGTCGACGGCGACCTGGAGCCGTTCAGCCAACTCCTGGCCGCGGTGACCGCGCCTTTCGAGGAGCGCCCCGGCCTCGAGCGGTACGCCTCCGCCGCCCCGGAAAGCTTCGGCCCGTACCGAACCTTCTGCGGAACCTGAACCTGAACCCGCGCGCGGGCCATAACGGCCGCCGGCTTCCTTGTTGCGCTGACTTTCGGGCTGATGGACCCTGACACGTTTGAGGTGTTTGGGTACGGCCGGCAACAGCTGGGGCAAATGGGAACCTTTGCCCCCCTGATTTTGAGGGGAAGCGACCCCCAAACCTAGGCTGGCCACCTTCGACCTGTGCCTGAAGGATGTGAGGCAGGCATCTGCTAAGGGGTAACGGGGCGCTGATGCACAAAGTATGCGCTTTTCGCTCGCCTTCTTGCTGAAGTCCACGACTGGCTAGGGAGTTGCATGCTTTCGCTCACCGATGATCGCAATGTCCTTCCCATTTCTGCGGACTGGGACTGGGCTGCGGTAAGCAGGTTTTACGCAGAGGTATCTCCGTACATTCCGGTCGCAGTAGCAGGAGCGATCGTTTGGGGCCTGTGGATCTACCGGTTCATCCTGTCCCGCAAGGCCCGGCCCATCGTCACCGGCTACCGCGCCACGTCGTCGGTCATCGTCCCGTCCTTCCACGAGGATCCGCGCATCCTGATGAGCGCGCTGGAGTCCTGGCGGGCCCAATGGCCGGATGAAATCATCATTGTGCTCGACGTCGAGGACCTGGAGGCATACCGGCGGATCAGGGCGCTGGATGATCCAACGGTGAAGCCCATCCTGTTCCACCATGTAGGCAAGCGCTCGGCGCTGGGTGCCGGAATCCGGCTGGCCCGCTACGAGCTTTTGGTCCTGACGGATTCGGACACCTGGTGGCAGCCTGGACTGCTGGACAACGTTCAAATGCCGTTCGAGGATCCACTAGTCGGCGCCGTCGGGACGCACCAGAACGTGTACAAGCGGGATACAACCCTATGGCGGCAGGTGGCGGACTGGTTGGTGAACCTGCGCTATCTCGACTATGTCCCGGCGATGGGGCGGGCAGGTGCCGTGCCCTGCCTCTCCGGGCGGACCGCCGTGTACCGGCGCGAGGCCGTACTTCCGGTGCTTGAGCACCTGGAAAACGAATACTTCATGGGCCGTCGCTGCATCTCGGGCGACGACGGGCGCCTTACCTGGCTGGTCCTGGCCTCGGGCTACAAGACGGTCCACCAGTCCACGGCGCGTGCGCTGTCGATGTTCCCTGCCGGCTTCCGTGCCTTCGCGAAACAACGCATCCGGTGGAGCCGGAACTCCTACCGGTGCTACCTGACGGCCATGGCCAGCGGATGGTTATGGCACGTTCCGTTCATCACCAAAGTGACGGTGCTCCAGATTCTGCTGACCCCGGTCACCATGGGGCTGACCATGTTCTACCTCATCTTCAGCCGGCTCGAACTCAACACCTTCGGAGTCACCGCAGCCGTGTGCTGGCTTCTTCTCGGGCGGGGGATCCGCGGCATCTCCCATCTGCGACGGCATCCGAGGGATATCCTGATCCTGCCGGTGGTGGCTGTTGCCGTCATCTTCATAGCGCTCCCGATCAAGGTCTACGCTTTCGTGACGATGAACAAGCAGGGCTGGCTCACCCGGCACGCGGACCAGGTTGGCGGAGAGGGCCAGAACGCCCAAAGCCTCGGCGTGCGGGAGGCAACTACATGATGTTCCGCCAGCCGGTTGTCATGATCGTTTCCGCCGTCGTCGTCATCGGGGTGCTGGCGGCAGGCATTATCTACGTAGCCAACGTCCGGACCGACGAGTCCAATGACGCCTTCGGCCGCAATGAAATCGCCAGCAACGGCAATGTGCAGGGCGATATCTATCCGGGTGATCCGGCCAGCGAGGCTCAGCTGGTAGAGCGCGAAGAGCAACGGCTTGTTTACGTGCGGACCATCGCTTCCGCCGCCCGCTGGAGAGTGAGCGGGTTGAAAGGACCGTACCGGCTCCGCACCGGGTCCACCTACACACTGGTCCTGCCCGGGCGGGAGAAGCCCTACACCGTTGACGATCTGCTCAAGCTCGCGCCGAAAGCCTTCGTCCGGCAAAAGGACGGTTCCTATCTGCTGTCGGAAAGCATTGTGGTTCTTCCCGGTGCGAACCTTTCCCTGATCGCACCCGAAGAAGCGGAAGGCCTGGACATCCGGTTGCTCAGCGGTGCGGAATCCTTTGTTTCCATCGTCGCCCTCGGAGGCTCCCTCACGATCGCCGGTTCAAAGGCCGCGGACGTTTCACTGACGAGCTGGAACAACGACGGCGATGCAGCAGACAGGAGGACGGACGATGGCCGTGCCTACATCCGGCTCCTCGGCGGCCACGCTTCCCTTGAACATGCCCACATCTCGAACCTGGGATTCTGGAGCGGAAATACCGGCGGCCTCTCGCTGACCGGTACCGACACCGCAGGTACTTTCGGCGACGAACCGCCTCCGCCGGCCCACGCAGAAGCCGCCGCAGCGGAAGGGGCACGGCTGCTGCCCGAGGACCAACTCACAGCGCTCGCGGCTGAAACAGGCGAGGACTACAGCATCGTGACCGCCGGCATCAAAAACGTGACCATCGAAAACAACGCTTTCGGCCTGTTCCTGACGAACGCCCGGGACGTTGCCATCGAGGACACGGCCATCAGCGGAAGCCTCGTCGACGGACTCGTCCTCCACCGCGCTGTCACCGACGCGGCCATCACGCGTACGTCATCAACGGACAATTTCGTAGACGGCTTTGCCATCGGCAGATCCACCACAAGCGTGGTGCTTAAGGACAGCACATCCCGGGGCAATGGCCGCAACGGCATCTCCCTCGACGGGCGGCCGCTCGCGGACGGACCGAACGCCGTCGGAACGGCAGTCAAGATCTATGGCGGCAACCGCATCATTCAGAGCACCTTCGAAGACAACAAAAGGTACGGCATAGAAATAAGCGGAGGCAGGAACCTGGAAGTTAGGGGAAACACTATCGTGAAGAACAATGTGGGCGTGGTGGTCAGCCATGGTGCCGAGAGAGTGAATATTTTCGCCAACAATCTACGCAACCAAGTGCAGCAGTCGATCGCCCTTCGTGAGGCCGGTGCCTCCACTGCCGTCCGCCACAATGACATTCGGGGCGGTGACACCGGCATCTACGTCCGGAACTCCGGTGCCGCGGTCTCCGGGAATACCTTGAATTCCATCTCGAACCACGGCCTAACACTGCGCGGCGATGTGCGGGGCACCAACGTTGCGAGCAACGTGATTTCCGGCTTCGGATCGAGCGCAGTGTGGGACGAAGAGTCCAGCGGTGCTGCCCTTGGGGAGAACGATCTGCTGGGCTGGCGTCCGGCTTACACCTTTGAAAGGGCGGTCAACTTTGTCTTCCAACCACTCACCTTTGTGTGGCTCCTGCTTGGCGGGCTCCTGCTGGTGACGGCCATGAGCGGCCGGCGCAAGCGGCAGGACACGACCATCCGCAGCCCTTATGCGGAGCGGGTGCCGCTGACTTCCCTCAGCAAGGGCATAGTCTCCCTTGACGACGTCGGGCAGCGGCGGTGAACGTCCTGAAGCGGCCGGTGGTCCTGACGGCCTCGGTGCTTGCATTGATACTCGTTGCCGGACTGATCGTCTTCCTGACGAAGGGCCTCGTAAACGCGCAGCCCGGGTCTGCGCCGGCGGCGCCTCCGGCAGCTTCAGCACCCGCGGCACCTCCGGCTTCAGCTCCGGCAGTTCCGGACGCTCCGGCAGCGGATTGTCCGGCGGCGACCATCACAGTTTCCACGGCTACCGAGCTGGACAACGCCCTGGCGGATGCCGGACCGGGCACCGTTATACAACTTGCCGAGGTCGAGTACATCGGCAACTTTTCGGCAACCGGAGACGGCTCCGCGGACCAGCCCATCACGGTGTGCGGAACGGACAAGAGCATTCTCGACGGCGCTGACGTGGAGGATGGGTATGTTTTCCATCTGGAGCAGGCGTCCTACTGGGTGCTGGACGGGTTTGCGGTCCGTAACGGGCAAAAGGGCGTGATGGTCGACGAGACCACCAACTCGATCCTGCGGAACCTGACGGTCAGCCACATCGGCGATGAGGCGATCCACCTGCGGAAATTCAGCACGGACAACAAAGTGATCGGCAACACCATCACGGATACCGGACTGCGCAAGCCGAAGTTCGGCGAAGGAATCTACATCGGTACGGCAGAGAGCAATTGGTGCGACATCAGCAATTGCGAGCCCGACAGAAGCGACCGCAACGAGATCGCGGACAACACCATTTCCGGCACCACCTCGGAAAGCGTCGATATCAAGGAAGGAACTTCCGACGGGGTGCTGCGCAACAACACCTTCGACGGTTCGGACATTGACGCGGCAGACTCCTGGGTGGATGTGAAAGGCAAAGGATGGACCATCGCGGATAACTCGGGCAGCAATTCACCGGAGGACGGTTTCCAGACCCACGAAATAGTCGATGGGTGGGGGACCGAAAACGTCTTCCGCAACAACACCGCGGAGGTCAACGGCCCCGGCTACGGGTACGCGCTGACCCCGGTGCGCGACAACGTCGTCGAATGCAACAACAAAGTCGCCGAAGCCGAAAGCGGTCTATCCAACGAGCCTTGCGGCACCGGTTAGAGAAAGAGTAATCACGTGGACAACACAATTCCTGCTCTTCCTGCGCCCAAAGCCACGGTGATCGGCACAGGGTATCTCGGCGCTACGCACGCCATTTGCCTGGCCCTGATGGGCTTCGACGTCCTCGGCGTCGACGTCGATCAGGACAAGATCGAGCTGCTCCGCGCCGGAAAGGTCCCGTTCTACGAGCCCGGCTTGCCCGAGAAACTGGCGGAGGCGCTGGCCTCGGGGCGCCTTGCCTTCAGCACGGATTTCGATGAAGCTGCACGCTTCGGCGATATCCACTTCGTCTGCGTCGGCACTCCGCAGGCAGCGGAATCCGCAGCTGCCGACCTCACCTACGTAGAGGCCGCCTTCACGGAGCTTGCCGCCAGGATTACGCGTAAGTCCCTGCTAGTGGGCAAATCAACCGTGCCCATCGGTACTGCGGCGCGGCTGACGCGGCTGGCACAGGACATTTCACCGATCGGGACCGAGCTTGAGCTTGCCTGGAATCCGGAGTTTCTGCGGGAAGGATTTGCCGTTCAGGACACGCTGCATCCGGACCGGCTCGTCTTCGGCGTCGCTTCCAAATGGGCGGAAAGCCAGTTGAGAAGCGTCTTCAACCCCCTGCTGGCCGATGGAACGCCGGTCATCATCACGGATCTGGCCACGGCCGAGCTGGTCAAAGTCGCAGCCAACTCCTTCCTCGCCACGAAGATCTCCTTCATCAACGCGATGGCCGAAGTCTGCGAAGCTACCGGAGCGGATGTAGGCGTGCTCGCGCAGGCGCTGAGCCTTGACGGCCGGATTGGAGGCCGCTTTCTGAAACCCGGACTCGGATTCGGCGGCGGGTGCCTGCCCAAGGACATCCGCGCCTTCAAATACCGCGCCGAGCAGTTGGGCGTGGGGCAAGCCGTGAGTTTCTTGGGCGAGGTGGATTCAATCAACAACCGCCGCCGCGTGCGGACGGTAGACCTCATCCGGGAGCTTTCCGGGGGAGACCTGACAGGCGTCCGCGTTGCCGCTCTGGGCGCGGCCTTCAAACCAAATTCCGACGACGTTCGTGACGCCCCGGCGCTCGACGTCGCCCGGCTGCTCTATCTCGAGGGAGCGGTGGTGGCGGTCTACGATCCGGAGGCAAACGTGAACGCCCACCGCCTCTACCCGGACCTCAACTACGTCGGCTCGCTGGCAGAAGCGGTTGCCCAGGCCGATGTGGTCGCGCTGCTCACCGAGTGGGACGAATTCCGCCGCGCGGACGCCGGTGCTCTCGGAGCCCTCGTCAGGCACCGCCGCATCTTCGACGGGCGGCACGCCCTCGATGCGGGCCATTACGCCTCGCACGGGTGGGACTACCGTGCCCTCGGACGTCCCTACAAGCCCAGCACGATCACGCTGCACGAAGACGCGCGGGACACGGCTTGAAAGCGGCTGGCCGATGATGGAAACTGGTAAGCACACTTAGCATCTTGGGGAAGCTGCCATCCGATTTCAGCCCTAAAGGAGCAGGACCATGACCCCCACGCCCAAGCAACCCATCACCGATGACAGCATCAAGGTCCGCCAACTCAGCCATTACCAGTTCACCTGGGTGGCCGGCGAGCCAGGCAAGCCGGGAACCTGGACCCTTCAGCTCGTCCTGGATCAGGGCGCCTGGGAAGAAGTGCTGACCATCGATGCCGACGACGCCGATAACCTGCAGGACATGCTCTCCACTGCGGAGACCGTGTACTACGACATTGGCCGCAAGACCCTCATGTTCGGTACCACCAAGGCCGGCCACCACTAGGAACAAGCGAACCCCTTGTACGCGTCAAGCGGCCACGTGGTCCTGCTCGGCGACTCCATCTTCGACAACAAGGCCTATGTCGAAGGCGGCCCCGACGTCGTTCATCAACTCCGCGGTGGACTTCCGCCCGGGTGGAAGGCAACCCTCCTGGCCATCGACGGCGACGTCATCTCAGGCGTGCCGCGGCAGCTTCGTTCCCTGCCGCGCGACGCGACCCATCTGGTGATCAGTGCCGGCGGAAACGACGCGCTGGGCTACGCCTACCTGCTGCAGTCTCCCGCGCGTTCCGTGGCGGAAGTTCTTCACTGGTTCGGTGATGCGCAGGACCGGTTCGCGTCGGATTACGAGGCCATGGCGGAAGCAGTCGCGGCTACCGGGCTGCCCGCTGCGGTCTGCACGGTCTATGACACTCCCGCATCCGGGCCCGACTACCGGATCATCAGGACTGCCGCGGCCTTCTTCAATGACTGCATCACCCGCGCAGCCTTCGCCCGCGGCCTGTCGCTGATCGACCTGCGCCTGATCTGCAACCAGGACGGCGATTACGCCAATCCCATCGAGCCGTCGGTCCAGGGTGGCGCCAAGATCGCCCGGGCGATTGCCGCCGTCGTCGGTTGTCGTCAAGTTTCCCGTAATTCCACCGTTATCGCGGGGACGGGGTGACGGCCGGAAGCCCAGACGCACCCCAGTAATCGAGGACTGGGGCCATTGTGCTGTAGTGCTGGTCCACAGGGGAGGCCAGAATGGTTACGTCGGAAGCGGCCGGGAGAACTGTCCGGTTCCGTCCGCAGCGTCTTCCTTGGGGGCGGCCGTAAACGCGGCCGGGGTGGGAACACCCGAGATCCGCGGCAACAAGTGAAATGGCTTGAAGCGAGCTGGCTTGGGGAGGCCTGGCTTCAGGCCATTTCGCATGTCCGGGAAAGCTCGCCGTCGAGGCCGCGGCTGGCCCGGCCGGCCACACAACCCAGGTTCCGCGAGATCCAGGAGGCCCAGCCCGACGTCCGCGATGTACGGACTGGCGCCGAACCTAGAGCTCACGAAGGTAACAGAGCATTCTGTAGTCCTGACCGGGCTGGATGTTGGTGAAGCCATGGCGTTCGTAGAAGCGGCGGGTGTCGATATCAACCTCATCGACGTTGATGTGCATTTCGGCTGCGCCCCGCTCACGGACCCGCAGGAGCGCAGTCTTTAGCAAGGCGGTCCCGATGCCCTGGTCCCGCAGGTCGGGGTTCACGTAGAGCTCCTCAAGCTGGGCCAGAGTCCCGTCGTAATACGGCGTGGGCCGCAGGGTCAGGAAGGCGAACCCGGTCGGAGCCTCAGCAGTCCCGGACAGGAGTACAAGCACGTCCTCGCGAACCAGCAGGAACCTGAATCGGGCGGAGAGCTGCTCGGCGGTAGGGCCGGGTGTCTCAAACTCGTTGTTGAAGTCGTACAACAGGCGGCCGACGGTGCACGCCTGCTCGGGCGCAGCAAGGAAGACATCTGTGACGGCCATAAAGCTATTCTGAGGGTTTGCGTGCAGGTGGTGGAAGTCCTGTCATCGGGCCTCCGCCGCACAGGTCCGAACGCTGCCGGCCGGCTGCTCCGGGCCGGCCGCAAGTGCAGCCGGCCCGGATGCCTCGGTCAGCGCAGGTCGAAGCGGTCGAGCTCCATGACCTTCACCCAGGCTGCCACGAAGTCGTTGACGAACTTCTCCCCGGCGTCGTCGCTCGCGTAGACCTCGGCCAGCGCCCGGAGTTGGGAGTTCGAGCCAAAGACCAGGTCGACCGGTGTGGCGGTCCACTTCAGCTCGCCGGTAGCAACGTCGCTGATCTCGTAGACGTTCTCCTCCTCTGACGCCTTCCACCGAGTACCGGGGGAGAGGATGTTGACGAAGAAGTCGTTGGTCAGGACCTGGGGCCTCTCGGTGAGAACGCCGTGGGCGCTGCCGCCGACGTTGGCGCCGAGGGCGCGCATGCCGCCGACGAGCGCTGTCATTTCCGGCGCGGAGAGGTCCAGCAGGTACGCCTTGTCCACCAGAAGGGTCTCCGGCTGGAGCTTCTCGCCCGGACGGACGTAGTTGCGGAATCCGTCCGCCCGCGGCTGCAGGTACTGGACCGACTCGACGTCGGTCTGCTCCTGCGACGCGTCGGTGCGGCCGGGGAGGAAGGGGACCGTAACGTCGAAGCCGGCGTCCCGGGCTGCCTTCTCCACTGCTGCGCAGCCGCCCAGGACGATCAGGTCCGCCAGCGAGACTTTCTTGCCGCCGGTCTGGGCGGTATTGAACTGCTGCTGTACCCCCTCCAACGCCTGCAGGGCATCGGCGAGCTGCTCGGGCTGGTTGACCTCCCAGCTGCGCTGGGGCTCCAACCGGATACGGGCTCCGTTGGCGCCGCCGCGCTTGTCGGTCTTACGGAACGTGGAGGCCGAGGCCCAAGCCGTGCTGACAAGCTGCGGGACGGACAGGGCATCCAGGAGCTGGGCCTTGAGCGAGGCCATGTCCTGCTCATCGATCAGCTCGTGATCTACCGCGGGGATCGGGTCCTGCCACAGCTGCGGTTCCGGGACCCACGGCCCGAACATGTGCGGACCAACAGGACCCATGTCCCGGTGCAGGAGCTTGTACCAGGCCTTGGCGAATGCCAGCGCGAACTCGTCCGGGTTCTCCAGGAACCGTCGGCCGATCTTTTCGTAGATCGGGTCGAAGCGTAGCGAGAGATCCGTGGTGAGCATCGTGGGCCGGTGCTTCTTCTCCGAGTCGTGGGCGTCGGGAATGATCTCCGGGGCGTCCTTGGCCACCCATTGGTGGGCGCCAGCAGGGCTCTTGACCAGCTCCCACTCGTGCTCGAACAGGATCTCCAGGAAGCGGTTGCTCCACTGCGTCGGCCGGTCCGTCCAGGTGACCTCGAGCCCGGAGGTAATCGTGTCACCGCCCTTGCCCGTCCCGTAGGTGCTGAGCCAGCCGAGTCCCTGGTCCTCCAGGTTCGCGGCCTCGGGCTCGGGGCCCACGTGTGCGTCAGCGTCGGCTGCGCCGTGGGTCTTGCCGAAGGTGTGGCCACCGGCGATGAGCGCGAAGGTCTCCTCGTCGTTCATCGCCATCCGTTTGAAGGTCTCGCGGATGAATGCTGCCGCGAGCTTGGGATCCGGGTTGCCCATGGGACCCTCGGGGTTGACGTAGATCAGGCCCATCTCGGTGGAGCCGACTTCCTCCGACATCTGGCCTTCGCCGATGTAGCGTTCATCGCCCAGCCAGGTGTCCTCTGGCCCCCAGAAGATCTCCTCGGGTTCCCATACGTCCTCGCGGCCGAAGGCGAATCCGAAGGTCTTGAAGCCCATCGACTCGAGGGCGACGTTGCCTGCAAGGACGAGCAGGTCGGCCCAGGAGAGCTTCCGGCCGTACTTCTGTTTCACCGGCCACAGCAGCCGCCGGGCTTTGTCAAGGTTGGCGTTGTCGGGCCAGCTGTTCAACGGGGCGAACCGTTGGCTGCCGTCCCCCGCCCCGCCGCGACCGTCATGGACGCGATAGGTGCCGGCAGCGTGCCAGCTCATCCGGATCATCAGGCCGCCGTAGTGGCCGAAGTCCGCGGGCCACCAGTCCTGGGAAGTGGTCAGGACCTGGATGATGTCCTGCTTGAGTGCCTCGACGTCGAGCTTTTGGAATTCCTCGCGGTAACTGAACGTGGGGCGAGCGGGTTGCCTGCCTGGTTATGCGCGTGGAGAACGGAGAGGTCGAGCTGGTTGGGCCACCAGTCCGCAACGGTCCGCGGCCGGTGAGCCTTGGGCTGCGGGGAGTCGATCGCCGGGTTCTCGCTCTCGCTGCCATGCGAGGTCACGCTGTCAGGGGCGACCGGACACCCACCTTCGACCTTGCTGTCCAGACCCTGGGCACTTCCCGGGGTGGGGATCGGGGGATGGTCCTGGTGATCGGTCATGTGCTTCCTTCCATATGGCCGAGGCCAAGGTCGGACTCGGGCAGCCGGTCTAACCCTCCCATTTCACCATGAAGGAACGCCGCGGGGGAGAGCCTTCCGGCGAATTGCATGAAGACCTGCACCTTCGCACCAAGAGATGAGCCGCTCAATTTGTCTGACTTTGTTTGCCGTCATTGCCGTTCTGTTTCACAGCAGCCTCACAGTTTGGCCACAGTGGGGCCTTATGACCGGGCCCGACCGTGGAGTATGGCAAGCAATCTTGATAGATTGCACGTCCGCACCATCGTGTAGCAGTAGCTTCGGCCGCCGGTTCCGCTCCGGAATCCCCGGTGATCGGGTCCGTCAAACAACTGACCGGCGTCCAGGACGCAGACTTGGGGGAGTCGACATGCGACTTGTTAGATCCGTTCCGAAGTGTTTCCAGAACCGCCCTCATCAGTACACCCGGCTGTGGAGCGTTGCGGTGTGCGCGGCACTCGTCGGCGGTGTTGCCGCTTGTTCGGGCGAGCCGCGGCCGGCTGTAGGTGTGGAGGCCCCGCCAGATCCTTCAGTTGTGCGGGAGGTGGTTGAGCCCAGTGCGCTGACGCGGCACCTGGAGGCGCTGCAGGCGGCGGCCGACGCGAACGGTGGGAACCGGGCCGCTGCCACCGGGGGCTATGAGGCGTCCGCGGTGTACGTCGAGGAGCAGTTGCGAGCCGCGGGGTACGAGCCGCGGCGGCAGGAGTTCAGCTACGACGGCCAGGACAACTCCGTCGACACGTTCAACATCCTGGCCGACACCGGTAGCGGCTCGGGCAGCGTGCTGGTGCTCGGCGCGCACCTGGACTCGGTCCAGGAGGGGCCCGGGCTCAACGACAACGGCAGCGGGGTCGCCGCGGTGCTCGAGGTCGCGCTGCGGCTCGCCGAGGAGGGCGCCGTGCCGCGGGAGCGGATCCGGTTCGCGTTCTGGGGCGGCGAGGAGGACGGGTTGTACGGCTCGGCACACTATGTCGAGGAGCTCTCCCGCGCGGAGTCCGCCGCGCACGTCGCGTACCTGAACCTCGACGTGGTGGGCTCGCCGAACGCGGTGGTGTTCGTGTACGACGGCGACGGCTCCGACAGCGAGGAGGCCGGGCCCGAGGGGTCTGGGGCTGTGGAGCAGGTTTTCCTGGACATCCTGCGCGCCGAGGGGATCGAGGCGCTGCCCTTTGGGTTCATCGGGGATTCGGACTACGACGCGTTCGTGCAAGGTGGCATCCCGGCCGGTGGCCTGTTCACGGGCGACGCGGGGACCAAGAGCGAGGCCGAGGCACGCACCTTCGGCGGACAGGCCGGACTGCAATACGACGAGTGCTTCCACCTCGCCTGCGACAACATCGAGAACGTTGACATGGCCATGCTGGAGCAAATGACCGAAACGCTCATGAGCGCGACCGTCTCGCTCGGCGGCATCGAGGGCGGCCTCGCCAAGGGCTCGGCCACCGGTTGAGTTCGGCGCCGGAGAGGTGGAAGCCGTCCATCGGCACGTGCGCGTACCACTGCTATTCCGGAACACGAGTGCCGGTGTTGCGCTGTCGGACCAGGGCCTCGGTGAGGGTCGTCTTGCCTGCGCCTGGGACTCCTACGATGTTGCCGTGACGGTCAACCTCTTCAATCCTGAAATCGCCGTCATCGGGGACAGCCCGCGTAGTCGAAGACTACCTCTCGCAGGAATCCGCGAAGCCGTCTATCGGCGGTCCCTGCCATGGCCACCTGGCGCATCCGGATAATCGGTGCCACTCAAGGGAAACAAGCGGGGCATGATAGGACTCGCACTATAAGTAGCTCAATCCGTGTTTAACCGGGACCCCTTCCCGAGTTGAACCAGACCTCACGAAAGTCTTCCGTCACGCAGTCGGCCTAAACCTCTAACCCTAAGCCAAATCCACCGGGCTTCTAGATTGTCTGGGTTCGCTCAGGCGCCGGCGTGCAGCCGCGTGAGGGCGTGGACCAGCGGTTCCAGCTCGGGCACTTCCAGGGCATCGGATAGCGCACGTTCCAGGGTGGCGGCGTGGACGGGCCGGCTCTGTTCAAGCAGGGAAATGCCGCTGGGTGTGAGTTCGGTGTAGATGCCGCGTCGGTCGTCGGCGCAGAGGATGCGCGTTAGGAGGCCGCGGTCTTCGAGGCGGTTGACCAGGCGTGTAGTGGCGCTGGCGCTGAGCGCGGTGGCCCTGGCGAGTTGCTGCATGCGCATGTGCCAGCCGTCCTGGCGGCTGAGCGCATCAAGCACGGTGTACTCCACGACGGACAGTTGGGCTTCGGCCTGCAGCGAGCGTTCCAACTCCGCCTCGATCAGCCCGTGCAGGGCCGCCAGGGTCCGCCAGCCCTGCGCCCGGACCTCGACGGCGTCATCCAAAATGCCCATCCGATAGTTCCCTTCCATCAGCTTCTTCCGCAGCAACCCACGGATCACAAAATAGTTGCTTGCGCGCTATAGTTGCTTGTGCAACAATAAACAGCGCGTCTGCAACTATTAGTTTACGCCTCATACTTCTTTCCGTACAGATCCTTTGAAGGAGCACGCCATGCCTATTGGCCTGATTGCACTCGCCCTGGGCGGGTTCGGGATAGGACTCACTGAATTCGTCATCATGGGCTTGCTGCCGGAGGTGGCCGCTGACTTTCAGGTCAGCGAGGCTACCGCGGGCTGGCTGATCTCCGGTTACGCCCTCGCGGTCGTCGTCGGGGCGCTGCTCCTGACGGCCGCGGTGACGCGGTTCGAGCGCAAGCCGGTCCTGGCCGTGCTGATGGTGCTGTTCATCGCGGGCAACCTGGTTTCTGCCCTCGCACCGGATTACTGGACCATGATGATCGGGCGCATCATCGCCGCCCTGTCCCACGGGGCGTTCTTCGGCATCGGCGCGGTGGTCGCCGCCAGCATGGTCGCGCCCACCAAGAAGGCCGGCGCCATCGCCATCATGTTCACCGGGTTGACGGCAGCCAATGTCTTGGGCGTCCCGTTCGGCACTATGCTGGGCCAGGCCGCTGGCTGGCGATCCACCTTCTGGGCCATTACGGCCATCGGCATCATTTCCCTCCTGGGCATTTTGACGCTGGTCCCCAAGACCGGGTCCGGGGACGCCGCCCCCGGCGGGCTCCGCGGCGAACTCCGGGCATTCCGCTCCGGACAGATCTGGCTCTCGATCCTCGTCACCATCCTCGGCTACGGCGGCATGTTCGGCGCCTTCACCTATATCGCCTTTACCCTCACCGAAGTCACCGGCTTCTCCGCCTCCGCGGTCCCGTGGCTGCTCGTCCTCTTCGGCGTGGGCCTCTTCATCGGCAACACCGTCGGCGGCAAAGCTGCGGACAAGAACGTAGACCGCACACTGATCGTGGTCCTTGCCGTACTGTTCGTGGTGCTCGTGGTCTTCGCCCTCACGGCCGGCAACCAGCCGATGACCATCGCCTCGATCGTCCTGCTGGGGGGCTTCGGTTTCGCCACCGTGCCCGGGCTGCAGATGCGCGTCATGAAATACGCCCACAACGCGCCTACCCTGGCATCCGGCGCCAACATCGGCGCCTTCAATGTCGGCAACGCCCTCGGCGCCTGGCTCGGCGGCGTCACCATCACCGCCGGCCTCAGCTACACCTCACCCATCTGGGCCGGTGCCGGCATCACCCTGCTGGGCCTCGGCGTGATGGTCCTCGCCGCCGCCAACGCCAGCCGCATCCAAACGGAAACCGCCAAGCCTGCAGAAGGTTCTGTAGCCCAGGACATCGCCGCGCCAACAACCGCGCCGGCAGCCGCTGACCACGCAGGCATTCGCTAACCAGCACAACCTGCCGGTTGAACATCCAACCCGCTTTACCCAGACAACAGCTTTACCCACACACCATAGGAGAAGATATGACCGCCATTCCCAGCATCACACTCAATAACGGCATTCAGATGCCCCAGCTCGGCTACGGCGTGTTCCAGGTATCCGATGACGACACCACTGCCGCGGTCGGCGCAGCTCTCGCAGCCGGATACCGGAGCATCGATACCGCCGCGATCTACGGCAATGAGGCGGGAACCGGCCGCGCCCTGGCGGCCTCCGGAATACCGCGCGACGAGCTCTTCATTACGTCCAAGGCGTGGGTGGCAGACCTCGGCTACGAAGCAACTCTGGCGGCATACCAGTCGAGCCTGGACAAGCTCGGCCTCGACTACCTTGACCTCTACCTCATTCACTGGCCCGCTCCGGCCACTGACGGCTACCTCGAGTCCTGGCGTGCAATGGAGAAACTGATGGAAGACGGCAGCGTAAGGGCCATCGGCGTCTCCAACTTCCTGCCTGAACACCTCGAGAAAATCATCGGTCTGGGCGGCACGGTGCCGGCCGTCAACCAAGTGGAACTGCACCCGGCACTCCAACAACGCGACGTTGTGGCTACCAACAACGCCCACGGCATAGCTACCGAAGCCTGGAGCCCGCTGGCCCAAGGAGCCATACTGGACGACCCGGCCGTCACCGGCATTGCCGCCGAACATGGAGTTTCGCCAGCCCAGGTGATCCTCCGCTGGCACCTCCAGCAGGGACGCATCATCATCCCCAAGTCGGTCACCCCCGCACGGATCTCAGAGAACCTGAACGTGTTCGGCTTTGATCTGACCCAGGCCGAACTGGCGAACATCGACGCCCTCGAGCGGGACGGACGCACCGGTCCCCACCCCGCCGAATTCAACGGCTAAGCGCATCGCCGAATCAAGATCTGGGCCAGTTTCTCCCGCAACACCTCCAAGGACCTGAGGTTGCATAGATGGAGCCCGCGGCACGAGTGCGGACCGGACCGACAATGCCAGCTGGCCCCACACCACGATAACGACGACGGCGGGGCGGCCTTTAACTGCCGTTGCTGGGACACCAGAAGGCCGGGCAGCCTTCCGATAAGAGACGGCCCGGTGCTGAAGCGGTGCAACTCTTGACGGATTGTGATGCAGGTCATAAAGTTCCACGATACGGTTACGTCCGGGCTCTCCGGACGGGGAAGTGGCAGCCATGAGTGCTTGGAACAACGACTTGGGCGATTCCGATCTGGCGGTCCGCAACGCCGATCCTTCCCTGTACAACGAGGACCTCGCTCCGCTGCCGGCGTCGCAGCGCACCTGGGGCTGGTTTGCCATCTTCAATGTCTGGTCCAACGACATCCAAAGCCTTGCCGGCTACACCTTGGCGGCGAGCTTGTTTATTACCGCGGGCATCAATGGCTGGTTTGTCTTCGCTGCCATCCTCCTTGCCGGTTTCATCGTGAAGCTCCTCGTCGATCTCAGCGGACGACCCAGCGTCAAATACGGCTTTCCTTATCCCGTCCTCGCACGCGCCTCCATGGGTGTGCGCGGCGCGCAGTTTCCGGCGATAGTCAGGGCAGTCGTCGCTGTGTTCTGGTACGGCGCCCAGACCTACTTCGCGTCCACCGCCATCGCTTTGGCACTTAATGCCGTTCTGGGCAGCCCTGGAGGCGCAGAGTTCCTGGGCATGAACTGGGTCTCCTGGGCATCCTACGTGCTCGCCTCCGTGCTGCAAGTCGCACTCTTCCTTGGGGGCATCGACCGGATCGCGAACTTCCTCAACATCGTCGGCCCGGGCGTCTACGCCGTGATGATCGCTCTGCTGGTTGCCATCTGGGTGCAGGTCGGCTCCGGTCTGCCGCAGGCAGTGGGCACACTCTTTTCCAACGACGACGTGACCGGGTGGGCGGCCGTGGCCGCGTTCGCAGGAGTCGTGGGCACGATGATCGCCTACTTCGCCGCCGTCGTTATTAACTTCGGAGACTTCGCGCGCAACGTCCGCAGCGAACGGGCCATGCGGTTCGGTAACTTCACCGGCCTGCCGCTGAGCTTGGCGCTCTTCACCTTCCTGTCGGTGTTCATTACAGCCGGTGCATACCTCCTCTACCAGGACGGCGAGGGCAACCCCCTGACCAATCCTGCCGACATCGTCGGGCTCGTAGACAACGTCCCGCTGACGGTTTTGGCGGCAGTGACCTTCCTACTTGCGACGCTGGGCATCAACGTCGTCGCAAACTTCATCCCACCGTCATACTCGCTTTCCAACATCAACCCAGCCAGGATCTCGTTCCGTACGGCAGGCATGATCACCGCGGCTGCCGGTTTCGTCATCGGTGCGCTCTGGGTGGCCGTCATCGCGAACATCGGCCTGCCGCGGTTCGTTGACACACTGGGAGCGGTGCTCGCACCGCTCTACGGCATCATCATCGCTGACTACTACATCGTGCGGAAGCAACGGTTGAACCTGAACGACCTTTACTCCGCGGATCCGAAGGGGATCTACCACTTCACCCGCGGCTGGAACCGGCGGGCGGTGGTGGCCTTCGCCATCGCCGGCGTCTTCTCCATCCTGACTGTATGGCTGCCGCAACTGGCGCAGCTTAGCGGTTTCGCCTGGGTTTTCGGCGCCGTCCTCGGCGGGCTCTTCCATTGGCTGGCCATGCGCGGCCACGTGGTCGTAACGTCTGCCGACGACCGCTGACAGAGACCTGCGTCGCAACTGACCTGGTGGCACGGGACCGAGCCGCCCCCTCCGTTCGCGGATGTTGCCCATACCCGCTCCTGCTGTTCGGGCTGCGGTTCATTTACCGTAGGGCTTGGCCCATCGGAGCACAATGGTGCGCCTTGTCATTCTTGTTGGTTTCAGGCAGCACGAGCTGCGGCTAGGTCAACAAAAAGCCGGGCCGCCTTCCAGTCGGAGACGGCCCGGCCTTAGATGCTGAGGTCCCTACTTGCGGGTCAGCGTTCCGCAGTTGGAAACCGTGAAGCCCTTAGCCGAGGCCGGGATGGTGACCACGACGCGCGCTGAACCGAAGTGGTTGTCGATCAAGTCATCGAAACTCTCGGTAAAGCCGCTCAAGGTTGCCCAGTAGCAGGAATTGCCCGAGCTGTAGCCGTAGTAGGTGCCGGGTTTGATATCGACACCCACCCGGTACGTGCCGTCGGCAGTAATCTTCGAAGCGTTGGCGCCGGTAGTCGGAGCAGTGGTCCACTTGCCGCATCCGGACGTCTCGAAACCTACGTCCGAGGACGTGATCTGGACGTACGTGCGGGCGGAGCCGAAGTAGTTCGCGTTGATCTCATCAAAATCGCCGGAGAATCCGGAGACGGTCTCCCAGTAGCAGCCGTCGCCCGTTCCTGTGGCCTTGTACAGCCCCGGCTTCAAGGAGGACCCGACGCGGTAGATGCCGTCGCGGCTGATCACGGTGCGCGGCGGCATCGGAATGCTGACCGCGGCGCTCGTGGCGGCACGCGTGTAGTGGTTGGTCTTCCGCGCGGAGACCTTGACCGTGATCTTCTTGCCGTTGTCCGAGGAGGTCAGCTTGTAGGTGCGGTACTTCGCCCCGGAAATGGCCTTGCCGTTGCGGTACCACTGGTAGCCGTAGGACGAGGGCTTCGGGGAGTAGGACCCGGCGCTGGCGGTCAAGGTATGACCGGCCTTCTTGGTACCGCTGATCTTGGGCGCCGACTTGGTGGTGATCAGGGCCTTGGCAACCGTGACAGCTTTCGCCGTTGCGGTCCGGGTGGTGTAGCCGGGCTTGGAGAGCGTTACCTTGACGCTGACCTTGGAGCCGATGTAGCTCGAGCCCAGGTACAGGTAGTGCTTTGTGCCGCCCTTGATCGCCTTGCCGTTCTTGTACCACTGGTACTTGAACGAGGAGCCGGAGGTCCAGCCGTGGGAGATCCTGACCGTCTGGCCGTAGCGGGCGCTGCCGGAAACGGTCGGCCATTTGCTGGCGTAGATGGAGCCCGCCGCTACCTTCTTGGAAGCCGAGTACTTGTCCACCGTCTTGTAGCCGGACTTGGAAGCACGCACGCGCACCTTCACGTACTTGCCGTTGTCTGCCGGCGTCGCGGTATACTTGGTGGATTTTGCTCCAGTGATGGCAGCTGAACCGCGGTACCACTGGTAGTCCAGCGCGTAGCCGCCGGGGCTGATGGCTCCGGAGACGGATGCCGTGATTACTTGTCCGGCGATGGCCCGGCCGCTCACGGTTGCTTTGGCCGAGGACGAGAAGATCCCCGGCTTGATGGTGACTGCCGGCAGCGACACTGTGGCGCTTTCGCCGCTGGCCGAGTTTGTGGCCTCTACCGTCAACTGGAGCTCTTTGCCGGCCAGATCGGCCGTCAGCGGGAGCTTGTTCGGCACCGCCTGTGCCAGTGGCAGCGCCGAGAAACCGGCATGGCGCTCGCCGTCCAGCGTCCAGCTCAATGTAAAGGTGTCGGCGTTCTGCCACTCGCCGATGGTGCCGGTCAGAGTCGTGCCGACAGCGGCATTGCCCCGATGACGGGCGGAGCAATGTTCACCGGCGCAGCGGCTTCAACTTCCTGCGCTGCCGGTGATTCGACAGGGGGGGGTCGACGGCTGTCTCGTCGGCCGTTCCAGCCGGCGGCTCTACGGCCGGCTCGGTCGGTTCCTCCACGACAACTTCGGCAGGTGCCTCGGGCGGCACAGCAGAAGGTCCGTCCAGAGGCGCCTCGACCGGTGCTTCCATCGGAGTCGTGGGAGATTCGGAAGTGGATCCGGTGCCGGTTCCGTCAGGTGATGCGCAGGCCGCGGAACCGGCGAACAGCCCGGTAACCAGGGCGGCAACGCCGATAAAGATAGTGCCCGGCTTGGCGCGATTCAGGCGCGCAGAAGCCGGGACAAGAGGGGGGGTGTGAGACAACTGTGTCCGTTCCTAAATATGATATTTAGGAGCCTTGTATGGCTTGCAGGACGTGTGCCCTGCTTGTCGTTTCATTGGCAGTGGTTTCGCCCAGCACATGTGCCAAGCCAGAGCCACCGCCTCCGCGACCGTTTTGTGTCTCCCTGCAACTCAGGGCGACGAGGTTTAGTGCGGCGTTGTAGTCACGGTCGATACTCAGACCGCATGCATCGCACTTGTAGGTTCGTTCGGATAGGGGCAGTTTGGCTTTCACCGCACCGCAGTCCGAACAGGTTTTGCTGGATGGGTAGTAGGGGTCAGCAATGATGATTTCGCGACCGTACCATTGGGCTTTGTAGTTGAGTTGACGGGAGAATTCCCCGAACCCGGCATCCAGGATGTGCTTGGATAGATGCTTGTTCCGCACCATGCCGCCAACGTTGAGTTTCTCGATGACTACCGTTTCGTAGTTATCAACCAGGAACCGGGTTGTTTTGTGGATGAAATCAGCACGTTTGTTCGTGATCCGGGCGTGGGTTTTACGGACATCATCGCGGGCTTGCTCCCAGCGTTTTGAGGGAGCCACACCGTTCTTATAATCGGGTCCCTGGCGGCGTGAGAGACGCTTTTGCTGCGACCGTAGTTTCTTTTGTAGCCGCACATAATGACGCGGGTTCTTAACCACCAAACCGTCGCTGGTGATGTAAGCGTCCTTGATCCCCACATCCACGCCCACAGCCTTGCGGGTTGCTTTGCGGGTCCTGCCCGCAAAGTAACGGTTCGCCAGTTTGTCCTCCATTTTCAGGGAGATTGACACTGCCCAGCGGTTCCCGTTCCTGCCAATCGCTATCTGGGTAATACGGGCGCCTTCCCGGAGCAGCCACAGTGCGGCCTTGGGACGTTCCAGTAAGCTAATGGCGCCGATGCGGGGAAGCGTCAAAACATCCCCGTCGAGCCGCATCACGCCCGTTGTGAAACGCACAGCATTGGGCAGGGTCAGGGACTTCTTTTTGAACCGGGGGAATCCTACGGATCGTCCTGCACGGCTGCCGTTGCGTGATTTACGCCAGTTCTCAAAGGCTTTGGCAGCGTTTGCCGTACCTGTAGCGAAGGCTTCCTTGCTATTCTCATGCCACCACGGCGCAATATCATCCTTCTCAGCATTCAACGCCTTACGCAGCGAATAAGCGCTAGTGCTCACATACTCAGTCTCGGTACCGTTCCTGACGGCTTCCCAGTTGTTGCGGATATGCGCGATAGCCCAGTTGTATGCATAACGAACAGCACCCAGATGGGAGGAAAAAGCGGTCTCCTGCATTATGGAAGGGGAAAGGTCATAACGGAAGTTGAGTGTTTGGCTCATCTTTCAACACCTCCATCGCTTTTCTGGCGCGGTGTGAAGCCGCTCTCCTAGCGTAAAAGCGGGCAGTGACAGAATTGCGACATTCAGTGATGTCACGGACGATGTCATCGTCAATCTCATGATCATTAATGACCGTGATGGTCCGTCCGTTTGCAGCCAGTGCGGTTTGTCTAAGACGGAAAGTGAACAGTCCAACATCAATCCCGCCAAGATCTCGTTCCGAACGGCAGGCATGATCACCGCGGCTGCCGGCTTCGTCATTGGTGCGCTCTGGGTGGCCGTCACCGCGAACATCGGCCTGCCGCGGTTCGTTGACACCCTGGGAGCGGTGCTCGCACCGCTCTACGGCATCATCATCGCCGACTACTACATCGTGCGGAAGCAACGGTTGAACCTGAACGACCTTTACTCCGCGGACCCGAAGGGGATCTACCACTTCACCCGCGGCTGGAACCGGCGGGCGGTGGTGGCCTTCGCCATCGCCGGCGTCTTCTCCATCCTGACTGTATGGCTGCCGCAACTGGCGCAGCTTAGCGGTTTTGCCTGGGTCTTCGGTGCGGTCCTCGGCGGGCTCTTCCATTGGCTGGCCATGCGCGGCCACGTGGTCATAACGTCTGCCGACGACCGCTGACGTATACCTGCATCACAACTGACTTGTGGCACTGGACCGCGCCGTCGGATCCAGACCATGAATAACGACGACGGCGGCGGCTGCCGGGCCAGCCGGATTTCCGTGCCAGCGCGGGGGCGGGGCTTGGGTTTCCCCGCCTCCGCCGTTATCGCCTGCGGCGGAGGCGGGTGACCCTGTTCTAAGGCTTAGCGGATGGGCAGGTTGTAGTGGCCAGCGATCAGTTCGACCGTGCGGGCGTGGATTGCGCGCGAGTGCCCTCCGGTAACCAGCATCAGCTCGTCGGCGCCGGTTTGCTCGTGGAGTTCTTCAAGTCCCTCGGCAACTTCGCTGGCGGTTCCGTGCAGGGTGCGGTCGGTCCATTCGTCGAGAAACTGCCGCTCCGGGAACGTGGCGGGATAGTCTTCGACGTCCTTCGGGTGAAGGATGGAGAAGCCCTGCTGCTTGAACATGCGCATCATGCCCATGGCCGTGGTTGCCGCCTGGCGCCGTGCCTCGGCCGGATCGTCATTGGCGATTGCTCCTACGCTGACGAGGCTGTACGGCTCGTCCAGGAATGTGGAAGGGCGGAAGTTCTCGCGGTAGATCCGCATGGCATTGAGGACGTCGGCGCTGCCGAACTGCAACGCGAAGGCGTACGGCCGGCCCAGCCGCGCGGCCAGGTGTGCGGAGTAGATCGAGGAACCCAGGATCCAGACATCAGGGCTGGTCTTAGTCGGCGGGATCTGGTTCTGCTCGTCTTGCCAGGGTCCCGGCACGGCGTGCACATGCTGGTAGGGGTGGCCCTGCGGGAAGTCGTTGCCCATGAATCCGAGCAGTTCCTCGATCTGCTCGGGGAACTCGTCGTTCGCCGTGTGGTGCCGGCGTAATGCCATCGCGGTCGCACCGTCGGTGCCGGGCGCGCGTCCCAGTCCGAGATCGATTCGTCCCGGGGCCAGCGTCTCAAGCATTCCGAACTGCTCGGCGATCATCAGGGGCACGTGGTTGGGCAGCATGATCCCGCCCGCACCGAGCCTGATGTGCTCGGTCTCGCCGATCAGCCGGGCCACCATGAGTTGAGGTGACGACGTCGAAGCTCCCGGCATGGCGTGGTGCTCGGACATCCAGAACCGGCGGAATCCAAGCCGGTCGGCCAACTGCGCCAGCGAAATGACATCCTCGAATACTTCCTGCACAGAGTGGCCGACGCCGGTTAGCGCGTTATCGAGCACGGACAGGACAAACGGGGCGGTACCGGACGGGGCTGGGCGATTCATGAACTACCTTACTTCTCACGGATGTAGAACGCTTTTGGCGTGACTCTGAGACTATCCTGTCTTCACGGTAAAAGGCAACTTGTGCCGTGAGACAATGCGATGCTCGAAGTTTCTTGCGGGCGTCGCATCGTGAAACAGCGACGCCCGCAAGACGCTAACTTCCTGGTGGTTAAGGTAATTAGCGGGCCAACGAGGCCGCGGCTCCGTCGGCCGCAGACTCGACAAGGTTGCTCTTGCCCAGCGGCTGCTCAGTCTCAACGGCGCGGGCCCAGTCGTCAGTGGAAGCCACGGCGGCGAAGTTCGAGTTGAGCAGGGCCATCAGGGTCGTGTGCACGGTCTTCGCATCCACGGTGCCGGCGCTGTTCGAGATGTTGATGGCGCCGGTCGCGTCCGAGAGGACCTCGGTGTTGAACGCGTGGATCTCAGCATCGCTGGCGGAGGCGATGATGCAGTTGTTGGTCATGTAGCCGGTGAGCGTGATCGTGTCGATTCCGTTCTCCCGGAGCCACTCCACCAGGCCGGTGCCGGGGAAGACGGAACTGTACTGCTTCACCACGGACTTCCACGCGTCGGACTTGCGTTCTTCCAGCGAGGAGTGCAGCTGAAACTCGGTCATGGTCGGGTTGAACACGGGCGATTCGTCGCCTGCGGAGTGCTGGACGGTGACCACCGGAATGTCTGCCTTCTCCGCGGCGTCGATGGCCGCGGCGATCCGCTGGATCGATTCCTCGCGCGGCGGGTACTGGATAGGCAGGAGTCCGGTGAAGTATTCCTGCTGGGCATCAATAACAATCAGGGCGCGACGGGGAGCCGTCATGTCTACCTCCTGGGTGGTTGGTGGGCGCGGTTTTCACGCTCTTCCCCAGTCTCGCCGCCCCGTATTCGTGCGACAATTGGCACAAGGGCATATAAACGATGGAAACAGGCCAACCAGGAGGTGATGCGTGTGCGGATCGCTGTCTACGCCTTCGAGGGCGTCACGATGTTCCACCTCGCCGTACCGCAGATGGTGTTCGGAGAGGTGGCCCGTCAGGGATTGGCCGACTGGGAAACTGTTCTGTTCACTGACGACGGCGATGCCATCCGCACCGCGGAGGGGTACCAGATCGGCGGGCTGGCCGGCCTCGACGCCGCATCCGCCGCCGACTTTGTGGTCATTCCCTCCTGGGACGAGGACGGAAAGCGTCCGTCGGTACAGCTGGCCGGCGCGCTGCAACAAGCGCATGGGCAGGGCGCCACCGTCGTCGGGCTCTGTCTCGGGGCATTCGCCGTCGCCGACAGCGGACTCCTCGCCGCTCGCCCTGCCGTCACGCATTGGCACGCGCTCGACGCGTTCAGCGAAAACTACCCCGACATCCCGGTGGACCGAACTGTCCTCTACATCGATCACGGTGACGTGCTGACCTCCGCCGGCACAGCCGCGGGGATCGACGCGTGCCTGCACATTGTCCGTTCCCGCCTCGGAGCTGAGGCCGCGAACCACGTCGCCCGCAGTCTCGTCGTCGCGCCGCACCGCAGCGGAGGCCAGGCCCAGTACATCGAGCGCCCCATTCTGCACCCGGGCGGCGCCAACCCCATTGCGGAAGCGCTCGACTGGGCGATCGAGCACCTCGGCGACAAGATCAGTGTTGACGATCTTGCCAAGGCTTCGCATATGAGCCGCCGCAGCTTCATCCGCGCCTTTCGTGCGGCAACAGGCACGACGCCGGCAACCTGGCTTCGCGCGCGACGCCTGGACGAGGTCCGGAGGCTCCTGGAGATCACCGACCTTCCGATCGATCAGATTGCAGCCCAATGCGGGTTCTCGAGCCCTATCACCATGCGCCAGAACTTCATGTCCACCTATGCGACTACACCCTCGGAGTACCGACGCCGTTTCAGTGCCTCAGCCCCTTCGCCCTACTCGGCAAGCGAGGCGTAGACAACGTAGTTGTCCTCAAAGATGCCGGTGTCCGGGTTGTAGCCGTCGCAGGTGATCAGGCGCAGTTCCGGTCCCTCGGTGTTGCCGTAGACATCAAGCGTGGGGAACTGGTTCTTCTGGTATTGCTCGCCCCGGTCCACGGTGAAGACCGCGCTGGTGCCGTCTTCGCGTTCGACGCGGATGCTGTCGCCCCTGGTTAGCTCCGGCAGCCGGGCGAAGACGCCCGGGGTCTGGCT
Organism: Arthrobacter sp. Soil_C_60; assembly: GCF_057656375.1. Classification (NCBI taxonomy): domain Bacteria; kingdom Bacillati; phylum Actinomycetota; class Actinomycetes; order Micrococcales; family Micrococcaceae; genus Arthrobacter; species Arthrobacter sp. Soil_C_60. The sequence goes on along the minus strand of NZ_JBDGKM010000002.1, from coordinate 296,284 downwards.
GAGCGAGTTCACATGACCCAGCAGCACTGCGGGTCCGGGATCTCCGGGGGCGGGGGAGCCGTTGTACCAGCCCGCCGGGGCGCCGGCATCCTCCGGCGGCACCTCCAGCGTCCCGTTTTCCTGCAAGCCCAGGCGGAGCAGCTCCGAGGCGACACCGATCTTCTCGATCTCCATCGAAACCGGCGCGGCTGCAGGCTCGGCGGCCGGTTCACTTGGTTTCGCCGCCTTCGCCGAAGTGGAATTGGAAGCAGCCGTGGAACTGGATGCAGCCGTGGAGCCGGACGGGGAGCCGGCCGCACGTCCGGCGCCGGACGTGGGGTCAGAAGCGGGGGAGGGCGCCGTCGTCGTTGTTGGGGTTGGTGGTGTTGGGCTGGAGGGCGGCGAGGTTCCGCAGGCGGTCAGGAGCAGGGCGGCCGCCGCGGCCAGGAGTGCTGGTCCGCGGCGGCCTTTTCTACCAATCGTCATGGCTGGTGTGCTGTCCTGCCGTGCCTAGGACTTGGCCATGCTGCGGCGGACAATCCACGTTCCGCCTGCCGCTGCGGCCAGGACCAGGCCACCGCCGAGAGCAAGCATCTCGGTGGTGTTGTTCTCCGTGACTTCCACGCCCGTGTCCGGGGCGCCGTCGGGCATTGCGCCCATCTGGGAGGCGGCGAGTGTGCCGCAGGCTGCCGGAGAAGTCGCGGCCAGCGGCAGCTCGGGAACGAGGTCGCTCATCTTCTCCTGCGCCTCCGCGCTCAGGGTGGCCGGATCCAGGCCATGGACAACGACGACGGCGGTGCCCGCCTCGAGCGCGGCCGCGGTGTCGGCGTTGAGCTCGAACGTGCGGTCGTAGGTGTACCCGCCGCCCTGGCCGCCGACCTCGAGGGTCAGCCCGGCGTCGGGGCTGGTGTCGCCCGAGGTGGCCAGCGTGGTGCCGATGTGACCGTAGAAGGGGTGGCCTTCGGTGGTGGAGACCACGCCGTCGCCGTCGGTATCTGCTTCCGGACCTGGGCAGGTGCCCTGGGCGCCGATGTGGATGTGCTGGACGTGCGGGTAGGGGGCGTCGTTGAAGGTTTCGGCCAGCCCGGTAACGTCCATCTTGACGTGGGCCTGGTTGCCGGTGACGTCGACCATGACGGTGCCGGTGGCGCTGCTGCCGTTGAGCGCGCTGAGGTTGGCCTGATAGTGGTCGGAATCGCCATGGGCCATGGCGGGGGAGCCGGCCAGGGCGACGGCGCCAAGAGCCAGGGCGGGAATGGTCATCAAACGCATCTTCTTGTTCACGAAAGGATCCTCCAGAATGCGGGTTGTTAACGCTCCGGTTGTGGAGCGCATATAAGGCATTCGGAGTGACCCGCACCACGGATTGGATTTTTTTGCAGAACGTGAAAAATTACCTCGACGTAATGTTGCGGCAACGTCCAACCGACAGCATGGAAAGGGACAAGCAACCGGGGACAGGGAGTCAGAATGAAACGTGTTGGATTGATTCGCACTCTATCTACCGAGGCTCGAGGGCTGCTTCAGCTCCACGGACAGATCCTGCAATCGGCCTTTCCCTTTGCTGTGGTCTCCCGCGCCATTCCGTTCCAGCCCGAGGCGGTGCACGATGCGGAATCCTGCGTCCGCGCCGCACCCAAAGTGGTTGCCTTGGCCAGGGAACTTGCTCCCGCGGTCGACGGCATTATTATCAGCTGTTCCGCCGATCCGGGCCTGGCGGAAACTCGCCTGGCCGTGGACGTGCCGGTAGTTGGAGCCGGGGCAGCGGGCGCCGCGGCGGCCTTGGCCATGGGCGCTCGCATTGGCGTCCTCGGCATAACGCCGGAGGCGCCCGAAGCCGTTGCCTCCGTCTTGGGCGCCCGGCTTATTGCGGTTGAATCACCACAGAGCGTCAACTTCAGTACAGAGCTGCTGACGCCGACCGGAGTGTTCGAAAGTCTCGACGCCGGCCACAGGCTGGCGGATGCCGGGGCGGATGTGATTCTGCTGGCCTGTACCGGCTTCACGAGCATGGGCATAGGAAAGGAACTGAACCGGCGGCTCGGTCTTCCCGTAGTCGACTGCGTCCTGGCCGCCGGGGCAGCCCTCGCTGCCGCCGAGTCCGGACGCGCTATGCGGCCAGCCTCGATAGGTACGGCTGCCTAGCAGAGGTCGGGCGCAGGAGACGCTCACCGCGGATTCTGCAGGCCGGTCAGCCACTCGCGGGCCATCTTCATTACCTGCTCCGGATCGGTGGTTGTTTCGATCGCAGGACGCCGGGCCCGGCGTGGGCCACGGATGATGCGCGCCCGGAAACCATTGTGGCCGGTTTCCTGCCAGGCCCGGATGACGAGCGTAACGGGAACTGCGTTCCTGCGGGTGCCTTCGTCTGCTGTGCCGGTCATGATCAGCCACTCCCTCGATGCGTTATGTGCTCTTGAGATCCACCGTAGGAAGCGAAGCTATGCCCCAGCTATGAAGAGGCCCTGCCCTGGATATGAGTGGCGGGTTCAGCGCTCGCGGTTCGCGGTTCAGAGATCGGAGTCGAGGGTGAAGCCGCAGCTGCAGCGGTAGGTGCGCACTGTCGTTGCCTCGGGCTCAGGCAGGACCGTTTCTGCGGTCAGAATCATGAGCGGTGCGGTGATGGGGAGATCTGCGGCGTTGACCAACTGCATGGGTTCCCCGCAGTGGACATGCTCGGCGATGGTACGTGCGAGTGCCTCGTCTTCCTGGCAGGCCGCGGAGGCTTCAGGGGCGGCGGGAGCGGAGTTCCCTGTGCAGCCGCGCCACCGCAGGCCTTCTGACGAGAATGCTTCTACAGCGGTCATACTGATTCTTCCCGGGGCGTAGGCAGGACAGGTCCTCGACGCATTCGGTGGCTCCTTTGTCCGGCCGGCTTCGTTGCCGGCGACAACCTCAATCCTACGGCTCGTGGGTTCCGGGTGACAGGGGCCCCTGGGGTCCGCAACCGTTCCGTAATCTGCCAGATCCATATAACAACAAAATCACAACGCCGTACCGTCAGGCGTCCCGCAGCGGGATCACGTGGGCTCGGATCCCGCGGGCGGAAGATCCGGATTCAGGTCTTCAACGCGGGGGTCCTCCGCGGTCCAAACCTGGAGTATGGCCCAGACGACGGCGGCCAGCGGCACCGAGAGCACCGCACCGATAATCCCGGCGAGGATAGTACCGGCGGTGAGCGCGAACAGGATGACGAGCGCGTGCAGCTTCAGGGCATTGCCCATCACTATCGGCTGCAGCAGATCGCCCTCCAGTTGGTTTACCGCAATCACAATGATGACAACAATCAGCGCCACTACGGGCCCGTTGGCCACGAGCGCCACCAGCGCGGCGAGGATCCCGGCCACGGTGGCACCCACAAGCGGGATGAAGGCGCCGAGGAAGACAATCATCGCCAGCGGGATGGCCAGCGGAACCTGCAGGATCAGCAGGGCCAAGCCGATTGCCGTCGCGTCCACCAGTGCAATGATGGCCGTGCCGCGCACGTAGCCGCCCAGGACTTCAAGCGTGCGGGAGCCGGCCCGGCGCAATTTGGCCGCACGCCGTCCACCGAACGGGCGCAGGAAAAAATTCCAGATCTTCTGGCCATCCTTGAGGAAGAAGAACAGCACGACCACCATCAGCGTGGTGCCGGCGATGAATTCGGTGACCGCCGAGAGGCCCGTAAGGGCGCCGGAGCGGACCTGCTGGCTCGTGGCAAAATCGACCAGCGCCTCGCGTGCCTCGTTGATCTGGGCCTGGTCGATCGGCAGCGGGCCGGTCAGCAGGAACGATTGCAGCTCGTCGAGACCGGATGCGGCGGCGGTGACGAGTTCGTCCCATTCGCTCCGGACCGCCACCACAATCACGGTGGTGGTCGCGGCCAGCAGTACCAGCAGGCTGAGGAAGGCGATTACTGTCGCCAGTGCTCCCGGCACTCCCTTCCGGCGCATCAGGTTCACAAACGGGCCGATGGCCGCGGCGAGGATCAGCGCGATCATCACGGGGATGACCAGCAACCGGATCTGCAGCAGGCCGTAGATGGAGACCGCCACAAGGGCCAGAATCAGCAGGACCTGGGCCGCGCGGCTTCCCGCACGGCCCAATCCGTCCTGCCAAGCCCGCGCACCCGGCGAAGTTTGATCCTGCCTGCTGATGCTGCTGCTCATGCAGTTCCTCAGGCGGCAGCCGGCTGGTGTTCCCGGACCGCCCGGCGGCGCGCGTTCCGCTGTTCCTGCACGCGCGCCAACTGCTGCTGGCGTTCGGCTTCCTGCTTGTCGGCGATGAGGGACGAGTGCAGGCGCAGCCGTTCGTCGTGGGGGACCAGCATCAGGTAGTTGGGCAGCGTGGCGATCATGTGCCGTACCTTGGGGCAGAACGGCCGCACCGCCAGACGCCTGCGCTGCGCGTCGGACAGCGACGTGGTGATCAGGCTGGAGGCCAGGTTTTTGCCCAGTCGTCCGCCGGGAACATCGGTAAAGAGGAGCCAGATTTCACCGTCGTGGATACGGTAATGCAGCGAGGCCACCACAGCTCCGTCAATGTAGGCATCGAACTGTGAGGCGCCGAAATTGTCCCGTACTACAGGCTTCATGGGGGTTCGCCTTTCTCGTAAGCATGCTTTCTTTTCCGTACTCAGAAGCAAAGCATGCTTACTTTCTTGTTGCAAGACAGACCTGTCTGTTTTTTCGGTTTGCTACAGAATTGGTCGCCCGCCGGTGACCGCAATGCGGGCGCCGGAGATGTAGCTGCCGTCGTCGGACGCCAGCAGTACGTACGTCGGCGCCAGCTCCGCCGGCTGGCCCGGCCGGCCCAGCGGCGTGTTGCTCCCAAAAGATTCCACCTTCTCCGGCGGCATGGTGGACGGGATCAGGGGTGTCCAGATCGGACCGGGAGCGACGCTGTTGACCCGGATGCCCTTCTCGCCGAGCAGCTGTGCCAGGCTGGCGGAGAAGTTGGCGATTGCCGCCTTGGTTGCGGCATAGGGTGCCAGCGTGGGGTTGGGCATGTCCGAGTTGACCGAAGAGCTGCCGATGATTGAAGACCCCGGCGCCATGTGGGGGAGTGCCGCCTTGACCAGGTAGAACATCGCGTTGATGTTTACCTTGAAGGTGTGCTCCCACTCCTCGTCGCTGATTTCCTCGATCGTCTCGTGGGTCATCTGGTAGGCGGCGTTGTTGACCAGGATGTCGATCTTGCCGAATTCCTGCACGGCCGTATCGATGATCTTCCGGCAGTGTTCGGCCGTATCCAGGTCGCCGCGCACGAGGACTGCTTTCCGCCCGGCTTCCTCCACCAGTCGGGCAGTGTCGCGGGCGTCCTCGTCCTCGCTGAGGTAGGAGATCAGTACGTCGGCGCCTTCGCGGGCGAACGCGATGGCCACTGCCCGGCCGATCCCGCTGTCGCCTCCGGTGATGACCGCGGCCTTGCCTTTGAGCTTGTCCATGCCGCGGTAGCTCTGTTCCCCACAATCGGGCACCGGTGTCATCTCGGACTGGGTGCCGGGTACTTCCTGCTGCTGCTTGGGCTGGTTCATGGCGTCCTCCTGCTGGACTGCTTGATCGGGATGCTGTCCGACAATAGTAAGCAGACTTATAAGACGTACGACGGCGGACGTCGCCTTTGGTGTTCGGCCAGCCATTGCGCCCGGCTTGAGCCAATCTTGAGCACGGTCCCAGCCTTGAGCAAACTCTGAGCCGAAGCTTCGTGAAGCCCGGCCCGTTCCTTGAGGTCCGGCGGTCAAAGTAGTCAATATCGGCCGGCGCGCAGAACCAAAGCTGATCCGCCCTTCTTGGGGGAGGGCGGAGCAGCTACCAAATGAAAAAGCGAAGAGGGTGCGGCCACGTGTGGCCGCACCCTCTTGTGTAGTGATTCAGTCAGTCTTTCTTGAACGCGTCCTTGACCTTCTCGCCGGCGTCTTTGAGGTCTGCCTTGGACTGGTCCTTCTTGCCCTCGGACTGCAGGCTCTGGTCGTCGGTGGCGTCTCCGGCTGCTTCCTTGGCCTTGCCGCCTGCACGCTCTGCGGCGTTTCCGATCTTGTCATCCAAACCCATGGTGTTTCTCCTACGGTCGATGGTTGCTGCCGGTGTATCACCCGGCAGGCCGGACATTCCTAACCCTACTTACTATCGCGGTCATTCGCCACCGCGCCGGAACTTTGAGCGACTCCTGAGCATCTATGAGGCCAGCGCGTAAAACGCATCGTATAACCTGTTTTTCCGCGTGCTTACGCGGCACAGTCGGGTAACGACTATGGTTTTTACAAGCGGCGATTGGTAGCTTGGACGTATTGGAAAGGGTCCTGCTGGGGAGCAGGACACTCGCACGCGGTGCTCGGGGCGGCACCAGTTGGCGTGATGCGGGAACGCGCACCGTACCGCATCACCATCCGCTGCGGCCCTTCGTGGGGGAGGACCGAGGCACCGTACCCTGCGGTTTCGCGGGGCATATGAGGTAGAGGTTTGACGTCGGAACCGGAAGGCAGCGAAGCCGCCCGGTGTGACTGCGTACAACCGCTTGGGGGAACAGATGAGGTATTTCCCTCTCCGGGAAACCGGAGGTGAGAGGTCCAGTTCCGCTGTGCCCCGGCACCGCCGGCGCGCAGCAGCCAGAAGCCGCGGAAGTGTCCGCGCGAAATCCGGCCGGCATGCCGCGCTGACGATAATGCGCACCGCGCTGGCCACGGCAGTAATGTTCGCCATGCTCGTGCTCGGCTGGCCCGCCGCCGCGATGGCAACGCCCTCTCCCAGCCCCTCCGCCACCGCAACCCCCTCCGCCACGGCCACGGCACCAGCCGATGACCACGGAGCCGCCAGGACGGTCAAGGAACCCACGGATGATTCCACCACCCGCGAGCTGAGCACCCAGGCACCTGAGCTCTCCGGCATCTCGCCGTCGCCCGCGCCGCAGACCTCGCCCACCGCTCCGGACACAACACCCCCAGCGGAAACAATCACGGTGACGCCCAACCCGGACCCGGCTCCGGCCGGCACCACGCCCCCTTCCACGAATCCGACAACGCCACCGCCAACTACGCCGACGCCGGAAGAGGTCGTCCCGACCACGCCTCCGCCCACCACAACGCCGCCGGTCGTCAGTCCGCCGCCCACCTCGGTGGAACCGCCTGCAACGGTTGACCCGCCGGCCACCGGAGGAACCACCGCGCCCCCGCCCGCCACGGACGGCGGCAACGTCGACATTCCCGTCCCGCCGCCCGTCGACGAGATCGACCCGGGCACGCCCACGGAAACCGAGGCCCCGCCTACGGACACCGGCGAAGGCAGCCCGGACACCCCGGACAACACCAACGGCGAAGCCGCCCCGGAAACCCCCGGCACCCCGGACGCCGCAGGAGAGCCCGTCGCGGTCGCCCCGCACATCACCGTCGTCGAAGGCAAGCCCACGCCCAAAGAGGACGCCAACGGCAACAGCATCGAAAAGCCCGAGCCCCGCGACGATGACGATGACAATGACGGCATCAAGAACGCGGACGTCCTGGTCAACGTGAACTGGCAGGTCAACGGCCGCTCCGCCAGCCACGAGGAGGTCTCCAGCCTCGGCGTCAGCGCCCACCTGATGCTGGCCCCGGGCTCAACCAACGGCGCACAGTTCGGCGTCCCCGCCATCGGCTTCGAGGACGGCGGCAGCGTCACCATCAAGGAGGGCTTCTCCTCCGGCCAGCAGTGCCGGCTGCTCTCCCGCTCCCTGGCAGGCAAGGCCCTCCCGGACAGCGGTGCCACCGTTGCACTAAAAGCAGGGGTCAACTCCTTCACCATCACCAATACCCTGGACTGCAGCAACCAGGAGGGTGACCTGCAGCTGCTGAAGACCGCGGGCACCCCGGTTCCGGGCGAGGCCGGCACCTGGAGCATCGGCTACGACATCACCGTCACCAACACCTCCCGCAGCTCGGACAACACCTACAGCCTCTCGGACACGCTCGGCTTCGGCCCCGGCGTCACCATCAAGTCCGCCACCTGGACCCGCACCGGCGGGGATCCGGCGTCGGGCTCCTGGGCCAGCCCCGATGCCAACCGCACCACCGTGCTCGCCCCGGCTGGCACCGTGATCGGCCACAGCCCGGACGGCAACACCGTTCACACCTACAGCGTGCGCGCCGTGGTCGGCGTGCCCGCCGGTACCCGCGCCGCCCACCTGGACTGCCGGATCGACAGCGGCAGTGGCACCGGGCTGACCAGCTCCGTGCAGCTGAACGGGCTCAGCGCCAAAGCCTGCCAGCCGCTGCCCGTGACCCTCAAGGCCACCAACAGCTGGAACATCAACGGCACCGTGTACGCCGGCGGCAGCCAGCCCGACGGCTTCGCGGCCGAGCTGGTCCTGCCGGACGGCGGGGGAGAGCCGGCCCCGGGCAAGTGGGGCACCGTGTATGCGTACGACGCCGGCACCCGCCTTGCGCTCGGCGCCAACCTCACACTGCCGGCCGGCTGCGCCGTGGCGGACTCGGACGGCCTCGGCAGGATCGCCAAGCTGATGATCGCCAACGAGGTCGCCGTCACCAACACCATCGACTGCCAGCAGCAGCTCACCCTGATCAAGGCCGTCGGTCCGCAGCCGCCGGCCGGCATCAGCCCGGATGACTGGAAGCTCTCCGCCACCCCGGCCGGAGGCGAAGCAGCCGCCGTCGCCGGCGCTACCGGAATCGCCGGCAGCGTAGCCGCCGGCACCGCCTACGACCTCTCCGAAACGGCCGGCTTCATCGGCGGCACGGAGTTCCTTGCCAGCGACTGGTCCTGCGAACTGGACAGCGGCAGCGGCACCCTGCACCAGGAAGGCACCATCGTGGTCCCGTCCTACGGGCAGAGCATCGTCTGCTCCATCGTCAGCAGCTGGGAAGCACCGGCCCTGAACGTCACCAAGTCCGTCCGCGAACCGGTTGAGGTCTCCGGTGCCGGGGAAGACGTTTGGGACGTGGTGTACGAGGTGTCCGTGGAGAACCCCTCCGTGGTTGCCGGCGCCACCTACAACCTGACCGACACCCTCGACTTCGGTGGCGGCGTGGACATATTGAACGCGCGCTGGATGCTCTTGGGAACGTCCGACGGCGGTGAATGGCCTGATCCCGAAGCTGATCCTGCCGCTGTGCTCGCCACCGACCGCAGCCTGGAACTGCTGGATAGCCACCTCTACTTGGTCAACGTCCGCATCAAGCTTGATCCGAGTGTCCCGGCCGAGCAGTTGGACTGTGTAGCCGACGCCGCATCGGGCACGGGGCTGCGGAACACCGTGCAGCTTGGCGAAGAGGGCAGCGGCAGCATCTGCATCCCGGCGCCCGTCGGGGAACCCGCCATCGCGGCAGCGCCGAAGGAAGACCAACCCGGAGTCAACGCCCGGGACGTCGAGCGCGCAGAGACCGGACTCCTGCCCGTTCCTCCGCTCGGCGGCCCCAACGAGGACCAGGAGCCGGCCAGCCCCGAAGACTCAGAGACCGGGACGCAGCCCGGGGCAGCAGACGTCGTGCTTCGTCCCCAGCTGCTGCAGCTGGATCCCGCGTTCGCCATGTCCGAAGCGGGAACTCTCTCCGCCATCGCCGCGGCGATGCTCCTGATGGGCGCGTACGGCGCAGTGCTCTTCGCCCCCCGCAAACGGACCTGAACTCGGCCGTGAGCATGTAGTTTCCCTGTTGCTCACCTTCCGGCAACCTTGCTGCTAGGCAGCAGGACGAGCAGTGGCGTAGGGTGGATTCACCCTCGCACGCGGCATTCCGGGGACGCATCGAGCATAAGGAGCACGAATGTTAGATAAGCCCTACCTTTCGCCGAAGGAAGCCTTCCCCTCGCACTTGGAAACTCTTTCCCGCAAGGAGTTGGATCTGCTGGCGCAGCAGTTGCAGGAGGAAGTCTTCCGGGAATGCAACGCAGGGGACGGCGAAGCCAACCCGGAAACCTTGCTGCGGCAGTCCCTGGTGGAACTCGAAGTAGCCGCCCGGGACAGCAACGGCGAATAGCCTCCCGTCCCGAGGCAGAATGCCAGCAGCTGACGCCGGATAACTACGGTTTCCGTGCCTGGTCAAACAGCCTCAGTACGGTTTCCGTCCCCATGCCCAGCGTCACGTGGGAGACCAGACCTCTCACATGTGCCTGCCACGGATACCGGCGCGGTCCCGAAGCCAGACCCAGCAACGGGGCGCTCGCTTCATCCAGCACAGCAAAGAGCCCGAGACCATACAGCGCACCGCTGCCGGCGCGGACCACGGGCAGGCGTCGCCGGACGACGCCATGAACTGCGCCGGGCAGAATTCCTAGGGCGTAGTGCACGCCGATCCCGATCGGGCTCGGCTGCTCCACCTTGCGGGCCATGCCCGTCAACCGGGCCGCCTTCTGGGCCAGCACGTGCGCAACGTCCTTGCCGTCCACCCGGGCACGCAACTCCCGGGCCAGGGCCCGCGGCTCCTCCCGCTCGTACAGGTACCAGCCGACCTTATCCATCGCCCAGACTCCGGCCGCTCCCGCCAGCCCTCCCAGTACCAGGTCGACGGCGACGTGCCTCCGTTTCGCGGGCACGGCCGCAGCCAGATTCTCTTCCACTGCTGGGGTTTGTTCCTTGTGGTGATGCCTGGTCATGATGTTCCCTTTCGGCCGGTTCCGCTATGGATAACGTCAGAATCCTGGTGATGAGTCAGGCGAACGGCTTCGGCAACCACGCCCTCCAGCGAGCCCGTCCGTTCCAGCGCATCGCGCTGCTGCCGTGCTCCGGTTCCCCTCTGAAGCAGCTGCCCATACAGCCGCTGCACCTGCGCGTCATCCCCGGAGTCGGTGAGAGCTTCGCTGACGTGTTCGAAAAGTAAGTCAACGACGTCGGTCGCCTTGCAGGGCGTGCCCGTCACGGGATGCAGCAGATCGCCTTCGGTTCCCCATCTGCTCGCCTGCCACGCCGCCAGCCGCAGGACGGCAACGGGCACAGGTTCCGGAGCCTTGCCCGCGCGCCAGTCCCGTGCCGCTGTCTCCACCAGAGCCCGGGCGAGGGCGGCGATCAACACGGTGTCGTCCGCGTCCAGGCAAACGTCGCTGACACGGATTTCCACCGTTGGATAGTTGTTGGACAGCCGGGCGTCAAAGTACAGCATCGCCTTGTCGAGTACGACGCCGGTCGCGAGGATCTGCTCGATCGCGCGGTGATAGGCAACCGCCGACCCGAAGATCTCCAGCGGCCCTGTTGATGGCCAACGCGACCATGCCTGGCCGCGGAAGCTGGCGTAGCAGGTATCTGTGCCTTGCGAGAACGGCGAATTGCTGGCTAGAGCTGCCAGGATGGGCAGCCAGATCCGGATGCGGTCCAGGACGGCCACGCCTTCTTCATCCGAGTCCACACTGACATGGATGTGGAATCCCGACGTCAGCTGCTCCCGCGCCGTCAGCCCATAACGCGCGATCATTATCCCTACCCGCTCATCGGGCGCGGCGTGCGGGACCGTGGGTAGGGGAGCCGTGGCTAAAGCAGCCGTCCGCGCACCGACCCCTCTGGCGCACGAGTCGGCCAAAGCCCTGCCTGACCTGATGTCGGCCGCCAGACCTGCTAAGGAACTGTGCGGTCGGCTGATGACTTCTATTTGTTCCTCCTGGAATTCCGTTGCCAGCCGTAGGCCGGTGAATTCCGGAGAAGGAGGATCAGGTGGATGGTTCTGTGCTGTCTGCGGCAGCTGCTGGCGGTAGAGGTTCGTCAACGAGCTCGCGCAAGGGACCACGCGCCAGCTGGTGGGATCCACCAACAGCAGTTCTTCTTCGACTCCGAAGGTGCGCATGCAACCGGCCGTTCTCTTGCCTGGTGACTCGGGACTGCGAATTCCACACTAGGAGCCTTAGAACGGAGCCACAAGGCGATCCTGCTGATTGGCCTGGCTGCCCTTTGCAGCAAGCCCCAAGGTTTCGCCAACCCCGCATTGCTAGAAATGAAGCGTCTCGTCACCATCCAGAAAGGTCCGGTGCGCACATGGTTACTGTTCCCATCACCAAGTCTGTCCGCCGGCACCTGAGCGCCGGCGCAGTTTTGAGGATGTCCGACGCCATAACCATCTCTGTCTCGGTTGCTGCGGGCCTGTTCCTGGTGCCCGTGTCCGGCGTCGGACCGGACGGAGGCTCAGGTTGGGCTGCCTTCGTTCTCGGCTTTGCATGGTTTTGCGGTCTGGTCCTGACCTACCGGAGCGACATCCTGTTTCCGCGCCGGGCAATGGCGGAGTGCTGGAGTGCAGTCAAGGCTACTTTCTGGGCCTACGCCTTCTTCGCCGCCTGGGTACTGCTGGTCGAAATCGACGTCGCCCCGGGACTCTTCCTGATCACTCTGCCGATCGGCGGCGCGCTCCTAGTGGTCGCCCGGTACAGCCTTCTGCGCGAAAAGTTGCGGGATTTGGACTGGGTTGATCGTGCTCTCGCTCAAGCCAACGTGAAGGGGCCCAACGACTCGGAATGATCGAAGGCGTCGACAGACGTTAGAGTTCTGGAATGATCCGCATTCTGACCATTTGCACCGGGAACGTCTGCCGCTCTCCAATGGCGGAGCGGTTGCTGCAGCAAAAACTGGACCAAGTCCGCCCCGGCGTCTTCGATGTCCGCAGCGCCGGCATCCAGGCCCTCGTCAATTCGCCTATGGACACCCGCGCAGCCGGCCTGCTCCATGTCCTCGGCGGATCTTCGGAAGGTTTTGCTGCCAGGCAACTCCATGAATCCCATCTGGCAGACGTCGACCTCGTGCTGGCGATGAGCATCGAGCACCGGGACCGGATCCTCAACCTGATGCCGCGCCTGCTCAAGCGGACCTTCACGGTACGTGAACTCGCCCGCATGATCGACGCCCTCGAAGCGGACCCGGATACGGAGATCCCTCGAGGCACGTCCGACGAAGAAGTCGAATACCGGTGGAAGAGGCTTCCCCACCTAGCCGCCCTCAAGCGCTACCAGGCCCGCGCCGCAGACCAAAACGAAGACGAAATCGTGGATCCATACCGCCGTGATGACGGCGTCTACCAGCAAATGGTGAGGGACCTCGTGCCTGCTCTGGACAAATTGGTCGCGTTTGAAGCGAGGATTACTCCCGACCTTAGATAAACCCTTTGATCGCCCGTATACTTCATACGGGAATGGCCTGTCGGGGAAAGGCGGGCATCGTAGGGGGAGCTTTAACTTAATGGGTATAACCGTCGAGGAACCGAGTCACGACATCAGGGAACACATTCGCACCGTGGAACCAGAACAGAAAACGGTCGGTCCACTGCCGGCCCCATCGCCAATGTCTGCAGGTTCTGTTGGGCAGGACCGAAGTTGGGGCAGATCCCTCAAGAACAGACTGGTTCTGACTGATACGGTCGTCGTAGCGGCTTCCCTGTTCCTCGCCCAGCTTCTGCGCTTCGGTGTTACAGAGCAGGAACTCAAGGTGGTCGGGGCCGCCCAGACGTACTCGATGGTTTCGGTAATTCTCGGGCTCATGTGGCTCGTCGCCCTCATGATTACCCAAAGCCGCGCCCTACCGGTCCTCGGAGTGGGGAATGACGAGTACCGACGCGTTATCAACGCAACCATCGGAACGTTCGGCGCCTTCGCCATCGCCGCCATGCTGTTGAAATACGACGTCGCACGAGGCTATCTTGCCATCGCCTTGCCTGTAGGTCTCGGTCTGCTCCTCCTATCCCGGCATGTCTGGCGCCTGTGGCTGGGTCGGCAGCGATCCAACGGGAACTATACGGACCGCGCCATCATCGTCGGCTCGATCTCGGACGTTACTTTCGTGGGCGACAAGATCTTCAAGTCCCCGCAGACGGGCTACCGGCTGCTCGGTGCAGCCATTCGCGGAACTGAGGAATCCGAGGTCACGCTTGCTACCGGACACAGGCTTCCGGTCATCAGTTCTCCTGAATGCGTCGTTCAGGCGGTTAAGGACCATAATTTCGATACCGTTATCGTCGCCGGCACAGCACAGAACGGCCAGCGCTATCTCAAAGAACTCAGCTGGGAGCTCGAGGGAACCAACACCTCGCTAGTTGTCGCCAGCAAACTGGTCGACGTTGCCGGTCCGCGAATCCACTGGCGGCCGGTCGAAGGCCTGCCGTTGATGAACGTTGAGATGCCGCAATATGACGGCGCCAAGTTCACCTGGAAGCGTTCCCTCGATGTCGTTGCTTCGGCCTTCGGACTTATCGTTCTTTCACCCGTCATGCTCGCCATCGCCATCTCGATCAAGCTCGACAACCCGGGCCCGGTGTTTTTCCGGCAGGAACGCGTAGGCATCCAGGGCAGCCGGTTCCACATGATGAAGTTCCGGTCCATGGTCGTCGACGCCGAGGCGCGGCTGAAAGAACTGGCGGAGCAGAACGAGGGCAACGGCACCCTGTTCAAGATGAAGCGTGACCCGCGGGTAACCCGCGTCGGTGCTTTCATCCGCAAGTACTCTCTCGACGAAGTACCCCAGCTCTGGAACGTATTGATCGGGGACATGAGCCTGGTGGGCCCCCGCCCGCCGCTGGAGCGCGAGGTCGCCGTCTACGAGCAGCACACGCACCGCCGCCTGCTGGTGCGCCCCGGCATTACCGGTCTGTGGCAGGTCAGCGGCCGCTCGGATCTATCCTGGGAAGAGAGCGTACGCCTCGACCTTTACTACGTGGAGAACTGGTCGCTGGCCGGGGATCTGACCATCATCATGCGCACCATCAAAGCTGTCGTCGCCAAAGACGGAGCTTACTAAGAACGACGGCGGCGTCCAGACTTAGCTGAGCGTCACCTTTCACTACGGTCACCGGAATACGTATTTGCTCCGAATCCTCTGGAACAGAGGAATTGGAGCCGTTTCTTGTGCAGCATGCGAGACGGGATTTCTAGCCTCTCACAAGAGCGTTAGCGGCTGGGGAGACAGGTTGCTCCGAATATGCCGCCTTACGTACAGATGAAACTACTGTGTGAACAAACAGTGTGATTGAACTCCTCCTGGAAACACTGCGACCCCGGCATCCGAGGACACCGGGGTCGAGTTATTGGTTACGTTTTCGTACAGGGACAAGCTAGCGTCGTGCCGGAGGCATGCGCCGGTCCTGGACCGGTTCCCCGCTCAGCAATGCCCTAAACTCCTCTTCGGACTCCGAACCGAAGTCCTGGGCGGGAGTAGGAACAGGCGCGGTGGCGCGGCGCGGCTGCTTCTGCTTACGGCGACCGCCCTTCGGTGCGGGCTCCTCTTCGTCCTGCTGGTAGTACTGACCGTAGTAGCCGTACTGGGCCGCGTCGGCACCCTGGGTGGGAACACGGTTGAGGATGGCGCCAAGAACATGGGCATCAACGCGGGCAAGGTTTCCCAGTGCCTTATCGAAGGCGTCCACCGTGGTCTTGCCGGCGTTGAGGACCACCATCGCACCGTCTGCAACCTTTGACAGGATCGCGGCGTCAGTGACGGGGAGCAGCGGTGGAGCGTCAATCAGTACGGTTGCATGTTCGGCGAGCTGCCTTAGCATGTCCGCCATCGAATGCGATCCAAGCAGTTCGCTAGGATTCGGCGGAATACGGCCAGCACCGAGGACGGCCAGGTTTGGAACCTGGCCCCAAACCTGCAGCACATCTTCGAGGTCTGCCTGACCGCTGAGAACGTCTGTCACTCCGGCGCCAGGAACGAGGTCGAACATGCTGGTTACAACAGGCCTCCGGAGGTCGCCGTCTACTACAACTACGCGCTTACCGGCGGCTGCGATCGTAACCGCGAGGTTGGCTGTGACTGTGGACTTGCCTTCGCCCGGGACCGAACTGGTGACAACAATGATCCGGGGCGGGTTGTCGACATCTACGAAACTCAGGTTGGTACGAAGTTCACGCAGGGCCTCTGACATGGCGTGGCTTGCTCGGTCACTCTGGAACTCAACGATTCCGGTCTCGACAACCTTACGGCGGTCCAGCATCCGCTTGTCTACAGGAATGGTTCCGATGACGGGGACGCCGAACTGCTTCTCAATCATTTCCGCCGAACGGATTCGCCGATCCAAGTGGTTGCGAATCAGTGCATAGGCAAGGCCGAGCATCAGACCAATAACAGCCCCGATGGCCAGAGTTAGCTTCATATTGGGCGAGACCGGGGAGGTTGGCAAAGCCGCATCTGCCAGCGCGACAATCTGCACAGCAGCTTGTTCTGCACCGGTGCCGGAAGTCTCGATTTCTTCGACCTGGTTCATCAATGCCGTGACCCAAGCGTCGGCCAGATTGCGCGCGTCAGCAGGGTCTTCGGAAGACGCCGTAATGCGGAGCTCCGCGGTGTCCAAAGGAGTTTCGACCTCGATACGCTCGATGAGTTGCGCCGGTGTCGTGTCGAGGCCTAATTCGTCGATGACGGCCTGGGCGACAGGACGCGTAGTGGCAACACTGGCGTAACTGGTCGCCTTTGACTTAGCGAGGTTATCACCGGCCAAAGTCTGATTGATGTCTTCGCCCGCGCCGGCCGTCACCAGACCCATGGACTGAGCCTCGTAAACAGGTTTCTGCAGGAACGTCCAGCCGAAGGCCAGCAGGGTTACCAAAAGCGTGATGGCGACGATGCCTCGCCAGTATGTGTGTAGGACCCTAAGATAGTCCCGGAGTTCAAGCCCTTGCGGCTGCTCTTCGGTTTGGTTCAATTCCACGAGACTCTTGCAGTCCTTCCAATGGCGGTCATCTGGCCCCAAGTCAGCCTAAAGTCTAACGCAGGTTACATGAACGGAAGGTAACGAGGCCTGGCTTTGCCATGTTCAAGTTAAAGATTTCACTCCAGTGCTGCCGAGCACCGATTCGGTTGCCTATCGTCGCGCTGGTAGACTGCTAAACGATGCCTAGGCGAGGGAACGCCACATTTCTTGTGGAGTGTCCGTTATCGACGGTGGCTAGATGCGATCTTTCTAGACATTTTCCTGTAGCTCCGGCCATTGAACCGTTGAGAATCCTATTACTTCCTCAGAGGAGACAGATATGTCTGATCAGAAACTGGCTGCCGAAGTCCGCAGCGAATTCGGCAAGGGCGCTGCCCGCCGTGCCCGCCGTAACGAGCAGATCCCCGCAGTAATCTACGGCCACGGTGCCGAACCGATGCACATCCTGCTGCCGGCCAAGGCCACCACCCTGGCGCTGCGTACCTCAAACGCGCTGCTGACCTTGGACGTGGATGGTGAACAGCACCTTGCGCTCGCCAAGGACATCCAGCGCGACCCGCTCCTGCAGATCATCGAGCACGTTGACCTGCTCACCGTCCGCAAGGGCGAGAAGGTTCACGTCGACGTCAATATCCATGTTGAAGGCGAAGTTGCTCCGGGCGCAGCCCTCGACCTGGAAGAATTTACCGTTGCTGTTGAGGCAGATGCCACGGCTCTGCCGGAGACTCTGACCATTAACGTTGAGGGACGTCAGGTCGGCGAGCACATCTACGCCCGTGACATCGAGCTCCCCAGCGGCACGACGCTGCTGATCGAGGGCGACACCCTGATCGCCGCTGTCTCCGCTCCGACTGTTGCAGCAGAGGCCGAAGAGGCCGCGGGCGAGACTGCTGCAGCTCCGGCTGAAGCATCCGCTGAGTAATTCTTTTCAGTGAACAGCAACACCTGGCTTGTAGTCGGGCTCGGGAACCCGGGGCCCGGCTACAGCCATAACCGGCACAACGTCGGACAGATGGTGTTGGACGAACTCGCCTCCAGAATTGGCGGGTCATTCAAGTCCCACAAAGCCCACGCCCATGTGCTCGAAGGCCGTCTCCGCATAGGTGGACCCAAGGTCATCCTAGCCAAACCGCTCACCTTCATGAATCTCTCCGGCGGCCCGGTGTCAGCATTATCGAAGTTTTTCGACATCGCGCCTGATCATGTCGTAGCTGTACATGACGAGATCGATATCCCCTTCAATACCGTCAAGCTCAAGATCGGCGGCGGAGAAGGCGGCCACAACGGACTGCGCGACCTGTCTAAGGCCCTCGGCACCAAGGACTACTGCCGCGTCCGCATAGGTGTGGGACGCCCGCCGGGCAGGATGGATACGGCGGACTATGTCCTGAGGGATTTTGGTACCGCCGAGAAGAAGGAACTGCCGTTCCTGATTGATGACGCGGCTGATGCCGTCGAGTTGATGGTCGAAGAGGGGCTGCTAGCAGCCCAACAGAAGTTTCATTCGAAGATCAGCTAGACGAAACTGAGTTGAACGTCTAGTATCGATTGTCGGGAGGGCGAAAGTCATCCTGCCGAGCGCTTTTGTCGCTCACAGCCTTTATGGCTCCGAAAGCGGGGGCCGACGATGGGCGGCCTCTGAGACTGGGCCACCCCCATCCCATCGTCGGTCCCTTTTTCATGCCCGGATGTGAATCGTGCGGAAGCAAATTAGGCGCCACTCACATGACCTCTGCGGGCCGAGCATGGGAAGATTAGGACAGAGTTGTCTTGCGTATTGCGGATAGCTAATTCTGCCCAGTCAAACAAGGAGCACCCGCAGTGCCTGTGGTTTCCACTCCAACAACGCTGAAGCACTCCGTCGGCGCCATCGACAATACGGAAGTCCTGCGCATCCGTAACGATTTCCCCATCCTGAATCGGGAAATTAACGGGCGTCCGCTGGTCTACCTCGACTCCGGCGCCACTTCGCAGAACCCGCTGAGCGTCATTGAAGCTGAGCAGGAGTACTACGAGCAGCGTAACGCTGCTGTTCACCGAGGGGCACACAGCCTTGCGGTCGAAGCCACCGACGTTTACGAGGCGGCGCGTGAAACTGTCGCCAGCTTCATTGGCGCCCGCATCAACGAACTGGTCTGGACTTCCAATGCGACCGAGGCCATCAACCTCATCACTTATGCGTTCTCCAACGCCACCGCGGGCCGTGGGGGAGAGGAAGCCGAGCCCTTCGTGCTGAAGCAGGGGGACGAAATCGTGGTGACCGAGATGGAACACCACGCTAATCTGATCCCCTGGCAGGAGCTGGCGTTCCGCACTGGGGCGACTCTGCGGTATCTGCCGGTCGACGACGATGGCGCCCTGCAGCTCGAGCACGCGAATACGATCATCTCGCCACAGACGAAGATCCTGGCGTTCACCCACGCCTCTAATGTTCTGGGCACGATCAATCCGGTCGAAACGTTGGTAGCAATGGCCCGAGAAGTAGGAGCCTTCGTGGTGCTGGACGCCTGCCAGTCCGTGCCGCATCTACCTGTGGATATAAAGGCCCTAGACGTGGATTTCGCAGTTTTCTCCGGCCACAAGATGCTCGCGCCAACCGGAATCGGCGCGCTCTACGGCAAGGCGGAACTGCTCAACGCGATGCCGCCGTTCCTGACCGGTGGCTCCATGATCACTACGGTCACCATGGAGCACGCAGCCTACCTTCCCTCACCTACACGTTTCGAAGCCGGAACACAGCGCATCTCGCAGGCCGTGGCGCTGGCGGCCGCTGTCAACTATCTGCAGGAAACGGGCATGGATCGTATCCACGCGTGGGAAGTTGAGCTCGGACAGCGTCTTGTCGCTGGCCTGGAGGAGATCGACGGCATCCGAGTCCTCGGCCCGGGAGCAGGCTCCGAAAGGATCGGCTTGGCAGCTTTCGATGTCGACGGCGTCCACGCCCACGACGTCGGCCAGTTCCTAGACGATAAGGGCATCGCCGTGCGTGTAGGACACCACTGTGCCCAGCCGCTGCACCGCCGGCTTGGGTTGGTGGCGACCACCCGGGCCAGCACCTATCTGTACAACACAACGGACGACGTCGATGCCTTCCTGGAAGCTGTCGCCGGAGTCCGCCCGTTCTTTGGAGTGAAGTAAGTGAGTTCCGAGCTACAGCAGCTGTACCAGCAGATCATCCTGGAGCATGCAAAGCTCCGAAATGGTGCTGGACTGGCCGAGACACCTGAGGGCGACAATATGGGGGAGTCCCACATGCTCAACCCCACCTGTGGTGATGAGATCATCCTCCGTGCTTCCGTGCATGCGGATGGTGATAAACGCACGCTTTCAAGCATTAGCTGGGACGGGCAAGGTTGTTCCATCTCCATGGCG
Source organism: Arthrobacter sp. Soil_C_60 (assembly GCF_057656375.1). NCBI lineage: Bacteria > Bacillati > Actinomycetota > Actinomycetes > Micrococcales > Micrococcaceae > Arthrobacter > Arthrobacter sp. Soil_C_60. Next base: position 276,354 of record NZ_JBDGKM010000002.1, on the reverse strand, counting down.
TCCGCATCAGTCCTCTCCGACATGGCGCTCTCTATGGAAAGAGATGAGCTCATGAAGCTCGTAGACCAGTTCCGTGAGGTCATGCGCTCCCGTGGCAGCATTGAGGCCGATGAGGAGATTCTTGGGGATGCTGCTGCTTTCTCTGGTGTCTCGAAGTACCCGGCACGAGTCAAGTGCGCCATGCTCGCATGGGTAGCCCTGGAAGAAGCGCTTCTGGCAGCGAACTGAGCTGTAATAAAAGAAGGTCCGGAACCGACTGGTTCCGGACCTTCTTGCTAAGTCAGGTTTGACTAGGCATTCTTGCGACGCGACACTACCACTGCGGTCGCTCCTGCGCCGAGTGCCAGCACGCCGGCGCCACCCCAGAGGAGTGCTCCAGATTCGAGGCCGGTATCAGCCAAGCGGTCACCGTTTGCTACAGCGTCTTCATTGGCGGCGGAATCGTCTCCAACAACTGCACCGTTACCATCGTTGGTTACATCGTCGCCGGGAGCTGCTGCACCATCTACGGCCACAACCTCAACGGTTGCGGACTGGATGACGCCCGACTCCTGGCCCTCAGCGCTTAGGGAGTATGTGCCCGGTTCGGTGAGTGCAACTTCAGTTGCGAATGCGCCGTTTTCGTCGGCCACTACAGTGTCGCCGTCAACGACGTTTGCCGGGAGGATGACGCCCGTTACACCAGCGCCGAGTCCGCCACCGAGACCCAGGCCACCAACCCCAGACGCGGTGGGCTCAGTAGTAAGGGTGATGGTGATGATGATGGTTTCGCCGGGAATGAATCCTTCGCCACTGAAGACGAAAGCTTCACCCGGTGCAACAGTGTTGTCGGAAACTTCAGCCACCGGCGGGGCCGGGTACGGCAAGGCTTGTGCAGCGCCGGCGCCTAGGAAGGTCAGCGATCCGGCGATGGCCAAGGCAGTCAAGGTCTTTTTCATATGTGATCCCCCGTGGGTCAGATGTATAGGTGCAGGTGTGAAGACAGACTTACTTTATTCGTGTATGACGCTACATCGATGAAACGATTGAAGCAACTTGGGTAAGTGAAATTTCTAACGTTTAACCCCGAGTTAACATTAGGACGTGCAATTCGGACCAGATTTCAGTGGAGTTACTACTTCTGAACGAGCTTGGACAGTTGGAGTAACGCGCAATTGAGGCTCGTCCGTTTCGTACAAAGTAGAAAATTCAAACTCAACTGTGGTCGATTCTCCAGGCTTGAGTGAGACCGTCAGCCCGCCCACGGGACTGGTCCCGTGACGGTAGGAGCCAAACGACGATGTTTCGCCGTCGACATCTGCTGACGCAAGTAGCCATTCCGACGGGCCATAAGCATAAATATTCGTCCTGATCGTCCCTGGGCTCACGCCAAAGTTGCCACCTCCTGTGACATATTCAGGCAGAGTCTCCGCCGCATCTGAAGGTGCATTGTTAGTCAGCGTCGCCTGAACTGCATAACGGTAGTATCCGTCCGGATGGCATCGCTCAATCAGCTGTATTTCGCGTTCCACGTAGTAATCCATCTTGGCGCCGGTGCCGTCGTTGAAATACACGCCAATTGTCGGCTCCCCGGTCAAGATGGAGCCACCGAGCGTCGAGGCACTAATGACCGTCTGCTCATCTTCGAACTCGGACCATACGAACAATCGCTGATCCTCGGCGCTATCCTGTACGGCCTTTAGCATCTGCACAGAATCCGTACTCCCGTCGGTCAAGGCAGCGAAAATGTCGCTGGCAACGGCAGCAAAATAAGCATCTTGAACTTGAGGTTCTTCGATTTCCCGGTAAACGTCGGAGAGCAAGGTCTGGACCACGTTCTCGCTGTCGAGCGTCGTCGGGAGGTGACCCGTACCTACCGGTAGAGAGTCGAGCGAGCTGAGTTCCACCGGTCCCGTGGCCACCAGAAGTTGCGACAAGACAACGGCGTCAAGTGCAATGACACCGTCGATCTTCGCCTCCGGATTCTCCTTCTCCCACATTGCTTGCGCAGTAGAGGCCGCAGTCGGGAAGTCGGGAGTGAGGTTGACGTTTTGCATATATCCACCGAGACGGGTGGTGTAAATCTGTTCCTGTTCTTCATCCACTTCCAGCGGTGGCTTGAACCTGCCCAGAGCCGACGCGCTGCCATGGTCTGTGAACTCGATTTGGCCGTCGCTTGTCTTGAGCACAACCAGGGCTCCCGGGATACCACCCGTAGCACGGATCTCCGCGTTGTTCTGAACCAGAACCAGATAGTTCCGGTCACCGTCTCCTCCGAGCATTGCCGGAAGGATTTCCGCCGTCGAGGCCGCGCCATGGAGAGTTTCTTGGACGCCCTCCAGCGCTGACGTGGCCTGGTCAAGCGGCTCCGACAGTTGCGGGAGGAGCTGTCCCTCATCGATCTGGTTGAGGCTTTCATATGCGGCCGAGACGGTAGCGGAAGCTCGTGTTAACTTTGGTGCAAGTTCTCGAAGCGGCTGTAACTCGATTTTTCCGCCTTTGGGGACGAAGGCGTCGAGCCCGCCAGATCCGATGGAATCCATAAGGGGAGCGGCGGAACTAACCACGACGTCGGCCGCAACTGTGATGTCGGTAACTGCGGAGAAATTTTGACCAAACCATGGCAACATACCGGCTGCGCGCCAAAGCGGGTCAGTTCCGGCGCTACGTGCTTCAGCTGTATGGGCTTCCATCTGTTCCAGACTGACAGCGGCGGTATCGATGTCACCCTCCGCAATTGCCGCTTGAATGGTAGGCAGGAGTCCCGTGGTGGCTTCCAGATTGTCTTTGACCTGAACTGCCCGGAATGCCAACCAACCTACTGCCAGGAGTAGTAGAAGGAATAGCGCCGTGAGCGGAAGAACTACGCGCAACAGCCGTCTTCGCGAACGTTTGCGTCCATGCCCTGACCGTCGCCTTTTCTGTATTGCCACAGAGGTTCCTTGACGTGCTTCCGTGGCGGCATCTGCGGCGCTTGGCATAAACGTCCTTTGTGAAAGCGTGAGTGAGACCTCGACAATGGTATCCAACTGGGATGACCGCCCCCAATCGGAAAGACGAGCGATTAGAGGACGTCGGTGTCGCCGCTGGCGCGGAGGGATTCGACGGCCTTCTTGACCTGTTGGGCGTGTTTCTTGGTGGTGATCAGCAGCGCGTCCGGGGTGTCCACCACAACGACGTCGTCAATGCCGATCAGCGCGATCACGCGTTTGGTATCGGAGACCACCATCCCGGTCGAGTTCTCCGCATACACCCGCGCGCCCTCGCCGAGCACGGTCAGGTTGTTCGTCTCCGACGCGGCGTTCAGCCGGCCGATCGCGGCGAAGTCCCCCACATCGTCCCAGGAGAAGTCGCCCGGAATCATCGCCACGTCCCCGGCCGCGGCCGCCGGTTCCGCCACCGCGTAATCGATCGCGGTCTTCGGCAGCCCGGGCCAGACCCGGCGGACCACGTCGCGGCGCTTGGGGGTGTCCCAGGCCGCGGCGATCTCCATCAGTCCGGCGTAGAGCAGCGGCTCGTTCGTCTCCAGGTGCTTGAGCAGCAGCTGAACCGGGGCCACGAACATGCCCGCGTTCCACGAATACCCGCCCTCGGCCAGGTATGCCTGCGCGGTCTCGGCGTCGGGCTTCTCCACGAACTCCGTCACCCCGAGCGCGTTCGGCGCCGCGCCGATGCCCAGGTTCCCGTTGGTGCGGATGTACCCGAACCCGGTCGAGGGGTGCGTGGGGGTGATCCCGATCGTGACGATGTAGCCCCCGGCCGCGGTATGGATCGCCTCGCGCACCGCGTCCTGGAACTTCTCCACCGGGTTGATCACCTGGTCCGCGGCGAAGGACCCCATGATGATCCGCGGATCCCGGTGGTACAGGATCGCCGCGGCCAAACCGATCGCCGCCGCCGAGTCCTTCGGCTCGGACTCGAGCACCAGGTTGTTCTTCGTCAGCTCCGGCAGCTGCGCCAGCACCGCCTTGCGGTGCGCGGTCCCGGTGACCACCATGGTCCGGTCCCCACACAACGGCTCCAGACGCGAATACGTCGCCCGGATCAGCGTGCTCCCGGACCCCGTCAGGTCATGCAGGAACTTCGGCGCCGCCGCCCGCGAAAGCGGCCACAACCGGGTCCCCACCCCGCCGGCCGGAATAACACCGTAAAACAGGTCAAGTGCACTCGACTTATCGGCACCCAGTGTCGTCATCTTTGGTTATTCCCTTACCAGTCCCAGGACGGTGTCCCGGACCTTGTCCAGTGTTGCGGTGTCGATGGCTTCTGCGTTCAGGCGCAGGAAGGGTTCGGTGTTGGACGGGCGGAGGTTGAACCACCAGGAGCCGTCGCGGGCGGTGAAGGTCACGCCGTCGAGTTCGTCGATGTCCACGTCGTCGCCGGCGAACCGGGCGCGGACGCGGGCGACGGCGGCGTCCTTGTCCTCGATCTTCGAGTTTATTTCGCCGGAGGAGACGTAGGGCTCGTACTCGTGCGCCAGGGCGGAGAGCGGCTGGTTCTGTTCGCCGAGGGCGGCCAGGACGTGCATCGCGGCGAGCATGCCGGTGTCGGCGTTGAAGAAGTCGCGGAAGTAGTAGTGCGCGGAGTGTTCCCCGCCGAACACGGCGCCTTCGGCGGCCATCACGGCCTTGATGAAGGAATGTCCCACCCGGGTGCACACGGCGCGGCCGCCGTCGGTAGCAACGAGTTCGGGCACGGCGCGGGAGGTGATCAGGTTGTGGATGATGACCGGGGTGTGCTCGCCGGCGGCCTTGGCGCGGGCGATTTCGCGGCGGGCCACCAGTGCGGTGACGGCGGAGGGGGAGACCGGGTTGCCGGTTTCGTCGATCACGAAGCAGCGGTCCGCGTCGCCGTCGAACGCCAGGCCGATGTCCGCGCCGTGGGCGACGACGGCGGCCTGCAGGTCGCGCAGGTTTTCCGGTTCCAGCGGGTTGGCCGGATGGTTCGGGAACGTGCCGTCGAGCTCGAAGTACAGTTCGGTGATTTCCAGCGGCAGGGCCGGCAGCACGCCGTCGCCCAGGACCGCGGGGGTGGTCAAGCCGGCCATGCCGTTGCCGGCGTCGACCACGACCTTCAGGGGCCGGGAGCCGGAGAGGTCGACCAGGGAGCGCAGGTAGCCGGCGTAGTCGGCCAGCACGTCCTGTTCGCTGAGGGTGCCGGGGTCGGAGGCGAGGATCCCGTCCGTGAGGTAGCGGGCGGCGGTGTCGCGGATGTCGAACAAGCCGGTGTCGGAGGAGACCGGGACGGCGCCGGGCAGGGCCATTTTCATGCCGTTGTATTCGGCCGGGTTGTGCGAGGCGGTGAAGACGACGCCGGCCGCGGACAGGGTGCCGCAGGCGAAGTAGAGTTCGTCCGTGGAGATCAGGCCCAGCATCTTCGGGTTCGCGCCGCGGGCCGCGGCGCCGCGGGCGAAGGCCCGGGCGAATTCGGGGGAGGACGGGCGCATGTCCCCGCCGACCAGGACGGTCTGGCCGGCCAGTCCGAGGACGTCCACAAACGCGGCGCCGGTGGCCTCCACCGTGGCCGCGGTAATCGTTTCGCCGACGATGCCGCGCACGTCGTACGCCTTGAAGGACTCCTGGAAAGAAACACTAAGATCGAGACTCGTCAATATTACGTTGACCCTTCGTAACGACAAGAACAAACGTAGGGGGTCGAGGCGGTGCCACGACCCCCTACGTTTGTAGGACACTACCGGCGAATATTTTTTGCGTTCTCGCGATACCAGCGGACAGTGTCAGCGATGCCTTCTACGAGACTGATACGCGCTTCCCAGCCAACTGCCGTTAGCTTGGATACGTCAAGGAGCTTCTTGGGAGTTCCGTCCGGTTTGGAAGTATCCCACTCCATTCTGCCCTCGAATCCAACAGTTTTAGCCACGAGTTCAGCTAATTCTCTAATGGTGACATCCGTCCCCGTGCCCACGTTCACCTGATCCGGACCATCGTAGTTCTCCAGCAGGTGGAAACATGCCGCCGCCATGTCATCGACGTGAAGGAATTCGCGTCGTGGCATTCCTGTGCCCCAGTTTGTTACCGTGTCAATTCCAGCTTTGGCTGCCTCGTCATAACGACGAATCAGCGCGGGCAATACGTGAGATCCTTCTGGAGAGAAATTGTCTCCGGGGCCATAGAGATTGGTGGGCATCGCAGAAATCCAGGGCAATCCATACTGACGTCGAACAGCTTGAATCTGCATGATACCGGCTATTTTGGCGATCGCATATGCATCGTTGGTCGGTTCGAGATGCCCTGTTAGGAGGTACTCTTCCCTAATGGGCTGTTGGGCAAACTTTGGATAGATACATGACGACCCGAGGAACAGAAGCCGTTCTACGCCATTTTCGCGAGCAGCATCGAGAACATTTACCTGAATTCTCATGTTGTCGCTGAGGAAGTCCACAGGATATGTGTTATTGGCAAGAATTCCGCCTACCTTGGCTGCCGCTAGGACAACGTATCGAGGTTTCATCTCGGCGAAGAACGCGAAAACTGCATCTCGGTCCTTCAGATCCAATTCTGAAGAAGACCGACCAATTAAATTGACGAATCCTTCCGATTCAAGCTTTCGCCAAATGGCTGAACCGACCAGACCGCGATGACCAGCCACATAGAAAGACGCCTTTCGATCCAACGGGGCTGGCGCGAAGTCCACATCGTCACCAGCACTTGTGGCGCTGGCGTTCCTGACAGCCATACCTACTTCTCCCAGCTTCCTAGATTCACGTTATCGATCCAGTGATTACCTGCATGCTGTAGAGCCTCGATGTCGGCATCGACCATGATCCGGGCTAATTCCGGGGTTTCGACGGTAGCTTTCCAACCCAACTTTTCGTGGGCCTTGGAAGCATCTCCAATTAATGCGTCAACTTCAGTCGGACGTAGATAGCGCTCATCGAACTTGACATGGTCTTCCCAATTCAAGCCAGCATGCTCGAAGGAGACCTGTAAGAAGTCGCGAACCGTGTACCCCACACCAGTGGCTAAAACAAAATCGTCAGGCTCGTCAACCTGCAGCATCCGCCACATACCTTCGACGTATTCAGCAGCGTATCCCCAGTCTCGAACGGCATCCAGATTGCCCATATACAGGTCTGTTTGTTTCCCGGCCTTAATGGCTGCTACTGCGCGAGTAATCTTGCGAGTAACGAACGTCTCGCCGCGGCGGGGTGACTCGTGATTAAACAGGATGCCGTTAACAGCGAACATCCCGTATGCTTCGCGGTAGTTCTTGGTTACCCAGTAACTGTAGACCTTCGCCGCACCATAGGGCGAGCGGGGATAGAACGGCGTTTCTTCGTCCTGTGGCGGGGGTGTAGCACCGAACATTTCCGATGAAGACGCTTGATAGAAGCGGGTATTTATACCAGCCATTCGCACGGCTTCTAGCAAACGAATTGACCCCATACCGGTGGTGTCTCCGGTATGTTCGGGTTCCTCGAATGAAACTCGCACATGAGACTGGGCGGCCAGATTGTACACTTCGTCAGGTTTAATGTCAGCAAGCAGTGTGACCAATCGAGCGCCATCGCTGAGATCCCCGTAATGAAGGAAGAGCTTGGCTTCGGGGTCATGCGGGTCGATGTACATGTGTTCGATGCGGGCTGTATTGAAAGTAGAAGCACGTCGAATTAATCCATGAACTTCGTAGCCCTTTTTCAACAGCAATTCTGCTAAATAGGAGCCGTCCTGGCCTGTGATTCCTGTAATGAGTGCGCGCTTTGCCAACGCAGTCCCCCTGCTTAATTTGTCTCGGACTACTACATGTGAAGTTACATCAGACCTAATGCGGCGCTTCGTCGCCGGCTAGGCTTAGGATCCAATCACTGTATTGGACTATAGCGGCTTTTTGAGAGAGAACGTTTTCTGTGTACTGGAGGCCAGCCTTCGAGAGCCGCTGAATTTCGTTCGGCCTGGCGGCCAATCTTTCCGCTGCGTCCAAAAGCTCTTGGGGAGCGCCCGGCGATACCCTGATGCCGGCGCCTGAGTCCAAAACTTCTTCTGCTGTAGTGCTGTCAGCCTCGGTGGCAGCTAGCACTGGTAGTCCACTTGCAAAGTAAGACGTGAGTTTGCTTGGGACCGCCATTTCCTTCAACCCGGGCATCTCATTCACTAGCAGTATGTCCGCCGAAGCCAGTACTTGAGTGAATTCGGCTTCTGGTAACGGACTAATGAACTGTATGTGCTTAATATCACGGGCTATTCGCTCTATGTGAGGTCGCTGATTACCGTCACCCAACAATACGAAATGAACCTTTGAGTTTCTTTCATCCGCTAGGCGGGCCGCATCAACGACGTTTTCAAGAGCTTGCTTCACACCTATGTTGCCAGCGTGCAGCACAATGACGTCCTTGTCACCCCAGCCATAGCGATGTCGGATTGTGCACTTGTTGAAGGGGCCAACTTGCCGTACATGCGACCAGTTACGTATGACACGTATGTTTTCCTGTGGTACTCGGAGATCGGTTGTAACGAAGCCTTGGAATCGGGAATGGATTACAACGACGCCGGTTGCAGCGCGAAGCACCAGCGTTTCAACCGTTTTGACTACCCATGTTAAGGCAGAGTTGTCCACGCCGGTCTCTTGCATGCCGCGCCCGTACAAATCTTGGATCCACACACCCGTCGGTGGCCGACGGATCCCGAGATTGGCACGCAGGACTGCTAACGCTGTCGAAAAAAGGGCTGGACTGACCAGCAGGACGACGTCAGGATCTCCCCAGCGAGCAAATAACAAGCGGACACCAAAGCTCAGCTCTAGATGCATCCTGCGCAGATTGTTGACCCGCCTGGGAACAAAGTGCCGAAGGCGTTGAACCCGAACACCGTTTATGGTTTCATTTTTCGTCCAACCCTTATAGCCGCTACTTAACTTCCAGGCTGGATAGTGTGGGTATCCGGTCAGCACCCTGACCTCGTGCCCTTCCCGAGTCAGCTGTTCAGCGAGTCCAGTCGTGTATGGGGCAATGCCCGTCGGCTCTGGGGCGTAGTTGAGGCCAAGGATGGTTATGCGGAATTTCGGTTGAGTCACACATGCAAGAATAGTCGGGGCTATGGTGAAGATTTTTCGACAGGCTTTGAGGATCAGGATCAGCGAAACATGAGTAGTGATTACGGGCAAGATGCGGTGCCAACTATTGAACTGTCGAAGGCACCAGGTGAACGTGAGGCATGGAACCGGCCAAAAAGCCTAGTGTATCTGTGGGGGATCTGCGAGCTCATATTTGTCTCTAATGCTTGGCAAGTAAGTTCACGCCTTCGTATAGCTATATTGAAACTATTTGGTGCAGAAATTGGTAACGGCGTCGTCTTCAGGCCTCGTACGAGAGTGAAATTTCCATGGAAGCTGCACGTGGGGGCGAATTCATGGATAGGTGAAGGGGTGTGGATCCACAATCAGGATCAGGTCGTAATTGGACACGATGTGGTGGTTTCACAAGAGACTTTCATCACTACTGGCAGTCACGCGCACAGGCGGGACATGGCTTTGTTGACACGCCCTGTCAGAATAAGCGACGGAAGTTGGATAACCTCCCGGTGCATCCTTCTTGGTGGCGCCGACATTGGTAGAAATTCAATAATTGAGCCAGGCACAGTAGTTTTCGGAACGGTTCCAAAGAACAGTATTTGGGGTATGCGGAGGGCTGAAGTCGTCGGTGTAAGGTTTCCCGTTTCGCCGGCGGATGAGAAGGGCAGGGGCAGCCTCTAATGAGTAAGCCCGGAATTTTCAATAAGGCCGTAACGAAATGACACGAGCAACGGTAAGCCAGGTTCTACAGGTCAATGTGAGATTGTCCGAAGGCGGAGCCGCCGGAGTAGCACGGAATCTAGCCAGTGAACTAAAGTCGCGGGGCATATCTAGCACGTTCGCTTACGGCTATGGGCCACATGGATCGATTTCGCCAGACGAGAAGTCTATGAACGCCATTCGGTTGGCTCCTCGAGCTGTTGTCGCAGTCAATAAGGCCAGTCATCTGCTCATTGGAAGAGAGTCCCGATTCTTGGATCCCGGGAGCAGAAGAAGATTTATCGACGCTTTAGAAGCGACCGACGTAGTTCACTTACACGCAATCCATAGTTATTTCATGAATCCACAGTCTCTCCTGGCGATGATAATTGATGCAAAGAAACCTGTGGTATGGACAATGCACGATCAGTGGGCATTGACGGGTCGTTGCGCTCTCCCAGGCGAATGTGATGGGTGGAAAGCAGGCTGTACTAGGTGTCCGAATTTGCAGGCTTATCCGCCAGCGCTCGTAGATCAAGCGGCCCGTAGATGGAACGAACGGTCGACTATGATTCGCGACCTACAAGACGCCGTGCCTACAAGGATCGTGGCCTGCGCCGCTTGGTTGGGCGAAAGAGCCATACATGCCGGTCTGCGAAACGTCTCCGTTATTCAAAACTCAGTGGACCAAGAGTACTGGGAAGCGTCTGGGAAAGTAGTATGGCCGAGCGCAAATGACCAGCATCGCGTAGTTTTTGTATGCCGCGACCTACGTGACGATGTGAAGGTTGATTGGAACCTGCTCCAGAGAATTTCGCTTCTTCCCGAAGTTCGCCTAACGATCATTGGTGACAATGCACCCGTAAGTTTGCCTGGTGTTGAATACATCCCGGCTATCACTGAAAGAAGTCTGCTTCCGGCAGCCCTCGCCAAGAACGATACCCTGTTGTTCACCTCTAAGGTCGACCATTTTCCGTTAACAATCGCGGAAGCCCTTACTGCAGGTTTGAATGTGATCGCTGCTGATTCTCCGGCGGCGCGCGAATTCGCTGACTTTCAACAAGTCCGAGTTTGTCGCGACGAGCAAGAGACAATCGCATCATGTGCGGTGATTCCGACGGTAGCCGCTGGAGCAAGGGGCAGTGATATTGATAAGTTTGCCCCAACACGTATGGCGGATGAATATCTCAAAACATATAACTCCGTATTTTCATCTTAATAATAGTTTGGACGGAAGCCTAAGGGCTTTACATGTGGATTCGAAATGACGCAGCAAGGATAAGGCAGTTTCAGCTGTGAGATAACCTTCTCATTATTTTATAGATATCTACGTAAGTGTCCACAACAACAAGTCTGTTGTGGCTTGAGAGGAAAGAGTTCTCATTGATGGTAGGCAACGCTCAGCCTTTGTTATCTATTGTCACCGTTACTTACCACGATTTGAGGGGGCTGGAGAATACTCTTGAGTCGGTGAGATCACTCCGTGAACAGTCAGGGGGTAAGATCGAAATACTTGTTCAAGACGCTAACACCCCCGCACTGGATGAACTCGTTGTGCGTTATAGTTCTTGGGTTGATTTTGAATCTGCATCTGACGCTGGCATCTATGACGGAATGAATAAAGGCATGCATCGTTCACGTGGACGTTATATATGGTTCCTGAATAGTGGTGACCTGTGTGTTGTCAAGAGTTGGAATGATATTGAGAAACTGATGTTAGAAGCGGACGACCGAATGATATTCGGTTCCTATCTCTTAGACCTTGGACACGCAATAATCCGCCGGAAGTCTAAGGGAAAATGGTATCTATTCCATGCACTGCCCACGTCTCATCAGGCAATTCTTTATCCAGGACCGAGCGCAAGATCAATGGAATATGATATCGCTTATACAGTTGCAGCGGACTATGCGTTTACTGCAGCCCTATCGGTGACAGATATCGGTGTAAGCCGCTCTGAATTAGTTTTGGCCCAGTTTGGGTCTGGAGGCTATTCACAACAGAATTCCGGTCAGATTTCACGAGATGCGGAGAGGGTGCAGCGCACCGTCTTACACTCGCCGTGGATTCTGAGGAAAATCAGCCAAGCGCTACATCACCAGAGTCGCTTTTTAAGGAAATTGCTCACTGATTCTTCGCGCGCATTGAGCAAACGCCGCAAGAACTTGGGCCAAAATGCCTAATGAATATTGTTGTTTGATTGTACCTATTGATGAAAAACATCTTTAGATTGGAGGAAGAGAGTTGCATCGGCTACGCGATTCCCTAACCTTATGGTTGCAGGGTGGGCTGGGTAATCAGCTGTTTCAATTGAATGCTTGTGAATCAATGTCAAAAGTCTCCAATGTCCCCCTTCTGATATCAGCCAACAGCTATCGAAAAGATCAACAACGCCAGTTCGACGTTTCCGCCCTTACTGATGGACGAACTCATACCTCGAGGTTAGAGGATTTTCTCGTCGGGAAGCCCTATCGAGTTACCGGTGCATCTAAGACAAAGGCGGGCATATTCGGTCTAGAGATTGTCGGTCGACTTGGAAAAGTGGAACCTGGCTCCCTCGCCGTCGGCTACTTCCAGGAGGAGGAATGCCTTGAGCTCGATTTTGGGCAGACAGTGTCGCGTCTGATACAACATCGCCAGAGTCCAAGACTTCGAAGGCTAATGGACTTGGTTGCAGGTAAAACCATTGCGCATGTTCGGCGAGGAGACTACGTCTCCAATGCATTTGCAGCGAGGCGTTTCGGCACTATATCTCCGCGCTTTTATCTGGATGCATTCGAGACACTAGAAACCTCCCCACGTGATGTCATATTTTTTTCAAACGACGGTGATTACGTTAGAGATACGTTCGGTGCCTCGGAGAAACACGTCATAACTGAGATAGCAGGCTATTCTGATTTGGATCTGTTGGTACTTATGTCCGCGGGCGCGAACTTGATTATTCCGAACAGTACTTATTCGTGGTGGGCAGCGGAAATGATGGGTACAAACGCTCGCGTAATTGCCCCCGAGGAATGGTTCCGGGATGAGCCGGGGCGTTCGCTGGTACGTTCATCATGGGAGCGGTTGCCGAACTAGGTGTATAACAACTTCAAGGTACTGCTGTTTCGATTTGGTTGGCTTCCGCTATCCCAAGCGATTGTATTTGTCATTTCTACGGCCGGTTTTGCCGTATTGGCGCGCACCCTGGGGCCCAATGAGTATGCTCGGTTTGCTGTCGTCATTTTGGCCTTTACTGTTATCACGCTTTTAAGCGATCTATCTGCCCAAGGGTTCTCTCTCGTTCATGGAATTAGCCGACAGAATCTTGTTATCGGTCGTCGGTTATCGTGGATATCTATTGGCCTAGGAAGTTTGCTCCTAATAGCCTTCTTCGGCGCGTTCGGTCCGACTATTCCACTCTATCCGCTGTCCACCTTTGAATTTTTCATGCTTCTGGTTGCTTTAATATCGCAAGCATTCATGCAGGTCCCCAGAGCGGTGGTCGTTTCATCTGGACGCTATAGGTCGATTGCTCTTAGTGACATAACCTCAGCTGCTATCGGTATCGCTGCCGCGTTAGCTACTTCGGTGACGGAATGGTCGGAAATTGCCCTAATAGTTCAACTCGCGACGACCGCGTTTTTCCGCGCTCTGTTGGTGAGGATGGCTGGTCGTGAGGCTATTGCCCACCTAGAAGTGGATCGTAGTTCTTTATCATTGGGCATGGGAATTAAATACGGATTTCGTGTCCTGCCACTAAATGTGGCAAGTTATCTCAGTCGCGCTTTGGACTCAGGCCTTCTTCCGTATTTTGTAGCGCCGGGGATGGCGGCTACGTATGCGAGAAGTTATCAGGTAGTAATCGCCCCCATCAGTCAATTGCAACTTTCAGTGGGACCAGCAATCCTCGACAGAATGGCCAAGGACTATCGTACAGGAGGTGACCCGAACGTCCGTGTCATGCTCCTGTGGAAGTGGCTGCAGCGGATCGCGTTTTTCTCTGGACTGGCCCTGATGGCTGTATCGAGTTTAATCGAGTCGCTGCTATTTGGCCCGCAATGGCCTAACGTGGAATTGACCATTATCGCCATGTCTACTTGCCTTCCGAGTTTAGCCTGCGGGATGCTGGGCTCTTGGTTAGCGCAGGTGTCGGGCGTTGGTAAGCGTTCCCTTAGCCATCTGCTGGGTATGGTTCTTTCACCGCTTTCTGTTATCGTCTGCGCGTATTTTGGTGGATATCAGTTGGCACTTGTCTCTCTTGTCGTTGTCGGCGGTCTACTGCAGCCAGTCGTCCTTATCTTGATCCACGGAAAGAGCTTTCCAAAGCCGTTGTTCAAGGCTGTACTTCGTATTGTTATACAGTGGATATTGCTTGCGGCAGTTTTTTTTACAATTTTCTTGGTTTCGATTTTATGAACCCAATGTGAGAATGAGATGTTTATGAATGAATATCAGTGTAACGATGTCACGATCGTCATACCTAGTTACAACGCGGAGGCGACTTTGGAGCGCGTTGTAACTAGCGCCCGTGCCTTGAGTCCGGCGTCTGTCATAGTCGTCGACGATGGGTCGACGGATGGAACACGCGAGCTTGGGGAAAGTTTAGGATGTAGAGTTATTTCGCAGTCCAATGAAGGTGCCGCAAGGGCCAGGCGAACGGGTGTAGCTGCGGTTCGGACGCCGTTCGTAATTCTCTTGGATTCGGATGATGAACTGATCGCGGAAGGCGTTATGGCGTCCCTCCGTATTCTCCGGAGTAACGACGAGTATGCCGGTTCCTGTGGAGGCTTCGTGACCTCATCTGAGAATGGGAAGGAAAGCTTTTCCCGACCCTGGCGCGAGGGGGTATCTACTGCGTCTCTGATTCGTAGAGGGTTCTCTCCAGGACCTCCAGCGGCATTTGTCTGGCGAACTGATCATTTGGCCCTTGCAAATGGTGACCTACCTCGTGCCCTTAGGCCAGAATATGCAGAGGACTACGAGACACTAATCAGAGTCTCGCTCCTTGGGAAGATCTGTACCCATACCTCTAGAACCTGTTTGTATGCTACCCGAGGTGGAAAGTCGGATATGGCTCCATCACGAAGTAACGAATCTGCAGAGCGGATTCGAAGGTACTATGGCGGGCTCCTAGGGTGGAAAATACGTCAAAGATCCGACGCTGAACTCAGAAGTATGACACTGATGCGGAAGGCATTTGCTGCTACCGGTGATGGGGAAAGCGGCCTCAGAAGACGCCTTCAGCTTGCCGCATTTGTACAATGCCCCGGACTGTTTGTGAGGATAGCTGGTAGACGAATTATGCGCTTGATCGGAAACTGACTCGCTGTCATTCGATTGTGTAGGGTCGTAGCCAGCTCTTCGCGTTTAGTGGTCACGCGGTCTCCGTACGAATCCAGCTGGATGGGGTCGCAGCGGGATCCAGCGGTGCGGCGAGCGGGGACAGGAGATAAAGGGCCACACGGGCGGGGGGCCAAGGACCGGTCTGGACGAACCAGTACTGTTACTGAAGGCGAATGCGAAGCTCTCGGACCGGGCGAGAGGCTGATTGCATGTCGTCTTCAGCGTGGATGACGTCACCGGGAAGCTGACGGCGGCCTGGGAGGTCAAGTACAGGTCGGCGTTTGCTGCCCATCTGCGAACTTTCCGGCACCGCCGCGGCGAAGGACGAGCCGGCTAGACTGGTCGAGCGTGCCTGCAGAGCCGGAGACGAGGTGAATATTCGCTCGTAGTAGGGCCAGACACTATTGTGTTTCAACGCCGGTGATATTGCCTCTGAGAATCAGTAGCCAGGAAAGTGCCCGCTGGCGGCCAGTAAAACTACCCGTTCGCGCCATGAAATCTGGCCGCTTTCTTACTGACCAACCGCGTCTCCAATCTCATCCTGAAGAACGTCAAGCGAGACGGTCTCGAATACCAGAACTACGACCGATACCGCGCTCGTCGCGTGGGCTGAGCACGTGTCCCTACGTGGAAGGTCGAAGGGCGGGCGTTGCTGTGACGTTGCCTCGCCGGCAAGTTAGGGGTCCCGGCGGGCGGCGCGTCTGGCTTGCCGCCCGCCCCATCTAACAGAACATGTCGTCTACGTCGCTTCTCACTGGCCGTCTGAACGGCTTTTGCCGCTAATAGCAGAGCGACAGGCATCCAAACGTAGCGGTCGTAAAGGGACGGCCCGGTTTGGGCGAAGAATAGTGCGACTAAAGCGGCCGCGAAAGCCGACTCCATCAAGGGATCGTTGGTGTTTCGCCAGCCAACTGTAATGGCGCAGACAACAGCAAGTACGATTGCAACGAACAATAACGGACCTCCTTGGTACCATGCCAATAATTCCATGTTATGGACGTGGGTTCCTAGGACGTCGGTAGCCCCCGCACTGCCGTTAAAACCAGTACTTGAAAATGGGTTAGCAATTATGGATTCCCACGCTACAGTTATCGTGTCAATTCGAGCACCGATTGTGCTTACACCCGTCTCCCCTGTAGCGGAGGAAATACGATCGAAGGGCGTCACAAGCGTCGGGAAAGCTCTTTGAACCCACTGGAGTGTCGCCCCTGCAACCAGAGTTACTATCCCTCCAATCAATAAGAGTTTCATCCTGCGCGCGCGTAGCATAACCACCGCGACACCTAGGCCACAAGAAATCAGTCCAGTTATGCTGGCAGCAAGGATGACGCCTGCGAGGGACAACACTGCGATAAAGAAAGACAAGTAACGATTCAAGCCATAGACCATGAAGGCGACGGCGATGGTGAAGGCTATTGCAAGGGTACCGCCTTGTCCATTAGGGTGCGTGTTGAGCCCAACAAGCCGTACTCCAATGTTGCTCGAGCTTTTCTCCAGGAGGGAAAAGGACACTTCGACCCCTGAATATTGGGCTATAGCAACAATTCCAGAAATGGAACAACCGATGCTAAATGCAAGTGCCGCGGAAACGACCTGAGCTCTGCTGCGAAGCAACATCGACGCGGTTGCAGGCCACAATCCCAGTACAAGTATCATCCGGAATGCCACGCCCAGCTGTCCCTCAAGGTCGCCTATGTAGATGGCCACGCAGAGACATGCGATGAATGCAAGCGCGGCCGCCCAAAGCATCACCGCGGGTACCCGTGAACGCCACTTCACCCCGCTCAAAGCGCCAGCAGCCGCTGCAATTACTAAAGTTGCGTCGCTGGGAGTGAGCGGACCAATCGGCTTAATGGCCGTAAGCGGCACAAGCAGACATGCTGCGTACAGAAAATACCGTCCGGCCCTCATAAAAAAGTGTTTGCTCGGAGGAACGCGATTTGATGTCAGTCCAAGAGTGTTCGTCGGTGGCACGCTTCCCCTTTAGTCCTACCAGAATTTAGACAATTCTACTCGGGCTCGTTCCAACTAAGCGCCATGCGAGCCTCTAGACGGTGTGATACAGGACGCTGGGTAAATGGCTAAGGCCTTGTTATTTCGGTGCCGGGCCCGGGGCAGTCCCTACGCTTCTTGTCAAGCGGTGGGACCGGCTTTCGGTGCTGCGCGTGGTCGGTGTTTTTGGGTAGGGGTGCATCGGTCGGTGGCCTTTGCCGCAGGCTGATGTTAAATTCTTCTTAGATGGCTGTGTAACGGGCGGCCTCATAGGGCGCCGTCATAAAGGGCGCCGTCGCGCAGCATTGCGAACCGGACGTCGCTCAACGCGATGGACGCCGCGACAGGAGCCCTAATGTCAGGGCAAGTGCCGGGCAGGTACCCCGACTGCTGTTGTGGCAGGGGGAACGTCCTTGGTGACCACGGCACCGGCCCCCACCTTCGCCCCCGCTCCCACGGTAATCGCGCCAATAATGGAAGCCCCTGTCCCGAGGTATACATTATTTCCTACCCTAGGGACGTTGCGCGGGTTAGGGCCCGATTGCCCGAGTGTTACACGGTGATAGATGGTCACGCCGCTTCCTATCCGGGCGTTGGCATTGACAATCACTCCACGGCCGCCATGAGGCAGCCGTAACCCCGGCCCGCACTCCACCGACCCTGGGAGTTCCGCGCCAATAATCATTTGAACCCAGATCAGGTCAAGAATTTTGACCACCGGAGCGAGCATGCGCAGTCCTCCAGCATTCACGGACTGATTCAACCGAAAGACGGTGATCGTGGCCCGGTCAAAAAGTCGCCCATTCACGCCGTAATCCGCTTTCAACGTCCTTCCAAGCTTGTTCTCCATACGCGAAGTTTACCGGCAACAATTCACTGCACCTACACCAGGAACCGTGACGGGTCGTTCGCCGTGGCCCCACCGCTAAGGACCTTTCTGAAACAATGCCCAGTTGTCGCACCTAACCGGTTCCAAACGGGATTATTGGAAGGCATCAATATAGTCAGGAAGCCTGCCAGCTGTCCGCCGCAAGCGGCCTGGCCTTGATTCTTTAAGGTTACTAGCGTGGAGTGGCAGACGAGCATGTGGAAGTCCCGCCGTCTACTTCCAAGATGCGAGGGCTCCGAGGGCTCTGCGGGAAACGGGGCGAAACAGCCTTCGCGCCGTGAGCGGCAGCGGCGTCGATCTTGGATGGACCGACCGTCTGCAGACCCTAGAGCTTAACTCGAATGGCGGCTACATCAAGTCCGAGGTGCGCGTTCCACCGACGGACGCAGTTAATTGAACAGCGTGGGCCTTGTGCCGGAGCGTTATCAACGTGGAACAATGCCCCAGCGGCGAACTGATGTGCCAGGAAATTGCCTCTTACGTACAACGGGGGCCGTAGCGCTTCGGCTCGGTTCCCGCACGTAGAGGATCGGTGCCCGGCCTCGTTGGGGAAAGGCCGGCCACCGAAACTTGACCGTTCTCCTGTGGGTGTCAGCTCCCGCCGATCAAGATGATGTAAGTGTTGCGCGGTTTGCTTGGAAAAATCCGAGTCACTAAGACGGGGGATAGTCAATCCCCATTGGGTACCTAAAGTAGGGTAGTGCTGGTCGTCTGTACAACGATGCTGCAGTCTTCGTTCCACCGGACATAGCCCGATTCGGCACCGGCTAATAGTGTTCAAGCTGGCCCGCGGTGGGTCGTGGTTGGGGAGGGGCAACGTCAGCATGAAAGGCACCACTATGAGCAGCGTTCTGTATCGGGGCTGGAGCGAACTGCCCGGTCTGGAAGTCGAGATCAAGAAGGACGGGCGAAGCGTCCGGACCGGTTATGTCGGAGCGGTCACCCGTGGGGCCGATGCGCTGTGGCTGGAAAACCATGGGGCGCAGATGCGGACCCTTTTTGAAAAGGCGGAAGGCTATACCGCCTGGCCGCTGTCCGGCGAGACCGAGCTGGCTGCCCGATGAACGCTCCCTGTAACACCACCATCGAGGTCCGGGCAGAGAGCCGGGCCGTGAGGGACGAGAGGCTCAATGCTGCCGTCGAGGAAATGACGGGGCTGGCGAAGATGTGCCGGACCGGCGGCATCCTCGTCACGCGTCACGAGCCCGGGCGGTTCACCGTGGCGATCAGCGATTCGGTTCCTTATGGCTACACGGAGCAGCTCGACTTCTGTAGCTAATTTCGCTCAGTGTGGCTGGTCGACGGCGTGATGTTGCAGATCCATCGTCTGGTGGATCTGCAACGCAAACCACAGCTGGGCCAAGGACGACGTCTCGGCCATGTCCAGTCCGGTCAGCTCGCTGATCTTCCGGATCCGGTAAATGACGGTCTGCCGGTGGGTGAACAGCGCCGCGGCAGTCTTCTGCCAGGACCGTTGATGGTCCAGGTAAGTCTTCAAGGTCTTGAGCAGGTCCGGCTGCTTGCCCCGTTCATACTCCAGGATTGGTCCGAGCAGACGCTGGACCATGGCCTGCCCTTCGTCCATACTCGTCAAGCCCAACCACGAGGGTCCGTCTCCGTAACGAACCAGTGTCTGGTGTGTGCTGGCCGCCGTGCCCAGCGCCCACAATGATTCCTGCAACGCGCGCTGCACTCCGGTTGCGCCGGTAGGCCGGCTCATTCCGATTCTGGCGTCGTCGGGAAGTGCATGCCGCAGCTGGTCCTCGGTGCATTCGGGCGACAGGACGAGATACAGGGTGTTGGACTGGCGCAGACTGACATGGGCCAGGCCATGGCGCCACAGTTCGGCGTGGATGGTGGCGAAACTTTCTTCATCCAGCCCCGAGATGGACACGATGAGAAACTTCTCGGCCGGCAGCTGGAAACTGGCGAGGCGGCTTTCCAAATCCACAAGGGCATAGCGGCCTTCGAGCGCTTGGGCCAGGAATTCCGCCCCGAGACGCCGCTGGTCTTCCAACGCGAGCATGGTGCGGGAAAGCTCCAGACCCAGGACGGAAGCCGCGTGCAGCAGCACAACTGCGTCCGGGTGCGGCTCGGACAGCGGCAGGACCAGCAGCAGCGCGTTGTCATGGGTGGGAACGTCCATCATGAGGACGTGGCTTCCGTCCACATGATGCCACTGGAATTTCTTGCCCGACGCCGGAGCTGCTGTGATCAGCGGTTGCAGTTGTCCGGCGAGTTCGGCTGGCAGGGCTTCAGCGCCGGGGTGCCAAGGGTGGAGGCACCGGCGGTCCACTACATAAAGCCGGGCGTCCAGCTGTGCGGCCACCCCATGGACCAGAGCCTGCCACTGGTCTGCGCGCGGGCCGGCCAGCCGCAGCAGGTCGTAGATCCTGGCCGTTTGCCGCAGCCGGCGCGACTCCTCCAGCAGCGATGACTCGGCCACGGACCGCGCGATGGAAATGAACGGCAGCGGATACGGCACATTGAGCACCGGCAGCGGCAGCCGGTCGCAGGCTTCCAGGAATTCGGGCGTGAGCTCCGGTGCATGCATCTTTTCGCCGATGGCCAGCGCGCTCGCCCCGGCGGCGACCAAGGCCTCGGCCAGTTGGACCTGGCCTGCGGCGTCCGCCGGAATGGAGAGGCCATTGGTCATCATGATCTCCCCGCCGGTCACCCACTCCCACAGCCGCGGCAGGTCCGACGTGTGCGCCCACGTGATCCGCTGCTGCAGACCGTCCTCACCTGCCAGCAGGCTCAAATCCAGCTGCGGCTCGGCCAGCAGCTCGGCGACCGTTATCGACATGTGTGCTCCCGGAATCGGCCAGAACGCCGTCGTACTTTGTGGCTTTTATACATATGTCTAAGCGTCCTCTTTCTTTGTAGTCATTCTATGGGTTTTGGTAGTGAGCCGGATCACGAATGATTGAACCATCACGATCCAGCTCAACGATGAGCATTCAAGAGAGAGGGCGGCCATGAGCGCAACGAGCAATCTCATTGACGATGCCCCGCTGACCACATTCCATAAGAAACTGACCTTCTTCGCCTCGGGCGGTCCGTTCATTGACGGGTACGCGCTGTCGATCATCGGGATTGCCTTTATTACGATGACGCCGGGACTGCAACTGAGCACCGGGGAGATCGGGCTGATCGGCGCGGCGAGCCTGATCGGCATCTTCTTCGGCGGCGCCATCTTCGGCTGGCTGACGGATAAGATCGGCCGGCACAAGATGTACATCGCCGACCTGATCGCGCTGGCGCTGTTCTCGCTGCTGAACGGCTTCGCCACCGAAGTCTGGCACGTTGTCCTGTGCCGGTTCCTCCTCGGCATGGCCATCGGCGCGGACTATCCGATCGCCACCTCGCTGCTCGCGGAGTTCCTGCCGCGCAAGGTGCGCGGCCGGCTGCTCGGCGCCACGTTTGTGGTCTGGGCCGTGGGTGCTGCGGCGGCTTTCGCCGTGGGCTACCTGCTGCGCGACATGGGACCGGACGCCTGGCGGTTCATGGTGGCGAGCCCGGCGATCTTCGCCGTGGTTACGTTGCTCTGCCGGCTGGGAACGCCGGAATCCCCGCGCTGGCTGCTCTCCCGCGGCCGGCAGGACGAAGCCCGTGCGGTGATCAAGAAGGTGTACGGGGAGCAGTACGACATCAGCGACATCTCCTCCGATCTTGAGGCGGGCGCCAAACAGGCCAGCTTTACCGATATCTTCAAGGGCCAGTTGTGGAAGCGCACGCTGTTCGTCTCCATCTTCTGGACGGCTCAGGTGATCCCGCTGTTCGCGGTCTACACCTTCGCGCCGGACCTGCTGGCTTCCTTCGGCCTGACCGGGGATGCCAACCTCTACGGCGGCTCCTTCCTGATCTCCATGCTGTTTGTGATCGGGGGAGTGCCGGGACTCTGGCTGGTGGAAAAGATCGGGCGGCGCAAGCTGCTGCTGGGATCCTTCGGAGTCATCGCGGTGGCACTGGCCATCCCGGCCTTCATCCCGGACGTGCAGGCCGGCCCGCTGTTCCTGGCGCTCGCCATCTTCGCGATAGCCTCCGGAGCCTCCAGCTTCCTCGAGGTAGTCTACCCGAACGAGCTCTTCCCCACGGAAATCCGGGCGACGGCGGTTGGCTTCGGCACCGCGATCAGCCGGGTGGGGTCCGCCGCCAGTACGTACCTGATGCCTGTGGCGATCCTCAGCTTCGGCGCCGCGGGCTCCCTGCTGATCGGGGCCGTTATCTCCTTGGTGGGGCTGGTGGCCACCTTCCTGCTCGCGCCGGAAACGGCCAACAAGACACTTTCCGAACTCACCTCTGACAAAAAGCCGGCCTTTCCGGCAGAACGTACCAAGGAAGGATCCTCGCTATGACCACCCACGATCCCATCGGACCCGTCGACGCTACTAAAGTTCCGCGTTACGCAGGTCTGGGCACGTTCGCCCGGCTGCCCCAGATCGACCGGGTGCCCGACTACGACATCGCCATTGTCGGTGTACCGTTCGACGGCGGAACCTCCTTCCGTCCCGGCGCCCGTTTTGGACCGGCCGGCGTCCGCGAGGCCTCCCGGCTGCTGCGTCCGGGATACCACGTGGAGCTCGACGTCGAACCGGTGAACGAAACCCAGGTAGTGGATGCGGGCGACATCGCGTGCACGCCGTACGACATCACCCGGGCGGTGCAGGAGATTGAGGAGCAGGCGCTGCCGCTGCTGGGGCTGGACAAGAGGCTGATCTCAATCGGCGGGGACCACACCATCGCATTGCCGATGCTGCGGGCGCTGAACAGGGTGCACGGGCCGGTTGCCTTGCTGCACTTCGATGCGCATCTGGATACCTGGGACACCTACTTCGACCAGCCCGTCACGCACGGCACCATGTTCCGCCGCGCGTTTGAGGAAGGGCTGCTGGTGGAGGCTAGCTCGATGCACGTGGGGATCCGCGGGCCGGTTTATGACCGGAACGACTTCCTGCGGGACCACGAGTTCGGCTTCCAGATCCTGCGTTGCTCGGACCTGGACGTCATTGGGGTTCCGGCTGCGATCCAACGGGTCAAGGACCGGCTGGGCGACACTCCCGTATACGTCTCCATCGACATCGACGTGCTGGATCCAGCATTCGCCCCGGGGACGGGCACCCCGGAAATGGGGGGACTGCACTCGCGCGAACTGCTGGCGCTGCTGCGCGGGCTGAACGGCATCAACATTGTCGGGGCCGATGTGGTTGAAGTTGCCCCGGCTTACGACCATGCCGATATAACGACCTTGGCCGCGGCGACGGTGGTCTTCGACCTGCTGGCGTTGATGGTCAACCGTGACAAGGGTGCCAGCTTTGTTGGCGAGGAGGACTTGCAGGCGGCCGCTGTCTGATCTGCCTTGTTCTGGCTGTTGCTGCGGGCCGGTGGGAGTTTCCCACCGGCCCGCAGCCATGTCCGGAACTGCTAACGCTTGTTGTCCATCGCCGTCGCTCTCGAAGGCAGCGTTTCGGCTCGCTGGTGACTACCCGCCGTCGGAATCTTGACGGTAACCCTGGTTCCGGAACCCAGCCGGCTGGCAACTTCGATGGTGCCACCGTGACGGTTCACTATTTCCCTAGTAACCACCAGCCCGAGCCCAGTGCCGTGGATGCCGGCACTGCGCGCTGAGCTGGACCGGAAATACCGGTCAAAGACGCGGCGCTGGTCCGCGGCATCCATTCCGTAACCGGTGTCTTCGACCTCCAGCACCGACGTGCCGCCATCCCGCCAGCCGCGGATTCTGATGGTGCTGTCCCGAGGCGAGTATTTGACTGCATTGGAGAGCAGGTTATCCATCACCTGGGTCATCCGCCCGGGGTCTATGTGCGCCGGCAGTGCCCGGTCGATTTCGTTGATCAGGGCGATATCCTTGGCCGCTGCGCCGGCTGCCGCGGAAAGCATACTTCTCTGGACCACAACCGCCAGGTCTGCGGCTTCGGTCTGGATTTCGAGCGTCCCGGCCGATGAGGAGAGGAAGTCCGAAATCAGCTCCAGCAGCCGCTCGGCGTTGCGGTCAGCCACCGCGAGGTAATCGGCGGCTTGGCCGGGCAGGTCCGGGTGCTCAAGTGCCAGGTCCACGTAGGCAAGGATCGAGGTCAACGGCGTCCGGAGTTCATGCGAAATGGCGGACATGAAATCGTCCTTGGCGGCCAGTGCGGCCAACTGGGCAGTCACGTCCTTGAATAACACCACGGATCCGGCGTACTCCGGCTCCGTCTTCTGAGCGGAAATCCTGCGCGCCGAGGCAGACACCGCGACCCGCTGAGATCCGTCGCCGAGCCACACGATTTGGCCGGAAAATTCCTCGGCCCTGGCCGCTTTGTGCACGGGGCGGCCATCGAGCGGCAGGGGAGTGGCGCCGTCGTCGTCGTAAATCTTTGAGTGGTCTGCCTGCAGATCCGGGGTTGCCGCTTCGCGTCCCGGCGAGGACGCGCGGACGGCGAATTCTTCCTGTTGCCGGTTGACCAGAGTGACGGCGCCGCTGGAGTCCACGGCGACCAATCCGACGTCGATGCTGTCCACGACCGCGTGCAGCAGCTGCTCGCGTTCCCGGCTGGCCTGCAGCACCTTTTGCAGTTCGGCCTCGGCCGTTGCGATCTGGGCGCGCTGGAACTCCAGGTTATTGGCGATAATGTGCACCGAGACGGAGATGGCCAGCATGATGGCCGGTGCGAGCACCAGGCGCAGCAGATGGGTGGCATTTACGGCTTCGGAGAGCAGCACGGGCACGAGGACGGCCAGCAGGCTCCCGGCAAAGCTAATCAGGATTCGGCTTTTCAGGACGCTCACGGAAAGCCAGATCACCGGGAAAACCAGCAGCATGCCCAATCCGCTGAGCGCCTCGCCGTCGGCATGCAGCAACAGCGCGATCAGGGCGAAGTCGATGATCGGGATGATCTGGAAACTCCGAACCGGCAGTCGTTCCCAGGGGATGAGTGCGCAGAGCGCCAGGACCACAGCGTGCAGCAGCAGGCACAAGCGGAACCAGGGATTGGCGAACATGGCAGGCTCAGCCAAGGCAAAGACTCCGACAACCACGAACATGCAGGAAACCAGCGGCAGCTGGCAGAGCACCACCCTGGCCCGAAGGCCGAGACTGTGAAAGTTCTCGGCGAAAGGCAGTTGGGTGCCGGGCCAGTGCATCTTCTCTCCTTGCCACCCCTTGGGCGGGGGATCGGTTGGGTTGGCGGATGCTCAACCGGGAAAGCTGCGATTGGCGTGGGTTCCGCACTGCTGTAGCCGGGCGGAATTGGCTTTGGACGGAGCTTGCCATAGGACAGGATAGCGGACCGGGAACCGCATGGCGGGCAACAGGGCGGTACGCCGTGGCGCGGCCATCACCGCTGAGCTCGAGTCCGGGTGGAACAGTAGAATGACCACACACTTTCCGGCGGATAGGCGGCACGAATGAGCGACACCGAAGGCGATGCACGCCGGCGGGAACTTGGCGACAATTCAGGCCCGGTTGAGGAGGAGGTGGAGGAATCCTTCGACCGCACGGTTGAGGAAGGTGCGCAGCGGCTGAACCGTTCCTTTCGGGACGTGCTCATCACGGGCGTGTTCGGCGGGTTTGAGATAGGCATCGGCATTATGGCCTACCTCGGCGTGCTCCATGAGACCGGGAACCACCTCCTCGCGGGACTGGCGTTCAGCGCGGGCCTCGTTGCCCTCCTGCTGGCCAAGAGTGAGCTGTTCACGGAGGGCTTCCTGGTGCCCATTGCGGCCGTTGTCGCACGGGAGGCAAGCTACGCGCAGCTCGGGAAGCTGTGGGGCGGCACGCTCATTGCCAACCTGGTAGGCGGTTGGCTGTTCATGGCATTGATCATGACGGCGTTCCCGCAGTGGAGCGAGACCATCACAGCGGAAGCCAACCACTTTCTGGACGCCGGGTTTAACTGGCAGACCGTATGTCTTGCCGTGTTGGCGGGGAGCACCATCACGCTGATGACCCGCATGCAGCACGGGACGGACAGCGTCACCGGCAAGATCGCGGCCGCCGTCGTTGCCGCTTTCCTGCTCTACGGGATGCAGCTCTTCCACTCCATCCTGGACTCGCTGCTGATCTTCGGCGCCATCCACGCGGGCGCTGACATCAACTACCTTGAGTGGCTCGGCTGGTTTTTCTATGTAGTGGTCTTCAACGTGCTTGGCGGGATCTTGCTGGTGACCGCGCTGCGGCTGGTGAGCGCCAGCAAGCTGGTGAAGGAACGCCGCGATGACGCACCTGAGAACCCGGAAGACGCGCACCACTCCGGCTAGGTTCCGGTGAGAAACGAGGAGAGGACTTGTTGATGGATAAACATTTGCTGGTCACTGGCGGGAGCCGCGGAATTGGCGCAGCCGTTGTCAGGGGTGCTGTCTCCCGTGGCTACTCGGTGTCCTTTAGCTACAGCCGGGATGCAGAAAATGCGGACGCGCTTGCCTCGGAGCTAAGGGGGAGCGGGCATCGTGTCCAGGCGCTGAAAGCGGATGCGGGAACGGCTAATCCGTCCCTCTTTGACCAGGCCGAGATGGAATTCGGGCCGGTGGACCTGCTGGTGAACAACGCCGGCATCACGGGTCCGCTTGGTGCCTTTCTCGAGTCGGACGAGGAAACGGCGCGGCGCATCTTCGACGTCAACGTCCACGGCACGATGTCCTACAGCCGCTTCGCGGTACAGCGGTGGCTGGAACGAGGGGCGGCCGGCGTCGTCGTCAATCTTGGATCCGTTGCCGCTACGACAGGTGCTCCCGGTGAGTACCTGGCCTATGCGGCCTCGAAAGCTGCTGTAGAAACATTCACCAAGGGATTGGGTAAGGAGCTCGGCCCTCAGGGAATCCGGGTAGTCGCCATTTCACCGGGGACAACGGACACCTTCATTCATGCCGCTGCCGGGGATCCGGAGCGGCCGGGCCGGGTTGCGGCGCGGGTGCCGCTGCGGCGGGTTGGGAATCCGGAGGAGGTTGCCGCCGCCGTCCTCTGGGCGCTGTCCGACGAGGCGAGCTACGTGACGGGCACAGTCATTAGTGTTGCCGGGGGATTGTGACCGTCGCATGAGGTGCGTTCCGAGCCTTTCCAAGGTTTTCCAACTGCCGATCTACGTATTCTCGGATAAACGCATAAGTCCAGGTGCTCTTTCAGGCAGGTTCCCCGCCGCTTTTAGCGGCCGCAGATGTCGCGCCATGAACAGAGAGACGGATCATGTCCTCCTCTTGAGCAAGAAATCGTTCTTGAAGGTCACTGGCGCGTTCATTCTCGCTGGCATGCTTGCGATCCCGGCGGTCGCTGATGCACGCCCTCTAGCGACAGGCGCGCCCGCCGGGCCGAAAGACGGTCTCAATCAGGACAAAGTACTGGACGCCTTCAGCAGGGGACTTCCACCTGGCCATTGACGTGAAGCGTGTGGTGAGCGGCCGAAACGCGCGTGTACTCGGCGTCCTGAGCCGTCACGGGCACCCGGTCGCCCCGCCGCGGCCAGCCACGTCGACGAGGGCACCGATGAGTTGGGGACCCATCGCCAGCGCTGCATCGTTGTGGTCCGCCGCCGCTACCTCCACCTCGATGACGTAGTTTCCGGCGTCCCGGGCCGCCTGAGCCACGTCCCGGCTCTGCTGTGCGGGCACGATGGTGTCCCCGCTCCCGTAGACCACGGCGGTCGGGATGTCCACCCGCACTACGTTCTCGCGTACCGGGTAGTGATCGCGAAGCATCCAGCCCACCGGCACGCCGTAGGCTGCCCGGCCGACGTCGGCGAGCGAGGTAAAAGGTGAGCGCAGCACCATCGCGGCTGGAGGATGCTCGGTGGCGAGCTCCGTGACCACCCCGGCGCCGAGGCTTTCCCCGAAATAGACGAGCGAGCCTGCCGGTACTCCTGCCGCACCTGTCAGGAACTCGCGAGCGGCGCGGACATCGCGCGCGAGACCGTCCTCGGACGGGTACCCGGGATTCGCCGCATAACCGCGATAGTCGAAGAGCAGCACGCCGAAGCCGAGCTCGCTGATCGCTCGTCCCAGCCCTGCCCGATAAGCCCGGTTGCCGCCGTTGCCCGGTGCGACGAGCACGGTCGCGCGGCAGCCGTCTGCGGCTGGCAAGTACCAGGCACCGAGCTTGAGGTCGTCCCTCGTCGTGAGCGTGACTTCCTGGGCTCCGGGCAACAGCTCGGCGGCCGGGCGTGGCTGGCCGCGGTCGGGAAAATAGATGAGCGAGCGTTGGAAGAACCACGGCATGCCAACCAGGAGCCCGACGACGACGAACAAGGTCGCGAGCGGCATGATCCTGCGCACCGTCAACTTTTTCGCCACAGTCTTATGATCGCAGAGCCGTTCGCGCCGCACACGGCACGTGACTCACGAGGTCAATGGCCGGAAGCAGCATTTTTTCTGCCTCCGCCGTCTGCGCCCATTGGGGGAGCTTTAACAGAGGTCGTAACGCGGTCAGGTCGTGAGTGCCCGCGACCGCCTGTAGAACATGGCTCGGGACAGTCCTCCGGGTATCCGGACCTCCTCGATCAGGCCGGACCTCAGTTGTGCAGACGGGTTCTGACATTCCGTGCAGACGACTTCTGACAATGACACCGGGCGCGTTCGTCTGCGGAGGCTGCTTGCGGCTGGGCAGGTGAACAAGGACCTGTCGCTGGTTCCGTTCCACCGGACATATCGGAACACGTGACCGGCGAGTAGTGTTCGGTGTTGGCCCTGGGAGGGGCGGGTCGTTTTTGTCCCCACCGTCGCGGCGGAACAGGGCGGCAAATGTCAGCAGGAAGGGGCATCACCGTGAGCAGCGTTTTGTATGGAGACTGGAACGAGTTGACCGGTCTTGAAGTCGAGATCAAGAAGGACGGGCGAAGCATCCGCACCGGCCATGTCGGCGCAGTGACCCGCGGAGCAGACGCCCTTTGGCTGGAAAGCCACGGAGCCCAGCTGCGGACACTTTTTGAAAAGGCAGAAGGTTATACCGCCTGGCCGCTGTCCGGCGAGCCCGAGCTGGCAGTCCGATGACAACGCCATGTGAGGCCACCATCGAGGTGCGGGTTGAGAGCCGGGCCGCCATGGACGAGAGGCTCAATGCCGCCGTCGAGGAAATGACGGGGCTGGCTAGGCGCTGCCGGAACGGGGGCATCCTCGTCACCCGCCACGAACCCGGGCGGTTTACCGTGGCGATCAGCGATTCCGTTCCTTACGGCTACACGGAGCAGCTCGACTTCCGCAACTAATTTCGCTCAGTTCGTTACTCGCCTCATTCATTACTCCGGGCCTCCGGTGTTTCCGGAGGCCGTTTCCGCGATAGGTGAGGCAAGAGCGGAACGGACGTGACGCCGTCGTACCTGTTTTCAAGAGCCCGTTGGGGCAGCGGCGGAGTGGATGGCCTCTCGACGATGGCAGTGGTCCGTCGGAGAATGAAGGCATGAAAAAGATACGACTGCTTCCTATGTTGTCGGTTGCTGCTGGTGTCCTTCTGGTCGTGACAGGGTGTGACGGCGCGGAAGATGGGCCGGCCACAACGGGCGAGGGTACACAAACCCAGGTGGCTCCGGAGACGACCAGTCCGGTCCCTGGGCAAATGGCTACTTCCCCGGGCGCGGTAAGTGCGTCTCCCGGGCAGACGAGTCCCGGAGCCGGGGGAGCGACCGGCACTCCGCCAACCGGAGATGCCAACGGCCGTGCCGCCGTCGAAACCGCGGTAACGGCCGTGCCGGGCAGCGCCGCGGTGGACGTTGACTACAGCGACGATCGGCAGGGTTGGGAAGTCGAGCTCATCAGCGGTGGCACCGAGCATGAGGTGCTGGTGCTGGCGGACGGCAGCGAAGTGCTGGATCAACGGGACAAGGGACCCGCCGACGAGGAAGACCGGCTCGCTCTCGATTCGGCGACGGTTTCTCTAACCGAGGCGATCGAGACCGCGCAACAAGCCGCCGTAGGCGACCTCGAGGAAGCTTCGCTGGAGGACGAGAACGACAAGCCGGTGTGGGAAGTGGAAATCCGGTCCGAGGGCGGCACACTCACGGAAGTGCTCATTGATGCCGTCAGCGGGGAGCAGATCCGCTAGGAGGTGATCTTGTTAGGCGTGGCGACACCAGGCATGGCAGCTGGTGTCGGACGTGGACATGCCTTTGCTGCGACGCTATATTCGATAGCTAGACAAGCAAGATATATGTCCATCGAAGGATCAGCTTTATGCAAGACGAAGCGGCCCAAGACGGCCTGGGAAAAGCAGACGAAGTGGAGCAGCGGCCGGCGGGTTCGGGCCTGTTGAATGCCTTGAGCGATTATGGGGCGTCTGAAGTCGCGATGAGGCGCCGCATGCGCGGGTCCATGAATTTGGGGGAAACAGACCTGCTTGCCCTGCGGTACGTGATCGAAGCCGATGCGGCGAACAGGCCGATCGGACCGAAGGAACTGGGGCAAAAACTCGGCGTTACTTCTGCGTCCATGACTGCGCTAATTGATCGGCTCGTCAAGAGCGGGCACGTCAGCCGAGAGCCGCATCCCTCGGACCGAAGGGCGTTGCTGCTGCGACCGGCGCCGGGTTCGAGCAAGGAAGTGCGGGGGTTGATGGACCTCACGCACCGCCGGATGGCGGAGATCGCCTCATCACTTTCGCCGGAAGACTCCAAGACCGTTGCAGACTTCCTGCAGCGTATGCGCGGCACGGTGGACGCCATCGATCCCGCCAACCAGGATTGAGCGCTGTGTGGACTTAACCGCTAAACCGTCATATAACTAGTCAGACGAGATACTTTTTATCCGAATTATCAGTAGTCTGAGGAGTTCGCTGTGACGCAAGTGGTTGATGCCCCCGACGCAACCGGATGGAAAAGCGCCCTACCGGACGGCGCGTTTTCTTTGCAGCGAGTCGACACGTTTCCTTGGATGAGCGACGTGGCGGCTGTGCCCTCGCCCCCTGTGCATTGTGGTGCGCCGAGCTCGAGCCGAGCGGCTGATGCACTGGGCATGGTTCGGCTGGCCGCAGCCAGGCAGGAAAGCTTGCAGTGGGAACTCGATGCGGCGCAGTTGAAGCTCGTTGAAGCGATCCGGAACGCTGCCGCCGCGGGAGCGGCTAGCTCCGCGCTGTGCCTGGCGGCCGACATGACGGAATCCGAGCTTGAAGATGTGCTGAAGTGACCCCGCCGGTCATCACGGCCGACCCTGAGGAGGCGCTCAAGCCGACAGCCGATGGGCCGGCGTGGGAAGACTCCTATCTAGCCGGTCGGCGCTACCGGTTGGGACCGCTCTTGGGCTATGGCTCTGAAGCCGCGGTCCGCAAGGCCCTGGACACGCACACGGGACGCACCGTGGCCGTCAAGATTTTCCGAACCGACGCCGTGCACTCGGGCGAGCGGTTCCATCGGGAAGTCACTATCCACCGGCGGCTGAACCACTGGGCCATCGTGCCCATGACCGACTACGGCCGAATGCCTGCGGCTGCCGGAACCACCGGACCGGCATTCATGGTTATGGAGTACGTGGAGGGCCGGAACCTTCGGCACGTGCTGCAAGAGGGTCCCTCAGATCCTGCTGTGACAGCGGCGTGGATGGCTGCCATTCTGCACGCACTTTCGTATGTTCACCGCAAGGGCATTGTCCACAACGACATCAAACCGGCAAACATCCTCATCCCATCGCTCGGGAACGAGCGCAACGGCGCCGTTGCCAAGCTCACCGACTTCGGCATCGCCACCAGCCGGCGGCATGCACCGTTGGCTTCCCTCTCCGGCACCGCCCACTACATGAGTCCTGAAGAGGTCCACGGCGCTCAAGCTACCGAAGCAAGCGATATATATGCTTTGGGTCTGGTCGCGCTCGAGTGCCTCACAGGAGTAAAACCCTTCCCGGGAACTCCCATGGAGACGATGGTCGCCCGCGCACTCAACAAACCCCGCATGCCGTACACCCTCGGCCGCCGATGGACAGTACTGCTGCGAGCCATGACGGACCTGCGGCCAGCAGAGAGGCCTACCGCCCGTCAAGCACTCCGAATGCTCCACCGGATCAACCGCTGACGTTCCGCGTTCTTGAATGCGACGGCAGTATGCAGGCCGTCACCTCACCATGTTGGGGCCTACCGAGGAGCGTGCGAGTTCGAGCGTGGCTAGCTTGAGCGGGCCGAGGACATCGATCCGCAGGGCCGCGACGTCGTAATGCCCTGTGCCTTCGAGCTCCTGCCACGGGTCCGGTTCTGTCCGGGCTGGATCCAGGCCGGCCAGTTCTGCCGGGTCCGGCTGGTTCTGGGCATTGGCGGTGAGCGACAGGGCGCTGTCGGGGCCGAAGAGTCCCCGCAGCGTCGTCGAAATCAAGGACACCAGCGGGCTGACCTGCGTCTGCAGGTTCGTTCCGAGGCCGGTGACCAAGGGCTGAAGGCTGCGGTCTAGGACTTCGGCAATGAGCGGACCAAGAATTTGGTTCGAGGCGAATCCTGCCAAGCCATCGATAACCCCGTTGACCACGCTGCAGAGGGATCCGACAAGGATGCCCGAACAGACGCCGGAGGGCTTCAAGGCGACTTTTACATCCGCTTGTCCGGCCCTCAGCGCTGCGAGGCTGACTCCCGTCCCGGTGGCCGCGTCTCCAACAGTGATGCTGAGTGTGCCTACTTCAACGGGAAGGAGCCCGCCCATCAGCTTGACCGGGAGCGTGATGCTGAGTTGGACTTCGACGGCGTCCAAGGCCTGGTTGACCGCCGTCGTGATCCGGGCAGTCCAATCGTCCAACGCTGATGTCAACGCTCCGGTTAGCGCGTTCAGTGCGGCGTTGTTGATCAGCAGTTGGGTATTGGGGGCCAGACCGTTGAGGCCGACGGAATCCTGGTACTCGGGGCCAAGTAGCGCGGCCAGATCCACGCTGACAGTGCCGCGCTGCGGATCGATGACGACAGTTCCCTGCGCGTCGCTGATGGGCTCGGTCAGGAGCGTGCGGACAGCGGAAAGATCTATGGTGAGGCCGAGGTCCGCGACTGTGTTCTTCCTGTCCAGTAACAGGGTGCCGAGGACCGGTCCGAGTCCCTTTGGGCCGAGGAGGACGTCGGAAATCTCATTGACCGCTCCGTTGGGACCGGCCAGCGTCTCCACAGTTGATTCGAGACTGCTGAGCGTGCTGTCCACTGTGGACACGAGGTCTCCGGAGAGGGGAGTGTCCAGTTCGGCATCCAGTCCGGCGATTGCATATCGCCGCTCGAGGGCGGAATAGATATTGCCGTGCCAGTCGCCGGCGCAAGCATCCAGGGTGGCCCTGCTGGCGACGGCGCCGATGCCAAGGCGGACATCGGCCAGGTTGGTGATACCGGCGCCGGTTCCTTCGCCGAGAACCTGGTCCAGTACCGTGCCGAGTTCCAGTGTGGCGAAGCGCGGGAGCTCCGGGTCGGTTTCGGGGTGTAGGTCAATGCCGCCCGAGTTGCTGACAGCGCCGGCTGCCCCCGCTGAGTAACCGGTATCGTTCGCCTGTCCGAACTGGTTGACCATACCGGCTTCGGCGCCCAGCGGAAGGACCAGCAGGCCGGTGAGCCCGACGTTGACGGACTGGAGCGCCTCGACGTTCAGCGGGTTAGCGTAGGCATCATTGCCCAGGACTGTTGCGTTCTGAGGATTGACGCTCGACGCCGTCCCGTCATTAACAACGACGACGTCCTCCACTTCCGCGAGTGGGTCCAGATCCGTGCCGAGCAGGTTGCCGCCCAGAACTTTGCCCGCCCCGCGGGTCTCCGCGCTGTCCATGGTTGCGCAGTCCAGCGTGCCGACCGTGGAGTGGTTCCATTCCCGGTCCGTCCAGCTTGCCGCAGAGGCGGGAATTATCAGCGTGCCGATGAGGGCGCTTCCGGCCGCAGCGGCAACGAGGCCGCGCAGCCGCCGCCTCATGAGCCCGCCCCTTTCGGCTTGCGAAAACGCATGGCGATCCCGGTGACGGCCAACAGCAGGCCGAGACCGAAGACGCCCAGGAGACCATCGGCACCGGTGTAGGGCAGCGGCCCCCGCGGAACATCCCAGGTTGACGGTGGAGTGGCGACGTTTTCTTCATCACCCAGCGCGGCAAAGCCCAGCCCGAACGTGGCGCTGCTGTCCTGCAGTTGGTCGGGCAGGTCCGCCGGCATAGTGAACGTGGCGTGGAAGTACGCGCCCTGCTCCGGCGACAGGAAACCGAGGCCATGCACCGTCCCCGGGTCGATCCTGCTGAGCGGCGCGTCCACGATGACGGTCCCGCCCGAAGCGCAATGTTTCTCTACCCACGGCTCACTGCACTGTTGCAGCGTAAGCCGGGCACCGGCGTCGTTGTTTGCCAAGGGACCATCCGAGCGGATCTGCAAGCTGAGAGGCCCGGACAGACCATCGTTCAGCTTCGGCGTGATGGTCCAGGTTACTGAATCTCCCGGCGTAAGATCTTCGAACTTGAGCGGATACGGCGAGACCTCCAGACTCAGCGGGCCGTGAGTGGTGTTGACGACGGTCTGCGGGCGCTCGTCAGAGGCTGCAGCAGCTGCCCAGCCAGGGGCCGGCACCATCAGGCAGGGGAGCAGCAGCACTCCCGCAGCCAGTCGAGCCTTCGCCAACATTTGAGCTAACTTTCGATCGGTCTGGCTTCGGTGTTCTTGCCGGTTGGCCAGAGCACCCACAGCACCAACGAACTGAAGAGCACGGTCAGCACGCCCATGCCGACCGGGGACCGGACGAACTCGACCAGTTGCCCGCCCCACGGGATGCCGACGACCATTCGGCCGACGCGGTCCACCAAATACGGTTGGGGGTCCTCCGTGGCGTTGGCATCACCGCGCAGGGTCAGCGCCACCCTGCCGCCTGTCTCTGCCGTGGGCGGCTCGAGGGCGACCACGCGGTGCGTCACGGGGCGGTGGTCAGGGCGCTGGACCATGACCACATCGCCGGGCTGCACTTGGGCGGCCGGTGTATCGCGGACCATGAGCAGGGAACCGGCGGGCAGGCCCGGCGACATGGAACCTGTCGCCAGGCGCACGGTGTGCAAACCCAGGGCCGGGCCGACGACGGCTACTGCAATGACCAGGGCTATAGCTGCCATGGACACGGCGTAAAGGACGCCGGACCAGCCAATGCGTTTGTTGCCGCGGTGCCTGCGTCGCGTCGTGGTGGCGCTGTGGGCGGCCACGGTTTACTTGGAGATGGCCTTGAAGTTCCAGACTGGGGTGGCAGTCTGGCCCTGCAACTTTTTATTGGCAGCGTTTGCTTCGTTGTCCGGCAGAGTCAGGGCGAAACAGATTGTTGCTTCGTCGCCGCTGTTAGCAGCCAAACTAAATGTGCGTGTTGCATCGGTAGTCAATGGAGAATCCGCGGGTACAAGTTGATTGTCTGTAGCTAGACTCGCCGCCAGACCAGCAGCGTTACAAGCTTCGGGGCCGGCGACCTGACCTGCCTGATACGTGAGCGCGTTATAGAGCAACTGGGAAGAGTCCTTGAACGGCAACTCAGCGTTCAGGGTCAAATCACCTCCATCCGAGCCCGCCGCGGTACGGAGGCGAACGAACGCGTGCACGGTATCGCCTGGTACCAAGGATGACGCTTCAGTGCTGAACTCGATTTGACCACCCGGCCGGGTTTCCTTATCAGTCCAGGAAGTGGTGTCGGCGGTGACGTTCTGCTGCACATTGAAGCTGCTGGTGCCGACTCCAGGTGTTCCGCCTGCGCCACCGAAGATCCATTCGGTGTCCGTCCAGGCAGCGAGCGAGGTGACGGTAGCTCCTGCTACCAGTACAAGGCCTGCTGCGGAGAGCGCTACGGCTTTTTTCCGATTCGTCTGATCGTGACGTTTATTCATTTTTAGTCCCCCAACTAATGTGCCGGCAGTCCGGCAAGATTCTGCCTAGGCGGATCCGAATATGGATAGCTTGGGGAACGGCCTGCTTTGCCCCCACTGCAAATGCCTAGGTGAATCGTTGCACATCTTTCACCTGTTTGTGGATCATAAGGCTCAAGAATTGCTCAATTTTTCGGCAAGTACGCCGTGTCAGTCATCAGCGCCGAGGTGAGCCGCGGTGCTTTCGGCCCGTAGCGGTGGAACTTCTGGGTAACGGACTTGGAGAACGCACTGATCACGCCGTTCACAGTCAGAGTTACAACGAGTAGGGAGCCCGCGATCTCTGGTATGAACTGGCACGACGGCGGACAATGGGGATCACGACACTGACTCTTTATCGCAGTGGGTCTGCCACCACTGAGGAGGGAATGCTCCTATGTACACCTTGCAGATAGAGCATCAAGTGCGGGACTTTTCGATGTGGCGGCAGGCTTTCGATAGTGACCCGCTCGACCGGGCCGGGTCCGGCGTTCGTGCCTTTAGGATTTACCGGCCGGTGGGCGACGACTACGTCATGATTGAACTGGATTTCGAGACTCAGGAAGGGGCCGTCATGTTTCTGGCCAGGCTTGAGGAAGAGGTCTGGAAGTCAGGCCCGGCAGCCCCGGCGCTGGTGGGAACGGCGGAGACCAGAATCGTCGAGGTCGTTGAGAATACGACCGTGGCTTGGTAATCCAGTCGCTACTTTTCGATGATGGACTCGACGGGCTGCGGGGAAGTTATTGGATCCGCGTGCCGATGCACGACCTTCCACTGTCCTTGCTCGAGCCGGAATATCGTTGTGACTCGGAGCGAGACGGGCGACAGCTCATCCGACTGGCCTACCTTCACCCGGGTCCGTTCGATTTCGACGATGTAGGCCATGTCCGTCCCGAGATGCCCGGAGATCCGCTCGAAGCGGTTGGGTTCACCGCCCCTGAGGTGGGAAGCTGCGCGACTGATCACCTTTTCGACTTCGATCCAACCGCGAATGGGCGGGCCGAAGGGGTTCGCCAGCGTGACGTCGCTCTGTCTTGACCACACTTGCTTCTGAGGGGACGCATCTCCCTGGACGATTGCATTCACAGCTTGGTGGTACTGCTCCACAGCTGCTTCGAAAGCAGATCCAGTCATTTCTCCTCCAGCTTCCGGCTTCAATCCGAATTCACATGAGCCGGCTGAAGCGTGCATACATATTGGCACCGTGTACAAGTTGTGTCCACCATTCGAGGGACGCGTCCTCAACGCGAATGAAGCGCGGCGACACCGGGCAGCTCGAATCCATTATTGGAGGGTGCCAAAACGCAGTTCTCTCTGGTACTTCGGTACAGGCCGTGCCACCCTGAAAAAACGAACCTTCGCTTGAGCTCATCCAAGCTACATCAGTCCACTCCACGGCACGGAGGATTGCATCGTGAAACCCTTACACACTATCGTTCCGACAACCCTCGCCGCCCTGGTTCTTAGCCTGACCGCGTGCGCCGGCGCTCCGGAAGGCGCCGGGGATGAACCGGCACCCGGACCGACGGAAGAGGAGACGGGGAACCCAACGCCAGCCACCGAAAGCCAAGTACCAGAACCTACGGGCGAGCTAGGTTCCGGAGAATTTGCACCGTATGCCGAGGGTGCCACCGCCGTGACTTATGACGAGCGTGTACCCGACGGCAGTTCCGCCGATGTTACGGTCAACGAGGACGGTGCCAAAACGACCGTGACCCTGTCGGTGAAGGGGCTCGAACCCGAATCGGAGTACGGCTCGCATGTCCACGTCGCGGCATGCGGTTCCGATCCGGATGATGCCGGCCTGCACTACCAGGATCAGCAGGATCCTGCGACACAGGGTCAGGAGGACGTCGTAGCTTCGACGGATCCGGTCTACGCCAACCCAAAGAACGAAGTATGGCTGGACTTCATCACCGATGCCGAAGGTAACGCCGAAGTTGAAAGCACCGTTGGCTGGCAGTTCCGCGAGGGCGAAGGCCGGTCTGTGGTTATCCACGCAACGCACACCGGCATGCAGGAAGGTGAAGCAGGCGAGGCCGGAGACCGCCTCGCCTGTATCACTGTCCGCTAGCTACGAGCACGAACGTAGCTTGGCTCTCGAACGGCAGGAATACGGAGGATCCGGTCAGCGGGCTTCGCCGTCGTCATATACTCAAAGCATGCTGATCAGGTGTCTCAACCGTATCCCCCTCGCCCAGCAGTCCGCCGTCGTGCAGTGCGGGGGCGAGCTGTGAGCGGCGGTCTCGTCGCCCTGCTGGACGACGTCGCAGCCCTGGCCCGCATAGCGGCCGCCTCGGTGGACGATGTCGCTGCCGGTGCCGCCAGGGCCGGGACCAAGGCCGCTGGCGTGGTGATTGACGACGCGGCGGTCACTCCGCAGTACGTGTCCGGCGCAGACCCGTCCCGTGAACTGCCGATGATCAAACGGATTTTCTGGGGCTCGCTCCGGAACAAGCTGCTGATCATCCTGCCGGCACTGCTGCTCATCAGCGCCTTCATCCCGGTGATCATCCCGTTCATCCTTATGCTGGGCGGCACCTACCTCTGCTACGAGGGTGCCGAGAAGGTCTGGCACAAGGTCCGCGGCCACCACGAGGCCGAGCATGCGCCGGCGGTCGAACAGGGCCCGGAGGCGGAAGCCAAGGTCACCAAGGGCGCGATCACCACCGACTTCATCCTGTCCTGCGAGATCATGGTCATCTCGATGAACGAGGTGGCCGACGAGTCCCTGTGGGTCAGGGCGTTCATCCTGGTCTTCGTGGCGATCGCGATCACGGTAATCGTGTACGGCGCCGTCGGGCTCATCGTCAAGATGGACGACATCGGCCTGCACCTGACCACCAAGGACTCCGCGAGCTCGAAACGCTTTGGCAGCCTGCTCGTAAAGGGCATGCCTACGGTGCTGGCCGCGATCACCTTCATCGGCACGATCGCCATGC
Source organism: Arthrobacter sp. Soil_C_60 (assembly GCF_057656375.1). Lineage (NCBI taxonomy): Bacteria > Bacillati > Actinomycetota > Actinomycetes > Micrococcales > Micrococcaceae > Arthrobacter > Arthrobacter sp. Soil_C_60. Next base: position 237,734 of record NZ_JBDGKM010000002.1, on the reverse strand, counting down.
TTTGGGTCGGCGGGCACATCATGCTCCAGGGTGCGTACGACCTCGGCTGGCACGCCCCGTATGACCTGGTCCACGTCCTCGAGCACCCGTTCGCCGGGATCCCGGTGGTTGGCGGCTTCCTAGCCTGGCTTGTGAACACCCTGTGCTCAGCTGTGCTCGGGCTTGTCTGGGGCCTCGTGGTAATGGCCATCGTGCACCCGCTGGTGAAGCTGCTGCCGTTCGGCAAGAAGAAGGGCGGGCACGAAGAGGGCGATATCCGCGCCGCTGTCGCCGGCTACCGGCCGTCGAAAGACGATGCCGCAGGAAACAGCGGAGACGGCGGTAGATGACACACCGGAACTAGGTCCTGCCTGACAGGCATCAGTGCTGGTGGCAGTTCGGACCGCCTACTCGTCCGCCGGCTCCTGCAGGGCGGCGAGTACGTGCATGTGCTCACGGTTCGATGGGTACAGGTGACCATAGGTGGCGTACAGCTTTTCGTAGAGCGGGGCGGTCGCCGGATCTGGCTTCACCGTCGCCGCCGTCCGGGCCCAGTCCGTCCCGGCTGGCACGGCCCCGGTTCCGACGGCGGCGAGCAGCGCGTCCCCGTAGCTGGCACCGATGGTCTGTTCCGGGACCAGCTGTTCGCGTCCGGTGATGTTGCTGACGATCTCCGTCCAGAGTCTGGCCTTGGTGCCCCCGCCGACGGCTGCGACGCGCCGGATCGGTTCGCCGGCGTTCTCCAGGTACTCCAGGATCTGTCGGATACCAAAGCCGATGCCCTCGTAGGCGGCACGGAACAGATGGCCCCGAGTGTGCCGCAGCGACAGCCCAGTAATCAGGCCGCGGGCGTCGGGATCGAAAACAGGCGTGCGTTCGCCCGCAAAATAGGGCAGCAGCAGCAGTCCGTCAGATCCCGGCTGTACCGCGGCGGCCTCCGCGACGAGCTGCTCGAAGGGGACGTCACCGAAAAGCCGCTGCAACCAGGTGGTCAGGCTTCCGGACGTTGACATCCCAGCGGCCAGCGTCAAAGACCCAGGGTCCACTCCGGCCGTGGTCCAGAGTTTGGGTTCGGCGCGGAACTTCCCGAGGACCTGGACAAAGAACATGGTGGAGCCGTACATCAGCATGAGGTCGCCCGGTTGTCGGACGCCGGCGCTGAACGCCTCCGCCCAGGCGTCGACCGTGCCTGCGCAGACCGGCAGGCCTTCCGGCAGCCCTGTCGCCTCGGCTGCCTGACGGTGCACGCTGCCGCCTACTTCGGCTGGCCAGACCAGCCGGGGTTTGGGCAGGTGGCCGGCGACGGCGTCGTACCGCTCCGGATGCCACCGGTTAGCCCGGACGTCGTACAGCGGATCGCACTGGCTGGCAGTGTGGTGGTCCAAAACCAGCTCCCCGGTAAGCTTCGCCAGGATGAAAGAGTTCAGGCTGTGCCAGTTCCGCGCACGGGCGAAGACCTCCGGTTCCCGATTGCGCAGCCAGCGGAGCTTCGGTCCCACGGCCTGCGAGGACAGGACTTTCCCGGCATCGCGAAAGATCGCCTCGGCACCGAACTCCTCTGTGAGCTCGCGGATTTCGACGACGGCACGCGCGTCAATACCGTACAGGATCGCCGGGCGCAGCGGGGTCAGGTTGTCGTCCGTGACGACCAGGCTGGGACCCATCGCGCTGACGCACATGCCGGCGACAGCCCCGGCGTCGTTCCTGGAGAAAAGCTCCCGGCACAGCTGGACCACCTCTGCCCAGGCCCCGCCCTCGGCGTCGAACTCGGCCCAACCAGGCCGCGGGTAGTCGACGTCATGCGTGACCGTTGCGCTGTCCAGAACGTGGCCCTCGGCGTCGGCCAGTACCGCCTTGCTGCTGCCTGTACCGATGTCGATGCCTAGAAACATGTCACTCAAACGGCCGGTCACTAGGCGCGGCCGTGCGAGGTGCGGGACTTGCGTGAGACGGCGTCGAGAATCACGGCAAGCAGCAGCACCAGGCCGGTGATCATGTAACGGAACGAAGATTCAAGGTTGAGCAGTGTGAGGCCGCTGGAAATGGACTGGATCACCAGGATGCCCAGGAGTGCGGAGAATGCGGACCCGCGGCCGCCGAACAGGCTGGTTCCGCCGATCACCGCGGCGGCGATCGCATTGAGGTTCACGTCGCCGGTACCGCTGCTCTGCGCCGAGGCCGCCAGGCGGCCGGCAGCCAGCATGCCGCCGACAGCCGCGAACGTCGAACACAGAACGAAGATGGACACGTAGATGCGGTTGACGCTGATGCCGGCCCGCCGCGCCGCTTCCCGATTGCCGCCGACGGCGTAGACGGAGCGGCCCCACCGGGTCCGGGTGAAGGCGTAATGCATCATCAGCACCAGGGCTGCGAAGAAGACGAACATCCAGCCAACGCCGCGGGCCTGGTTCAGGTACCACACCGCGAAGAGCAGGATCACGGCCAACAGGATCGACTGCATCACGACCAGCCGCATCGGTCTGCCCGACAGGCCTGCCTTGACCCGCTGACGGGAGAGCGTGAGCTGGCTGAGGAAGAAGCCTGCCACGCCGAGGACCGCCAGCACGTAAGACAGCCATGCCGGTACGAACGCCTGTTGGCCGAACCAGACCAGGAAGGAATCGAACGGCAGGTTAATGGTGCCCTCGACACCGAGCACAAACAGCTGCAGGCCGAGGAAGCCGAGGAGGCCAGCCAGCGTGATCACGAAGGACGGCACCCCGAACCTGGTGTACACCAGCGAATAGACCAGGCCGATAGCAGCACCGGCGGCCATCGCCGTGAGGATCGCCAGCCCGATCGGCCAGTCCTGCTTGATGAAGGTGACGCCGACGATCGCGGCCGATAGGCCGCTGACCGAGCCGACGGACAGGTCGATCTCGCCGACGAGCAGGACGCACACGATGCCCAGCGCGATGACTCCGACGGCGGCGCTTTCCAGCAACAGGTTGACCAGGTTGGCGCTGGAGAGGAAGAAGGGATTGAGCAGCTGGAAAATGCTCCAGATAACCAGCAGTCCGACGACGATGGGCAGCACGCCCAAATCGCCGCCGCGGACCCGGTTGATCCCGACCTTGACGGCGCCCTTGAAGCCCTCGGTTCGGATCAGCCGTTCATCCTGCAGATCGGTGGCCACCGGGACGACCGGACTGGTTGGATTGGTTGTCATGGTGCGGCTCCTTCTTCCGGTGCTGGTCCGGACCCCAGTTGCCCGGCGCTTCCGGGGGCTTGGCCGGGCGGCAGCGAACCTCCACCTGGTCCGTCCAGCCGGTCAGCCCCGCCCACCGTTCCTGCCGTCCCTGCCGCGTTGGCGGCGGCTGCGGCGCCGGTTTGAGCGGCGCGCTGGGTCACGACGTTGTCGGTGGCGCCGGTGATGGCGGCGATCAGTTCGTCGGTAGACACGTCCTTCATGCGGAACGTGCCGTTGTTCTTCCCCAGCCGCAGCACCGCAACGCGGTCGGCGACCGCTTTAACATCCTGCATGTTGTGGCTGATCATGATCACCGCGAGGCCGTTCTCACGCAGCCGCTCGACCAGATTCAGGACCTCGGCTGTCTGCGCCACGCCGAGGGCAGCCGTGGGCTCGTCGAGGATGATGAGCTTGGGGCTGCCGAGCAACGACCGGGCGATGGCGACGGTCTGCCGCTGGCCGCCGGACAGGGAGGCCACGGCGATTCGGACCGAGGGGATCTTAGCCGAGAGCTGGCGCAGTAGCTTCCAGGACTGGACTTCCATCTCCACTTCGTTCAGCCGCCATGGTCCCAGCTCCCGGCCAAGGAAAAGGTTGTCGACGACGCTGAGGTTGTCACAGAGGGCGAGGTCCTGGAACACGGTGGCAATGCCCAGCTGAATGGAATCCACCGGCGTGTGGATGGTGACGTCCTTGCCGTCGAAGTTCACCGTTCCGGTGTCCTGCGGATGCACGCCCGCGAGAATCTTGACCAGAGTCGACTTCCCGGCGCCGTTGTCCCCGACAAGGGCGACGACTTCGCCAGCGTGGACGTCCAGCTCGATGTCGGTCAAGGCGGCGACGGCACCGAAGTGCTTGCTGACACCCCGCATGGACAGCACCGGAGCGGTTGCCTCCGGGCGTTCCGCTGAGACAGTGGACACTGCTTTCCCTTTCCCTGTGACGTCCTATTCAATGCCGAGCTCGTCGCAACCCTTCGTGTATTCGCCGGTGCAGACTTCCGAGGCCTCGTAGATGCCGCCGTCGAAAATCACTTCCTTGACGTTCTCCTTGGTGACAACCGTTGGCACGAACAGCGCCGACGGGGTGTCGAAGAGCGTGGCGTCCGGTTCCGGCGTTTCGCCGTTCAGCAGCTGGACCGCAACCTCGGCCGACTTCTCCGCGACGATTCTGATCGGCTTGGAGATGGTGTTGTACTGGTCGCCGCTGATGATCCGCTGGATCGCCGCAACCTCCGCGTCGTTCCCGGTGACCGGCGGGAAGGGCGAGACGCCGGCTGCCTTGAGCGCCGCGATGGCGCCACCGGCGGTGCCATCGTTGGCGGCTACGACGCCGGTGATCTCCTCGCCGAACTGGGTGATCTGGCCGGCCACCCAGTCCTGGGCCCTGGACGGCTGCCACTCGGGCGTGTCATAGGATGCCAAAATCGGATGCTCGCTGGCATCGATGGCTTCCTTCGCGCCTTCCTTGATCAGCTGTGCAGCCCGGTCTGTGGGCGAGCCGTTGACCATCAGTACCCCGCCGGTCTCCTTGCCGTCGGCGTCCAGCTTCTTGACCAGGTCTTCGGCGATGAGGGAACCGATCTCCTTGTTGTCGAACGAGACGTAGAAGTCGGCCGCTGTATCGGGGACCGGCCGGTCGTACGTGATGACTTTGATGCCTTGGCCCTTCGCGGTGTTGACCAGCGAGGCGGCAGCGGTGCTGTCAACCGGGTCGAGGACCAGGACCTTGACGCCCTGGGTGATCATGGCGTTGGCCTGCTGCTGCTGCTTGTTCGCGTCACCGTCAGCGTTTTGGTAGAGCACCTCGCAGCCGGCACAGAGTTCTTCCACCTTGGCCTTGAACAGCGGGCTGTCCTGCTGCTCGTAGCGGGTGGAGGCCCGGTCCGGCATCAGGAAGGCGATTTTTCCCTCGGCCTCGCCGCCGTTCCCGCCGCCGCCGCCTTCGCCGCCTCCTCCGCCGCCACCGCAGGCAGTCATGCCGGCTGCCAGAAACAGGGCAGTGGTGAGGCCCAGGATTCCCCGTGTGTGCTTCTTCATCGGTGCTCCTCTGTACTGGTGGTGTGCCCCGTTGCGGCTGGTTGTGATTCCGGCTCCCGCGGTCAGAGCTGTTGGGGGTAGATCATCGCCTTGAGCGATTCGGGTTCGGTGGACGTGTTGTCCAGTGCGGCCGCGGTTTGCGGCAGTGAAAAGCTGTGCGTCACCAGGCCCTCCAGGTTGATCCGGCCGGACGAAACCAGGGCGATGCCCAGGGGCCAGGTGTTGTTGTACCGGTTCACCATGGAGATGGTGATTTCTTTCCAATTGAGGATGGACAGAGGCAGCGGCACCTCTTCGGTTTTGGCAATGCCGATGACAGCGGCCCGCCCGGCCTCGTGCAGCCGGCCCAGCGCTGAGGCAAGGACGCCATTTGCGCCCGAGCATTCCAGCAGTACGTCAAAGGTCCGCGAGGTCGGCGCGTCGCTTTTCTCCACCGTGAACCCATGGTCGGCGGCGATACCGAGCCGGTAGTCGGAGATGTCCGTCAAAGTGACGCTGCCCGCGCCGAGGGCCCGCGCAGCTTCGGCGGCGAGCAGGCCGACCGGGCCGGCGCCGGTGATCAGCACGTCATCGCCGGCCTGAAGGTTCGCCCGCTGGCAGCCCCACAGCCCCACGGACAGCGGCTCGATCAGCGCGCCGTCCTCGTAGCTCATCGAATCCGGGATCGGGAAGTAGCAGCGGGCATCCATGGCCAGATACTGCAGCAGTGCGCCGTCGTAGGGCGGGGTGGCCAGGAACTCCAGGTTGGGGCAGAGATGGTAGCGTCCCGCCCGGCATTCTTCGCAGCTGCGGTCCGGCGTGCCAGGCTCGACGGCCACCCGGTCACCAACGCGGACATTGTCGACTCCTTCGCCGACGGCCACCACCTCGCCGGAAACCTCGTGGCCCAGGATGAACGGGCCATCGACGACGAACGGGCCGATCTTTCCGTAGCGGTAGTAGGCGACGTCGGAGCCGCAGACCCCCACGGCTTCCACACGGATCACGGCCTGACCGGGAGCAGGCTCCGGCGTCGGGCGTTCCTGAATCTCGATGCTGTTCAGGCCGGTCATCACGGCGGCGGCATTGCCCATCTACGACTCCTTTGAAGCAGCCACTGGGTGAAAGGGTCCCGCATGGACATGTGATTCAAGGCACATGCACACGCATATGCTAACCCCGGCGGAGGTGCCACGGCTATGAAATCGCAGGTGGGAGTTTCGGCGGGGAACAGCCGAACGTAACTATCCCGAAAACTAGGGGTGCAGATGTCCCTCGTCCGGGGCTTACCGGTCAGGTGAATGGATTGGACACTAGGTATAGCCGTCCCAGCAGCGAAGATTCCCGAACGGACGGCCGGTCGAGCCGGAGCCTACGTTTCCCAACCCGCAGGCTCCGGCTCGACACCCGTTATTGCCTGGGTCCGGCTGGCACATTCGAGCATGATCGAGATGCTGCCCCCGCCTGAACCGCCAAATTGGCGAGGGCACTTAATCACGTTCCTGGCGCGTGACCTCTCGGATGTCGGTGGAACCTGGGTCGTACAGTCCGCCGGGCTGGCCGCACCCGCGCTGGTGCTCCTCCGCGGACACCCGACTGCGGCAGTGGGAGTGGGAGCCCAACCCCTTCCGGGAGTATTCTCTCCCTAGTCCGGTGGGAAGACGCCATGCTCGAAGCGGAGCGATGGCGTCTCGTAACAGGTTTGTCTTCCCTTAGATTGGGACCGAGCATCACCACCACAAAAGGGGCGAAGGTGAGTACGAGGACGATAACGTAAAGGGTAATTTCCATGTCGAGCTCCTGCCCTTGGCATCAGAATAAGCGCCAAAAACACGGTGCACAATGGGCTAATTCGCAGGCCAAAGAACCCGCTTTGCGGCAACGATTCGCAGCTACGGCAGTGATGGTTAGCAGGGGGAGCCAGCAGCCAATTTTCCAGACGTTCGGGACGCTCCGGCTCAGTCCCTCCCGTAGAGCACGTCGACGATCCGCAGCATGATCGATGCGATGTCGGCCGGGTTTACGGCTCCGGGGGCGGCCGCCGTGATGCCGCGGTTGATTTCGCGTGACAGGGCCTCCTCGGACGGAACACCGGGCGGGATCCGCATCAGCCAGACGTATCCTCGCGGCGGGGGCGGTACGCCGGCGTCCCGGAGGTAGTCCTCTACACTTTCATCGATAGTCTGCCGGTCATTCACTGTGAACGGTTCCATCCGCGTTTCGGTAACGCCGCCAGTTTCAATCGTGACCCGCACTTCCCGGCCGGTGTCATCGGCGGGCAGCTTGCAGACGTTTTCCGTGCCGGCCGCCCAAGCGGCGAGCATGCCCCAGCCGGTTTCGGGCACCTCGGCCCATTCGCTGCTGTGGGCGCCGTCGGGAACCTCGTCCCAGTTTGTTGGACTCATTGCGGAAATCGGAGCCCTTCAGCTGGCTGGAGCTACCCGCTGACAGGTGCCGGGTCCGCGAAGGCGTCCGGCTGATCGGTCAGCTTCTTGTTGAACGCCCGGCCCAGGAGGTCGCCGCCTTGCTCGCCGAAGAAGAGTTCGTCCGCGCGCTCCTCCAGTTCGCTTTGCGCGTCCAAGGTGTCCGGGTCATCGAGATCGATGTCTGCGGCTTCGACGGCTATGGATACGATGCCGTCGGCCAGGGCATCGAGGCCGAACCAGCGGTAGCCCGCCACCGCGGCGGCGAGCTCATCCTCATCGAGAACCTGGATCCCGTGTAGCAGGCCACCGTTCTGGGCGACGTTGTCCAGCATCAACAGGTCATAAAGGGCCCGGTCCCCTTCGGCCCGTGGACCCTCATAGTCGTAGTCCAGCGCTCGGTTCCATACTTCTTTTTCGCGCATTCTCCGGAATCCCCTTAGCATTCGTAGCTACGGCCGGCGGCCGGCGGAAGCGGCCCCACGACCGAGCATAACGGTAGTCGGAGCGGAGGTGGAGAGCTCGACGCCAAGAAAATCGAACGGCTGGATCGAATCCGTTTTATCCGCTCGCGCTGACCTCGAATTTTTGAGGAAATACTGAGCTGGCGCAGGCGCTGTCCTTGAGGTGTTGGCCAAATACTGTCTGACAGCGCATTCCTACAGAGACACAGTCCTGACGCCCCTTGCCCGGACCATTCGCAGCTGTCTCTGCAGGTTGTGCTTAAACGGGGTGCGGGCAGCGCTGGGAAGAGCCTGCCCGCATTCCGGCCAGGCCCAGGCTATTGATTCCCTGTCCAAGCTCCCGGCTCAGAACGTCAGTCGCGGGCGGTAAACTTTTACCCGTGACCCCGGAGTTCTGCTGAACTTCGGGTATTCGTGTTGCGCCCTGCCCGGGGAAGAGTTAAGGATAGAAGACCATGAGCCTGAACGGACTGCGGACTGCCCTCGCCGAAGACAAGTCCTTCGAGCGGGTACGGCTTTACGCGTCCCGGCCGGCGGGGGAGCGAAGCGAGGATCTACAGATCGGGGCTCCTCCCGGACTGCGTGCGGCGTTGCTGGCGGAGATGGTCGCGGGACAGGATTCCGGCGTCGTTCTTGCGGTCACCGCTACCGGACGGGAGACCGAGGATCTGGCCACGGCGCTGCGCTGCTACCTGCCGGCGGAGGCCATCGAGGAGTTCCCCAGCTGGGAAACGCTCCCGCACGAGCGGCTTTCCCCTCGCTCGGACACGGTGGGCCGGCGTCTGTCCGTGCTGCGCCGGCTCAAGTACGACGACGGCGCCAGCCCGCTCCGCGTGGTGATCGCGCCGGTGCGCGCGGTGCTGCAGCCGCTGGTCAAGGGCCTGGGCGAGCTGAAGCCGGTGTCGTTGAAGGTGGGGGACGAGGTCTCCTTCGAATCCGTGGTCCGGCAGCTGGCCGATGCCGCCTACGCGCGCGTGGACATGGTCACGCACCGGGGCGAGTTCGCGGTGCGCGGCGGCATCCTGGATGTCTTCCCGCCCACCGAGGACCATCCGGTGCGCATCGACTTCTTCGGCGACGAGGTGGACCAGATGCGCTGGTTCGCGGTGGCGGACCAGCGCAGCCTCTCGGGCGAAAACGTCAAGCACCCCAGCGCCCTGTACGCCCCGCCGTGCCGGGAGCTGCTGATCACCCCGGACGTGATGAGCCGGGCGGCCAAGCTGAAGTCCCAGATGCCGGCCGCGGCGGACATGTTGGAGAAGATTGCCGGCGGCATCGCGGTCGAGGGCATGGAATCGCTAGCCCCGGTGCTGGTGGACGCCATGGTCCCGTTCCTGGGCGAGCTGCCCGAGGGCTCCCTCGCCGTCGTTATTGAGCCGGAAAAGGTGCGCGCCCGCGCCCACGATCTGGAAGCGACCAACGCGGAGTTCCTCGCCGCGGCGTGGGCCACGGCGTCGGACGGCGGCGACGCGCCGTTGGATCTGGCGCTGCAGGGCAACCTGGACGAGGCTAGCTTCCGCTCCCTGGCGGACACCCGCACCACCGCGCTGGACCGCAAGGTCTCCTGGTGGTCCATCACCTCCTTCAACCCGGACGATGAAACCGTACTGGACGTGGACACGCTGACCGTCAGCGCGCGCGAACCCCGCGGCTACCAGGGCGACGTGGCGGAAATGATGGAGTTCATCGGCGGCCGCGTCCGCGACCAGTGGCGCGTCGTCGTCGCCACCGAAGGCCCCGGCCCCGCGCAGCGCCTCGCCGAGCTCTTCCACGACAATGACATTCCCGCCACCCGCGTCGACTCCCTCGAGGACGAGCCGCAGCCGGGCATCATCGAAATTACGACGGCGAGTGCGGGCAAGGGGTTCGTCTTCGACGGGTTGAAGCTCGGCCTGCTCACCGAGGCGGACCTGCTGGGCCGGACCTCGGCTGCCGGCACCCGGGACATGCGAAAAATGCCCTCGAAGCGGCGCAACGCCGTCGATCCTCTGCAACTGACCGCGGGTGACTTCGTGGTGCACGAGCAGCACGGCGTGGGCAAGTTCGTGGAGCTGCTCCAGCGCTCTTCCGGGGCCGGCCCCACCAAAACTATGCGCGAATACCTGGTGCTGGAGTACGCGCCGTCCAAACGCGGGGCTCCGGGGGACCGGCTGTTTGTGCCCACGGACCAGCTGGACCAGGTCACCCGCTACGTCGGCGGCGACGCCCCCGCGCTGTCCAAGATGGGCGGCTCGGACTGGGCCAACACCAAGAACAAGGCGCGCAAGGCAGTCAAGGAGATCGCCGGCGAGCTCATCCGGCTGTACTCGGCGCGGATGGCCTCGCGCGGGCATGCCTTCGCCCCGGACACCCCGTGGCAGCGCGAGCTGGAGGAGGCGTTTCCGTACATCGAGACGCCGGACCAGCTAACCACCATCAACGAGGTCAAGCAGGACATGGAGCGCGAGATCCCCATGGACCGCCTGGTCTCCGGTGACGTGGGCTACGGCAAGACCGAGATCGCCGTGCGTGCCGCGTTCAAGGCGGTGCAGGACGGCAAGCAGGTGGCGCTGCTGGTGCCCACCACCCTGCTCTCGCAGCAGCACTACGAGACCTTCTCCGAACGGTTCAGCGGTTTCCCCATCCGGGTCAAGGCGCTCTCACGCTTCCAGACCGCCAAGGAATCCAAGGAGACCATCGAGGGCGTGAAGAACGGCACGGTGGACGTGATCATCGGCACGCACCGGCTGCTGTCCAAGGAAGTGGACTTCAAGGATCTGGGCCTGGTCATCGTGGACGAGGAGCAGCGCTTCGGCGTGGAGCACAAGGAGGCGCTGAAAAAGATGCGCACCAATGTGGACGTCCTGGCCATGAGTGCGACGCCGATTCCACGGACCTTGGAGATGTCGCTGACCGGGATCCGCGAAACCTCCACTTTGGCCACGCCGCCGGAGGAGCGGCACCCCGTGCTGACCTACGTGGGCGGGTACACGGACAAGCAGGCCTCCGCGGCCATCCGGCGCGAGCTGATGCGCGAAGGCCAGGTGTTCTTCGTGCACAACCGGGTCTCCTCGATTGATGCCACCGCCGCCCGCATCCGTGAGCTGGTGCCCGAGGCCCGGGTTGAAGTGGCGCACGGGCGGATGAGCGAGTCCAAGCTCGAGCAGATCATCGTGGACTTCTGGGAAAAGCGCTTCGACGTCCTGGTCTGTACGACGATCATCGAAACCGGCCTGGACATCTCCAACGCCAACACGCTGATCGTGGACCGGGCGGACAACTACGGACTGTCCCAGCTACACCAGCTTCGCGGCCGGGTGGGCCGTGGCCGCGAGCGGGCCTACGCCTACTTCCTGTACCCGGCGGAGAAGCCGCTGGGCGAGGTGGCGCTGGAGCGGCTCAAGGCCGTGGCCTCCCACAACGAGCTCGGCGCCGGCATGCAATTGGCCCTGAAGGACCTCGAGATCCGCGGCGCCGGCAATCTCTTGGGTGGGGAGCAGTCCGGCCACATCCAGGGCGTCGGGTTCGACCTCTACATCCGGCTGGTCGGCGAGGCCGTGGCCGACTACCGCGGCGAAGCCGAGGAGAAGGCCGCCGAGATGAAGATCGAGCTGCCAGTCAACGCCCACCTCCCGCACGACTATGTTCCGGGGGAGCGGCTGCGACTGGAGGCCTACCGCAAGCTCGCTTCAGCTACCACGCTTGAAGGGATCGACGAGGTGGTCGAGGAACTGACCGACCGCTACGGTGAGCCGCCCCTGCCCGTGCAGAACCTCATCGCCGTGGCGCGCTTCCGGGTTGGTGCCCGAGAGGTTGGCCTGACCGACGTAGCGTTGCAGGGCAACTTCATCAAGTTTGCCCCCGCCTCGCTGCCCGAGTCCAAGACCATGCGCCTGAACCGCATGTACCCCGGATCCCAGGTCAAACCCAACCTCGACTTCATCCTCATCCCCAAGCCCAAAACCTCCCGCATTGGCGGCCGCGACCTCTCCGACCAAGCCGTCCTCGAATGGGCCCAAGGCGTCATCGACGCGGTGTTTAGGGGGTAGAAGCTATTGCAGACAGATCGGGATCGTAAATAAGTAGTTAACCAAATTCCTACCCGAGCCTTTCCCCGGAGCGGCCAGCTACAACCAATTCTGAAATTGGCAGTACTCTTCATCCAAAGCTAGACCGGCGCAGAGCACAGCTTCCCAATGGTTCGCTCCCCTCAGAGCTGATAGGTATTGCGCCTCAGAAGAAAGATAATTATGGACTTCGGTACGCCCGCCTTGATGATATAAGTTCCGAAGTCTCCCGGCACGGTTCCCCATTGCATAGACGGCTTTTTTGCCAAGGCGAAAAGGAAGCTCAAATAGCTCGAAGGACTTCTCAATCCTGAGATATAGGTTGCTATCTACCGACTCGTGATTCTGAATCGAAAAGCTGTATGTGATATTTGAGCCACTGATTATTGGTTGCGCAAAGAGTATCTGCGTAGTGGGGAAGGAGTCGAAATACGGGTGAAGGAATGCCCACGACAAATCGTGGAAACTCTTATCCAGCTTAATTCGGTTGCATTTTCCGCACGTCGGCACCAAATTGCTTATATGAATCGAAAATTCAGGCCAAATTGAGCTCGGCAACACATGATCCAGCTGATCAACTTCTCCAAAATCACAATACGGGCATACTTCTGCAGACGCCATCAGTATGCCGCGGATAGTCGGGCTGGCGAGTCTTTCATCCGAAAGACTGTTGTAATTATTCTTCAACGCTGATACAAGGTCTTCTTCCAACTCTGGTAAAGGAACAATTCGAGAAGAATCTCCCTTATGCCGATCATACGTCTCATAAGCCAATTCAATGGTAGAAAAGGAAGATTCGAGCGCAGCTTTGCTCGTCTTGCTTCTTAATGGTATTGCGGTCTTTAAGACACCGATAGAATCATAAGCAGGTCTTTTAATGGTAGTCATCTGTTAAAGCGGACCCCCATTTGCATCAACAGTGCACGAGCTTGGCTGCTTATGCCCAACGGAAACAACCGCTCTATTTGCGCTGGTTCGAGTTTAGTGGCCATTGTTCTGAGCGTTCCTTCAAAACTTCCTTCCGAATTATCTAAATTGAAGACTTCTTCGGTCAAAGTGCCTAAGTTTTCGCCATAGGTTTCTCGCCTTGGCTGAACAAATTCTCTCAAGTTTTCCGTGCGTCGGAGTATGTGGACGTGAGATCGCGGGATTTCTTGAAGGACGACCGGCGAATGAGTTGCGATCACTGCGAATGATGAAGTTGAAGCTAGTGCACGGCGTATTCCTTTCATTAGCGCCGCAAGCAGCGGGGGGTGCAAATGTGATTCCGGCTCATCAATAAGGGCAAGTGACCCTATGCGCAGATGTGCGACCAAATTAACAACAATGGCAAGGGCGATCTGGTGTCCGCTACTAAGCGGCTTAAACTTATTCTGCCAACCTATGCTGTAGAAGTCGATCCTAATGTTAGCTCGCCGAAAAGAAGGCTCCTCAAATAGTGGTTCGAGGGCAGCGGCAAGAGCAGCTCTTCTTGAATCCGTTCTGATATTACCAAGAGCTTCTTCTAGCTCAACTAGCCTGTCATTTTCGGACTTAAGCTCGTCGGAACTTGACTGGGTTTTGTGATCCTGTTTTCGGAGTCCGCAATATCTATAGCCAAATTTCTCGACTATTTCTCCGTCTTTTTCATTCGGTCTCGGAATCTCGAATGTATCGAAAGCGCTGTATGAAATCGCTACGGTCGCAGGGAAGCGAATGCTCATGTCTGTGAAGCTGCCATAAGTTTCCGTTATGTCCTTCTTGATTCGGCGACTTTGGCCAGAGGAAGCTACTTGTGCAATTCCAGCCAGTAGCATCGTCTTACCGACGCCGTTGTAGCCAATCACGCAATTTATTCGACCAGGAAGGTAGGAGTCTTTGCTGAAACGAAGAGGCAGCAGTGCCCCGTCTATTGTTCTATAAACGAGATCGATATCTTGCGTAAAATCTTCGGCACGTGCCAGGAAGCCCGAATATTTTAGGGCTATCTCTGCCGAGGGGTTTCGGAGTAGAGACTCGGAGAATCCAGGTCGGTTGATGAATTTACTCCGTATAGAAGAATTGAAGACTACATCCTGCATGCCGCCTAAGTACGCTGCTCGTATGGACGATGGAACCTCCTTCAGCTGCTCGTAATAGTCAATGCTGTTCGCGAGTGAACAATAATTTGGCCCTAGCGAAGAAAACTTAGTCGGCGGCTTTGTTTTATTGTCTTCCGGGCCGTAGTCGTATTGCAGTATTTTGACGGGGCCAAGGTCGATAACTTTGGACCTACTTAGGTAAAGCTTTGCGTGAAACAGTGTTTTGTAGGTGAAGTCATCCCACTTGTCCTGGACAAGCACAGCTGAAGGGTAGTGGCTAAAAGTAGGATGGGGCGTCTCATGCTGGTGAACATGGAATTGGATTACGGGCTGCGTCCCGTCGCTTGGTGGCAACGTCATGAACTTCCTTCCGAGAGTCACTAACCGTTTGTTCCAAGTATGGATCAGCAGCTCGTAGATTCTTCCATCCTCGGGTTGTCTAGGGGCCCCGGGGTCATCGTCTACGTCAAGCATTTCAAGTCTTGTCAATTCGCATTGTCTTAACCTGCCGAAGGGATCATCATTGAACGGAATTCGTCGCGCTAGTCGGTGAAGCTAGCAGCCGTAGGTTTTAGTCTGGAATTGCAGTCTCCGTGAGCTGCGGCCTTAGATTCCCCTTGGCCAAGGCACCGGTTTCATTGACAGGGATGGTGCAGGCGGTTTGCCGGTGATGTGGGTGACCGCGGCGCTCGGATTCGACTGTGGCTGCCGAGTGCCGACGGTTCGCAGGCTGTTCCTGGCGCTGGCGATGCAGCGGAGGGTCTCGGCAATCACGGGGTGCGGGTCCGCAGACCATCACGTTGTTGACAGTCGTGGTGACGTTGAACATTGCAGGTTGGCGGGGCCTAAACATAGTTCTACCGCAGGTTGACCGACCCGAGATTCTCCATGCTGTTCTGGCGGCAGGATGTCGACTGTGTCGCCGTTGTTGCCGAGTCCCAGCAGGTTGCCGTCCTCAGCCGAAGTGAGTCAGGCAGCGGAGTCCCGTTCCACCTCGGAGTGACAGTGGCCGGATTTGCCTGTTGGCTGTACATGAGACTCATGCGGTCGCTGGCTTCGAGGAGTCTGCACGTGGCGGATCCGTTGGTGCTTCGGATATCCGTTCCGCCGCGGCGTGCAAAGGCCCGACGGGAAGCGATGACTCATGGATTGCGGGGTAGCAGGTGGATGCGTGCTGAAGAACAGCCTGGCCTCATTCTGCTTCAGGCGCTTCGCGGCGGAGCTTGGCCCAGGATTCGGCCACGGCCAAATGTTTCCTCGCCGCGGCCACGACGGCCTCTGGCACGGGGGTATTCCAGGCCCGTACTAGGTCTGCGAGTGTTTCCGCGGCGGAACGACGAGCCAAAGCCAATTCCATGGAATCGGCAATGCCAATGCGGATGGCTGGTGTTGCGGTCATGTTCTGTATTCGAAGCAGGGTGGGCACGCGGATTGTTTCCGCATGGTCAGAGCAACTCCTGAAGGTGCAGGCTGAGCCACAGAACCAGGGTGTCTTCGGGCTGGTCCAGATCAATGCCAAAGAGTTCGCTGAGGCGCCGGAGACGATAGCGGAGGGTGTTCTGATGCAGCGACAGAGCGGCGGCAGTTTTGGCGGAATCGCGCGATAAATCGAGGTAGGTGCGCAACGTCTTGGCATAGTCGGTGCCGGACTTGGCATCGAACTCCACGATCTGGGTTGCGGCCGGGGACATGAGCCGCGGGGTGTTCCGGAACTGTGCAGCGAGTTCGAGCAGTGTCAGGCGGCTGCGAACTTTCCGGGCGCTGGCAAAGTCACCGGCGCTGCGGCCGGAAGCGAGCATCAACAGAACGAGGTCGGCGTCGTGCCGTGAACGGCTGATGCCCGCGACGGTAGCGACGCTAGAGCCAGTGGACGCCCGTAGCTGGACCGGCAAGGTGGCGGCGGACCGCTCGATTAGGCGGCGGGCCAGGGTCTCGATGGACGCCAGAGCCGACGCGGCAGCGTCGGTGAAGAGGGCATAGATGGTGGTGCCGATGAGGACGCAGTGCGCGCCTTGTCGGTGGGACTCACATTGTGTGGTGACAAGGTCTACGAGGCGGAGCAGGGAGATTTCGTCGGCTTGATCGAGTTGCGGCTGGAAAGCGACGACAACGAACGGCCCCGAGGGCTTGAGTCCAAGTTGTTCCGCGATGAGTTGGACGTCGTCGCCGCCTTCCAAGAGTCGGCGAAGGAGCTCTGCCCGTTGCTGCCGGGCCAGATCGTTGGCGCTGCGGGCACGCAACATGTGCAGGGCAGCGATATCGGCAGCGCGCTCCAGTGCCTGCTCCGCCTCGGAATCCAGGCCTCCGTCAGCGTCGACAACCCAGATGGAACCCAGCGGTTGGTTCCCTGCCCGGACGGCGATTGCCAATCGGTCCAGTGCGGTGCCGATCCCTTTGATGTGTACGGCGCCGCGGGACTGGAATACGGAGGCGTATTGCTCGGCGTTCTCCGGCAGGTAGGGAACCTGCCGCCCCAGGATTCCGTTCCGTCGGTCTTCGTCGATGGGCTGATCGGGGAGGGCAGAGTAGGCCAGTACCTGTTCCTGTATGTTTTCGATGGTGGTGGCGCCACCGACCATGGCGGCGATGGCATTGGCCAAGGCAAACAGGTCACCTGCCCCCAACGGCGAAGGCGACCTGCTGGTTTCTGCCGCGGTACTCAGCGCCGATTCCAGAAGGGCGTAGAGCTGCCGCCAGCCGACGGCGTCGTCCACCACCAGCAGGGCGATGCCGACCTGTTCGGCGGTATCGACGAGTTCGTCGATGTCCTGGGAAAGCTGCTTCAGGACGATCGCTCCGAACCCGGCGCTCGCAGCGATTCGAACGACGTCGTTGGTTCCTGGATCTGCAGGATGGAGGCCTATTCCCAACAGGATCTCGCCGCGGAATCCTTCGAGGGGCGCGAGCGGGTCGTAGAGGGCAGGGCTTGTCAGAGACAGCTTGGGGGAGTTGCCGTACGAGCGGACCAGCAGGCCGGACCGCTCCAGGACTTGCAGGAGGTCGGACAAGTCGATGCTGTCCGGGGTTTTCGCGAGAGTGACCACCATGTGCACATTACCGGCGGCTTGTGCTGGGCCACAAGACAAAGGACGAAGGTTGGTGCCGGGCGCTGAAGTCATGGCGAGCCCTCTCAGACCATAGTTGACGCATGTCACTTACAGTTGAAGCCAATCCGGCAGCACGCCAAGCCGAGGAAGCCGGTGCCGCTGCCGCCGCCAGAGCCGGCGTCCGTGTCGTCGATGAACACGACCGCGAAAGACTCCGCGATGTTGAAGAGTTGCTTATCTCCATCTGGGGAATGTCTCCCCATGGTGCGCCGGTTCCCTTCGATCTCCTGCGGAGCATCTCCCACGCCGGCTGCAACGTTTCCGCCGCCTACCGGACGGACGGCGCGCTGTGCGGGGCGGCCGTTGGCATCGTCTCGCCGGGAGGGCGGACAACCTACTCGCTGATCGCCGGCGTCCTGCCCGGCACGGCGGACAAGGGTGTGGGTTTCGCACTCAAACAACATCAGCGGTCCTGGTCCCTTGCCCGCGGGATCGACACCATGACCTGGACCTTCGACCCACTGGTCAGCCGCAACGCGCGCTTCAACCTCACGAAACTCGGTGCCCACGCCACGGAGTACGCCCGCGATTTCTATGGCGAGATGCAAGACGATATCAACGCCAACGACGAAAGCGATCGGCTCGTTGCCGTCTGGCCGCTGACCTCCACACGGAGCATCAACTGCAGCGAAGGCGTAGTCGAAGAACCGCAACTGCCCCAATCCGACCTTGTCCACATCCTCGAATACGGCCCGGACTCCGGTCCGCTGCTCCGCGAAACACCGGGCGTCCTCTGGTGCCGGGCACCGCAGGACATCGTCGCCTTGCGTGCCGCGAATCCGGACGAAGCAAGCCAGTGGCGGTTGACGATCCGCGGGATCTTCGAATCCGCCTTTGCCTCCGGCTACAGCGCCACCGGAGTCACCCGGACCGGCTGGTACCGGCTGACCAAACCTAGCCAGGCCTGACCTACACCCAACACCAGGAGTAAACAATGCGCCACAAAAATCGAGCAGTCAGCGTGCGTCACGTCCTCGGCGTCGCAAGCCTGAGCCTCCTCGTCGGGCTCACCGGGTGTGCAGGAGGAGCCGCCCCGGCTGCAGAGCCGCAGCCGATCTCCACCGCCGACATCGACCCCGCCGCCGCAGCGGCCCTGCCGGAGGAATACAAATCGGCCGGAGTAATCAAGGTGGCATCGGACATTCCCTATCCGCCGCTGGAGATGTTCGATGAAAACCAGCAACTCACGGGCCTGGATTACGACCTTGCCCAAGCGATGGGCGCCAAGCTGGGCGTGCGGCTGGAACTGCAGACGCAGGCGTTCGACAGCATCATCCCGTCACTGCAGTCCGGCAAGAACGACATCATCATGTCCGGCATGAATGACACGGTTGAGCGGCAGGAGACCCTGGACTTTGTGGACTACCTCCACGCCGGGTTCTCCATCCTGGTCCCGGAGGGCAATCCGGAGAACATCACCACCGTGCTGGACCTGTGTGGCAAGAACGTCGCCGTGCAGAAGGCGACGGTGCAGGGGGAGATCCTCCGCAGCTATGACCAGCAGTGCAAAGACAAGGGCTCCGAGCCGGTGAACGTTGCCGAGCTCCCGCTGGAAACCGATGTGCAGACAGCCGTCCGTTCCGGCAAGGCCTCCGCCGACGTCGTCGATTCCGCGGTGGCAGCCTATGCCGCCAAGACCGCCGGGGACGGCAAGATCTTCGGCATCGTGAAGGACCCGGCGAATCCGGCCGGCTACAACCCCGTCTACACCGGGATCGGCATCCTCAAGGAGGACAAGGAACTAAGCCAGGCCATCCTCGCAGCCCTCGAGGCGGTCATCGCCGACGGCACCTACGACGAGATCCTGGCGAAGTACGACCTGTCCGATTACACGGTCAAGGAAACCGGGCTCAACCTGGGCGGAACCAAACCATGAAGCAGGTGAGCACCCTCCCCGCCCGGCACGCACCAGAAAACGGGGGCACCACCGCCAGCACAGTCGACGACGTCGTCGCTGTTCCCTTGCGGCACCCGTGGCGGTGGATCGTCGCGGGGGCACTGGCCCTGGGGTTTGTCGCTCTCTTCTCGTCCCTGTGGACCAACCCCAACATCGACCACGGCACCATCAGCAGCTACGTTTTCCACCCGCGGATCCTCAGCGGAATCGGCCTCACCCTGGTGGTGACCGTCGTTTCCATGCTGGTCTCGACGGTCCTCGGCGTGCTGCTGGCGGTGATGCGGCTGTCGAAGAACCCCGTGATGAACGCCTTCGCCTGGTTCTACGTCTGGGTATTCCGCGGCACCCCGCTGCTGATCCAGATTGTCTTCTGGGGGTACCTGGGACTGCTGTATTCGCAGATATCCCTGGGCGTCCCGTTCACGGACTTCACGGTGTTCTCGGTAGACACCAACACGCTGGTGCCGGCATTCACCGCAGGGCTGCTGGCCATGACCCTGAACCAGGCGGCGTATTCGGCGGAGATCATCAGGGGCGGGCTGGTCTCGGTGGATGCAGGCCAGCACGAGGCCGCGGCCTCGCTCGGCATGTCTCCGGCGTTCACCCTCTTCCGGGTGGTGCTGCCGCAGGCGATGCGCGTGATCATTCCGCCGATGGGCAACGAGACCATCTCGATGCTGAAGAACACGTCCCTGCTGTCCGTCATCGCGGTTCTTGAGCTTTACACCGTGGCCACCCAGATCTCCTCGCAGAACCTCCGCCAGGTGGAGCTTCTCGTCGTCGTTAGTTGCTGGTATCTCTTCCTGACCTCGGTGCTGTCCGTGCCGCAGTACTACCTGGAACGGCACTACGGCCGCGGAAACGCGCGGCAGCAGGGCCCCACGCCGCTGGGCCGGATTGTGTCCTCGTTCCGCAAAGGCAAGCAGCCAGACTCGAAAGGACCAGTCAATGACTGACGCCCTCGCAACCCACCGGCCCGAACCCGTCGCCGCGGCGACGACGCCGCTCCTGGTTGCCAGCAACGTCCGCAAGCAGTACGGCAGCGTGGAGGTGCTGAAAGGCATCTCGCTGACCGTCAATGCCGGTGAGGTCATGTGCCTCCTGGGCCCCTCCGGTTCCGGCAAGTCCACGTTCCTGCGCTGCATCAACCATTTGGAAAGGATCGACGGCGGACGCATTTCCGTGGGCGGCGAACTGATCGGCTACGCCCAGCGCCAGGACCGGGTTTTCGAAATGAATCCACGCGAAGTGGCCCGGCAACGCCGCAGCATCGGCATGGTGTTCCAGCGCTTCAACCTGTTCCCGCACATGAGCGCCCTGGAGAACATCTGGGCGGCGCCCGTGGGGGTGAAGAAGGTGCCTAAGCAGCAGGCGCTCAAGCGAGGAATGGAGTTGCTGGACCGGGTGGGCCTGGCCCACTTGGCGAAGGCTTATCCGGCGCAGCTTTCCGGCGGCCAGCAGCAGCGGGTTGCGATTGCCCGGGCGCTCGCCATGGACCCCCAGCTGTTGCTGTTCGATGAGCCAACGAGCGCACTGGATCCCGAGCTTGTCGGCGATGTTCTCGACGTGATGCGGACACTCGCCGCCGACGGGATGACCATGATCGTCGTGACCCACGAGATCGGCTTCGCCCGCAGCGCCGCGGACAACGTCGTCTTTATGGACGGAGGCGTGGTGGTGGAATCGGGCGCGCCGGCGGCGGTGCTCGACAATCCGCAGCATCCCCGGACCATCGCGTTCCTCAACAGCGTCATGTAGCCGGGCGTACCGTCAGCGTCCCCGGTCAGTCCCACCCCTATCCCTATCTTGAATTGCGAGTTCCGAATGAAAATTTCCCGTGCCACCATCGCGCTCATCGATGTTCCGCTGCTGGAACCCTTCGTGGTTTCTTATGCCACCTACGATTCGATGCCGAGCATCATCTTGACCCTTGAGACCGACGACGGACTGGTGGGCTACGGTGAAAGCGTTCCGGATGGACACATCACCGGAGAAACGCCGACCGGAACGGTCGAAGCCCTCAAGACCGAGCTGATTCCCGCCATCCTCGGGATGGACCCGCGGGATATTACCGCCATCCATCAGCGGCTCGATCAGTCGTTGAAGGGGTGCGGTGCGGCGAAGGCCGCCGTCGACATTGCCTGTTGGGATCTGGCCGGCAAAGCTGCCGGCCGCCCCATCTACGCACTCCTGGGAGGCCGCCGGCCAGAGCAGCCGACGATCGCCAGGGTGATGAGCATTCTGGAGCCCGAGGTGCTCGCCGAACAGGCGGTCCAGGCACGAAACGAAGGTTACCGGCACCTCAAGATGAAGCTCGGCAGCGACGACGGAAAGGACGTGGAGCGCGTCCGGGCGGTGCGGGCAGCTATCGGGGACGACCTGGCCATCCGCGTGGACGCGAATCAGGGGTGGGGTGATCCGGCTACGGCGCGCGTCATGATCCGGGCCCTTGAACCGTTCGGCATCGATTGGGTAGAGCAGCCAATCTTCGCCGATGACATCGACGGATTCCGACTGCTCCGACAAGACACGAGCGCACGGCTCATGGCCGACGAATCCGTGGTGGATGCCGGCGACCTTGCTCGGTTCGTCCGCGACCGCTCTGTGGACATGGTCAACCTGAAGCTCATGAAGAGCGGAGGCATCACGCCCTGCCACCGAATGGCTACGCAAGCTGAACTCGGCGGACTCAAAGTTCAGATCGGTTCCATGTTGGAGACCAGCATCGCTTCGGCTGCGGGGTTCCATCTGGCCCTGAGCCACCCCAACATAGTTTCTACCGAGCTATCCGGTCCAATGAAGTTCGCGAAGGAACCGGGGGACCTGCAGTACGTTCTGCCCGATGTCCAGATCACCGAACGCCCCGGCCTCGGTGTCGAGGTGGACACCGACATCCTTGCCGAACTCACAGTGAACGAGTGCGAAGTCCTGGCATGACAGTTGGCGCTGGTTCTCAATAAACGAACCGAACGGAACGGCGGGTGGAAGCGCAACGCAACCACCCGCCGTCGTCGTTTTGGATGAAGTTCGGATGGCAAGCGGGGTGGCCTCAGGCAACGTCGTATCTGAGGTCCACGGTGGCAAGTTTGCAGGCGTCCTGGTTGATGGATTTGTTGTTGAAGCCGATTTTCGCGCCGGTGAATACCGCTTTTTCTCCTGGTGCCAGAGCGCGGTGCACTGGCATTTGTACGTCGGTCAGGATGTAGTCGCTGACGTCGCACGTTCCAGGTGCCGCACTGGGGGCCGTAACCACGGAGCTGATCCTGGCAGTAACCGACGTGATGTATCTGGTTTCCGTGCTGCCGTTGGTCACGGTCCCAGTGATGAGTGCGGGCTCGACTCCGGGGGCTATGCCGGTGATCATCGAGATCTGCTCAGCCGTGACATCCTCGTCCGGCCCGGTTCCTACCGTGCCGTGGGTCGCCGGGCCGCAGTCAGGCGCGGCATGCACTGGAACCTCGGCGCCGGAGCCGCCAGCAAAAAGCAGTAACAGCAGCAGGACAGTGATGCCTCCCCGCCTGGTGCCGATTCGTCGGCGGGCCGCGGCCACCAACATCAGGCCGGCAGTCACGAAGGCGACGGCCAGTGCTATCAGCGCCGTTATAGGCAGGCCGGTGGCGGCGAGCTGGTCACAGTTCATCGGAGGCCTTCCTGCTGCGGCGGATTGATCAGTTGGCGGTGAACGGATTGCTGGTGATGTCTGCAAAACCTGGTGCAGAGGCTATGAGGACGTGGGATGCAGTAGCTTGCCCTGCGATATACAGATCGCTGAAGGTAGCGATGCCGTTGACGGCAGTAACCGTTAGGGATCCCTTGAGATCTCCGGGAGAAGTGCCCTTCTTCATCGTTACCTGCACCGTTCCTGTCGTTTGATTCCCGAAAGCGTCCGCGATCAGTACGGTGACAGCAGGCGTGATGACCTGGCCTCCCCTCACCGTGCTGGGTGGCTGCTGACCGAACATCAGCTTGGCTGCGGGGGCTGGCGTGACGGTTGCGGTCTGGGTGGCGCTGGTCAGGCCGTTGGCGCTGGCGGTGAGGGTCGGGGTGCCGGCTTTGGTGTCACCGTAGTAGAACGACGCCGTGGACGATCCGGCCGGGATCGTCACGCTCGTGATGGGCGCGCCGCCCGAGGTGATGGAGAAGACCTTGCTTCCGGTGGAGTTCGATGACGGCGTCAACGTGGTGGTTCCGGAGGTGACGGGGTTGCCGAACGTGTCCTGGCGCTGCACGGTGGCCGGGCCGAGGGTTGCCGTTGCGGAAGC
This sequence comes from Arthrobacter sp. Soil_C_60, assembly GCF_057656375.1. NCBI lineage: Bacteria > Bacillati > Actinomycetota > Actinomycetes > Micrococcales > Micrococcaceae > Arthrobacter > Arthrobacter sp. Soil_C_60. The sequence goes on along the minus strand of NZ_JBDGKM010000002.1, from coordinate 214,288 downwards.
GGTTCCGATGACCGGGACAGAAGTGAATACCACTTTGGAGGCGGTTGCTGCGTTGACGGTTGCGGTCTGGGCGGCGCTGGTCAGGCCGTTGCCGCTGACAGTGAGGGTTGGGGTGCCGGCTTTGGTGTCGCCGTAGTAGAAGGACGCGGTGGAGGAGCCGGCCGGGATGTTGACGCTTGTGGTGGGCGTGCCGCCGGTGGTCGCGGAGAAGACCTTGCTTCCGGTGGAGCTCGACGACAGGGCCAATGTGGTGGCTCCGGAGGTGACGGGGTTGCCGAACGTGTCCTGGCGCTGCACGGTGGTCGGGCCGAGGGTTGCCGTTGCGGAAGCGGTTCCGGTGACCGGCGCAGAAGTGAATACCACTTTGGAGGCGGTTGCTGCGCTGACGTTTGCGGTCTGGGTGGCGCTGGTCAGGCCGTTGGCGCTGATGGTGAGGGTTGGGGTGCCGGCTTTTGTGTCGCCGTAGTAGAAGGACGCGGTGGAGGAACCGGCCGGGATCGTTAGGCTCGTGATGGGCGTGCCGCTGGCGGTGGCAGAGAAGACTTTGGTTCCGGTGGAGTTCGACGACAAGGCCACGACAGTACCTCCGGCCGGCGCAGGAGCGGAATTTCCTGACGCGTCCTGCAGTTGCAGGGTCACCGGCCCCAGAGACGCAGTGGTGGATGCGGGACCTGAAACAGGCGGCGTGGTGATTGCCAGCTTGGAAGCCGGCAACGGGGCGCTGACGGTGAAGGGGGTGCTCGTTGCATCCAACAGTCCCGGACTGGTAGCCGTCAGCGTGAAGCCGAGGCCTGCCTTGTCGATGGACAAGTCGTTAAAGACGGCTACCCCCTGGGCGTTGGTCAGGGTGGTCAGCGTTCCTGAGAGTCTGGCACCGTTGAGGTTCAGTCCGCCCAAGGACACGGTGATGGGAACACCGGCAGCCTCGACAGTGGTGCCCAGCACCGACTGCAGGCTCACCGCCACGGCGGGGCTAATGGGGGCGCCGGCCGTAGCCCCGCTGGGCGGGGTGGTGAAAGCCAGTTTGTTCGCCGCAACGACGGTAACGGCACCGCTGGGTACGCTGGCAGCAGTCCAGGACTTGTAGACCGCTGTCACGGTGTAGGTAAAGGTGCCCGCCGCCAGGGCGGTATCGGTGCAGGAAGTTCCCGTGACCAGAACAGTCGAACTGGTTCCGCAGGCCGGCACGGCCGTCCCGTTGCTGCTGGCGCGCGTGACGTAGTAACCCTCCGGGATCGGAGTACCCGAAGATGCCGTCCAGCTGACAGGGATAGTGGAAGCGCCGATCAGGGAAACCGTTACGGCAGTCGGTGCCGACAGCGTTCCGGTCGACACCTCCGCGGTCACGGATCCTGTCGCCGTCCAGTAGGCCGAGGCTGGCCCCGCACCCAGAACAACCGCAAGGAACCAGACAGCGACGATGATCACGCTGGATCGTAACAGGCGCCTCAAAGGCAGCGCACTGGCCCGGACCCCGGGAGGGGATTCGGGCACGGCGGGCTGGCTGGGCACGAGCATCTCGACCTTCCGGACTCATTGCTAGAAACACGGCTCCCGACCCGCGACATGAAGGTCAAGCGGGCCGGGAGGTACAGGCGGCTAGGTTAGCTGGCGGCGAAGTGCAGTGGCACGGCCAGGCCCTTGCAAGCATTCTGGTTCGTGGGTAGGTTCTTCATCGTGATCGTCACGGTGCCCGGGACCGTATCGCCGGGCGCTATATCACCCCTGGTGATATCCACAGTGCCAACTTCGTAGTCCGCAGACGAGCATCCGTTGGGATCAGCCCACGGCGTGCCGTCCGCTTTGGCGACGGTCACTTCGACATCAGTCAGGTGTTGAACGCCGGTGCCGGGGTTCTTGACGTTGAAGGCGACGGTCTGGCTGGGACCGCCCGGTGTGAGTGGCCCGCCGGTCGCCGTCGTGCTGGTGACTGTGAAGGGCACAGTGGTTCCGGTCGTGGCGCTACCGGTGCCTGTGCCCGTCGTGGTCCAGTAGGCGAAGGCTGCGCCGCCGCCGATGGCGACGAGGGCTGCGGTCGTGATGGCTACGCGCTTTTTGCGTGCGGTGAACTTCTTCATGATGTGCCCCTTTGGTAGTGAGTCGAGAAGCTGATCTGCTCTGGATCCACTTTCGCGGGCTAACCTCAAGAAAAACCGCTGCTCAGGCGCATGTACCTGACAAAAAAGCCTCAATATTCGCCCAAGAACTGCTCAAGTCTTGACAACGGGCCGCTAATCTAGCATCGGGCCTATTGTGCGGCGGCCGGTCCACCAACAACGCTGGGTCCGATGGTCTTCGCCGCCGTTCTTCCATGGCTAATGGGCGGGATTGCCCAGTTCGATGAGCAGTACACCGCCCATGATGAGAACAATGCCGAGACCCATCAGCCAGGTGAAGGGCTCGTCGAACAGGAATCTGCCGATCACCGCGGTGAGGGCCACGCCGGCGGCGGTCCAGATCCCGTAAGCCACGCCCAGAGCTATGCCGTTGGCGAGCGTAAGCGCAAGCAAGCTGAAGGCGAGCAGGTAGCCGGCGACCACGCTGATGTACCAGCGCTTTGCTGCGGTGACCGCCATGCGCAGTGAGAGCGTACCGGCGACTTCGAATATGATGGCACCGATCAGGAACAGCCAGGCCATCAAACCACTTCGCTGTTCACTGGTGCTGCCCTCCTGTGAGCAGCTTGGGAGCCCAGTTCGACGCACAGCACTCCGGCGATGATCACGAGGATGCCTATCCCCATCAGCAGGGTGAGGGGCTCGCCGAAAATGATCAGTGACAGGATCGCCGTGAGCGCCACCCCTGTGGCGCCCCAAATTCCATACGCGACGCCGATAGCCATGCCTGTGCGGAGAACAGCGGCCAGCAACACGAAGGCGGCGACGTAGCCGACCACAACCACGGCGTAGAGTAGAGGGTTGGTCAAGGCACCCTTAAGCGACAGCGAGCCCGCTACTTCCGTGATAATCGCGCCGGCGAGCAAGAGCGCGCCCTGGCGGGATGTCGTAGCCACGCCAGAAACGTACCACACGCATGGCCGATAATCGGGAGGCTTCAGCGCAGGTGCCCTTGGAACCACGAGGGCCCGGGGCCACAATGGTGATACCCAGCCAGCAGACGCATCCAAAGCGAATTCCGGGAGTCATCATGGCAACTCCTCAAGAGGTAGTCAGACATCCGATCATGGTGGGGAGCCCGGAGTTCCTGGCCGACCCCTATGCCCACTACGCATGGCTGCGGGAAAACGCCCCTGTATACCGCGGACGATTGGCGTATGTGAGCGACCAGGACGTGTGGATGGTCTCCCGCCACGCGGACTGCCGGGCACTGCTGACCGACGATCGGTTCCAGCGCTCGCCGGGCGGGAACGGTCCGGGCTTCCTGGAGCAGTTCCCGGAGGCGGCGCGGGAACCTCTGAAGCTGCTGACTACCTACAGCATGATCATGATGGACGATCCGGCTCATCGGCGGCTGCGTATGCTCGTGGTCAAGCCGTTTACGTCGCGGGCGTTTGCCCGGATCGGTGAACGGGTGGCCGAGCTGGCCCACGGCCTGCTTGACGGGCTCGAACAGATGGGGACCGCAGATCTGCGCGAGCAGTTCGCGTTGCCCATCCCTTCCACCGTCATCAACGAGATGATGGGGGTTCCGCACGCCGACCGGGACCGCTTCCAAAGGGGCGCGCAGGCACTGATCGCCGGTGGGTTCGACTACGGCAAGGACAGCTGGGTCCGGGAAGTCAACGAGATGACCGAACTGGTCCGTGAGCTGATCGAACATAAGCGGACCGAGCCTGGTGAGGACATCCTGACAGGTTTGATCCATGCCGAAGAAGAAGGCGACCGCCTTGACGAGAACGAACTGCTGGCCATGGCGTTCCTGCTGATCACCGCGGGATACGAGACCACCTACAACCTGATCACCAACGCCGTGGTCACACTGCTTGATCACCCGGATGAGCTTGCGCGGCTGCGCTCCGCGAACGACGACGACGAACTCTGGCGTGGCGCCGTCGACGAAGTGCTGCGCTACAACAGCCCGGTCGGGGGAACCGAACCGGTCACCGCGACCACCGACGTGGTCTGGCACGGCGTCACCATTCCAGCCGGGGCGTCAGCGGTACCGCTGACGCAGGCGGCCAACCGCGACCCGGAAGTGTTCGAGGATCCGGACCGCTTCGATATTGACCGCCGCCCCAACAACCACCTCTCGTTCGGCCACGGAGTGCACTACTGCCTCGGGGCGAACCTGGCCCGGCTGGAGACCCGGGTTGCACTGGGCATCCTGTTCGAACGCAATCCCAACCTGCGGCTGGCCGTTGACCGCTCCGAGCTCACGCTTGAACCGCTGCCGCTATGGACGCGATATCAAACGCTGCCGGTCCGGTTTGGATAGACCGAACCGACAGACTCCGATGAGAAGGGATGAACCCTGCTTGTCCTGGTCAACCGCAACGTATGTATTGGACCCTGCAACTGCGGGATAGTCACAGAGGACGTATTCGGTCAGGACGACGGCGGCTTTGTCACTCTTCTAAGGAATAACTATCTGGAGAGCAGAACGAGCGCGTACCGGAGGCCAGTGCCAACTGCCTGTCGGGCCTTCGAACATGTTCGGTGATATCTAAATCGTTTCAATGGTGCCGTATTATCTATTTCTCTCTGTAGCCGGAATTACCTACTGTGGTGACCTGACTCGCAATACGTTCTAAGCCGATCGGCAGAATGCGGTTCCCAAACGAATCGCCGGCTGCTCAAGCGACCACTCCCTTGAAATGCAAATGCGACCCTGCCCCATTTCTTACGGGTCAAATTGATGACCCGGCCCCCACAGAAAGTCAAATAGTGACTCAGCGCACCTATAACGTTCAGGACGTTATCGATACCACCGTGATGGGTTCCAAACGTTGGACTATCATCATCCTTTGTTTCGTGATCGCCCTCCTAGACGGATTCGATACTCAGTCCATCGCATTCATCGGTCCTGCCATTGCAGAGGACTTCGCTCTGCAGGCAACCGACATGACCTGGGTCATCACCGCTAGCACCATCGGCATGGCGCTGGGTGCCATGACGTTGGGAACCTTCGGGGACAGGATAGGGCGGAAGAAAACTATTCTGCTGGCGCTGGCACTTTTCGGCGTATTCTCGCTGGTTGGCGCGTTCGCTCAGACACTCGAGCAGATCGTTTTGCTGCGATTCTTGATTGGTTTGGGAATGGGCGGTGCTACTCCCGCCCTGTTGGCACTCACCGCTGAATTTAGTCCCAAGAACCGGCGAGGCACATTCATGACACTGGTTTTGCTGGGGCTGCCGGGCGGCGCACTGCTTGGCGGTCTGGTGGCGGCCGCTTGGCTCCCTGTGGTCGGTTGGCGCGGCATCTTCCTCATCGGTGGTGTACTGCCGTTGGCACTTCTGCTGGTGTGCCTGAAACTGCTGCCCGAATCTCCGGTCTTCCTCGCGACCAAAGGCACAGCTGCGGCCGATGTCCAGGCGCGCAAAATCATGTCCAGCGTTTCCGGCCAGCCGGTTGCCTCCGATGTCGTAATAGTAAGCGAGGAGAAGAAGAACGAACGTAGTTCAATCACCGCACTTTTCTCTACGCAGTACCGCAAGGTCACCATCGCGATTTTCGCCACCTACTTACTGAACTGGATCGCCTGGTACCTGCTGCTTCTTTGGATGCCCACCGCCCTTCAGAGTCTCGGGCTCGAAGATTCGCAAGCGGCTATGGGCACCGTGACGGTCAACGGGGCGTTTATTCTGTTCGCAATTCCGCTGTCGATTCTGCTGCCGAAAGTAGACGCTCGGAAGCTTTTGCTGGCTATGTTTGCCGCTGGCGTTCTAATTGCGTTAGGCCTGGGTCTTGCCGGGACGAATTTCGCTCTCGTTTTCATCTTGATCGGTCTGGCCGGGTTCGGAGTCGGAGGACAGCAATTGGCTCTGAATTACCTGATTGCCAATGCGTACCCTACGCAGCTCCGGGCAACCGCCACTGGATGGGGCATAGGTATCGGCAGGCTAGGCTCCATCGTGGGGTCAGCCCTAGGCGGACTGATCTTGGCCGGCTTCGGCGTATCCGGATATTTCATGGCGCTGGCGATTCCACTGGCACTGGCCGGTATTGCCACGCTGGTCGTGCGTTCCTCCGCGGGTAGGGCCACAGTGCCTACGGTGGCAGGCGCAGAAGCTCGCGAATCCGCAGAATCCCGGTGACGAGAGGACACGCCTGGCTCGTTTTTCGCGAGAGGCCGTTTTGGCCATCTCGCGCCGGATGAGGACATGATACGCGGCGGACTGTGGCTGGACGTCATCAGCATCATCATGATTCCGATCGTACTGACCACAATCGCCTGTTGGTCTTCGGCGTAGGCCTGAATGTCGTTAGAACGAACATAGGTTTACAGAACGACGGCGAGTGGCTGCGTAACGCAACCACTCGCCGTCGTTCGTCTGGAAGCTGAGGTCAGGCGCCGCTGCCGTCCGCGTTCCAGTCCGTGTAGCCGCTCGCCTCGGTCTGATCGACCTTGCGGTGATAGTGCATGCCGGCCTTGCCGCCCAGGACGGCGGCCACCAGCGACAGCAGTCCGATGCCGATCAGCACCACTATTCCGCCGGTCGTCATGGTCCCCTCGTTGAACGGAACCCCGGGGAAGCTGGCGAGGAGGGCCGGGACGTCCAGTTGCGCTCCGGACACCGTGCCGGTCACGGTTCCAAGCGCGGCGATGATTCCCGCTACGACGACGGCCCAAAGCCAGACGGCGACACCCTGCCTGGCTCCGTCGTACCGCGCCATGCGGCCGGCGACGTAGCCGCCGGAAAAGTACGCGAGGAAGATGATGACCGCCAGAATCACCGCACCGATGATGCTGACGCTCGTCAGGTCTTGTCCCGCTTGTTGGGCAATGGTGCTTGGGTCGGCGCTGCCGGCGACGCCGAAGACGGCGCCGATTCCAGCAGCGAGTCCGGCCAGCAGGACGAAAATGCCGGTTGCTGTCATCCAACCGAAGAAGGCGGAGCCTATTTTCACCCCGCCAAGCCTGGTTTGCCGAGCCGGATGGTCCCGGCCGCTTTCGTAGTGGCCTGCCCCAGCGGCTTCTGCTTTCATGGCAATCCCTCCTGCGGGTAAAGGGCCTCACAGCCCTGCTGCACGTCCCTAAATTCCAGATTAGGCGCGCGGAATCAGGGCCCACAAGGACAGTTATGCAGTCGTGATTCGCGCAGGAATTCTTGATGCGGCCGTGACGCCCGGCGCGGAACGGCGGGAGGCTGCGCAACGCAACCACCCGCCGTCGTACTTAGTTTGTGGCCAGCTCCAGGCTCATTGGATCCCCGACACCAGCTCCTCCGTGGCCGTGCGGTAGGCGATGCGTCCTGCTACGACGGTGAGGCGGGCACTGTTGGTCAGGAGTTCGGCCGGGTCAGCGGCGAGCGGGTTGGCCTCGAGAACGGTGAAATCGGCGAAATGGCCGACGGCGATTCGGCCTTCCTTGTTCTCCGACCGGCAGGAGTAGGCCGCGTCGCGGGTGGCATGGCACAGGGCGTCGGCCAGATCCAGGGCATAGCCGGGCAGGTTGGCCGGCAGGGCAGGGTTCAAAGCCGAGCGTCGCGTCGCGGCTACGTACATGTTGGGCAGCGGGTGGTGCGGGGCGGTGGGAGCGTCGCTGCTCAGGGCCAGGGTGGCGCCGGCGTCCGTAAATTCGGTCCACGGGTAGGCCCGCTCCGTCCGGTGGTCGCCCAGCATGGCCTGCCAGTTCTCCTGGATCGAGGGGTCGGCATGGACCGGTTGCATGGAGGCGACCACGCCCAGGCGGGTCAGGCGGCGGACGTTGGCTTCAGTCACCGCTTCCAGGTGTTCGATCCGGTGCCGTCGGTCGCGGGGACCGTTGGTCCGGTAGGCCTCCTCCAGGGCGTCCAGGGCGATGTCGGAGGCTTCGTCGCCGATGGCGTGCAGGGCGATCTGCAGTCCGGCGGCGTCGGCGGCGATCACAACAGGAGCCAGGGAGGCCCGGTCCCAAATCGGCTCGCAGGTGCTGCCGTCGCTGTACGGCTCCTTCATGGCCGCGGTGCAGCTGTCGATGACGCCGTCCACCACGATCTTGATCCCGCACATGCGCAGCCAGTCGCCCGAGACCTCCTCAGCCAGGCGCACGGCCTCGGCAACCTGGGCCAGATTCTGGTCCGTGGATTCCCGGCGCGAGACCAGCCAGTGTCCCTTGACGCGCAACGGCAGGCGGCCGCCGTGTCGCTGCAGGGCGCGTTGAAAGGCCGCCAGGTCGTCCTCTTGCACAGCCATGTCCACAGCACTGGTCACACCGGATGCAAGGTAGTTCATGAATGCTTCCTCCAACTGCGAGTCCCGGTCCGCATCGGAGGCCATCCGGGCGAGGGCCGGCCAGGCGATCTGCTGGGCAGCTGTTTCGTACAGCATGCCGTCCGCCGCACCGGTCACGGGATCGCGTCCTATGCGGCCGCCGATCGGATCCGGCGTGGAGTAGTCGATCCCCAGTTCCTTCAAGGCCGCGCTGTTGAGCCACATGGAGTGCAGATCATTCGCATCCAGATAGACCGGGCGGTCCGGAACGGCGGCATCAAGCAGTTCCTTGGTGGGGGCGTGGCCGGCGAGGGTGCTGTAGAGCCAGCCGGCGCCGAGGATGCGCGGTGCTTCCGGGGAATCCAGGACGGCCTGGCGCAGGCGATCCTGCAGCTCGGCCAGGTTCGCCGCGTCGCGCAGGGCGGCCTTTTGCAGGGCCTGTCCCGTCATCAGCAGGTGGGTGTGGGCATCGATGAATCCGGGGAGCGCAAAGCCGCCCTCCAGATCAACCTCGTCAGTTTCTACTCCGGCAAACTCGCGGGCGCCGGCCTCATCGCCGACGTACGCGAAGCGGGAACCTTCGACGACGAAAGCTTCGGCATTGCCTCCGTCCGCGGTAAAGACGGTGCCGTTGGTGTAGAGCGTGCGCATGGGGAAGCTTCCTAACTGGTGGGTATGGGACATCAGGCAATCGCTGCCTGGTTGAGGTTTATTTCGGGGGTGGTTGCGCCCTGGGCGGCTTCAGCGCGCACGGAGAACCTGGAGATGATGAGGAAGGGAACCAGCAGGACAAAGGTCATGCCTGCCAATACCATTCCCAAGGTGGTGTAGCCGGCGGCCGTTGAAATGGAGGTGCCGAAGACGGGGGCGAACGAGGAACCGATGAGGTAGACCCCGAGAACCGGTGCCGACCAGCGGCCCGTTGCGTCGAGCGCTGCCGCAGTAGCGACGACGTAGATGAAGGAGAGCATGTAGATGGTGTTCCAGGCGATGATGACCACCATGTACCAGCCGGGATCGGTAACCATTCCGGAAACGAATTTCAGGGCGCCGCCGGCTATCAGGGCGACGGCAAGGGGAACGGTTCGGCCCAACCGTCCGCCGGCTACTCCGACCAGGGCGGAGGCGATCAATCCGCCGAGGGTTGACAGGCTCAAGACCAAGCCCATTCCCGTTTCGTCGAGCCGGGCCTGTTCGGCACCCATCGTGGCTGCCACGGCCCACAGCGAATCTTCGCTCAGCGCCCAGAGGGCGAAGCATGCCAGCAGGGCCAGGCCGGCAACTGTTGTCTTGCGCTGGGACGCCGCGGGCGAGCTGGTTGTTGCTGCTACAACAGGTGCTTCGACGGCGGGGCGATCCGGTAGCCATCCTGTGGTGAAGAGCGCGGCCAAGGCCAGGCCCGCAAGCAGGCCGAAGGCGCTGCCCATCCCGGCGCCAAGGGCCGGTATGGCGAAGAGGACCACGGAGACCAACGCCCGATTGGCGAACCCGCTGATGCCCGAAGCCCGGTCAGGATTGCGCAAGGCACCCAAAGCGGCTCCACTTGCGGAAACAGCCCCGCCGCTTCCCAAGCCGCCGAGGAGTACGCCTGCAATGACCACCGGAGCGGAGGGGATGAAGGCTGCGGCACCGAAACCTAAAGCCGACAATGCGAGTCCGCTCCGTGCGATGACATAACGTCCGTCGAGGGATGCCCAACGTGACGTCAGGAGGCAGGTGGTTGCACAGGCCAGCAGGGAGCCAGTCAGCAGTGCGCCGGCGGATGTTGCTGAGAATGCGAGCTCCTCGATGAGGGCTACGAGCATGATCGGGACCAGGTTCGCGGTCATGAATCCGACCACGCTGATGCCGAAAATAGAAACTGCGCGGGTGGCAGTCAGCGGTACGCGTGTCGAATGCGTAGTTGAGGAATCGTTGGACATAGCTGTCCTCCATCGGTCGGAGAAGGTGTGGGAGCCATCACTAAATGAAAGGCTTTCATTATTATGTGGGCACACTTCTCGGATTTCAAGAGTTTGGTGAAAGGCTTTCAGGAAATCTTTTTCAACGCCTTCTCGCGCACGCCGGCGATGAGCAGATCCAGCCCGAAGGCGAACGCTGCCTCCGCTCGTTCCTCGGCGGTGCCGAGGTTGGAGATCGCCTGGGTGAAGGCGGGGAAGCGTCCCGGTGGCAGATTCCAAACCACTTCCGGCGCGGTGAGCTCAAGAGCCGAGCCCAAAGCCAGATAGTCGATCGTGTTAATGGCGGGAACGATTTCCTCGTTGGGGACGCCGGCTCGTCCCAGCACCTGGGCCATGTCTTCGTAGGACGAGATCACGCCCAGATCCTGCACCGTCTGGGTGATCAGCATCGGGACCAAGCGGGGGTGGGGGAGTAGGCAGTCGCGGTAGTTGCGCACCAGCGTCCGCAGCGCGTCCTCCCAGGACATATTGTCAAGATTGACTCCTACAACACGGGAAAACGTCTTTCCACGCATCAACTCAATGATGTGCTCCCGGTTATCAATGTGGTTGTACAGCGCAGACTGGCTCACGCCCAGCCGTCGGGCGACCTTGGGAAAGCTGAAGTCCCCTTCCTCGTCCACTAGTTCCAGTGCCGTATCGACAATGGCGTCGACCGACAAGAGTGGGGAACGGGGGCGGGCCATGAAGAACTCCTTGCGCAGCGATGGTCCTATCAATCTAACGTGGATGGCGCAATGCCGAGGACCGAGGCCGGTTCCAGTACCGAGCGCCGAGTGGCAGCGCAACGTAACCACCCGCCGTCGTTGTTCGCGATCGTCACCTGAGCACCGCGCAGCGGTCTGCTAGCGGACGCTCGCTAATTCACGTGCGGCCGGGGCGAGGTTAGCGCTGTTTGGGCGAAACATTTGCCTGCCGCAGTGTTCTTCCACAAAAGACCCCAACGTTCGGTGGCCGAAATTTTTGTAATCTACGTCGGGCCAACGTTTACGGAGTAGGTTTCCTAATTGGGAGCCGTGTACGAGGCCATTAACGGTGAGCGTGGGATCCTTTTTCAGGAATGCGTTGATCGACTGTTTGTATTCAGTGATAGTCGGAATGCGATTGGTTTCGGCCGTTACGCTACTTTCCGCTGCCGCTCCGCCATCCAGTTGAATCGTGTGAAAGTGATCCGCCGCTGAGCGCAAGAGCTTACTGACCGTGCCAGAAGCAAAATGGGATGTCGTGACAACCATCGTGTATTTGCCCAAGACGTGAAGCCGCCGTATCAAAGGGATATACCCGCCGTCACCGCTGACGATGACAAAAACGTCGACCCATGGGGAATCGGCCGCAACCTCAAGGGCGTCAACCACGAGTTCAATATCTGCAGCGTTTTTGACATCTTGATTGAACGAAAAGACCTGTACAGGCTCTACACCGTTTTCCAGCATTTCCCGTCGATAGGGTGCCATGTCAGCTCGGCCCCAATTGGCATACGCCCTGGTTAAGGCAACGAGTGATCCTACGCCGCGGCTTTGAACCACATTTTGTACTTCTCTAACTATGCTGCCGATGGGAACCGAGGCGACGTCCTTTTGATACCCGCCCATGAGGTTTTCCATGTCAAGGAAAATCGCAACGTTGCGCTTGGGAGGTGCCCCCGAATGATCCATATTTATTCTGCCCCCACATCGAAATAAATGTTCTTTGGATCGTACATGGGGCAGGGGGAAGTCGGCTAAGTCTAAGGGTGGCTACGCGTTTGCGTGCTCCTGCGTCGACTGGCGCGCGGCGGGGGTTGTGTGGAGCCTGTTGTTCCCCAACACGCCAGACTCCACACGGATTCCCCCAACCTTCATCAACAAACCACGGCCTCCCCAACGAAGCCGTGGTTTGTTGATGCGTCACGTTTAGGATAACGATTCAGCGGGGCGGATTACTAGGGACTTTAGCCCTATACGGGGCACCCCGTCATGTGGGAGCCGTGGTCTGGCGGAAGGCCTATTGTCTGCCCGGCGCTACAGAGTCACGATTGGTTCATCCCAACAGTCGAAGGAGACACTAATGGAAACATCAGCCTACGCAATCGTGCATTTCTTTCCCGGCGGCACCAAGGACCAGTACGAGGCATCGGTGGCAGCGGCCCATCCGGGCGAGGGGCTGCGCCCGCCGGGGCAGATCTTCCACGCCGCCGGTCCGTCCGATGGAGGCTGGAGGGTCATCGCCGTCCACGAGTCGAAGGAGAGCTGGGAGTCTTTCCGCGACAGCACTCTCATGCCCTTGCTGCAGAAGGGTGTGGAGGGCGGGTTCACCACCATGCCGGAAGCCACGGAGATCCCGCTGCACAACCTGCTGATGTAGGTGGGCAGAGACGGAGGCGGTGCCCGGCAGAAAGCCGGGCACCGCCGTCGTTATTTCCCTGGTGCAGTTACCCGATGACTGGAGTCTGTGCAGTGACGGGAACATCTGATACGGACTGGACGAATCGCTTGATCCGAGGCTCGGCATCCGGACCGAAAAGCGACTCCGGCGGACCCTGCTTCACGACGTTCCCGTCCTCCATGAAGACCACCCAGTCCGCTACGTCGCGGGCTAGCTTCATCTCGTGAGTCACGATGACCATGGTCATACCGTCCCGGGCGAGTTCGGCGATGACGGCGAGAACTTCTGCCACAAGCTCAGGGTCGAGGGCCGATGTCGGCTCGTCGAACAGCATGACCGATGGTTCCATGGCCAGAGCGCGGGCGATGGCGATTCTCTGCTGCTGGCCACCCGAAAGCTGATGCGGGTACTTCTTGGCGTGTGCAGCCATGCCAACCTTGCGGAGGAGCTCCATGCCGAATGTTTCGGCTTCGGCTGCCGTCATGAGGTGCAGTTGGACGGGCGCCAAGGTGACGTTCTCCAGCACTGTCTTGTGGGGGAAGAGGTTGAACCTCTGGAACACCATGCCGATGTTGCGGCGCTGCAACGAAATGTCACGGTCGGAGAGCGCAACAACGCGTCCTTGGGGACCGGCTTTGCAGCCGACAGTCTGGCCGTTGATTTCGATGCTTCCGCCGTCAGCCGGTTCCAGATGGTTCAAGGTACGTACCAGAGTGGTTTTGCCCGAACCCGACGGGCCGATAACCACAACCACTTCGCCGGCGTGGACGTCCATGTCCACACCCTTCAGGACCTGGTTTCCGTGGAAAGACTTGGTGACGCCCTGCGCCTTGACCAGCTTCTCGCCCTCGTGCGGACGGCGCTCGCGGCCGCGGACGACCGTTCCCTGGATGGCGACATCGCCATCTCCATGTAGTGCGGGACGGCGGCGGTTCACGTCAAGCCTGCGTTCGAGCAGGTCCCGCAAGCGGTCGAAAATAGTGACCAGCAGGACGTAGAAGATTGCGACGGCGAACAGGGTTTCCAGGACCATGAAGTTCTGTGTGTACAGCCGCTGGCCGACAAGGAGGATTTCCTCAAGCGAGATGACGCTTGCCAACGAAGTTAGTTTCAGAATCGAGACGAACTCATTGCCCAAGGCTGGGAGCGCGATCCGGAACGCCTGAGGGATAACCACGTGACGCTGCACCCGCCCGTACGGCAGGCCCAGCGCGCGCGCCGCTTCCCGTTGGTCAGTCGAAACGGACAGCAGACCCCCTCGGTGAATTTCCGCCATATAGGCCGCTTCGCTGAGGACCAGGGCGATCAACGCGGCATTGAACGATGAGCCGAGAACCACCTGGGTTGCGGGGAATACCTGAGGGATGTTGTAGGCGAACACCAGCAGGACCAGCAGCGGCAGGCTGCGGAACAGCCAGACATAAGCACCGGCTGCGGTGGAAAGGATCCTGGACCGCGATTCTTTCATCAGCGCCAGGCCGATGCCGGCCACATTGGCGATGACCCAAGAGAGCAGACTAAGCGCGACGACGAGGCCGGCTGCCCGCCACAGGTCAGGGTTTGCAAAGAGCGAGAACGTGTATGCCCAGTCGAACGTCATGATTATCCCTGCTTCAGCGAATCTTCGAGGACCTGCGGGTCGACGGGCTCAAGGTTGTATTCCTGGAGGAGCTCATCGTAGGTGCCGGACACCTTCATGGCTTCGATGCCGGTCTCGAGCGCTTCCTGCATCTCGCTATTGCCCTTTTGCACGGCCAGCCCGACTGCGATCGGGTAGATCAATTCAGTGCTGGTGATCGCGGCCCGGCCTTTGGACTTCTCCACCACGGTCTTCGCTACGGCGGCATCTGTCATCTGTGCATCCACCTGACCGGCGAGCAGCGCTTGGGTTGCTTCCGGATCCGTCGGGAATTCCTTCACATTGATGGCGGGCTTGCCCGCTTCCTTGCACTTGTCACTTTCGGTGGAAGGAAGCAGTTTGGCGATCACCGTGGCCGTGATGACGCTGACCGTCTTGCCGCACAGATCCTGGGCTGTAACGAGCGGCGCATCGCCTTCCGGCGTCAGGATTGAATTTCCCGTCTGAAAATAGGGAACGAAGTCCACTTCCTTGTCCCGGCCGGCGGAGATGTACAAGGTGGAAGCGATCACGTCATAGCGATCTGCCTTGATACCAGCGACGATCTGGGCAAAGCGGGTGTCGGTGAACTTGGGCTCCAGGCCCAGTTCTGCGGAAAGCGCGTTCATAAAGTCGACATCAAAGCCCGCCGGTTTGCCGTCTACGAGCATGTCGTAGGGCGGGTAAGTTAGATCGACGCCGACATTGAGTTGGCCCGGTGTATTGGTTTCGACGCTGCTGGTGCCGGACGCAGGCGCTGCGCTGTTTTCACCTTCCGCGGCGGTGCTGCCACCGCCGCAACCGGAGACGAGCAGAGCAAGGGTTGTTGCACCACCGAGGAGACCGGCGAGCTTAGCTGACTTTTTCATGGGAGAACCTTTCTCGGAACTACTCGGAGATATGCGTTTCGTTGCTGTTGGTGCTGTTGTCGCGGCGGTGGAGATCTTGCGTCAGCGGCACCAGCTGTGGACTGCGTTGTTATAGATTTCGATAATTTCGCGGTACTTTGCGAGCTCAACCCACTCATCCGCCCAGCTGTAGGGGGGTGTCCCTGGTCCGACGTTCACCGAGGGAATTCCGAATTGTTTCAGGGGCACCATGTCCGTCCAGAACTGGATACCTTGGTAGACCGGCGAGATTCCGGCCTCCTGCACAGCTTTCGCGACAGTCCTGGAGATGGGGGAGTTCTTGTCAATTTCGTAGGGCAACCGCGGTCCGCTGAGCCAATGGTCGCTGAATTCTACGATGGCTTCGATACGGGGATCGGAAGCCTTGAGCTCGCTGACCATCTGCTCAACTTGGATCTTGACGTCGTACGGATCTTGGGAGGGCAGGAGCCGAATGTCGCAGGTCATCTCGCAGCGGTCCGGCACTTGATTATGCTTTGTGCCGCCACGGATAGTGCCGATATTCAGGTTGGGCCCACCGGGCAGATCCGGATGCGGTTCGTAAGGCATGACACCTTCGAGCTTCCGCATGGCCGCCAGAATGGGCTCCATGGTTTCGATGGCGTTCAGTCCTAGTTCCTTGGCCGAGGTGTGGGCCTGCTTGCCGAAAGTCGTGATCTTCAGGTAGGCCGCGCCCCGATGAACTGTGCCGATTGTGTTGTCCGTCGGCTCACCGCAGATGGCTGCATCAGCGGTGAAGCCAGCCTCCAGAAGGGACCTTGTGCCGACCCCGCCTTCAAAATGACAGGACACACCTTGGAATATGACGTCGCCTGCGGGGCGCTCGCCCGATGTGGCGATCCTGCGCATCACCGCCAGCGCTGCGGCCGTCGCTGCTTTCATATCGGCGATGCCTCCGCCATAGATGCGGCCATCCTCGATGCTCGGGTTGAACGGATCCCGAGTCCAGTCGGGAGACATTTCATAAATGTCTAAATGGCCGTTGAGGATCAATGACCTTCCCTTGCCGGTTCCCCGGATGCGGCCGCCAACACTGGGCCGCCCCGGCATGGAGTCGACCAGCTCGACGTCGTCCACTCCCCAGGACTCCATCTGGCTACCCATGTACTGGGCCAGTTCTTTCTCCTTGCCCCATGTCGAGTCAATGGAGAGTGTGTCGAATAGCAGCGCGAGCTCGGGATCGTTCATCTTTGCTCCTTGGAGAATCGGTGAGGCGTTCAGTGATTACAACGACTATGCAGTGCGCGGTGCATCGTGTAAAACAGATGTATTCGAAGAAGGGTTTCGGTTTAATCGATGTCTAACGTGAGCTTGAGGCAGCTGGAGTACCTTGTGGCGGCCGCAGAAACCGGCAGCGTGACCGCGGCGGCAACCAAGTTGTATCTGTCGCAATCTGCCGTTTCCACGGCCCTGACCGACCTTGAAGAATCCCTTGGGGTGCAGATATTTGTCCGTCATGCCCGCGGCATGTCACTTACTAGTGTTGGTCAACAGGTCCTGGTGGACGCGCGTCGCTTGCTGGCCGGCGTCGAGGATCTGCGCAACTCGGCCAGGGAAACCAGTGAGTCACTCTCGGGTCGGCTTGTTGTTGGGTGTTACAGCACTTTGGCGCCCATCCTGCTGCCCCGGATCATCGCCGACTTTACTGATTCGCATCCGGGCGTAGATCTCAGCTTCATCGAGGGATCGCATTCGGAGTTGGAAGAGAAGCTGCGCAGCGGCTCTTTGGATCTGGCGATCCTGTACGACTATGGTTTTGGCGGTCGCCAGCGCCCACGAGACTTAACCAGCACTGTTATCGAGTCAACGCCGCCCTACGTAATCTTGCCGGAGCACCATAGGCTGACGCAGCGTCCTAGCATCAGCCTGAGCCAGTTGGTGGAAGAGCCGCTGATCCTCTTTGATCTTCCTCCCGGCGGCGACTACTTCCTCTCCTTTTTCCAGAATGAAAACTTGTCTCCCAACATCCGCTTCCGGACAACCAGTTTTGAAATGGTGAGGGCTTTGGTTGCCCGTGGTCTTGGTTATTCAATTCTCAGCCAGCGCACCAACATCAACATGAGCTATGAAGGTTTGGGATTTGTTGCCCGGGAGCTCGACGGCGGGCACGGAGGACTGAACGTCGGCACTGTTCATTTGTCTGGTGTGCGGCTCACCCGGAGGGCCACGGCCTTCATCGACCAGTGCAGGCGTTCCCTTCTGAAATAGGACACACACCTTGTCCTAACCAATTTTAGGGGTCTAGGTTTCGGTTTTTCCGATGCCTATCGTAGAAAAATTCTGTTGGACACATGGCTCGTAGTCGCCCAATACTGATTGCAGATCACCGCAGCAATCGGAAAAGGAGCATGCGATGTCAACCGAAACCAGAGCAACTTCGGGCCAAACTGCGCCGGCGAGAGCGTATGATCCGTTCATCGCTGCCATGGGCAAGGTGGCTACGGGAGTCACTGTTGTAGCAACGGACGGGCCGGCTGGACGCTTTGCACAGACCGTGAGCGCGATGTGCTCGGTCTCCGCGGATCCGCGGCTTGTACTCGTCTGTATCAACTCCCGAAGCCCGATCAATAACGCGATCGCCAAGAACCGGTCGTTCACCGTAAACGTCCTCGGACGTCAGCACGACCATGTTGCTGATACTTTTGCCGGTCGTCCTTGGCCGGGCAAAGAGCCTTGGGACTTCAGCTGCGGGGAATGGACCAATGCCCCTTCAGGATCCCCGCGCATTGCCGATGCCGTGGCTAGCTTTGACTGTGAAATCCACGAATCGGTGGAGGCGGGGACCCACCTTGTGTACATCGGCCATGCCCTCGACATTGAATCCCATGGCGGCGATCCGCTGATCTACAGCGCTCAGACGTATGCGAAACCGCAGCCCGTGCCGCCCTCAGTTTTCCCCGATTATCCAGGATCGGGACCCACCTATGGACCGTACAAGAAAGAGAGCTCCAAATGATCCGCACCGGAGATGAATACCGCGACTCCATCCGCGACGGACGCCAAGTCTGGGTTGACGGTGAGAAAGTCAGCGACGTTACGTCCCACCCAATGTTCAAGCCGATCGTGGATGTCCGGGCGAGGATCTATGATCTGGCCCATGAGGCCGAGACCCAGAAGGTCATGACCTACGCGGATGAGGAAACCGGCGAACTTAATGCGATTGCTAACCGGCTGCCCAAGACGCAGCAGGACTGGATCGACAAGCGGGCCGCTGTGGATCTGGTCCAGCGCGAGGCGGGCGGCGTCGTCACGCGTGTCGGCGACGAGACCATTGGTGAAATGTGGTCGCTTTATGACGGCCAGGATGTGCTGAACGAGGTTGATCCACGGTTCTCCGAGAACATTCGCCGGCACATCTCTCGCTCCATCAAAGCCGACCCTTTCCATGTTTCAGCCAACACTGATCCCAAGGGGGACCGCTCCAAAGCTCCGCAGGATCAGGACCCTGACATGCTCCTGCACGTGGTGCGCGAAACCGACAACGGCATCGTGGTTAGAGGCGCCAAGTACGAGACGGCAGCCGCGTACTCCAACCAGGCCTTCACGAAGCCGACCATTGCCAACTGGGGCAACAGCGAGCTCTCCGACTATGCGGTCGGTTTCGTTATGGACATGGGATCTCCTGGACTGAAGTTCATCTCCCGGAACGGATTCGCCAGCAAGAGTCCGTCGGCCGACTACCCACTGGCCAACCGCGTGGATGAGGTTGAATCTTTGGTGGTGTTCGACGATGTCGAAATCCCCTGGGAGGACGTTCTCTTCTACCGCCACACCAAGGCGGCAGGCTTCATCCGGTCCACGCTGCACCGTTACAGCGCATTCCCGTTCGTGCAGCGCACGCTGCATCTGGCCGATTTGATGATCGGTTCGGCGCTGTGGAACGTAAAGCAGACCGGGTTGGAGAAGCAGCAGGCTGTGCAGGAAAAGCTGGCCCAGCTAGCCTGCTACAGGGAGACTATCAATGCCCACTTGACGGCAGCCATCGCACATGCCGAATCGAGTCCGGGCGGACTCCTGATGCCCAACCAATCGCTGCTGTACACCGGCCGGGTCACCGCGCTGACACAGCTCCCAGCCATGATGCACATTGCCCGTGAGCTTTGCGGTGGACAGATCTGCATCACGCCCGACTCGGCAACCTTTAACGACCCGGAAGTCGGATCCTGGCTGGACAAGTTCTACTCAGTGAACGAAAACTGGGTGGCCGAGGACCGCCGTCGTCTCCTCGCCTTTGCACGGGACTTGCTCAACAGCGACTACGCCGGCCACCGCCTGACGTTCCAGCTCTTCGCACAGTCGCCGCCTTTCGCCCAGCTCGGCGCCGTTTACCGCAACTTCGACTGGGACGGCCCGCTCGATCTGGTTAAGTCCGCGGCAGATCTCTCGGAGAAGGTGAACGGGTCGCGATGACCGCAACAACTCATACGCGGATCCGGCCATTCAACACCAGGGAAACGTACCCCGAGCAAAACCTCGACAACGATTTGTGCCAAGCGGTGGTCGCCAACGGCGTGGTCTACCTTCGCGGCCAGATCGGGCAGGACTTGGATACGCGCGAATCCGTCGGCGTCGGAGATGTAGAAGCACAGGCGGAGAAAGCAATGGCCAATATCAAGATGCTTTTGGAAGAGGCCGGCAGCTCCTTGGCGGACATCGTCAAAGTCACCGTCTACTTGATCGATCCCCGATACAGGGAGCCGGTCTACCGAACAATCGGCAAATGGCTCCGGGGCGTTCATCCGGTATCTACCGGCTTGGTGGTCAGCGCCCTGGCCAGACCCGAGTGGCTGGTGGAAATCGATGCCACCGCAGTCGTTAGTAACAGCCAACAGTAACTACTCCTGAGGAGCCATTATGACGTTTTCCCTTGTGGCGCGAGATCCTGAATCCGGTGCCTTCGGCATGGTTGTCACTTCATCAAGTCCTGCTGTGGCTGCGCGTTGCGTGCATTTGCGAGCCGGTATTGGCGGAGCTGCCTCTCAGAACATCACTAACCCCGAGCTAGGCTCCAAACTGCTGGAATCGCTTGAATCCGGCACGACCGCCGACGATGCGATGGCGAAACTGCTTGCAGCGGAGCCGGACACTGAGTACCGCCAGCTGAGCCTGGTTGATAATCAGGGAGGGACGGCAGCCTTCAGCGGAACCAACACCCTTGGCACTCACCGAACTGTCGAAGGTCCGGGCGCGGTGGCTGCCGGCAACTTGCTCTGCGATACCGCTGTCGTTGATGCAATCATGGATGCCTATGTCAGTGCCTCGGGTGAGTTTGAAGACCGGCTCCTGGCCGGCCTGCTCGCCGGTAGGGACGCGGGTGGCGAGGAAGGGCCGGAGCATTCGGCTGGCCTTGTCGTCGTCGATAAAGTTTCCTGGGCCGTCACCGACCTGCGGGTGGATTGGGCCGAGGAAGATCCGATCGGCCAACTGGCTGACGTGTGGAGACTCTGGCAGCCGCAGAAGCAGCAGTACCTTACACGTGCGGTGCAGCCGGATGCGGCGCCGAGCTATGGCGTTCCGGGGGATCTGTGAAAGACCTGAAAGACGTTGCGGCCGCGCGGATCGATGGGCTTTCCGCGCGGCTGCTCGGCCTCTCGCACAGGCTGCATGCGAACCCCGAAACTGCATGGCAGGAGAAGCAGGCCGCTGCCTGGATCTCAGCAGAACTCACCGGCGTTGGATTTAAGGTGACGCGGGAGCTTTGCGGCTTCCCGACGGCGTTTGCCGCCACGCTTGGCCGCGGACCACTGCAACTTGCTATTTGTGCCGAGTACGATGCATTGCCTGGTCTCGGGCACGCTTGCGGACACAACATCATCGCCGCTGCTGCCGTCGGTGCCGCGGCGGCGCTGGCCCCCGTGGTAGATGCCCTCGGCGTGACGATCACGGTCATCGGCACACCGGCCGAAGAGGGCGGCGGCGGCAAAATCGAACTGATGGATCGCGGTGCCTTCGATGGACTGCACGCGGCTATGATGGTCCACCCCGGTCCGCTCGATGTGGCGCGGGCCGAACCCTTCGCGGTATCGCACAGTAAAATCCGATACCGAGGGAAGGCGAGTCATGCGGCGGCCTATCCGGAGCGGGGAGTCAACGCAGCTGATGCTTTCACCGTGGCACAGGTCGCTATAGGTCTGTTGCGGCAGCAGCTCCAGTCCGGCGTACGCGTCCACGGAGTGGTGACGAACGGGGGAGAAGCTCCGAACGCCATCCCCGAGGTGACTGAGGGCCGCTGGTACGTCCGTGCGGGCACCCTGGCCGACCTTGCAGTGTTGGAAGAGCGGGTGCGGAAGTGCTTCGAAGCAGGTGCCCTGTCCACCGGTTGCGACCTGGAGATTGAGGCCGAAAGTCAGCCCTATGCGGAGTTCGCCAATGATGAGGCAATCCTCGACCTCTTCGTAGCCAACGCAACGGCGCTGGGACGTCAGTTCGTCTCCTCTGGTGCGGATATGAGGATGAACAGAGCCTCCACAGATATGGGTAATGTGTCCCAGCGGCTTCCAGCCATCCACCCCTATATAGGTATTGATTCTCTTCCTGCTGTGAACCATCAGAAGGAGTTTGCCGCGCATTGCATCACCGCGGCGGCGGACAAGGCTGTCATGGACGCGGCGAAGGCTATGGCCTTCACCTGTATCGACATCGCCCGGAGCAGTGTGCTGCGCTCGCGCTTGATTGGGAATACGGAACAGGACACTCTAAAGGAGACTGTAGATGTCCACTGACATGCGCCGCGAGCACGACCTCATCGGCTGGCTGGACGTCCCAGTCGATGCGTATTATGGCGTACATACGGCCCGCGCCCTGATGAACTTTCCTATGACCGGTGTACCCATCGGCATCCACGGCCACTTTGTGAACGCTTTGGCGGCAGTCAAAGAAGCTGCGGCGGCCACCAACAAGGATCTCGGCCTGCTGGACGCGGTCCGTGCTGATGCCATCATCGCGGCATGCCGGTTGATTCAGGCGGGAAAGCTGCACGATCAGTTTGTGGTGGATTCGCTCCAGGGCGGCGCCGGCACCTCCACGAACATGAATGCCAACGAAGTCATAGCAAACCTCGCATTGGAAATACTTGGTGGCCAGCGGGGTGACTACAGTGTCCTGCACCCGCTGGACCACGTGAACCTGGGACAGAGTACCAACGATGTTTACCCCACGGCACTGCGGATTGGTCTTCACGGGGCGGCCGAGGATTTAGCCACGGCAATGGGCGGTCTTCGTGATTCCTTCGATCGGAAGGCCCGGGAGTTCAAGGAATACCTCAAGATGGGCCGGACCCAGCTCCAAGACGCAGTGCCGATGACGCTGGGGCAGGAATTCAATACGTTTTCGGTCATGCTCTCCGAAGATGAACTCCGCTTGGGAGAGGTGATGGCGCTGATCCGGGAAGTAAATCTGGGCGGCACCGCTATCGGAACGGGCCTGAACTCCCACGGCGAATATACCCAGCGGGCCTGCACCCATCTGGCCCTCATCAGCGGGGTCCCGGTAACGCCGGCTGGTGACCTGATCGAAGCGACTCAGGATGTCGGAGCGTTGGTCCAGCTTTCGAGCGTACTGAAGAGGATCGCCGTCAAAATCTCCAAGGTCGCCCACGATCTGCGCCTGCTCTCGTCCGGACCACGGGCTGGCCTTGGGGAAATAAATCTGCCGGCAGTTCAGGCAGGCTCAAGCATAATGCCCGGGAAAGTTAATCCGGTCATTCCGGAAGTCGTGAACCAGGTTGCGTACTCCGTGATCGGCAATGATCTTGTTGTCACGATGGCAGCCGAAGCCGGCCAACTACAGCTAAATGCCTTCGAACCTGTCATGGCCCGCGCACTCTTCGAGAGTCTGGGTGAGCTCAGGGCAGCCTGCACCGTACTGGCTGAGCGTTGTGTCGATGGCATTACCGCGGATCCCGCCAAACTGATCGCCACCGTTGAACAATCCATCGGTCTAGTGACTGCTCTGGTTCCCTACATCGGGTACCTGAGCGCCACTGAAGTCGCCCAAGAAGCAATGGCTTCCGGTGACAGTGTAGTGGAAGTCGTCCAGGCTCGAGGACTGATGTCAGATGAGGCTTTGGACAGCGTGCTCGGTTCCCCGCACCTGCTCACAGCGCCGGGCCTCCGGACGATCGGTGCACCTCTGGCCAGTACAGTTTGACGGTGCGGCTGATGCCGTGAGTCCAGCCTCTGCTCCCGACACAGCGGGGACGCCTGCACGGGCGTCCCCGCTGTGTCGGGAGCAGCTGTCTTGCCTGTCCTCTTCTACAGCGCCGCGCCCGTGACCGCCCTCGCATAGGAGAGCAGTATTGTTTTGGCGTGTTCCGCAGTGAGACTGTCAGTGCCAGCCAGCACTTGCAACCCCAGGCCGTCCTCGAGGGCGACAAAGGATCTTGCCAGTTCGTTAGTGGGAGCGGACAAGTTGAACGCCTGTGTCTTGCTGCCGTGTTCCAATACTTGCTCGTACAGTGAGACTTCGTCCCTGTACAGGCTGCTCATCAGCTGTTCGTGTTGGAGCTGCCTCGTGGCGCTGATGCTTAGCTCGTACAGCACACTGGAAAGCACATCCCCGCGGCCTTGGGGCAGCCCGCTGGCGATTAGCTCCGTTAGCGCAGCTTCCGGGGCGCGATGACGCTGGATCGTGCGAAGCCTATTCCAATAGTACTTTTCCGACGCTTTGCGGTGGGTCGCAGCAACCAAGCCGTCCAGATCCGGGTAGTAATAACTGACTAGCCGCTCGGACACACCTGCCTCCGCCGCGATGTCCTTAATTCTCAGATTCGTCAAACCATTGCGGGCGATTGTAGCCACCGAAGCGTCAACGAGCGCATCCATTCGTTTATCCCTGTCTCGCGCCATTTGCACTCCTCCCGGCCTGTATTCAGAAGCCCATGCCCTGTCGAAGCGGACCCCACGGTTATTTCAATATATAGCTTCGGTTAATCAGTGCCGACAACTCTCGCCTTGGTGACTCAGTGCACAGTATTCTTGCGGTGAAGCGCAAACTATAGGAGTAGTGATCATGTCGCAAAAAACCCATCAAGAGTGGTTGGACCTGGCCCAAACGATGCCGGTTCCGCAATATGCATTCATTGACGGCCAACAGGTTAAGGCTGAATCCGGTGCCACCTTTACGTCCATAAACCCTGCTACGGGCAAGGCTTTGGCGGATGTGGTCTCCTGCGATGCCGCAGACGTGAATCGCGCAACTGCTGCTGCCAGGAGGTCTTTTGAAGATCGCCGCTGGACAGGCCAGCCGATGGCGGTCCGCAAGCGCGTCATGCAGAACATCGCCGAAGGACTTCGGGCGCATGCAGCCGAACTGGCCGTGTTGGACTCGCTGGATATGGGGAAGCGGGTCGTTGATGCCCACGAACTCGACGTGCCGTTCTCGGCGTCACTGTTCGATTTCTACGGCGAGGCTCTCGACAAGCTCAACGGAGAGGCCGTGGCAATGGACGACGGGGTCCACGCCACCATTACAAAAGAACCGTTGGGTGTAGTCGGCGCCGTGGTGCCATGGAACTACCCGGTGGATATGGCTGCCTGGAAGCTCGCGCCGGCCATTGCCGCGGGAAACAGCGTAGTGCTCAAGCCGGCTGAGCAGTCACCTCTGTCAGCTATCCGTTTGGCTGAAATCTTTGCCGGAGCAGGCCTGCCGGACGGTGTCGTCAACGTGGTGCCCGGATTTGGCGAGACCGCGGGACAAGCCATTGGTCGGCACATGGACATCGACACACTCGTGTTTACTGGTTCAACCGGGGTCGGCAAACTGTTCCAACGGTATGCGGGCGAATCGAACATGAAGCAGGTATGGCTTGAGTGCGGCGGCAAGAGTGCCAACATCGTCTTTGCCGACACCGAAGACCTGCAGAAGGCAGCCGAATCTGCCGCGTTTGACGTGTTCTTCAACCAAGGGGAGGTGTGTTCCTCGCATTCACGAGTTCTGGTGCAACGGGGAATCCATCAGGAGTTCGTCGCGCTCTTGCGCGATATCTCTGAGCGGTACCAGCCCGGGGATCCGCTCGACCCCGCATCGGGTATGGGGGCCATGGTAAGTGCAGAGCACACGGACATGGTGGAGGGCTTTATCGCCCGTGCGCGGAAGGAAGCAGACCTCGCAGCTGGCGGCCGCAGGCTTAAACTAGGCGACAGCAATTGCTTCATTCAGCCCACAGTAGTGGACAACGTGCACCCGGACTCAGAACTCGGCCAGAACGAAGTGTTTGGTCCGGTCCTGGCAGTCATTCCGTTCGACACCGAAGAGGACGCGGTCAGAATTGCCAATTCGACGCAGTTTGGCCTGGCCGCATCGGTCTGGACTTCAAACATCTCCCGCGCACACCGCGTGGCCAGCCGACTGGTTGCAGGCACGGTATCGGTCAATGCCACGGACGCATTCGGAGCCCAAACTCCCTTTGGCGGCTTCAAATCCTCCGGCTACGGGCGCGACCTTTCCCTGCATGCCCTGGACAAGTACCAGGGACTCAAGACGACGTGGGTTTCTTACTGACAAAACGATAGGTTGCCGAGCCGCTTCCATGCGGCCCGTGGCAGGACCAAGCAAAGAGGCCTGGCCCTTCATCCACGCTTTTCGAAAGGTTCAGCAATGCCATCGATAAATACCAAGTATATGGACGAGCAGCAAGGGAAACTTCACCGTACGCTTGGCCGCTTGGACATCGTCCTGTTGACGATCGCGGCGGTTATTTCCATCGAGATTCTCGGTCAACTGTCTTCCTATGGAGGGGAGACCTTTACATGGCTGGTCATTCTGGTCATCACTTTCCTGATTCCCTACGCGCTCTTGTTCTCTGAGACAGGCAGTGCATTCACAGATGAGGGCGGCTGCTATAACTGGGTCAAGCGAGCTTTCGGCCGCAAAGTCGCATCAATCTCCACGGTCTTCTATTGGGTTACGACGCCTGTCTGGATCGGCGGTTCAATGGCATTCCTGGCAGGGGAGACGTTCCACCAGTTCTTGCTGCCCCTCGATCTGGCCGGTCCGTCCGGCTACCTGTTCTATCTGGCCTTTATCTGGACCACGGTGATTTCGGCGATTGCAAGCCTTCGCTGGGCTAAGTGGTTGCCGAACTCCGGGGCGGTGGCCAAGGTTGGGCTGTTGTTCCTGTTCGTGGTGACCACTATTATTTACGGGTTCCAGCACGGTTTCAGCGGTATATCCGCAGCCGACCTCAGTCCGACACTGCTCGGTCTCTTCGGCGTAGCACCGTTACTGCTCTTTGGATTTCTCGGCTTTGAAGCAGCCAACGGCGCTGCCGGCGAAATGAAGAATCCGCAAAAAGACGTACCCAAGGGCCTGACGCAGTCCACGTTTATCGCGGCCTGCTGCTACCTGCTACCCATTTTGGCCATCCTGCTTGTGATTCCCAAGGACGAGATCACGGGTGTTTCGGGCTTGATGGAAGCAGTCGGCGAAGTCTTTGTGGTTTACGGTCCGGCCGCGCCCGTCATGATGACCGTAGCGGCAGCGCTTTTCGTTCATGTACTGGTCACCCAAGGTGCCGCGTGGATGATCGTCAGTGACCGTGTCCAAGGTATCGCGGCGGCAGACGGATCGTTCTTCGGCGGCTTCTTCGGCAAATTTCACCGGGTTCTCGGCACTCCGATCCGTATCAACCTCCTTTCCGGCGTTCTCGCCAGTGCTTTCTTGATCGCGTCCCTGACTCTGATCGAAGGTTCTTCCGCAGCGGTGTTCGGCGTAGTGCTGACTATCTCCATCAGCACGTACCTGATCTCGTACCTTGCCATCATTCCTGCGGCCATAAAGCTGCGGCTATCGGACACCCGGACCCATCGACCGTTCCGGGTGCCAGGTGGGAACCGTGTTTTCGTTACCCTCGGTGTGATCTGTACGGCTTGGGTGGCTCTGGGATCGTGGGTTGCTGTCTTCCCCGGCACGCTTGAAGCCGTCTTCGGACTGGACTACCCGTTCTTCGAGATCTGGGGCGTTGAGCAGCAGGTCTACACAACGTTCACGCTTGGCACTCTCGGATTCCTGGCAGCGCTGGGCCTGGCCGGTTACATCTTTGGCGCTAAATTGCGCGTGCCGCCGACTATGGAGGACCGCATGGAATCCGATGGCGAATCAGTTCAAGACCGCACCTCGGTTCTGGACTAACAGGCCGTGATGGAGGCGTTCAGTTATTCCCAACGACTCCATCGCCAGTTTCGAAAGCAACAGCGATCGCTATTTGTGGTCCTTCGCTTAGTCTTGCGGTTGAGCGCAAAGAATTAATCTGATTCGGCAGCACCGGCCGGTTCTACTTGAAAGGAAAATCATGCAGACTACCCAAATTGCTCCCTCAAGCCTGGGGGTCACCCATCCTCTGGACATGCTGACGCCGCAGGAGATCAGCGCTGCTCGCCAGATTCTGGTGGACGCAGGAATGGTCAGCGAGAATACCCGCTTTCCTCGAGTTCTTCCTATGGAGGCCGACAAGCAGTTGCTGGAAACCTATGTGGATGGCGACGACGACTACGACCGATCGGTTCTCGTTACGCTGATGGATATCACGACGGCGGAGGCCGCGGAAGCCACCGTCTCCGTTACGAAGGGCGAAGTCACTGCCTTCAGGACGGTGCCGAATTCCGAGCATCCTTATGGTCAGCCGCAATACCTCTTCGAGGAGTATGAACGGGCGCAGGAGATCGCGAAGGCAGATCCGCGCTGGCAGGCAGCCATGCTCCGCCGTGGGATCACAGACACCACCAACACTTACCTATCCCCGCTGGCACCTGGATTCTTCCCGCGGGAAGGCGAGACCGGAAAAAGAATGATTCGGTCTTTGACCTTCCACCGGAACTTTGAGGGAGACAACGCTTGGGCGCACCCGGTCGAGGGCCTGATTTGCCACATTGACCTGACTGCCAGCGTCGTTGCCCGGGTCGAGGACGACTATGCCGAAACGGAACCGGTACCGATCCCGATGGAAACCCGGCACTACACACCAGAGCATGTTGGTCCCGCCCGGACCACTCTTAAGCCTTTGGAGATTACCCAGCCTGAAGGCCCGTCCTTTAAGGTCAACGGAAACCATGTGGAGTGGGAGAACTGGAAACTCCGCGTGGGATTCAACGCTCAGGACGGGCTCGTGTTGAGTCAGATCAGCTTCCGGGACGGCGACGAGGACCGCATGGTGCTGCACCGGGCCTCCGTACCGGAGATGGTGGTCCCGTATGGCGATACATCCAACACCCGATTCTGGATCAGCTATTTCGACGCCGGCGAGTACCTCCTCGGCAAGAACGCGAACTCGCTCAAGCTAGGGTGTGACTGCCTGGGCGTGATCGAGTATTTCGACGCCTTCGTCGCAGGGGACGACGGACGTCCTGTCCAGATTCCTAACGCCGTCTGCATGCACGAGGAGGACTACGGCATTCTCTGGAAGCACACCGAATTCGGCGAAGCCCCGCAGGTGCGCCGGTCACGCCGGTTGGTGCTCTCTTACTTCGCTACCATTGGGAACTACGACTACGGCTTCTTCTGGTACTTCTACCTTGACGGCTCCATCCAGATGGAGGCCAAAGCCACGGGAATCGTCTACACCGGAGCCACTTATCCCGGCCAGCCGAACCAGCATGCCCCCGAAATCGCCCCCGGGGTCATTGCGCCTGTCCACCAGCACATTTTCTGCGCGCGGCTCGACGTGGCGATCGACGGCAACGCCAACTCAGTCGAGGAGCAAAACATAATGGGTATCCCGATGGGGAAGGAGAATCCGCACGGCAACGCGTTCACCTGGGAGCGCACACCGTTGAGCCGCGAACTGGATGCTGTCCGTGATGCCAACACCGAGACGGGCCGGAGTTGGTTCATTACTAACCCGAACCGGAAGAACTACGTCGGACAACCCACCGGCTACCAACTGATTCCGATGGCCGGTCCGCGGCTCATGGCGCAAGAAGATTCCTCCGCGTGGAAGCGGGCCCAGTTCGCGACTCACCATTTCTGGGCCACAAAGTACGACCCGGCAGAGCGCTTTCCGGCCGGCGATTACCCGAACCAGCACGCCGGAGACGGCATCGGGGAATGGGTGAAGGCCAACCGCGCCATCGAAAACGAAGATATTGTCATCTGGCATTCCTTCGGTCCCACCCACATCCCGAGGACTGAGGATTGGCCGATTATGCCCGTCGACTACAGCGGTTTCTGGTTCAAGCCACACGGTTTCCTAGATCAGAACCCTGCTATGGACTTGCCAGACTGGAGCTCCTATAAAGCGGCGTCCGTTGAAGCGCAGCCGCACATGGACGATGCTGCCGGCAATTGCTGCGGGAACTTACCTAAACCCTGAAGACCGGTTGCCTGGACGTTGTCCCTACCCGTGTCCAGGCAACAGTGCACCTTGAAAGTTGAGTTACTAACATGGCGGGTTCTCTGCACCTGGCGCTCACAACGGGAATGCTCATCTTTACCGGGACTGGAGTTTGTTGTGCGGTAGCCGGCAACCGCCGGCAACCCGGTCAGCGTTCGCGGGTCCATCTCTCGATGACTGGGAACGGCACTGATGTCATGGGCGTCTTTTGGATGTTGATCATGCTGGTAGCCATGGCGGACATTGCCCTGTCGTCGGTCGCCTTGCAGTCGGATATCGGCTGGGCCCTGTTCCTGATATTGGCTGGACCGTTTTCGTCGGCATTGGCTGCGCGCACAGGAGGCCGGTTCTCGGACGCTCCACAACGAGCTCAGATGGTCCTGCACCGAGGTCTGTCCATGATGGCAATGGGTTCATTGATTCCGTTCGTTCATTCAGGAGGTGAAACAACAAACATCGCCATCGGACACGCGCATAGCTCCATGAGCGGAACCGGTCAAAGCTACGTGATTTTGGTAGGTATCGCTGCCTACATAGGGTTCACTCTCTGGGTGGTGTCTCGTCTTCGGGGAAGCCCGGATCTGCGGCACCGACGTCGTTCGCATTTTCTTGAGGCCGTTTCATCGGCGGCTGCGGTGGTTTGTATGGCCGTCATGGCGGCGTAGATAACATTCCAAACACGAATCGCCGGGTGGATGCGTAACGCAACCACCCGGCGTCATACTTAGTTTGCCGCGGGACCGCCCTATGTGAGGACGAAGACGCGGATCAGCACGGCATCCCTTGAGGGGCGCAGCGAGTTGAGCGTTCCGACCAGGATGCGGCGGTTCAGCCAGTCGTGCGGACCGGCTGGGGCGGTCACGGTCAGGAAGGATCGCGCGTACCGCTGTTCCGGCGTGGGCTGGTCGATGAGCACGTTGTTGACCACCGAGAGGACGGCGCCGTCGTCGGTGCGCAGCTCGTAGGTAGCCTCCAGCATGCGGACGCCGTCGCCGCGGATGAGTTGGCGGTCGGCACCGCCGCTCTCGACGGTGCCGCTGATCCGCGGGCCCTTGAACCTGCCGCCGGTGATTGGCACAATCCGGCGTCCGCCAAGCGGGCCGTCGCCCAGGTCCTCGGTGGGGGCAATGTCCACCACCGCTTCGAAGGCAAGTTCGGCGCCCACTTGGTCCATGGGAACACCGGCGAGGAGCTCTTCGAATTTCTTATCGGACAGTGGGGGAGCAGGCTTCGCCCTGTCGGCGGCTGCGACCGATCCTGCCGTAGCGAGGCCGGCAACCGACGCCAAGCCCGCGCCGAGCATAACGCGCCGCTGGATGTTCTGTGTCATGACATTCCTCCTTGGTGGATCAAGCTCGAATCAGGAATTTGCGGTCCAGTCGCGGTCGTTGATGAACTCGCCGGGCCGGAAGTCGATGAAGGCGGCGCCGTCCAGCCCCATCGACTCGGCGTTCTTCTGCAGCACGGAGGTCTTGGCCACGTTGCCCCAGTTGCCGGTCTCCAGCCGTTGGTCCATGGCTTCGACCGAGGCGACGTTTTCGGCCACAGTGAAGTTGCAGTGTCCTTCCCGGTCGATGAAGGCCTGACGGAACAAGGAGCGCTCGCCAGCCTGACGGACGGTTTCGGCGTATTCCTCCTGGTACTCCACGGGCGCCAACAGGTCTACGAGGGTGTGCGTAGCCAGCAACGGCACCTGCAGTTCGCCGGTGGGGGTGGAGGTTCGCAGCATCCACTCAAGGCCGCCTTCGTCGGGCTCGATGCCGGCGTTGGCCGTGACACTGGCGAGGTCGGCAGACAGATCGAGACCGGACAGGCCATACATGTGCTCCACCTGCTTGCGCTGGTCGGAGGAGCGCAGAAGCTTGGCGTAGTCGACGCCAGCGGTCCAGCCGCTGTCCCCGCCGGCCGCGCTGACGATGGTGTGCCGGCGCTCGATGACGGTCGGCAGGGTGTCCAGCACGAGCTCTGCCTGGGCGGCTGCCAGCGCTTCCGGATCCGCCGGGTCGACGTCGTCGAGCTCGGTAGGAGTGTTCAGCAGTGCCGCCACCAGTGCGATCCGGGCCCTGCCCCCGGCTGATTCCGTGGCTTCCTGCAGCGCCGCCTTTAGGATGGCGATGGTCGCATCCGACTGGACTGGCGTAGTGAAGCCGGTCAGCCGGATGTCCTGCCCGGGGACGAGGAGTTCGGCCGCCGCGTGGGCCGCGTCGAGCTGGTAGTTGTTCAGGGCCACTCCGCCGCCGACCAGACCGCAGGTGCTCACGGCGCCGTCGATACCGGCTCCCGGAATCTCGGCCATCATGCTGGTCACGAGGCCGCCCATGGACCGGCCCACGGCAATCACGCGGTCCGCTTCGCCGAACTGCTTCTCGAACGCGGCCATGGTGTCGAGCTGGTCCTGCGCCGCCGTCTCCAGCGCCCAGCCGGTTTCGGAGTACGACGACGATGCGACGGCATATCCACGCTTGATCAGTTCTGTCGCGGTGGGGGCGAATCCTTTGTCCCAGGCCGGGTTGTCGGTGCCGCCGCGGAAGCCGTGGGCGAAGAGCACCAGCTTGCCGTTCCAGTCCGCGGGCACTTCGGCGCGCCAGGTAGCTCCGTTGTCGAGGGTCCCGATGGCGACAGTGGGCGGTGCCTGTTGGGCGGTTGCCGCGTTTCCGGTGCGGGCCTCGGATATCGGCGGGGCAGCAACGGCGGCAGGGGAGGCAGCCGCCGTCGCCAGCAGGAGGGAAAGGGCGGACGTTGAAACAATCGTGCGGCAGCGTTGACGCATGGTGCGGGTCATTGGGGAAACCTCACTATAGATCGTTTAATCGGACAACTAATGCTTATCCGAATGATTGAATGTGTCAACGAGTAGTATGAGGCGCGTCACATATGGGGCATGCGTCAGAAGTTTTGGCATCGTGAATTTTGCCCGTCAGACGAATACGCGCCGCGCGTGGTTGCGTCGCCGCGGTCCTTCTTTGGGATTTAGTTCCCGTGTTGCTTTAAGACTGGGGTTTAACTGGGGTATGAAAGCTTTAAGTGAAACGTTACGCTTCTCCCGGGGGAATGGTCACGGCTTGCCGGGCACCTACCTTAGCTCGGAGCCGGTCTCACGGTTCCGCCGATCGTTTTTTGAGGGGCGAAACTGTGAAAGAACGCTTTGTTGCGCTGGCGGCTGCCGGATTCCTGGCAGCGGGGTTCATTATCCCGGCCGCGACGCCGGCCTACGCGGGTGAGCAGGCTACCGGCCTGTCTACAACCGGCACGACCTCGGCCGCCACGGAGGATACGACCGGTGGCTCTGCTCCGGCATCTGTCCTTGCCACACCTGATCCCGCGCCCTCCGGCGCTGCGGACGCTGCTGCCGAACCGGTTGTGAAGCTGGAAATCCTGGAGCGCGACGCCGGCGACCCTGAGCTCAAGTTTGAAGGCCAGGCCACCAACGCGGCCGGCAAGGCCGTGGAACTCCAGGTGCACTGGGACGGCGAGTGGGCGAAACTGTGGACTTCGAACGCTCTGGAAACCGGTGATGAGGCATTCCAGCGCACGTTCAAGTTCACCGAGGCCACGAAACTCGGCTTCCGGGCTGCAGTCGAAGGCAGCACGGCGGTGTCCGAGATTGTGGAGGCGGAGTGGACCGATGAGGCGGCGTCGACAAAGCCCGCCCCCGAGGCAACCGGGTCCACCACAGGCCAACCCGCCAAGGAAGCACCGCTGACGGAGGTTCCGGAGGCGGACGAATCAGCCCCGGCCACCGATGCCGCGACGCCTGCCCCGAGCACTGACGTTCCGGAAACAGAAACGCCGGCGCCGGCTCCGACCACGGAAGCTCCCGCCACGGAAACGCCGGAGACAACACCGACCACCGAAGCACCTGCGCCGGCCCCTTCGCCGACCACTACTACCGAAGCCCCGGCCACCGTCAAGGCAACTCCGCAGCCCGTCGTGAACAGCGTCCTTCCCACCATTTCCGGCAGCGCCGTCCTGGGCCAGACCCTGACCGCCAAGCCCGGCACCTGGACCACCGGCGCCACGCTGACGTATCAGTGGCTGCGCGAGGGCCAGCCGATCACGGGCGCCACCGCTGCTACCTATAAGGTGACCACCGCGGACGCGGGCAAGCGGATCAGCGTCCGCGTGACCGGAACTAAGTCCGGCATGACCGCCACCTCCGCCACCTCGGCGCTCACGGCCAAGGTCATCCTCGGCACGGTGGCCAACAGCGTGGCAGCGACCATCAGCGGCAGCGCACTCGTGGGCAGCACCCTGACCGCCAAGGGCACCTGGACCACCGGGGCCACCCTGACCTACCAGTGGCTGCGCGACGGCCGGAACATCACCGGCGCCACCGCCGCAACCTACAAGGTGACCACCACCGACGCCGGGACGAAGCTTTCGGTGCGGATCACGGGCTCGAAGACGAACTACCGGTCCCGGACGGTCACCACCGCGCAGACCGCGATCGTGGCCTATCCGCCCGCTCCCGGCACTTTGACCTACCGGAACTACACAGCTCCCAACGGCTTGCGCAGTCAGTACCACGTGCTCGGCAACAACGTGGACACCTCGCAGCCGGTGGGCATTGTGTTCGTCTTCCACGGGGACTACAGCTACCCGGCGCAGTCCTATGTCCACCAGCCCACCGGCTCGATCATGAAGGGCATGGCGGCCGAGGCGGCCAAGAAGAACATGATCATGGTCCCGGTCATCACACCGGACAAGGTCGGCGGCATCACCTGGTGGGAAGACATCGACCGCAACGGCGACTACTTCCGATCGCTCGCGGCCATGCTGATTGCCAAGTACGACGTCGACCCGAGCCGGGTTTGGTTCCACGGCTACTCCGGCGGAGCAGAGTTCACCAGCATGGAAGTGCTCTCCGACCGGCAGAACTGGATCAAGGGCGGCGGCGCCACCATCGTGGGCGGCGGCGGATACCGGAGCATGCCCACGGCCCCGTCCACCGCAGTCAAGAACATGAATCTCAACTGGATCGCCGGCAGCCTGGACGGCATGGGCGGCACCACGCTGGACACCTGGTCAGCACTGGGCACCGCCCAGCGTGCCGAACAGATCTACTCCGACAAGGGCTTTACCAAGACCACCATGACGGTCCTGCCCGGCGTCAACCACTGGTCCTACGACATGCCGGCCCTGCTGGCCCGTGACCTGCGGGTGCTGCCGGACCGCCTCCCCGCGGCCAACAAGACCGCGAAGATCCTGCCCGGTGACATTGCCGCGGTGGCGGGCGACGGTTCGCTGTACTCGTACCCCTCGGCGAAGGGCGGCGACCTGGCCCGGCGCACCTTCGTGTCGGCAGGCTGGCAGAACGCGCTCAACGTGGATGTCGCCGATTGGAACAACGACGGCGTTCAGGACCTCGTGGCGAACTGGAAGAACGGCCAGCTGACTGTCGACTACGGCCGGGCTGCCGGCGGGTTCCAGCGCGCGGTGATCGGCAGCGCAGGCTGGCAGGGCTACGACGTCCTGGTGACCGACTGGCGGGGCACCGATAAGTTCCCCGGCGTCATCGCCAAGAACCTGCGCGACGGCAAGCTCTACGCCTACACCAACCCGGCAGGCGAGAAGCACGGGCCCCGCACGCTGATCGGCTCCTCGGGCTGGCGGAACCTCGACCTGATGGCCATGGACTACGACCAGGACGCGAAGATGGACCTGGTGGTCAAGATGACCAACGGGCAGCTGAAGCTCTACCGCTCCAATGGTGCCGGCCGCTTCATTTCCGAAGAGCGACGGGTGGTCGGCCGGTCCGGGTGGAACGCCATGGGCCACCTCTCGGCCATACCCAATCATGTGGCCGACGGCGGGATGGGAATCCTCGCCCGGGACATGAACGGCACGCTGTACCACTACGCGGTGACCAAGAACCGGATCAACAAGCGGATCGTCATCGGCCAGGGCGGCTGGGAGACCCTGCGGCTCGGTTCCTGAACCTAACGGGACGACCATTTAGTGACGACCACGTAGGCGGGTGGCTGCGCAACGCAGCCACCCGCCGTCGTCGTTTTCAGGGGGCAACGCCCGCGGAGATCGCCGATGTCTTTCCACGCCTCGCATTCCCTGTCATTCTGTAGTTGCGGGGCGGATTCGTGAACGAAGGAGAGCGGCGATGGTGTCGGCAAGCGGCAAGATTGTTGTCGGTGTGGATGGTTCCGAGGGATCGGTGGAGGCGCTGCGAATGGCCGCACGCCTGGCTCCGGCCCTGGATGCGTCCATTCATGCGATTTCCTGCTGGCATTTTCCCCCGATCTACGAGGGCTATGTTCCGCCCGATTTCGAGGCGTTCGAGGCCTCGACGAAGAAGGAACTCGAGGCCGCCTTGGATCAGGCCTTCGGTGAGAATAAGCCTGCAGACCTGACCAGCCAGCTATTGCGCGGTCCGGCACCCGAGCTACTGGTCGAGGCAGGCCGAGAGGCCGTCATGCTGGTGGTCGGGCGACGGGGGCACGGCGGTTTCCTCGGCATGCACCTCGGGTCGGTGAGCTCGGCCTGTGTATCCCATGCCGCCTGTCCGGTCCTGGTGCTGCATGAGGACGGCAAGGTCCACGGCCGCTTCGGCCAGGGGCGGAGGCGTCGGGAGCACGACTGATTGAGCAACGGGCGTGGAGTTGCTGCCGCTCCGTCTCGAGGTCGAGGACGGCGAACTCTGAGGGCGGCCGTCACGCGCTCAGGAGAGGTTGGATGCGCTTGAGCTCTTGTTCGTGTTTGATGGCTTCCACACTGAGGTCATAGCGCGTCTGCAGATTCATCCAGAACCGCTCAGAGGTGCCCAGGGCTCGCGCCAAGCGCAGGGCAGTGTCAGGGCTGATGCCGCGCTTTCCATGAACAATCTCGTTGATGCGGCGGGGCGGAACGGAAATCGCCGTCGCAAGACGATATTGACTAATTCCCAGAGGCTTCAAAAACTCTTCCAGCAGTATCTCACCCGGGTGGATGGGGTCATGAGTGGTGGGCATGGCGGTGTCTCTTTCAGTGATAATCGGTGATCTCGACGTCTGCTGGTCCGGCTGGTGTCCATACGAAGCAGATACGCCATTGATCGTTGATACGGATGCTGTGCTGGCCTTTGCGGTCGCCCTGCAGTTGTTCGAGCCGGTTGCCGGGAGGGATGCGCAGGTCGTTGATGGTTTCGGCGGCGTCAAGGAGAAGCAGCTTTCTGTTGGCCGCTCGCTGCAAATCCGGTCCGAGTCGGCGCACATGCATCCGTTGCCATACGCGTTCTGAGTCTTTGTCCGCGAATGACAGGATCATGCAACCATAATAACGCTGTGCGTTATTACCGGCAAGCGTTATTAGGGGCCCTGGCAGAAGTCCAGTCGGCCCGTCGCGGTGCTGTAATCCGGATCAAGGGGCGGCCTTCACGATGTAGGCCATCCCGTTCCCGTCGAGGCCGGGGAAGGCTCCGATCCCGTCGCCGGATACTGCGGAAGGCAGCACGGTCTCATTGCCCTCGTGCCAGGGGCGAGGGTCCGTTCCCAGTGTGGGGTCATAGCTGGCCGCCTGCCCCTCACTGGTGTCCGGTGCCGCGTACTTTCCGTACACAATGCCGTCGGCGCCGACAAAGTAGGGGCGGAAGTCCTCCGACTCGGTGTCGCGCGGATCTGCGTTCTCCACCCATTGCCGCCCGGTCTCCGGGTCGAACATGGAAATCAGGACGGTACCCTCCTCAAAAGACGCGAACCCGCGGCCCCGATGCCCCACGAACAGGAGCCCGTTGAAGCCATGGATGTGGTTGGAGCCCGTCCGCAGGCACCCGTTGTTCAGCTGCTCCGAGGCGCCGATGCTTTCGCCGGTATGCACGTCGACAATAAGGCACTTGTCCGTCGCGACGCCGCCGTTGCCGATGGCCAGATTGATATAGGGGCCCACCGCGTTTGGGACGGCGATGAACCCCTCGTGACGCCAATCCCCGGCGAACGCCTCATAGCCCAGCTGGCGGCGGTCACCAAGGTCCATGGTTGGCAGGTCATCGACCCGGTTGAATACGTCCACCCCGTCCACCCGCAGGATCCATTCATCGCCTTCGGGAACTTCAACGGTTTCGAACTCTCCGCTGACCGGATCGAACACCAGCGGAGCCTCGGCGACGGGCAGATGCAGGGAGCCGCTGTGGCCGAGCAGCCCGGTGTCATGGTCGCCGTCGGACGGGAACGTGTGGACCGTTCGGTGCAGCAGTTCGCCGTATGCGCCGTCGAACACGGTGATCACGGCAGCAAGGGCGGCGGGGGAGGGACTTGTACCGTCTGCCTCCGGCGGCGTTCCTTGGCTGAAGACGGCGAGGAACTTCTTCCCGCCCTCATAGAGTTGGGCCACCTCGGTGCCCCTGGTCTGGTCGGGCCTTAGCTCCTTGGGTTCCTCCGACTGCGAGACAACGCCGCCGCGGCTGTCGTAGACGGTCATGATGCCGTCCTCGGACAGCGCGGCAATGCCGGTGTCCAAGCCATACGTGCCGGTCACCCCGCCCGCAGTCACCCAGGAGGCTCCGCCAGTCCACGGGTCAGGTAGCTGGGCCGCAAAGGAATTCGTGGACCGGTAGGACTCATGGGGCTCCCGCGAGGACTCGGTGGACCCGGGGGCGCTGGCAGAAGTAGAGGGGACAGTGTCGGGCGGTTCCGGCCCGTCGAGGGTGCAGGATGAGAGTGCGATCGCCGCGGCTGTCGCAAGTATGACGGCTGTGGACGCACGCATAGTCCTCATGACGCGTCCTTCCCCAAGGCGGCGCTCGTCGCGTCGCGTGCGTTCAGACTCACTCAGCATCGCCCACGCGTCAATCCACCAAACAGGGGGTAACGACGACGAAGCCGCCCGCCCAGCCGGATTGGACTGGGCGGACGGCTTCGTGGGGTTGGACTACTCGGTGACCTCGAAGGTCAGCGTCTGGGTGAACTCGCGGCCGTGGACGTCGGTCGCGGTAACCTCGGCGGTGTGCTCTCCGACGGCGAGGTCGGTGGGCAGCTCCAGCCGCCACAGGTGCATCGAGCGGTCGGCGAGGCCGCCGCCGTGGACGAACTGCTCCTGGATCGCCACCGGATCGGACCATTCGGCACCGACGCGGACGGTCTCGCCCTGCAGTTGCTGGGTGCGGGTTGCCGGAACGGTTTCGCCGCCGTCGATCTTTGCTTCAACGGTGGAGCCGGTGCTGCCCATCCAGAAGTTGGTGGTCAGCCAGGTCTGGTTGGCCAGGTCCTCCTGCGAGACGGTCAGCGGGTCGGTGAACTCGGGTGCCGAGCCGCGGGGCTTGCCGACGTTCTCGGCGTACCAGGTCCGGTAGCGCGGGCTGTTCAGGCCAACGGCCAGCTGCTGCGATTCGTCGCCGCCGCGGACGGTGAAGCGTTCGGTGACGTCCGTGTTCATGATGTCCAGCGTTACGACGCCGGGCGGGGTGCCGTCACGCTGGATGGACGTGGGGTAGCCCTCCTCGACCACGCGTCCGCCGTACCAGTGGCCGGAAACCGCGGGGACGGTCAGGTGCGTGAACGGCAGGCCCTGCTCGCCAACCTCGTCCATCCAGCCGGCCATCAGGTCGCCTTCGCGCAGGTTCTCCGACATGTGGGTGTGGCCGCCCAGCGTGACGACCTCGCGGCCCTCGAGGATTTCGTAAATCTCCTTGAGCTGCTTGGTGGTGTGCGAGTTGCTGTAGAAGAACTCGAGCAACGGGCTGTGCGACGCCAGCACGATCACCTTGTTCTTGGGCACCTGCGCGATGTCGTTACGCAGCCATTCGAGCTGCCGCTCGCCGAGGCCGTACGTGTAGTTGCTCTTCTTGGCCGGCACCTTCGTGGGGTACTCGATGGTGCTCAGCGCGACGACGTGGGCCTTGCCGGCGTCGTAGGAGTAGTACTCCGGGCCCAGCTTGGCGCGGAAGGTATCGAACTCGTGTTCCCCGTCCAGTGCGTCGAAGTCGAGGTCGTGGTTGCCGGGCAGGAAGCGGGCGGGGCCGTTCAGCATCCCCGTCAGCTCCCGGGTCTGGCTGAACAGGGACAGATCATCGCCCACCACGTCTCCGATGAAGAGGGCGCCGCAGCCGGCGTAGTCATCACGGGCGGCCAGATCGGCGAAGACGCCCGCCTTGGCGAACTCCACCTCTTCCTGGTCATACGTCTGGACGTCGGCGCCGATCACGCAGTGCTGCTCGGGTGACTGCGTGAGCTTGCTCTGGGCCAGCGGGAAGTTCACGGCGTCCGGCAGGGCGCCGGTCGGGGCGATGCCGCCGTACTTTAACTCGGGCGAGCCCTCGGGCAGGTGGTTGTAGGAGAACTGGGCAACGTTGTCGCCGTCCACCGGAACCTGGTAGCCGCGGGGCTGGGTGACGAAGACGGTCATGTTGTTGAACGCCGGCAGCTCGTAGCGGCCCTGCTCGTCGGTGCTCACGACGTCGCGGCCGTTGGACACGGTGACGCCAGCGACGCCGGGCTCGTTGGTGTCCTGCTTGGAGTTGCGGTTCTTGTCGTTGAACACGGTGCCATCGAGGACATTTTGGTCCTCGTCAGCGCCAATAACGACGTCGACGGCGCCCTGGTAGGCGGCGGTTCCGCCGGCATCTACGGGAGCGCTGTCAGGTGTGGCGGTGGCAGCGGGGGAGAGCAGGACGCCGCCGACGACCAGTGCCAGCGTGCTGGCGGTCAGGCGGGCAGGCCGGCTGGAGAGCGGTTTTCTCGGATGGACATTCGGATGCAATGGATTCTCCGGTCGAATGGTGTGGCATGGGGCAGCAGCTGTCCGCCCAGCGGATTGGCTGGGCGGACAGCTGCGGTGCGGGGCAGTACTACTTGGTGACCTGGAAGGTCAGCGTTTCGGTGAACTCGCGGCCGTGGACGTCTGTCGCGGTGACCTCGGCGGTGTGCTCTCCGACGGCGAGGTCAGTGGGCAGTTCCAGCCGCCAGAGGTGCATCATGCGGTCGGCCAGGCTCCCGCCGTGGACCAGCTGCTCCTGGACGGCGGTCGGGTCGGACCACTCGGCGCCGACCAGCTGGCCTTCGCCCTGCATCTGCTGGGTGCGGACAGCCTCGGTGGTGTCGCCGCCGTCGATCTTCACGTCAACGGTGGAGCCGGTGCTGCCCATCCAGAAGTTAGTGGTCAGCCAGGTCTGGTTGGCCAGGTCTTCCTGCGAGACGGTCAGCGGGTCGGTGAACTCCGGAGCGGAGCCCTTGTTGTCCACGTTCTCGGCGTACCAGCCGCGGTAGCGCGGGGTGTTCAGGCCCAGCGCCATCTGCAGGGAATCGTCCTCGCCGCGGACGGTGAAGCGCTCCTTGACCTCGGTGTTTTTGATATCCAGGGTGAGCACGCCCGGCAGGCCGCCGTCGCGCTGGACGGCGAGGGGGTAGCCCTCGGGCAGCATGCGGCCGGAGTACCAGTCGCCGGAGATGGCGCCCGCGGTGATGTGTGTGAAGGGCAGACCGTCGACGCCGAAGACGTCGGACCAGCCGGCCAGCGAGTCGCCTTCGCGCAGGTTCTCGATGCTGTGCGTGTGCCCGCCCAGGGCAACCACTTCGCGGCCTTCGAGGATCTGGTAGATCTCCTTGACCTGGTCTACCTGGTGCTTGGAGCTGCCCTGGTCGGCGTAGTCCAGCAGCGGGATGTGCGCGGCCAGCACGATCAGCTTGTTCTCCGGCACCTGGGCGATGTCGTTGCGCAGCCACTCGAGCTGCCGCTCGTCCAGCGCACCGTTGTAGGGTGTGCCCGACTTGTACTCCACGGTGTTCAGCGCTACCACGTGGGTTTTGCCGGCGTCGTATGAGTAGTACTCCGGGCCGAGGTTGGCGCGGAACGAATCGAACGAGTGCTCGCTGCTGGCGGCGTCGAAGTCCAGGTCATGGTTGCCGGGCAGGAAGCGCGCCGGCCCGTTGAGCATGCTGGTCAGCTCGCGGGTCTGCGGGTACAGCCCGGGATCGTCGCCCACCACGTCGCCGATGAACAGGGCGCCGCAGCCGGCGTAGTCAGTGCGTTCGGCCAGGTCGGCGAAGGCTCCGGCGCGGGCGAACGGCACCTGTTCCTCCGTGTACGTCTGGATGTCCCCGCCGATCAGGCAGTGCTGCTCGGGCGACTGGGTCAGCGAGCTCTTGGCCAGCGGGAAGTTGACCGCGTCCGGCAGGGCGCCGGTGGGGGCGATGCCGCCGTGCTCCAGCTCCGGCGAGCCTTCGGGCAGGTGGTGGTAGTAGAACTGCGCCACGTTGTTCTCGTCCACCGGCACTTGGTAGCCGCGCGGCTGGGTGGCGAAGACGGTCATGTTCTCGAACGCCGGCAGCTCGTAGCGGCCCTGGCTGTCCGTAGTGACAACGTCGCGGCCGTTAGAGACGGTCACGCCGGCGAGGCCGCGCTCGCCGTCGTCCTGCACGGAGTTCTGGTTCTTGTCGTCGAAGACGCTGCCG
This sequence comes from Arthrobacter sp. Soil_C_60, assembly GCF_057656375.1. Taxonomy (NCBI): domain Bacteria; kingdom Bacillati; phylum Actinomycetota; class Actinomycetes; order Micrococcales; family Micrococcaceae; genus Arthrobacter; species Arthrobacter sp. Soil_C_60. The sequence goes on along the minus strand of NZ_JBDGKM010000002.1, from coordinate 172,424 downwards.
TCAATGGTCTCCTGGTCGGCGTCCGGTCCTTCGACCACCTCGACGCTGCCGCGGTAGGCGCTCGCGGCCCAGCCGGTGTCGGCCGGGGCGCTTCCGGGTGCTGCGGTGGCCGTGGGGGAGAGCACGACACCGCCGAAAATCAGCGCCAGCGTGCCGGCGGTCAGGGCGAGGGGCCTGACAGAAGGTGACTTGGACGGGGTGGTAATGGGGTTCACCATGATCCTTCGGTCGAGTGATGTTGGCTAGCGGTTCTCGCTGCCAAAGGCACTGTTACAGGGTTTGGTGAACGTTTCACTACCGGCAGACCACAAGGATGGGAAGCAGACGTAGCGACTCGCCCAACCCCGGGTGAAGTCTCCAAGCGGCGCGTCAAACAACGACGGCGGGTGGGCACTCGCCTGGCCGCCCGTTCCCGGAACCGCGGGCCTGTGGAAAGCTGGTGGCATGAAGTCGCAGAAGAAGTCCAGGCGCAAGGTCCTTGCCGCCCTCCAGAGCGCCATGGATAAGAAGGCGTACGTTGATATTCGCCGGAAGATCAAAAACGCGGACGTCATCCACGGCTACGTCATACAGCTTTCCGACGACTGGATCCTCATCGCCGACACCCGTGACGGAGGCTACCTGGACGGCTTCACTGCCCTGCGCACCAAGGACATCACGAAGGTCAAAAAGGTTGACGGGTTCGAACCGGAGCTGCTGAAGAAGCTCAAGCAATGGCCGCCGGCCGCACCGGAGCAGCCCATCAGCCTCTCCAGTGCAGAGGCCATCATCCGCGCGGCGGGCGAGAGCCGGGAAGCCCTTACGATCCACCAGGAGAAAGACAAGCCCGATGCCTGCTTTATCGGCGCCCCGGTCGACTGGGGCAAAAATAGCGTCTGGCTGCTCGAACTCGACAGGCACGCCCGCTGGGATACAGAGATGACCAAGTACCGGCTCAAGGACATCACCCGCATCGACTTCGGCGGCGGTTACGAGGACGCCCTGCTGACCGTTTCAGGAGCCAAGCCCGATCGTAGTTCCGATGGACACGAAGGAAAGTGAGCGCGGCAACCCGATCCGTTCCTCAACCCGTTGTATGCCGGTCATTTGGCGCTTACCGTTGATTCCAACGGCAGGAGCTGGTTATGGAATTTTCCCTCTTCGTCATTGTCTTCGCACTCGCTTTCGCCCCTTTAGTGGTGCTGATCTGTGGGCCCGACATACGGCAAGGCAAACCCGTTGCGCGGCGCCACCGTGCCCCTTCAGGCGTGGCGGCTTCCCATCGGGCTAGGGGAAAAAGGATCGTTGACCCAGTACCCCGGTGAGTGGTGCAGGGATTACGACGGCGGGTGGGCACCCGCCGTCGTTGTTCGTGCGTTTCAGTCCTCCCGGGTGTCCGACGTGCCGGTGATCCCGGCGGTTGATTCGATCACCGCGCGCATCTTCTTTTCCAGCGCCTCGTAGAACATGGAGAGCGGGAACTCATCGTCGAGCACCTGGTCGGTCAGGCCGCGGGGCGGGCCGGCGAGCGGGAGGGCGGCAGGACCCTGCGCCCAGACGGACGCCGGGTGCGGCGTGACCGTCCCGCTGATCAGCTTGTAGGCGGCGAGCCAGTGGGCCGTTTTCGGTCGGTCGATGGAGCGCCAGTAGAGCTCTTCGATCCGTATGCCCAGTTCAATCACGACGTCGGGAACGTCGGCCCAGTCGATGGAGAGCTTGCCGTCCGTCCAGTGGAGAACCTTGTGCTGGTGCAGCCAGGCGAAGAGCAGTTGCCCGCCCAGCCCGTCGTAGTTGCGGGTGCGGCTGCCGGTGATCGCGAACCGGAAGATGCGGTCGAAGACGACCGCGTACTGGACGAGTTTGGCGTGCGAGCGGGCCTCGGGGGAGGACTCTTCGTCCCGCTCGATCAGGACGGATTCGCGGAAGGCGGTCAGGTCACAGCGCAGCTCCTCCAACGTGTAGAGGAAGAAGGGCATGCGCTGCTTGATCATGAAGGGATCGAACGGCAGGTCCCCGCGCATGTGCGTCCGGTCGTGGATCAGGTCCCACATCACGAAGGTTTCTTCGGCCAGGCGCTGGTCCTGCAACAGCTCCTGCGCCTCGGCGGGAAGCTCGAGGGACGTGATCTCGCTGGCGGCCCGCACCACCCGGCGGAACCGGGCTGCCTCGCGGTCGGCGAAGATGCCGCCCCAGCTGAACTGCGGGGTGCTCCGGACGGCAACGCTTTCGGGGAAGAGCACCGCCGAGTTCGTGTTGTACCCGGGGGTGAAGTCGAGGAAGCGGATGGGGACGAAGAGCTTGTTGGAGTAACTGCCGGCCTCCAGTTCGCCGACGAAGTCGGGCCAAAGCACTTCCACCAGCACGGCTTCCATGAACCGGTTGCTGCTGCCGTTCTGGGTGTACATGGGAAAGACGACGAGGTGCTTGAGCCCGTCCACACGGTGCTGCTGGGGTTGGAAGGCAACCAGGGAGTCGAGGAAGTCCGGAACCTGGAAGTCCGAGGCGGCCCACTTTTCCAGATCGGCCCGCAGGAGTGAAAGGTACTCGGTGTCATGCGGGAAGTAGCCGGCGAGCTCGCCGACCGAGTTCGCGATGACCTCGACGGCGTTACTAGCCTGGCCGTGGTGCGCCGGGTCGGGGACGGAACCGTCCTGCGCCTGCAGAAGCTGCAGCTCCGTCGCTGCCTGCTTCAGGGCGATCCAAGCAGGATGCCCGGTCAATTCGCGATCCGACACCGCCGGGTATTCGATGCGCTCAAGGGTGGTTTCCACAAAACGTCCTTTCAACTGGGAATTCGTCAACTGGAATTCGGCTCGAACGCTAGCAGAGGTCCAAGAGGTATTTACCCTCACTAGGTTCTTGCGTTAGTAAGTCTTATGCTCATGCCAGCTTTCTCCACTCCTTCCATAAGGGTTTTTCCGATTGGCCAGCAACAATTCCCGAACTCCGGTGGCGTGTGGTTATTCGTGTTAGCTTGATCACTGTTTTCCGGCGGGCCCACCGGATCACCCCACCACTCGCTGCTACTTTCCCGGAGGCACCATGGGACCTAGTTCCCCCTCGCATACCGACGTTCCAGCCGACACATCCGGTTCGCCCTCGCCGACCCCAGACCCACTATCTGCGCCGAATCCGCCCGAGTCCGGGCTGCGCCGGTCGATGGAGGCCCGCCATCTGGTCATGATCGCGATGGGCGGGGTCATCGGGTCAGGATTGTTCCTGAGCTCGGGCTATACCATCGCGCAGGCGGGACCGCTCGGGGCCGTCCTTGCCTATCTGGTGGGCGCCGTCGTCGTCTATCTGGTGATGGCCTGCCTGGGCGAGCTCGCGGTGATCTATCCGGTCTCCGGCGCCTTCCACATCTACGCTGCCCGCGCCATCGGTCCGGCCACCGGCTTTGCCACGGCCTGGCTCTATTGGCTGTGCTGGGCCGTGGCGCTCGGCTCGGAGTTCACGGCCGCCGGCCTGCTGATGCAGCGCTGGTTCCCGGACGTGGATGTCTGGATCTGGTGCCTGGTCTTCGCCGCCGTGCTGTTCACCCTCAACGCGATCTCGTCGCGGGTCTTCGGCGAATCCGAGTTCTGGTTCGCGCTGATCAAGGTCAGCGCGGTTATCGGGCTGATCGTGCTGGGCGGGGCCGCGCTGTTCGGGTTCCACCCGCTGGCCGAAGGCAACTATCCGTTCCTGGCGGAGAACTTCAACACGGCCGAAGGGCTCTTTCCCAACGGCTTCACGGGCGTGCTGGTGACGTGCCTGGTGGTGTTCTATGCCTTTTCCGGCTCCGAACTCATCGGCGTCGCGGCCGGGGAGACGGCCGACCCGGGAACCAACATTCCCAAAGCCATGCGAACCACCGTCATCCGCCTGGCCGTGTTCTTTGTCGGCGCGATCATCGTGGTCGCGGCGACCATCCCGTACGACCAGGTGACGCTGAACGAAAGCCCGTTTGTGACGGTCTTCGCCACAATCGGCATTCCGTACGCCGCGGATCTGATGAATTTTGTCATCATCACCGCCCTGCTGTCCGCGGGAAACTGCGGGCTCTTCTCCTGCGCCCGCATGCTCTTTTCGCTCTCCGACGAAGGCCATGCGCCCAAGGCGTTCAAGAAACTGACCAAGCGCGGGATCCCGCTGGTAGCCCTCTGCGTGAGCATGCTGGGCGGGCTTGCCTCCCTGGTCAGCGGTTTCGTGGCACCCTCCACGGTCTTCCTGGTGCTGGTCTCGATAGCCGGCTTCGCGACCGTGGGGGTCTGGATGTCCATCACTGCAGCGCACTTCTTCAACCGGCGGGCGTTCATCAGGAACGGCGGCGATGTGGGCACGTTGGCGTACCGGGCACCGCTGTTCCCGCTGGTGCCGATCCTGGCCTTCAGCCTCTGCGTCGTCTCCCTGATCGGCCTCGCGTTTGACCCCAACCAAGTCAGCGCGCTCTACTTCGGCATCCCGTTTGTATGCGCCTGCTATGCCTTCTTCTACCTGAAGTACGGCCGGCGGAAGGCCGGACAACCCCTGCACAGGGAGCTGGCAGAGGCGCGGGATTCCTGATCCAGCACTGACGTCTTGAAGAAGTTCATTGTTTTGATTACGACGGCGGGTGCCCGGCTAGCGGAAGCCGGGCACCCGACGTCGTAATCTCGGTCCCCATTATTTGGCTCCTCCATGGTGCGAAGCCGGGGATAAAACGTACAATCAATACCGGAAGTGTTCGCGGCGCTTCCGTTTTGAAGTGCTTTTTTTGCGCCGTCTCCCCAGCGGTGCACCATTGACAGGATGCCTATGTCTCAGCTCCGTCCCCGCCGGCTCACTTCTGGAACCGCCTCGTTCTGCGCAGCGGCGCTGCTGGGCAGCCTGCTGTTTCCCGCCGTGGCGGCCGCCGCCGAAAAACCGGCCCCGGCCGCCGAAGAGCCGCGAGCCGCAGCTGAAAAACTGCTCCCCGGCGACGGCGAAGAACCCCTTCCGGTAGCGCCGGAAGCCGGTCTCGAGCGGGAAGATGTGCCGGCGTCGGGCCGGTATGTGGTGAAGTTCAAGGAGAAGGCCGGGCGCAGTTCCGCCGGCCGCGCCCATGCCTACGGGAAGACGGCCAAAGACCTGGGCATCTCCGTCAAGGAGGTCCGGACCACCGCCACCGGAGCGCAGGTGATCGAAACCGCCGCCACGCTTGACTCCACCGCAACCGAGGACCTCGTGGCCGGGCTGGAGGCCAATCCCGACGTTGACTACGTGGAGCCGGATCCGCTGCTGCAGCCGGCAGCGGCGGCGCCTAATGACCCGCTGTATGAACTGCAATGGAACTTCTGGGAAGAACGGGCCGGGCTGCGCGTGCCCGGCGCGTGGGATGCCGGCCGCGGCGAGGGCGCCGTGGTCGCCGTCGTCGATACCGGCATTACCAACCACAGCGATCTCAACGCCAACATGCTGCCGGGCTACGACATGATCTCCGATCCCGCTATGTCCCGCGATGGAAACGGCCGCGACCCCGACGCGCGTGACGCGGGGGACTGGTACGGTGCCTACGAATGCGGCTCCAACACCGGCAGCGCTGGCTCGTCCTGGCATGGCACACACGTGGCCGGAATCGTGGGCGCGGTAACCGGCAACGGCAAGGGCGTGGCCGGCGTGGCCCCCGGCGCCAAGGTCCTCCCGGTCCGAGCGCTCGGTGCATGCGGCGGCTACATGTCCGACATCGCCGACGGCATCATCTGGGCAGCCGGCGGCACGGTGCCCGGCGTGCCGGCCAACCCGACTCCGGCGGACGTGGTCAACATGTCCCTGGGCGGCAGCGGAATCTGCTCCAACACCTCGCAGGCCGCGATCGACTACGCCTACAACGCCGGAGCCGCCGTGGTGGTCGCCGCCGGCAACGAGAACCGGGACGCCCTGAACGCGACCCCGGCGAACTGCGAGCATGTCATCACCGTGGCCGCCAGCGGCCGCGAGGGCAACCGCGCCGCATACTCGAACTACGGTTCCGTGGTGGACGTGACCGCTCCGGGCGGGGACATGAGCACCGCCAACAGCAGCGGCATCGCCTCCACACTGAACGACGGCGCCACGACGCCCGGCACCGAATCGTACTACTACTCGCAGGGCACCTCGATGGCGGCACCGCATGTGGCCGGGGTGGCTGCGCTGATGATCGCCGGCTCCGGCGGAACCATGACGCCGGCCGCCGTGGAGCAGCGGCTCAAGGACACCGCACGGCCGCTGCCGGGTGCTTGCACGCAGGGTTGCGGTGCGGGGCTGGTGGATGCAGCCGCCGCGGTGGGGTCCGCCCCGTCGCCGACCCCGGAGCCGCCCGTCGTCGAGGTGGTGCCGAAAAACGTGGTCTTCACCGACAAGGACGGCACCGCCGCCGATACCTACACGGTTCCGTCGGTCGAGGGGGTCCGCTACCAGGCCAACGGCAAGACGGTCGCTGCCGGCAGCCACCAGGGTTCGGGCACAGTAATGGTCACCGCGGCGGCGCAGCCGGGGTACACCCTGCGGGAAGGCTCCACCACGGAATGGTCCCATTCCTTCAGCGCGTCTGCCATCCAGGTGGACACCGCCGCACCGGCACTGGCCGGCTCCACCGTGACGCCGGAAACGCTGAACCTCGCGGACGGTACGGACACGGTCACCGTGAAGGTCCAGGTGACGGACGCAACCGGTGCAGTGCCGCCGTCGGTCCAACTGGAGCACCAGGGGACCGGTGAAACCGTGGGCTTCGGCGAGATGGGGCTGGTCGCCGGCGACGTCAAGAACGGCACCTGGGAGCGGGCCATGACGCTTCCCGAGGGAGCGGCTGCCGGCACGTGGGACGTGACGCTGTATCCGCTGCGGGACACCTTGGGCAACTCGTCCGGGGACTTCCGGAACCTGGGCAGCGTAGAGGTCACGGCCGACGCCGCGCCGGAGGCGAGCCCCTCGATCACGTCGCAGGGCGAGATCGTGGCCTTCGATTCCTACGGCAGGCTCTGGAACTACGGACACAGCGGAACCGGCTCCACCCGGGTCATGATCGGTGCGTCCGGCTGGACAACCATGGACGAGATCCACACGGTGGACTGGAATGCCGACGGTTACATCGACATCATCGCCCAGTCCAAGTCCGGCAGGCTTAACTACTACCAGGCCAAGCGCGACGGCGGCTTTACCCGCCACACCATCGGCAGCAGCGGCTGGGCGCCCTACGACCTGACCGTCACCAAGTGGCGGACCGGCGATAAGTACCCGGTGGTGATCGCCAAGAACAGCTCCACCGGAAAGCTCTACGTATACCCCAACGACTCCGGCACCTGGCTTTCCCCGCGGTACGTGCTGGGCAGCAGCGGCTGGAGCGACTACACACTGACCGCGATGGACTGGGACCGGGACGGGCAGAAGGACGTCGTCGCCAAAACCCCGGCCGGGCAGCTCAAGCTCTACCGCGGCAACGGCTCCGGAAAGTTCGTCAGCGAGACCCGCCAGATTGTGGGCAGCTCCGGCTGGAACTCGATGAGCAACATCGTCACCTCCAACGGCTACGCCGGGGAGGGGACCGCCGGGCTGATCGCCAGGGGCAGCGACGGCAGGCTCTGGTACTACCAGGCCAACAAGGGCAGCTGGGCCGAGCGGGACCTCATCGGTACCGGCTGGTCGAGCTACACCGTGGCCGCGCAGTAGAACCGAAGGACGACGGCGGCTCCCCGCGACACGAAAGGCTAACGTTTAATCCCGCATCTTTCGCGCGGGTATGACGATGCTGTAGTTTATTGTCAGCGGTGAAGGAAAATGTTGGTGCAGCTTCCTTCATCTGCCGGCGCAGTTGGGGCGTTGGGGAACGATACTTCCTGTTGGGGAACACTTTTTTCCTTGCGTGCCCTAGTGCGTTTAGTACTGGGATGCTCTCAGTTCTGTAACTGCCGGGCACGTGCTTCACTTGATCCCCCGAAATCGGGTCAGCGCGTGCCCGGCTCAGCAGACTGTTGTGGTCCCGTTTGGAAATACGCGATAGACAGTTGGGGAACTGCATGAATCTACGACGTTTGCGGCGCAAATGGCGCCGTATGAAACCCGAAGCGCAGCGCGGCATTGCGAACGCAACAGTAGCGGTCCTGGGCGTGATGGTCCTGGCCGCCGGAGTCTACTCCATCACCCTGTAACCGCACAGCACGCCCGTTCGTTCAGCACGGGGTCGGGGCCCCGAGGGGCAAGGACGAGCCGGCTATCCTCTTCGCCACTGACAGCCAATACGGTCAGGTCCGTCCAGTAAGAGGAACTGAGACCGCTGCTCCACGCCTCCACGCTGACGAACAGGCGAGGCAACGTACAGCTGTGTTCCGGATCGGGTGTGGTGGACTCCTTGGCCATCACCCTTTCCGTCGACAGCACCGGTCCCGTACAGCCCACCACCGTCGGAGTGAACCTGCGGCCCTAAGCCGACCACCCGCCGTCGTGCTTTGACTGTTTTTCCTGCTCAGGGGCACGGTCCAGTGTGGGATAGGTTCTGGCGGGAGGCCGGGATCCGTGCCTAGGATGTGAGGAACAGCCCAGCATCGGGCAGGTGAGGTGGTTCCTATGGCACTGAATCATGGGTACGGGGTGGTCGCGGGAGTCAAGGAGGACTACTTCCGGGATCCACCGAACGACTACGGGCAGTACTTTCACGGGAACCTGCGGCTGCGCACGCCGGCGGGTGTCTACCAGTGTGCGATCGACGTCGATAGCAAGGCCGTGCCGAACGGCGTGCAGTGGCGGGTCATCGAGTTGCGGCCCTCAATGCTCCAGGGCGTGGACAAACTCGACGACGGCTGGCATCCGCTGGAGTCCACACCGGATTCCGGTGCGCTGGACTTCATCCGCAATAAGGATCTGAGCTGGCGGCACCATCTGGGGTGCATTCCGGGCCTGCTGGCTGCGGTGTTCCGGGTGCATTTCCCCGTGCGGTGGAAGTCGGGCGTGAGTACCGAGGCGCTCGCCGACCTCGAGCCGCTGCTTGAGGTTTCGCAGCGGATCTGGGTGTTCGGCGAACCGTTCGAGGACGGGCTTGGCATGCACAACATCCACCAGAACCAGGGCGATCCGCTCGATTCGCAGTGGTCGGCGGAAAACGGGATCTGGCAGGACGGTGCCACCCTGGTGCAGCGGCAGGACGGCTCGTTTGCGATGTTCTGCAACAAGTTCGTCACCCAGTCGGTCCGGACGGACGAGCACGGGAAGCCGCGGAAATAGCGAACCCCATTGTCCGGTCCTTGAAGCGGGGTTAGTGTCGGAAGCAGGATCCATTCCATCCGAGACCGCAATCAATATCGGGCGGGGGCGCAGTTGCGCGGCTGCCCGAGGCAAGGAGGCTGGCATGGCTGAACGCCGGATTGAGAGGAGCCTGCGATGGGTTCCGTAGTGATATTTGCTCCGTCGCCGGTGCTGACCGTGACCGTGGAGGACGTGGAAGGGACCGCTGACATCCACCTCCACGCCGGCGGCCAGGGCGTGTGGCAGGCCAGGATGCTCACCGCCCTGGGGGCTTCGGTCACGATGTGCGGGGTGTTTTCCGGGGAGACCGGCCGCATTGTGCGCCATCTGATCGCCGACGAAGGCGTCCATGTCCTCTCGATCGAGGGCCAGGGCAACGGCGGCGCCTACATCCACGACCGTCGGAACGGTGGCCGGAAGGTCATCGCCGAATCTCCGGGTGACAAGCTCTCCCGCCACGAGCTCGACGAGCTGTACGGCCTGACCCTCAAGGCGGGAATGGACGCCGGAACGGTGATCCTCAGCGGCGCCGCCCGGGAAGACGCGGTACCGGCCGATGTGTACCGGCGGCTGGCGGCGGACCTCGGTACCGCGGGCTGCCGGGTCATTACCGACCTGACGGGCGAGCGGCTGGCCGCATCATTGGCCGGCGGCCTGGCCGTGGTTAAGATCGCCGACGACGAGCTCGTGGAGTCCGGCCGCGCCGCCAGCTCCAGCCCCGCCGACATTGTCGAGGCGATGCGCAAGCTGAACGAGGAAGGGGCGGAAACGGTGATTGTCACCCGCGCCCACCTGCCGTCCCTGCTGCTGGAAGAGGGCGAGGTCAGCGAGATACACATGCCGGAGATGCAGAGTGTGGACACCAGCGGAGCCGGGGATTCGCTGACTGCCGGCGTCGCGGCAACGCTGTCCGACGGCGGCTCCATGCATGAAGCTGTGGTGCTGGGAACTGCTGCGGGCGCGCTGAACGTGACCCGGCACGGCTTGGGCACCGGCGAGGCCGCGGCGATCCACAAGCTGAGCAGCCTGGTGAAGGTGGCTCCCTTCGAGGGCGAGGCCGAAGCAGACCAGTCGCAGCAAATTAGTCCGGACGAGCTCGCGCAGAAGATACGGAAACAATGAACAAGCCGAAAATGGTCCTGATCACGAACGACGACGGCATCGACTCCCCGGGGCTGCATGCTTTGGCTGCCGGTGCGGTGGAGGCCGGGCTCAACGTCACGGTTGCCGCACCGGTGGTGGAAGCCAGCGGTAGCAGCGCCTCCATCACCGCCCGGGAGGACGAGGGCCGCATCCGCATCGAGGAGCGGAATCTGGAAGGCCTAGACGGTGTTCCGGCGTTCGCGGTGCACGGCGCGCCGGGCTTCATCGCCATGATTGCTACCCATGGTGCCTTCGGCGACCCGCCCGACGTCGTACTTTCCGGAGTGAACCGCGGCGCGAATGTCGGACGCGTGATCCTGCACTCCGGCACGGTCGGTGCAGCGCTGACCGCGGGCATCAACGGCGGCCACGGGATGGCAGTGTCGTTGGATACCGGCATGCATCCCGCGCACCTGTACTGGGACAACGCCGCGCGGCTGGCGACCGGGCTGCTGCCGTTCCTGCTGGAGCAGGAGGCCGGCACGGTGCTGAACCTCAATGTGCCCAACACGGACTCGCCTGAACTGCCCGAATACCGTACGGCCACGCTTGCCGAATTCGGTATCGTCCAGACCACCATGGCCGAACGCGGGCAGCAGCATCTTCGCCTGGCCATTGCGGACAGCAAGGAGGAGGCGCCGCCGGAGAGCGACTTCGCGCTGCTGGCAGCCGGCTTCGCCACCGTGACCAGCATCCAGCCGGTGACCGAAAACAAGCTTCCGGATCTGGAGCGGAGCCTGCCGCGCACGTAACCCGGAAGGAGAAAGCCTAGCCGAACAACGCGTTGAGGAATCCGCTTCGCAGACGGGACGGAATTCCTACGTGACTGTTCGTGGACGGGACGTGAGCCGGGCTGCGAGGCCTGAGAGCAGGACGCTGAGTCCCTCATCGAGTTCGGCGGCACCGTCGTAATCTGCCAGGGCGGATGCCAGGGCGCGCAAGTGCGGGAATTGCTTTGCGGGTAAGCGGTGCAGGCCGAGGCGGAGCAGGGCTTCGTTTTCTTCGGGGTCCACGATGAATTCCTGCAGTTCGTTGAGGATGTGGCCGTACAGGAAGCCGTAGTAGGCCCGGTAGACGTGCAGGGAGTCCTCTGCACCGAATCCGGCTTCGGCCAGCAGTGACAGGATCTGCTCCAGGGGGCGGAGTGTGCCCAGGGGTCGTAATCCCAGCGGAGTGGACAGGGGACGCGTTACCAGCAGGGGAACGACGTTGGGGTGCCGGAGCGCCAGCAACCGCAGTTCATGGGCAATCCGACGCAGCTGCCCCTGCCAGTCCTGGTCGTCCGGGACGATGGCGAGCTCGTTCAGGACCAGTTCCGTTACGCCGTCCAGCAGTGCTGCACGGTTGTCGGCGTAGCGGTACAGGCTCATCGGGTCCCTGCCCAGTTCCTGCCCGAGCCGGCGCATCGTCAGGGCTTCCAGACCTTCCGCATCCACGAGTTCCAGTGCGGCCGAAAGCACCGCCTCGCGGGTCAGCCTCGCCCTGCCGTGGGGGACATGGTCCGGCCGGGAATCGTTTGAGGGGGACATCGTTTCCATCCTGATGGGAGCGGCAGCGGAACGTGGGCCGCTTTTCAGTCCGCCGGGCTTGCATTACCCGTAGTCTACGCCTAAAGTCTACAGTGTAGGGGCGTCGCTTCGACTTCGTCCTATCGGCCGCCACCCGAGTCAGGGACGGCGGCTGCTTCGGTGCTTGGTGCGCGGTTCCGAAGTCATTTGCTGCTGTAGCGAAACGGCGGCACCAAGGCACCCAGAGGAAAAGAGCCACCATGGCACACTCCCACTTCGAGCGATTCCTGCAGGAAGCTACCGCCCCTGACCTTGAATCGGACTGCACACTTGCCCCCGATCCTTTGTACGGTCTTTACGTCAGCTGGTGCGAAGTCACTCGGACTCCGCGGCGGCCGGAGAAGACCTTCCGGGCTGCCATGAGGAGCCGCGTCGGTGCCGGGCCCAACGGCCTGTGTATGAAAGGTCCGGCCGCGGCTGATTACTTCCTGGCCAGCTACCCAAGACTGACCTGAACCCGGTTCACGGCACCGCGCCGCGAGGATCCCGGCACGGCAAATCCGCCACTGGTAGTAAATGACTTGGTTCTGCCGACTTGCGTTCATCCCGCTTCGGGACTGCGTTCAGCGTCCAAGGCCACTGACTTGAGGGAAATCTGATGTTGGGCATGATTGAAAGAGGGCACCTGCTCAACGGGCGGTACCAGGTCGAGGAGCTCGTCGGCCGCGGGGGTCAATCCAGCGTATACCGGGCAGTCGATCAACTGCTGGAACGGGACGTCGCGGTCAAGGTATTCCATGGGGGCCGGCACGGCAACGCCACGCACGCCCGCCGGCAGGAATCCGAACTGCGGATTCTGGCCGGGATGAGCCACCATGCGCTTGTCACGTTGTTCGATGCCGACGTAGACCCCGCGAACGCATCCGTCTCCTATCTGGTCATGGAGCTTGTGCGCGGCCCGGATCTTCGCCGGCGCCGCGCACAGTCACCGATCTCAGCTGCGCATGTGGCCCTGATTGGCCACGATCTTGCTGACGGCCTGGCCTATATGCACCATCACGGCATCGTCCACCGGGACGTCAAACCGGCCAACGTTCTCCTAGTCGACTACAACCACCAGAATCCGAGGCCGCGTGCCAAGCTGAGTGATTTCGGCGTCGCCATGATCCTGGAAGACGACGGGCGCGACGACGGGATCGCCTCGGGAACGCCGCACTACCTGAGTCCGGAGCAGGCTGCCGGGGAACCTGTAGGCCCGTCCTGCGACGTGTACTCACTCGGACTGGTCCTGCTCGAGGCACTGACCGGCGAGGTGGCCTTTCCAGGTGCCCCGATCCAGTCGGCACTGGCCCGGTTGCTGCATCCTCCGCAGATCCCGGCCGGCCTTGCGCCCCGATGGGCCGGACTGCTGACCTCCATGCTCTCTCGCGACCCCTCCTCCCGGCCGTCAGCCCTGGAGGTCTCCCTGGCGCTGCGGCAGGAAATTTCCCGGGGCGCAGGGAGGCGCAGGGTTGACTCCTCCCCGTGGAATGATGAGGAGTCCAGGATGCAGGCGGTGCACCGGTACAGGATTCTGGACACTCTTCCCGACGGCATGTTCGACCGGGTGACTGCGATCGCGGCACGGGTATTCTCCGTGCCCGTCGCGATTGTGAGCATAGTGGACCATGACCGCATCTGGTTCAAAACCCACTACGGCACGGAGGTCGAACAAATCGGCAGGGATCCGGGCCTGTGTGCCTCAGCCATTCTTCAAGACGGCCCATGGATCATCCCGGACGCAACCACCGATCCAAGGACCCTAACCAATCCCTTGGTGGCAGGGGAATTCGGGTTGCAGTTCTATGCCGGCGTCCCGTTGCGCACACCCGACGGCTACAACCTCGGAACCCTCTGCGTGATCGACCGCGAACCGCGGGAATTCACCGACGATGACGCCCGGACACTGGAAGACCTGGCCGCGATCGTGATGAATGATCTGGAGCTGCGGCTGCAGACAAGGCAGAGCATTGCCGCGGGCCAACCGGTACCAGTCATGGCCTAGCCAGACGCGTCCGGGATAGGGGACAGCAGCGCAAGCGTTCCGGCAGGCTGCCAGTACGCGTAGCGCCGTGGATTTGGAAACCCGCAGAATCAGCGGGCACACAGTTTTTCCGATAGAGGAGGGGTCCGGCATGGTTCCCGACTCAAGTACTTGGAGTGGTCATGGATTTGGCGCGGACTTTTGAATCGATCGTCATCATTTTTAATCCCAACAGCACCGGTGACGCGCCCAAACTGGCGGGGCAGCTCCGCGACCGGTTGGGTGAACTGCTGACCTACACACCGGAAATCGTGCTGCAGCCGACCGGGCACGCCGGGCACGCCGTCACGTTGGCCCGCGACGCCGCCGCCGGAGGAGGAAATGTCCTGATCGTGTCCGTCAGCGGCGACGGCGGGTACAACGAAGCGGTCAACGGGGTCATGCAGGCCGGCAACCCCAACGCGGTGTGTGCTGTCATGGCCGCCGGAAACGCCAACGACCACCGCAGGACTACGGGCACCATGCCGCTGGCAGAAGCCATCGTCCAAGGTGGGGTACGCCATATCGACCTGCTACGGATGCACACTGGCCGGGGACCGGACACCCCTGCTGAATATGCGCACTCCTACATCGGATTCGGCCTGACACCGGTGATGGCCATCGATCTGGAAAAGGGCAGCAAAGGGGCCCTCAAAGAAATGGTCTCCGTGGTGCGCACGTTTTCAAAGTTTCAGCCCTTCGAAATACGCCAAACGGACCGCAAGCGCCGGAAGTTCGACAGCATCGTCTTCGCCAACATTGCCGAAATGGCGAAGTACGCGACGCTCAGTGAGGCCGACGACAAGCTCTCGGACGGAAAGTTCGAAGTAGTCATCTTCCCGCACCTGCCCAAGTGGCGGGTCCTGCTGACGGCCCTGCGCGCCACCACCCAAGGCCTCGGAGACCAGCCTAGCGTGAGCAGTTACGAGTTCACCACACTGAAGCCCCTGCCGTACCAGATCGACGGCGAAGTGAAGTCCGTTGACGCCGGAACTTTCGTCAAGGTCGAGTGCGCACCGTCCGCCCTGCCCATTCTCGGGTGAGCGCATTGCAGGAAAGGAAAGATCAAGGCCCCGACCGCTGGCCACGGACTGAACCCTACGCGACGGCACCTTCGCAGGGTTCACGAAAGGTAGACCGATGCAGCGCACTGCTCAGATAAGCAAGGCGGCCTTGGCCGGAGTTGCACGGACGCGCCAAACCCGCGTGGGGCCGCATGATGCGCTCACGGCAAGGATCGTGACCACAGGTTCCCTGGACGCCCACGTGTATTCTTTGGCCGGCCCTCACACGACGTCGGTTACCGCGGTTTTCGTGCTGCTGCATGGTATCGGCATGTCCCGCCGCTACTACCGCAGACTGCAGCAGATCCTAGCGGGGCACGGGGACGTCCATTCCTTCGACCTGCCGGGATTCGGCGCAGCCGCCAAACCGGACCGGCAGATTTCAGTGGCTGAGTATGCCGCGGTCATAGCCGGCACGCTCGATGAGCTGGGCACCGGACCCGTCGTGGTGATCGGGCATTCCATGGGCACGCAGTTCGCCACCGAACTTGCCCTTTTGCGCCCTGACTTAGTCTCGCACGTTGTGCTGATCGGCCCCGTTGTTGATTCAGCGCGCCGGAATGTCCTGATCCAGGCCCTCCTGCTGGGGGCCAACTCGCTCAGGGAAAGCCCGGCGGGCAACGCCATAGTGTTTACCGACTACCTGCGCTCCGGCATACGCTGGTATCTGACCGAACTGCCGGTAATGATGTCCTACGATTTGGAAAAGCGAGTGAGCCGGATCGCCCAGCCCGTACTGGTAGTCCGGGGCTCCCGCGATCCCGTGGCGCCCCGGTCCTGGTGCCAAAACCTGACCGCCATCGCGGCGCGCGGCCGCTTCCTGGAAATACCGGGCAAACCGCACATCGTCCACTACGGTGCAGCCGCTGGGACAGCAGCCGCCATACTGGCCTTCGCCCGAGCTTAGATCCGGGCCAAAGCCTTTGCCCCTGGTCGTCGCGCACGGCGGGACGAGTGACAGCGGAGTCCGGCTTAGTCCTCGAAAAAGGTCTCCGCCGGTCCTTGGCCGATGGAGGACACGATTCCCGCTGCAACTTCGCGGAGCTTGACGTTCCGGCTGCTGGAGGCGTTCTTCAGGATGCTGAAGGCCTCGTCCTGGCTGCAGCGGTTCTGGCCCATGATGATACCGACGGCCAGATCGATAGTGGTCCGCGAGTCCATTGCCCGCTTCAGGTGGTCAGCAGTTTCGGACCTGTGGGCCAGACGCAGAGCCAGCTGCAGCGACCGCGACGCCTGGGCGGCATAGCCTTCGGCGATACGCACGGCGTCCGCTCCGAAGGTGTCCGGTTCCCGCGCATAGAAGTTCAACGCGGCACCGCCGCTTTGACCCAGGATCAGCGGCACTCCCATCATGGAGTAGAAGCCGAATTCGGCAACGGCGGCGAAGTAGTCCGGCCACCGGTTATCCGTGCGCACATCGGCTATGACCGTTGTTTGCTCGGTGGCAATGGCGTGCAGACATGGCCCGTCGCCAAAACCGTACTGGACCTCGTCCAGTAGCTTGGCCTGCGCGCTGCTGCTGGCTACCGTGAGTGCCCGCTTGTCCCGCTTGAGAGTCACTCCGCAGTGCACCTCGACGCCCCCGCCAAGGATGTCGGAGGAAAAGACGGCCAGATCCTCGAGGAAGTCGTCAACATCCTCGCTGCTGAGGATCAGGTCCTGGAGCTGTTCCGCGACGGGGGTCTCCGCGTAGTTCTTGGTCATCGCTCAAGTCTAAAGTGCGTGGGCCTGAAAAGAACGGGCCTTTTGTGCCGGGGTCGGCTCGGTCGCCGCGGGGTTCTCCGCGTTCCTCGCCCTGTCGGGGCCATGGACGGGCGGTTTGGGATGCGCGTAGCGTTGTATCTATGAGCGAGATCCGTGTGAACGGGGTGTCCCTCTACTACGAGGAACATGGCGACGGCGTTCCGATCCTGTGCATCCACGGCACCGGCAGCTCGGCGAAAGTCTGGGGCGAGGCGGTGGACGAGCTTGCCAAGCGCGGACGAACGATCATCTACGACCGGCGCGGCTGCACCCGCAGTGAGCGGCCGGAACCGTACGCGATGACCTCGGTGGGTGAACATACCGAGGACGCCGCGGCGCTGCTGCAGGCACTCAAGGCGACCCCCGCCGTCGTTATTGGACGCAGTTACGGCGGCGAGATCGCCGTTGACCTGGTGCAACGCTACCCGGGGCTGGTCCGGGCCCTTGTCCTGCTGGAGCCGGCTATCGTGACCATGACGGCGGAAGCCCATGCGTGGGAGGGTGCCCTGGAGGCAAACGTCGCCGCGGCTGCCGCAACCGGTGGACCGGAGGCTGGGGCGGACTGTTTCTACCGCGAGATCCTCGGCGACGAGGGCTGGACGCACTTGCCCGATGCTTGGCGGCGCATGGTGCTCAATAACGCTCCTGCCGTTATGGCCGAACTGAAGGGCGGGTCCTCCAGGCCGGACCACGAGCAGTTGGCCCACGTGCGAAAGCCAGTGTTGATTGTTTCTGGTGCCACGTCGCCGCCGGTCTTCCGCGCCGTCGACAATGTTCTGGCCGACCTGATCCCCGGGGCACGCCACGAGGTCGTGGAGGGCGGGCATCTCATCAATCCGGCTTCCGCCGAAGTGCTGGCGTTTCTCGACGGGCAACTGGCAGACGGCGGAGGGCGTTAGGGCAGTTTCGGCCCGAGGCGGGCGGTGGCTCAGTCCCGGTGGCCGTGGTCTGCCTCGAATGCGCGGAAAACCTCGCGGGTGCTTGTGCCTTCGAGCGTGAACTCGTCCCGCAGGTAACGGGCCAGTTCCGTTAGCGAGGTCTCCAGCACCTCGGCGGTGAGGTTGACGTCCTTGCTGGGCGACTGTTGTCCGGCCGCGGAAAGATCCAATGCATAAGAGAGGGAAACGGCAAGGGATACATCAGGGGATGTATCCCGAAAGTAGTAGGTCTCCGTGGTTTGGCTCAGGTCAATGCGTGCCTGGGCAATGCTGTCCGCTACGGATTCCAGTGCGCTGCAGGCCACGGCGGGTTCGAGGTGCCGCAGTTTGTCCACGTACCCGTTTTTGCTCATTGACGACAGTTTCAGCGCCAGCGTCCTGCGGCGCGAAAGGGCAGGGTAAATCTGCATGAACCAGGAAACCGCGGCGGTGAGCAGGCCGAATCCGGTAACGGCCTGGAAGGTAGAGGCCCAGCGGATCCAGTTATCGATGGGAACGACGTCGCCGTAGCCAAGCGTGGACAGCGTCATGACCGAGACGTACAGTGCCTCCGCGGCATTCGAATACCTGGTCTCATCCAGTCCCGATGAATAGGAGAACCCGTCGGGAAAGTGCGGGTAGTAGATCAGCGCCCAGCCCACTGCTTGGAGCGCGGTCCAGGTGAGGATCACGGAGACGATGGCCAGCGGGCCGGCGTACTTCCGGATCGCTTGGTTGCCCCTGAAGAGTTTCCACATTCCGTTGACCACGAAGTGGCTCAGATGGCTCCGCCCCGTTGGCCGGAGCACGGAATGAAAAATGTCGTTCAGCCCGGCAACAATCAGAACGACGCCCAGCAGGGTGAAGAGCCACATCATCCTTATTGTCTAGCACGCCGGCCCTGCGGGTGGGGCAGGCGGGTGAAGCGTGCGTCCTGCCCAGAGCGGCTTACCGCCAGGAGAAGCGGGCAATGTCGGCGGCGCCGATAAGCCCTGCCTTCGGACCCAGTGCCGCCAGCTCAATCGGTGCTGCTGGACGGAAACCGCGGCCGGTGAGGTTGCGTCCGAATGCACGGCGGGTCGGTTCCAGCAGCAGCTCGCCTGCTTCGGAGAGTCCGCCACCGATCACGAACATCCCTGGGTCCAGGGCCGCCGCAAGGTTGGCCAGGCCCAGGCCGAGCCACTCGCCGATGTCTTCGATCAACTGGATGCTGGCCGGATCGCCCTCACGGGCCAGGGAAGTAACGACGGCGCCCGTAATCTCCTCCGCGCGGCCATCCACTGCGCGGAGCCACTCATGGGCAACCGGGGAGTTGGCGCGAGCAAGTTCCCGCGCCTCGCGGCCGAGGGCGTTGCCTGAGGCGTATTGTTCCCAGCAGCCGCGGTTCCCGCATTCACAGCGGTGGCCGTGCGGAACGATGACCTGGTGGCCGAACTCGCCGGCCACGCCCCAGTTGCCCCGTTCGAGCCGCCCGTCGATGACGATGGAACCTCCGATACCGGTTCCCAGCGTGATGCAGACCAGCCGGCTCTGGCCGCTGCCCGCGCCGAAACGGCATTCCGCCCAGGCTGCGGCATCGGCGTCGTTGGCCAGCGAAACCCTGCGGTGCAGCAGCTTTTCTAGGTTGGTGCGGACCGGCTCGTTGCGCCAGGCCAGATGCGGGCTGAACAGCACGGTGCTGCCGCTGCGGTCCATCCAGCCGGCGGCGCCGATGCCGACCGACAGGATGCGGTGGTTAGCCGACAAGGAGCGGACAAGGGAGACGATGACGTGCTCGACTTCGCGGGGATCGTGCCCCGGGGTGGCGCGGATTTCTTCGGCGAGGATGCGGCCGTCCGCGTCGACGACGCCGGCGGCGACTTTGGTGCCCCCGATATCGATCCCGATGGAAAGGCCCCGGCGGGTCAGTCTGCTGGGCAGCCGGAGCTGGGGGCGTGCACGCGGAACCCGGTCGCGACGCAGGGCAGCGGAATGGACCCTGAGGGTGCTCGGGCGGTCCGGATCAGCTCTCATTCGTCCCATATTAGGGGTACGCGGCTGGGCGACGCGGGAGCCGGGTTGGGGTGATCCGACTGATCAGGGGTCGGACCGGCGGATAGCGGCGGCGACGGCGAAAGCCCAGCCGAGGATGCCGACCAAACAGATCCGCTCCGCCAAGCCGAGCAGGTCGGGAGCAAAGCCAATGGTCATGCCAAGAGACGCGAGTCCGGCGCCGGCCAGCAGGGTGAAGGCCAGTGCTGCCGGATAGGCGCTGCGCAGTTGCGGACTGGTCCGGATCCACAGTGTCAGCAGGACGAAGGCCGCCAACGCGGCGAGGAACCCGAGACTCGCGACGTAAAGGTGGATGGTGCCTTCGGCAGTGGAAACCTGCAGACCGGATGCGCCGGCAGCATGGACATCGGCCGAAAAGAACGCCAGAACACCCGAGCACACGCCTCCGACTGCCAGGAGCCAGGAACCGGTACGCCGCAATCCCGTCGCCTGCCCCGTACCGCCGATGGCCGCAATCACGCAGAAAGTCATGACGGCGCGGCCGAGGAAATTGAGGTTCATGACCCAGCCGAACGGGCCAACCGCGAGGTTGCTCTCGGCGTCGCTGATCGGATTGTAGTGCGGCGGCAGCAGGTGAAGGACAATATCCACCGCAGCGTAGATCACGGCGCCGGCCATCGCAGCCGCCGCGTATCGGCGTCGGCCTGCCGTGAGCGGCTGCGTTGTTGTCATAGGCCCAGCATTCCACTAAAGCGGGAGCACCATCTTGTAGCTGGTCATCGCTACGCCATGTGTGACGCGGTGCTGCTCCGCGACCACGGCGAAGCCATGTTGCTCGAACAAGTGCCGCGCCGTAATGCTCGCGTTGGTATACAGCTCGGATGCGCCGGCTCCTACTGCCATGCCGTGGAGATGCGTCAGGAGGGCGCCGGCGACACCGCGCCGACCGAACTTGGGGGCGACAAACATCATCTCGATGTAGCCATCGGCTCCGACGTCGGAGAAGCCTGCGACCTCGCCTCCAATCGTGGCCACGTAGGTATTGCGTGCCTTCCTCGCCAAGTTCCATTGGACGGCATCCCGTTCAGCTGGCCGCGCCCATGCCGCGATCTGCTCCCTTGAGTAGTGCACTGAAGCCGTCTCCGTCACCGCCGCCAGGAATACGCCCAGCGTCGCTGCGGCATCGGTTTCGGCGTAGGGGCGGATCTCCATCCCCTGATTCCATCACGCACTGCGGCCGCCGGTCGTCGTCGCAGGCGGAGCGAGTTCACCAATCGTTCACCCGGCGTTGTTAGAGTGCCGTGAATTCGCGAGCCGGAAGGGGTGGTGGGATGACTCAGGACGGCAAACATTGGTCGATTGAGAATCAAGGCTGGGTCAGGGAGAACCTGCGCGAGGCCATCGACCAGCTGGTGAAGCTGGGCTACTCGGTCAGGGGCGGGCAGGGCGAGGACCCGGAGCTTATTGATCCCGGTGGTTCGGCGGTGGAGACGTGGCGGGATGACTACCCGTACGACGAACGGATGTCCCGGGAAGAATACGAGCTGGAGAAATACCGGCTGCAGGTGGAACTGCTGAAGTTCCAGTACTGGAGCCAGGACCATGACCTCAAGCACGTGATCGTTTTCGAAGGCCGGGACGCCGCGGGCAAGGGCGGGACGATCAAGCGCTTTGCGGAGCATCTGAATCCTCGGGCCGCCCGGACGGTGGCGCTGGGAAAACCCTCTGACCGCGAACAGGGCCAGTGGTATTTCCAGCGCTACATCCACCATCTGCCCACGGCCGGCGAGATCGTGCTGTTCGACCGCTCCTGGTACAACCGGGCCAACGTGGAGCGTGTGATGGAGTTCTGCAGTGCGGTGGAGTACGAGACCTTCATGGACCAGGCTCCGGTCTTCGAACGGATGCTGGTGGACTCCGGAATCCACCTCACAAAGTTCTGGTTCTCGGTGACGCGGCACGAACAACGTACCCGATTCGCGATCCGCCAGATCGACCCGGTGCGCCGCTGGAAGCTCTCGCCGATGGACCTTGCCTCCCTGGACCGCTGGGAGGACTACACCCAGGCGAAGGAAGACACGTTCCTGCGCACCGATTCGGACCACGCGCCGTGGATCACCATCAAGTCCAATGACAAGAAGCGGGCGCGGGTCAACGCGATGCGCTTTTTCCTCAACCAGTTCGACTACGAGGACAAGGACAGCTCCGTGGTTTACGAGCCGGATCCGCTGATTGTGCGTCGCGGCCGCGAGGCAGTAGGCGACTGACCCGCAAAGGTGAGCCCCGCCGTCGTTGGCCCACTACGCTGGAGACAAATGCCAACGACGACGACGAAAGGCGGGGCAACGTTGAACCCACAGCAGCAGGTACAGCAGGCCCGGATGATCAGCGCGGAGGACAAGGGGTTGCCGGTCGACGCGGCCGGCCGGACCGTTGAGGAGTACGCCGCGGCCGGTCCGGATCTGGCGGATTTCTGGACGCCCTTGTTGGTGCTGGACGAGGGAGCCCTGGCGCACAATGTCGCGTTCATGGCCGGCTGGCTGGGCGAGCGGGACCTGGAACTGATGCCGCATGGCAAGACCACCATGGCGCCGCAGCTTTGGCAGCAGCAGCTCGACGCGGGAGCCACGGGCATCACTGTGGCCAATCCGAGCCAGCTGCGGGTGGGGCGGGCCCGTTCCTTCAACGCGCTCCTGCTGGCCAACCAGCTCACGGACCCGAACGCCATCCGCTGGGTCGCCGGCGAGCTTCAGGATCCCGAGTGCTCCATCTGGTCCTGGCTGGATAATCCCGCTGCCATCGGCGTTGCCGAAGAAGCCCTGGCCGGGGTCACGCTGGCCCGGCCGCTGTCCGTGCTGGTGGAGCTCGGGGCGCCGGGAGGACGGACCGGCTGCCGCAGTGTGGACGAGGCGGTTGCGCTCGCCGAAGCGGTGAACGCCTCACCGGTCCTGCGGCTGGCCGGGGTGGCCGGCTACGAGGGAGCGCTCGGGCACGACCGGGACAAGGCGACGCTGGACTTCCTCCACCGCTACGTTTCGGATCTGTTGGAGCTGCACCGGCGGATCGGCTATCTGTACGACGACGGCGACGTGCTGGTGACCTGCGGCGGCAGCAACTATCCCGACGTCGTCAGCGAACTGTTCGCGCAGGCGCGGAAGTCCGACACGGCGCGGTACGTCCTGCGGTCCGGCGCGTACATCACCCATGACCACGGGATATACCACGCACTGTCGCCCTTCGACCCGGACCGCGCGTCCACTAGTGACGAGACCCTGGTGCCGGCGGCCCGCGCCGTGTGCAGGGTGCTGTCCCAGCCGGAGCCCGGCCTGGCCCTGCTCGACGGCGGCAAACGCGACTTCCCCTACGACGAGGGTTTTCCGATCCCGCTGACCGCCGTGTCGCGGGCGACGGGTCAGGCTTCCGACCTGCGCAGGGCCACGGTGAGCGGGATGAATGACCAGCACTCGTTCCTGCGGACGGCCGACGGCGCCGAGCCCGCCGTGGGGGATCTGGTAGTGCTGGGGCTCTCGCACCCGTGCACCATGTTCGACAAATGGCGGCTCATCCCCGCGGTTGAGACCTTCACACCCGGAGCCAGTGCCAAGGTCACCCGCCTGATCGAGACGTTCTTCTAAGCAGGGCGGGCAGCTGCGGAACGGGACCCGCGGGATTAAGCCGCGCCGCCGCCGTCGTACGTCAGCAGTCCTTCATCTTCCTCGATAGCCTTCAAGGCCAGGTCCCGGTACCCCACCGAGTCGAAGAGCACGGTGATGCGGTCCGGCTGGGTGCCCATGACAATGCCGTGGCCCCACTCGCGGTGCGTCACCGGCCGCTGGATCTCGTAGCCCTCCGGCATGGCGGCCTCGTGAGCTTCGGCTTCCGCCTTGGAACTCTCTTCACAGTTGTCGCAGTTGCCGCAGTATCCGTCCGTCTCCTCGCCGAAGTAGTTCAGCAGCCAGTCCCGCCGGCAGGTGTCCGTCTCGGCGTAGCCGCGCGCCATTTCGATGCGCGACTTGTCGATCAGCCGGCGCGATTCGGATTCGGCCAGTGCCTTCTCCACCGCTTCCTCAGTGCTGACGGAGCCGACGGCGCGATAGCCCCTGCGGTTCACCGCGATGCTGCCGCTGTGCTCGAGCAGGTTCAGCACCCGGGTCTGCTTTCGCGGCGTCAGCCCGGTGTGGTCGCGCAGCCCGGCGGCACGGATGGGGGAGTGGTCGCGGACGGTCTCGAACACCGCGGCCAGGTCCTCTTCGGCCGGGGTGCCGCCGACAAAGAACTGCTGCATCCCCAGGTCCTCGGAGCGGTAGTGCAGCACGGCGCGGGCGGGCTCGCCGTCCCGACCGGCCCGGCCGATCTCCTGGTAGTAGCTGTCCAGCGAGTCGGTGATGTCCGCGTGCACCACAAACCGCACGTCCGGCTTGTCGATCCCCATGCCGAATGCGGTGGTGGCCACCACGACATCAACCTCATTGGCGTGGAAACGCTCGTGGATGGCCTTCCGCTCCGAGGCTTTGCGGCCGGCGTGGTAGGCATCCGTCCGCAGTCCGCGCTCAGCGAGCTCCGCCGCGTAGAATTCGGTGTCCTTGCGCGTTGCGGCGTAGAGCAGCCCCGGCCCCTGGAGCTCCGCGAGCTGGTCCAGCACGGCCTCCTGCTTGCCACGTTCCTCGTGGTGGCGCTGCACGTTCAGGTTAAGGTTCGGCCGGTCAAAACTGTGCACAAAGGTATGCGGCTCGCGCATGCCCAGCCGGTCCACAATCTCGTTGCGGGTCTGCGGCGAGGCGGTGGCGGTCAGCGCGATCACCGGCGGATGGCCCAGCCGCTTCACCACCGCAGTCAGGGTGAGGTAGTCCGGCCGGAAATCGTGGCCCCATGACGAGATGCAGTGCGCCTCGTCCACCACAAACAGGCTGATGTCCTGCTTGGCGAGCCGCGCCATGGTCTCCTCGCGCGCCAGCTGCTCCGGCGCCAGGAAAATGAACTTCGCCTCCCCGTTCTCCAGCGCGTCCCACGCCGCCCGCTCGGCCTTGGCCCGCACCTGCGAGTTGATCGCGAAGGCCCGCTCCGCCTGCAGGTCCGCGTTGATGGCCTGCACCTGGTCGCGCTGGAGTGCCAAAAGCGGCGAAACAACGACGGCGGTGCCCGGCATTGCCATGCCCGGCACCTGATACACGGCCGACTTTCCGTGCCCTGTGGGCATGACGGCGAGAACGTCCCTGCCGCCGGCGGCTGCTTCCATGGCTTCGAGCTGACCCTCGCGGAGGGTCTCGATGCCGAAGGAATGCTCGGCGATGTCTCGCAGCTGCTCCGCCGTCGGCTGTTCTGAAGTTTTTTGATCTACGTTTGCCACTTCTCGATCTTCTCCCGTGATCGACCGGGATGGGGGAATAGGGCGATATTGGGCCAAGCGCCCAACATTACGCAGTTTGTAACAAACGATTCACCATTGGGTGCGGTGAATTGGCAGACTGTACAAGGCACAGCTGGCCGCGATTATCTTCCCCCAAGATATTGGCCGCTTCCGGACCGGATGCTTTCCCCCATTCATCCGTCCGGGACGCCCGAAGACCCCCGCTCCGAGACTGGCGGGGGTCTTCGCTTCTTAACCGGGCAGCTCTGCCCAACTACCCAGCGTGCTTACAGCTCGGCCAACCACCGGCGTTCACGTGTGGTTCCCCCAGATTCCTTATGGAGGCTCTTCATAATTCTCCTGCGGTAGAAAACAAGAGTCATGCACCGAGAGACAACTCGATGTCGCCCCGCGGCCCCTAGTGTGAATTGAAACACAGCAGAGGAAAGGTGCAGCATGTCGGGAATCTACGCAGATTTACTTCTCATCAACGGTGTCATCGACACTTTGGACGCTGGGCAACCACGTGTTTCAACGCTTGGAATCAGGGACGGAAAAGTGGCCGCGCTTGGCGACCAAGCCGAAAGAATGCGCGGCGCCGAGACCGAGATCGTTGACCTTCAAGGCGCGTACGTCATGCCGGGACTGCTGGACGTTCATAATCACCACATGATCGCTGGCCAGATGGATCTGTTCGAACTGGATGTTCCGCCGACGCTGAGCCTGGATGAATTCCTGACTGCGATCGGCGAATACGCGGCCGGGCTGGGGCCAGACGAGTGGGTAGTGGGCGGTAGCTGGGGATCCGGCCTCTTAGCCCAGATGAACACCGTGGAGGCGCTGGCCCGGTTCGATGCAGCCACAGGTGGGAGACCGGCACTGCTCAAAGACGATAGCAAGCACAACCGCTGGGCCAACTCCCGTGCATTGCTGCTGGCAGGAATTACGGAAGGCACGGCCGATCCAGATGGCGGCCAGATCCTGCGGGATGATACAGGCGCCGCGACCGGCGTCTTGATTGAAGCCGGCGGCGTGCTGGTCGAAAAGACCCTGGCAGAACTGCAGCCGGTGTCCACCGAGGACCTGGCGAAGGCGGCCGCCCGTGGAATCCAGATCCTCCACTCCTATGGTGTTACCGGTTTCCAAGATGCGGCGGCATCGCTGCAACTCATGCAGGCGTTGAAGGAATTGGACGTTGCCGGGCAGCTACAAGCTTGGGTCGTCACGTCGATGCAGGCCAATGACTTCATCTTCGGCACCCATCCGCTCGGGGAAGGGATCATCTCCCACCGGCAGGAACTGCGGAGCGAACACCACAGGCCTGACTTCATCAAGATCTTTTTGGACGGCGTACCGCCCGCCGGCACCGCGGCCTTCATCGAGCCGTACCTGCCGGCGGCCGGTTTCCCTGACTGCCATTGCGGCGGAACGACTATGGATCCGTCCGAGCTGGAGGGATGGTTGCTGCGGACTGCGGCCCGTGGCATATCCGCCAAAGTCCATTGCACCGGTGATGCCTCCGTACGGATGGTCCTTGACGCCGTCGAAAAGGTGCGCGCGGCTGGTTACACGAGCCCGAAATACCATGTCGCCCATGGCCAGTTTGTGCATCCCGACGACATAATCCGCTTCGCCGAGCTGGACGTTACCGCCGATATCTCGCCCTCGCTCTGGTTCCCCGGAGTAATTTCCGAAGCCATCGCTACGGTGCTCCCAGCAGAACGGGCCTCCAAGATGCAGCCGAACCGTTCGCTCATCGACGCCGGCGCACGCGTGGCGGGCGGCTCGGACTGGCCCGTCAGCGTTTCGCCGAATGCCTGGGAAGGCATTTATGGATTGGTCACGCGTCAGGATCCAACCGGCGAGTTCCCCGGGACCCTCTGGCCGGAGCAGGCCATTACTTTGGAGGAAGCAATCCGCGTGTACACCACCGCTTGTGCCGAAGCGATGGGTGTGGACGACGTAACCGGTTCCCTGAGCGTGGGCAAATCTGCCGATTTCGTTTTTCTCAGTGACAACCCCCATGCCATCGATATCGACAAGGTGCGGTACATCTCTGCCCGGCAGACGTGGTTTGCCGGGCGGAAGGTCTTCGACGCCGACTCGTTGACGGAACCTGCAGATGGGGACTTCGCTGCAGCCAGTTCCTGATCGGACAGGCGCCGCGCGCCTTTTCCGCAGATAAGACACTCCAACTGAACCGACGAGGAGCCCGGCCAGCCTAGGCGGCCGGGTGATCCGTCCTGCCCGAAAGAAGTTCCCAATGTCCACAGTTTTGAAACCACCGGGAGCGGCATCCGCTACGGATCGCGGCACCTATGTTTACATCGCGGTCTACAGCGCCGTGCTCTATACCGTCCTTTTGATCGCACCAGTGATCGCCGGAAAGCTGATCGAACAGTTTGCGCTGACTCCGGTGCAGGTAGGCACCCTGTTCTCCTTGGAACTGGGGGCATTCAGCCTGGCTACCGTACCCGCGTATTTGTGGCTGAAACGAATCAACCTACGAACGGCAACCTACCTGTTCACCGCCGTCGTCATTATCGGAAACGTCGTCTCAGGCTTCCTGGACGACTTCGGCATGCTGATGGCGGCCCGCGTTGTTACGTCTCTGGCTGCGGGCTCCATTACCGTGATCATCCTGACGCTCAGCGGCAAGACAGCGAATCCCAGCCGCGCGTTCGGCGTTTTCGTGGTATTCCAGCTGGCCATGGGCGCGCTGATCCTGGCCGTTTTCCCCGCCCTCTATGCGAACGCCGGAGTGGCAGCGATCTACTGGACTTTGGCCGGTTTTGCCGTCCTGTGCTTGCTGGTCGTCAACAGGATCGACGGCGAAGTCTTGCGGAATGCGGAACCAGTCGCAATTACCGCCGGAGCAAAGGTTCCGTTGCATAAATTCATTATCGGCATGGCTGCGGTGCTGCTGTTCTACATCGCGCTCAGCGGGGTATGGTCCTTCATGGCGCAGATTTCGGCCGGCGCCGGAATCGATCTCTCCGCCAGCAGCATTGTGCTTTCCATCGCGACGGTGGCGGGTATCGTCTCGGCTCTGGTCGCGACCATCCTGGGCGATACGCCGCGGCGGAGGATGTATCTGATCGCCGGCTATGTAGCGATGACCGCCAGCGTTGTCCTGCTTTTCGGAGCTCCCGGCCTGGTCCGCTTTGCTATCGCTGCCATCATCTTCAAATTCGCTTGGACGTTCATCCTCCCGTACCTGCTCTCCTCGCTCTCCGATCTCTCCGCCAGTGGGCAGATCATGAACACCACCAACTTGATGATCGGCAGCGGTTTTGCCATCGGGCCGATTGTCAGCGGGGCGCTGATCGAGGCCAGCGGCGGCTTCGGTGGCATGCTCATGCTGGCGCTGATGGGCGTTTTGGGCTCACTCACCTGCGTGATGGCGGTCCAGCGGAGCAAGCAACCTCGTATGACCCGTTCCAAGTAAATGCGGTAGCAGTGTCTGTTCACCCGCGGTTGATCTGCACCCTGCGCGGCGGAGCTCCAGCCGGCTTGGGCGGCATCGGCGTCCGGACTTCCAGTACGCCGTCGCGGTAGGTGGCGTTGATGTCATCCGGGTTCACGCCATCCGGCAGCGTGACATCGCGGGTGAACGAGCCGTACCTGAACTCCGAGCGGTAAGTGTCCTTGTCCCGGTGCTCGGTCTGTTCCCTGCGCTCGGCCCTGATGTGCAGGACGCCGTCCGACACGGAAACGTCCACGTCCTGGTCCGGGTCGATGCCCGGCAGTTCGGCGCGCACCACCATGGTCTGCCCGTCCACGAACTCCTCGACCCGGATGCCGGAAGAGGATTCCATTTCCGTATCGAACAGGCGGCGGAGCGGTTCCAGCAGTTCGCCGGGGGACCTACGGGGGTCGAACGGAAGCCTCTTGTGCTGCTCAGCCATGGCCGTGTCCTTTCAACGGGATTTCTTCTAGATTCCCACCGGAGCCATGCGGTGACAAGGACAAGCCCTCGACCGTGATGCGGGCCCCGCCGTTAGTCCTGTTCGCGGGTGAGCAGCAGGACGGCGCCGGAGATCACCAGCACGGCCAGGCCAACGTAGAGCAGGAACTTCACGGCCTGGACGGCGATGCCCAGCACCAGCAGGACGATGGCCGCAATCAGGAGGACGGTCAGCAATTGCTTCATGGTCCCAGTATGCCGCAGCCCCTCGCCCCTGCCCGTTCAGGCAGCCAGCGCGGCGTAGCGGCCGTTTTCTTCCACCAGCGTATGGTGCGTCCCGGTCTCAACGATCCGTCCGCCGTCGAGCACTGCAATCTGGTCAGCGTTGCGGACAGTGGAGAGCCGGTGCGCAATGGTGATGGTGGTCCGGCCCTGCGCCAGCCGGTCGAAGGCTTCCTGCACGGCGCGTTCGGTCCGGGTGTCCAGCGCGCTGGTGGCCTCGTCGAGGATGAGCACCTGCGGGTTGCGCAGCAGCGTCCGGGCGATCGCGATGCGCTGCTTTTCGCCGCCGGAGAAGCGATGGCCGCGGGAACCCACCATGGTGTCGTAGCCGTCCGGCAGCGCCATGATGTGCTCGTGGATCTGCGCGTCGCGGGCGGCCTGTTCGATCTGTGCATCGGTGGCGTCCGGCTTGGCATAGCGCAGGTTTTCGCGCACGGTGGTGTGCAGCAGGTAGGTGTCCTGGCTGACCATGCCGACCACGGAGGCCAGGTCCGCCAGCGCCATGGTGCGGATATCCACGCCGTCGATGGTGATGCGGCCGGCACCGGGATCGTGCAGGCGGGCAGCCATGGAAGCGAGCGTGCTCTTGCCCGAACCGGTCTGCCCCACCAGCGCCAGGGTGGTGCCGGCCGGGACGTCCAGGCTGACGCCGTCGATCGCGGGAAGTTCACTGCCCGGGTAGCTGAAGCTGACTTCCTCGAAGCGGACGTGGCCCTTGAGCTCGGCAGGAACAACGACGGCGGGGGAGGCCGGACCCTTGATCTCCACCGGCAAATCGAGGTACTCGAAGATGCGCGCGAACAGGGCCAGCGAGCTGGTCAGCGTGATGCCGACGTTCAGCAGTCCCATCAGGGGCCGGAACAGTCCGCTCTGCAGTGCGGTGAACGCCACCACGGTACCGATGGTCATGTTCCCGGCGGTGGCGGGCAGGCCTGCGGCGAGGTAGATGACGGCGGGCACGGCCGCGAAAATGATGCTCATGGTGGCCATCCGCCAGCGGCCTGCGAGTTCGGAGCGCAGTTCCAGGTCCGTGAGCCGCCCGGAGGACTCGGTGAAGCGGGCAGCCAGCGCCGGTCCGGTGCCCAGGGTCTTGCTGAGCTGGATGCCGCTGACGGAAAGAGACTCTTCGATGGTGACGTTCATGTTCGCCAGCTCGCGCTGCTTGCGGGCGGTGATTTCGCGCCGCATGGTGGCGACCTTGCGGGTGAGGATCACGGCCGGTGGCATCACCAGCAGCGAGATCAGGCTCAGCTGCCAGGACAAGGCCACCATGGCGACGGCGGTGGCCACCACCGTGGTCAGGTTCGCCGCGATGCTCGTGGCAGTGGAGGTGACAACCGTCTGCATGCCGCCGATGTCGTTGGTGATGCGGGACTGCACTTCGCCGCCGCGGGTGCGGGTGAAGAAGCCGATCGACTGGCGCTGCAGGTGCGCGAACACGTCAGAGCGCAGACGATGCATGACCTGCTGCCCGATCCGGGTGCTGATCCAGGTCTGGACCACGCCGAAGGCGGCCGTGATGACGGCGACGGCCAGCATGCCGGCGGTCAGGAAAACCAGCAGCCGGACGTCCTGCTCGGGCAGCGCGGTGTCGATGACGGCGCGCAGCAGGAAGGGCGAGGCCATCGAGACCACGGAGGACGCGATGATGATGGCGGTGACCAGCGTGAGCTGCCAGCGGTAGGGGCGGAACAGCGCCGCGATGCGCCGCAGCGAAACGTGCTGCGCCTGGTCGCGTTCGGTAGCAGTGGGCGCGCGGCCCGGTCCGCCGCCTCGGCCGCCGCCGGGGCCGAAGCTGATGGTATTGATGGATTCCGTGGGAACCACCCCGTTTCTCTCGAGGGGTGCCAGGCCGTTCTGATGGACGGCCGGTTGATGACTGAGGAACCAGCAGAATTGCTGAGGTAACCTCACTATGAGGGTACAACCGCTTCCGCTGATAGTCTATTCCCGTGGCTGATGAAAACCTGCTGGATTCTTTTTGGGCCGTAGCCCGGCGGCTGCGGCACCTCTCCCGGGACGCGCTGGCGCCGTGGGATGTTGCCCCATCACAGTCACGGGCGCTGGGCATGCTCAGGCGCCACGGCCAGCTGCGGCTGGGGGAACTCTCCGAACGGCTTCACATTGTTCCGCGCTCCGCCACCGAAGTCGTGGACGGACTGCAGGAGCGCGGCTGGTGTGTGCGCCAGCCGGACCCCGCCGACCGCCGTGCCACCGTTGTCACCCTGACCGATGCCGGCCGCGAGCTGTCCGAGGCCATTCGTGCGGCGCAGTTGGAGCAGGCCGAGAAGTTCTTCGCGGTCCTGGCCCACGAGGAGCGCGCCGAGCTCGCGGCCACCCTTGGCCGGCTCCTGCGGACCGAAGAAGACGCCGCCCTGGCCGCCGACCGGGCGTCCGAGAACCGCGGCCAGTAGGTCTCGCCAACGCGGGCTATCCGTGCTGTGATGGAATGACTCCAGATCGTCCCAGTCTCGCAGCGGAGCGGATATGTCCAGCCAGGAACTCATCCCCGTAAAGCTTCCGGCACTCAGCCGGGGCGCCAAGAAAACCCTTCTGGTCATCGGCGTGTACGGCGTGGGCCTGTGCTGGTTCGGGGCCATCGCACTGCTGTTCACTGTGCCCGGACTTGTCTATGCGATACCGCACCTATTGTTCTTCCCCGTGCTGTTCAGTTCAGGGCTATACGCAGCCTGGCGGCTCTGGCTGAGAGAGCCGGTTGACGTTTCTGCAGACGGGCGGCACCGGAAGCCTCCGCAGGGCCAACACCGGAAGATTGCGGGGCGGCAGCAGCACCGGCAGTCCGGTACGACGACGAAACTCGGCCGGTACCCGGCCAGCCACCCCCGCTTCTTCAACGGCCTTGCGGTGGTCGCAGCCTACGCTGCAGTGCTCTGCTGGATCGGCATGATGGGTCTGCTGGCCGCCGGCAACGGACTGGCAGGAGTCGGCCCGCTTGTCCTCATCCCCATCCTGGCGACGCTGTCTGCCGTGGCCATCGCGCGCTTCGTGAGAAGGTCCAGGCCCCGGCGGACCCTGCCCTAGCAACTAGGGGGTGCCGCCAGGAGCGTCAGAGCCAGAAGAGGAACGTCGCGGCGACCAGCCCCACCACCACGGTCGCGCCGCCGGCGATCCAGAGCGGTTTGCGGCGCGAGGCCGGCTCCGCCGTCGTTGTTTCAGGTTTTGGCGCCGGTACATAGCGCGTTGCCGAGGAGGGCTGGCCTTGCGCGGGAGGGACGATCTGGATCATTCCGGTTCGCAGTTCCTTGCGGGCGGGCAGGGCAGGCTGGGCCGGTACGGATAGTTTGGTGGGCAAGGGGACTACGGGGATCATGCCAGTTGGGGGTACCGGATCGGCAGCACCGCTGCGGATGTCGCGCCGGCGGGGGTAAGGGGCGTTTTCAGCCGGGGGATTCATCAACTCGACTTTCAGCCGGGCAAGCCGGACGTCGGATGGGAGTGTTTTCTCCATCCTATGGGCCGCGCCCGCCTCAAATGCCCTAGCCAGATAGCGTTTCGATCACATTTGGCCGAAGGAGCTTCGCCACTTGGAGAATCCGGTGGATCCGGTAAGAATGAACTAGGGGACCGGACCGTATGACGGAGCACATGGGGGTGCCATCGTGATTGGGGAACAGGTGGACGAGGCAGCGCGCGGTCAGCCGGATTCGGCGGATCGCACCATCAGGGTTTTTATTCTCGATGACCACGAGCTGGTCAGGCGCGGGCTCCAGGACCTGCTGGAGGGCGAGGGCTTCGAGGTCATCGGCCAGGCAGGCTCGGCGCGGGAGGCAACTGGCCTGATTCCCGTCCTGCGTCCGGACGTGTCCATTCTCGATGCGCGGCTGCCGGACGGCACCGGGATCGAGGTCTGCCGGGACGTGCTCTCGGTGGATCCGTCGCTGCGGTGCGTGATTCTGACAAGTTACGACGACGAACGTTCCCTGCGCAGCGCGGTCATCGCCGGAGCGCTGGGCTACGTGCTCAAGCAGATCGTCGGGACTGATCTCGTGGCGGAGCTGCGCAAGGCCGCCAACGGGGAGTCGCTTTTCGAGCCGGATCTGAAGGCCCGGATCCTGCAGGGCCTGGCCCGGCCCGAGGCGGCGGACCCGCGGCTGGAAGCGCTGAGCCCGCAGGAGCTGCGCATCCTGGCGCTGATCGGCGAGGGCCTGACCAACCGGCAGATCGGCGACCAGCTGTTCCTGGCCGAGAAGACGGTCAAGAACTACGTGTCCTCCATCCTGGCCAAGCTCGGGTTCGAACGCCGGACACAGGCGGCGGTGTTTGTGGCCAAGGCCGCCGGCGAAGCGCAGCCGGACGGGGCCGGGCAGTAGCTGGCGGGGTAGCGGTCGCCGGACGACCGCTGGCGTCCACGTGAGCGGTTATGCCAGAGGTGCCGTCCAGACCACGCTTGTGCCCTTGCCCGGAGCGCTCTTGATGTCCAGCGTGCCGTGAAGTTCCTCCGCACGCTGCTCGAGGTTGGCCAGGCCGCTGCGGCGCAGGGGATTGGCGAAGCCGCGGCCGTTGTCCTCGATGGTCAGCCGGATGCGGTTGTCGACAGCTGCCACGGAGACCTCGATATGGTCGGCATCCGAATGCCGCACCGCGTTGCTGAGCCCTTCCCGGATGACGGCCAGCAGGTGTTCGGCCACCTTGTCCGGCACGTCCGAATCGATGGGACCGGAAATTTCGAGCCGGGGGGTGAAGGCTGATGCGCGGGTACCATCCTGTACCGCCCGGACAATCCTGCTGCTGAGGACTTCCTCCTGGGCATCGGCACGCAGGGAGTAGATGGTGTCGCGCAGCTCGCGGATGGCTTCGTCGAGTTCCCGGGTGACGTCGGAGATCCGCTCCTGGGCGCTGTCCTCCATGGCGTAGCGGCGCAAGCTTTGCAAGCTCAGACCGGCGGCAAACAAACGCTGGATAACGACGTCGTGCAAATCCCGGGCAATCCGGTCCCGGTCGGCAAAGAGCACCAGCTGTTCACGCAGCCGCTGGCCCTGCGCCAGCTCCATGGTGAGCGAGGCATGCGTGCAGAAGATCTCTGCCATATCCAGATCAACGGGGTGGAAACCGTCGGCCCCGGCCGCCCGGCAGAGCACCAGCAGGCTGGGTTCGCCGCCGCGCGGGGACAGCCGGGCCACCAGCGCGGCCCCCAGCCCCTCCGCTTTTTCGGGATCCACCAGATCTGCCGCTTCGCAGAGCACGGGCTTTCCGGTCTCCAGCACGGAGCGTAGAACGGTGAGCGAGACCGGGACACTCTGGCGGACAACTTCGCCCGCACGCTCGCCCGCGGCAGCTTCGCACCGGGCGATCATCCCGTCCTGGGCCGGGGTAGCGAACACCGCCAGGGCAGCCCCGGACGGTGCCAGCGCGTGGTCGACGATCAGATCTCGCGGGTCCTGCGACTTTGAAGGCAACCGCATGCTCAATTCCATCGAGGCCTGCAGCCACTGCTCACGGCGGCGCAAGGCTTCGAACAAGCGGGCATTTTGTATCGCCACGCCTGCCGCCGCGGCAAGAGTGGAGACAAATTCCTCGTCCCGGGCCGTGAAGCTGCCGCCGCCCTTCTTCTCCGTCAGGTACAGGCTGCCGAAGACTGCGCCCCGGACGCGGATTGGCACCCCGAGGAATGACTGCATCGGCGGATGGTTGGGCGGAAAGCCATGGGCGTCCGCGTGTCCGCTGAGCGGATTGAGCCGCAGCGCCACGGGTTCGCGCAGCAGCAGCCCGAGTACGCCGTGCCCGGTTGGCAGGTCCCCGATGCGGTGGTGTTCTTCCTCGTCGAGACCCACCGTAATGAAGTGGCTCAGCGAGGTGCCGTCTTCACCGGCAACGCCCAGCGCTCCGTACTGGGCATCCACCAATTGACACGCGGATTCCACTACCCGCCGCAGGACAGTTTCCAGGCTCAGATCTTCGGCGACGGACATCACGGCTGCCAGTAGGTGTTTCATCCGGCCCTGCCGTCAGCCGGCGTATCGGGAATTCTCATACGTCCCCCAACCGATGTTCGTACTCTGCAGCCCGGCTGTTGCGCTAAAGCTCTGGACTGTTATCTAAGTTGCCGGGGGCAACACCCGTCAAGCTCTTACGGCGGCGGATCAGGCCGTCGTACTGCCACAGAGAGGTCCGGAACGTGGGAACCACCCGCCGTCGTACGTGCTGAATGGTTCAATCAGGGGCGATTTGCACCTTTATAACAATTGGGGGACGAAAGGCCCTCCTCTTTCCAAGGTCTGTAGGGCAGACTCTTGGTCATGCGGCTTCTGACGGCTGCTGCGCCGGCACAATGACGTCCGGCACAAGTCTTGAGCAAGACCGGAGGAAACCCCCTATGGTTCTACCCGCCTGGCACGATGACGAAACGGCAACAGCGGTCCCCACGATCGGGACCGGGCCGGAACTGCCCTTCTGCGAGACCTGCCGCTCGGATCAGTATTTGATTATCGAGGAGTTTGTCCCGCCCCGGCTGCAGCCCGGGACAGGTCTTACCTCGGCCGAGGCCAGCTACAGCTGCCTCAAATGCGGGCAATTCAGCGGCCATGATGTGCCCTCGGACTGGGAGCCGCCAGGGTGGTTCTGGTACGCCTGACCCGAAGGCGGGACTTTGGGCCCTATTGGCAATGGCCGGGGCACGGGAGCCTGTAGGAGGTGCATATCGGGAGCCAGCAGGGGGGACTGGCCGCACCACGTAAGTGGCAATCCCGATTCCGTACCGGTCCCGAGCAAAGGCGCACGGGTCCCCAGTACGGAAATGCAGCCGTGGACCGCCTAGGCTATCGGCGGTCCACGGCAGCCATCAGCAGTTCCCCGGAGAGTCTCAGAAGGACGGGTATGACAACCACACAGCTAGAACGCAATGCTGCAGGCCAGACCGGATTCGCCGGCGCTGCCAGTCGGAAACTCAAGGTGCTGGTGCGCCTGGACACCACGATGCAGTCCGCGCGGATCCAGGTGGGCGGAACGGTGACGATTCAAAACCTCAAGGCGCTCTATGCCATTGCCCGGCGCACCAACGCGCTGGTGCCCGGCATGGAAATAGTTGTCGATCTGTCCAAGGCCCACGCCGGTGCCGATGCACTGGCGGATCTGCAGACCGCGGTAGAGCGCGGCTGCCTGCCGGAGAAGTCCGACCCGCTGCATTCCGAATGCCGGCTGCAGGTGCTCGAGCCCCTGGCAGCTTAGATATTCCTCAGGGCGTCAGGGCGACGGCGGTCTAAGAGGCCGGATCCGAGGCCGTCTCCGAGGCGTTGGGGGACGGAGCGCCCGGCGGCAGGTACTGGCGGTAGGGTTCCAAGGTGCCGTCGAAGACCGGGACCAGCAGTTCGGCGCTCTCGGAGCCGACCGTGACGGTGACCGGCAAACGCGAGCCCGGCGGTTCGGCGACAGTCGGGAGCTGGTGGGGGTTGGTGTCGAAGCCGTAATCGGTGCCGCCGTCCACCGTTACCGTCACTTCACTGTTGGCATCCGTGATGGTGACCTCGGTGGGCTCGTCGGCGGTGTTGGAGAGCGTGCCCAGCAGGCGGCCCGGCTGGCCTTCGGCCGCGGCGACGATCAGCAGGCTCCGCACCTGCATGGGCCCAATGTCCGCGTTTACCCCGTTGGCCACCGGGTCCGTTTCTTCCACGTCCGTTTCTGCGCAGCTTGAGAGCGTGAAGGCCATGGCGAGAGCCGCCAGCACGGCGATCAGATGCCGCAGGGCGGTGCCTGGTTTTCTCATGATGGGGTCCTAACGCTGATCGTCCAACAGGTACGTATATGCCCAACATAAGCACACTGATCAATCCGGACAACGGAATTGACCGGATCGTAACCGGCCTGGCGCGGACGCAGAACGGGGAGATAACGCCGCGCGTTCCCTGGTCCCGGTTCCGTCACGTCCGTTGACCTCTCTTCCGGCGTGTTTCTACGGTGAAAGCAGCTCAATCAACCGCACACCGAAGGAGCAGGACCATGTCGATTCATCATTCCAAGAGTGAGAAATCCAGGAGCTGGATCGTCCGCCTGGGGCTTCCGGGCGCCCTCGTTTTCGCGTCACTTGGCCTGGCCGGCTGCGGAACGTCGGGACCCGAGAGCGGGGTCGACGTTGAGGACGTCCAAGAGGCTGCCGACGATCCCTTGGGCGCCGAGGCGCCGCGCTCGGCGTCCCCGTCGGTGCCCGGCGGCCCCTATGAGGGACTGTATGACCAGAAGTTCGTTGACGAACTGGACTCGCTCGAAGGCCAGACCGTCACGGTCTCGGCCGACGTGAACAAGGTGGTGGCGCCGGAGGCCTTCACGATCGCCGGCACCGAGGATACGGCTGTTGAGCCATTGCTGGTGATTTACGACGGCGACCTGGCCGACCTCGAGCCAGGCGAACCTGTGCAGGTCAAAGGCGTGGTCCACACGGTGCTGGACCTGCCGTACGTCGAAGACGATCTCGGCGCGGACCTCGACGACCCCCTTTACGCCGCATGGGACCAGGAACCGTACATCATGGCAGTCAATGTGGATATGAGCCCCTGAGACTGACAACAGCCCCGGCTGGGGCAGAATGAGGGCATGAAGAGGCGCAGTGAACGCATCCGGGACGCCCTGCGGACCCAGCTTTGGCCGGTGCCGGCGGTCGCCGTCGTTCTCTCGGTAGTTCTGGGCATTGTCCTTCCCCGCCTCGATTCAGCTGTCGACGACGACCTGCCGCCGACTGTGACGGCCCTGCTGTTCGGCGGCGGGCCTGAGGCCGCGCGTTCGGTGCTGGAAGCTATTTCCGGGTCCCTGATCACGGTTACCTCGCTGACCTTTTCCCTCACGGTGGTCACGCTGCAGCTGGCCAGCAGCCAGTTCTCCCCGCGGCTGCTGCGCACGTTCACGCGCGACCGGTTTGTGCACGTGACGCTTGCTTTGTTCCTGGCCACGTTCGTCTTCGCGCTGACCGTGCTGCGGAGTGTGCGGACCCAGCAGGACGAGGACGGGCCGTTCGTCCCGGAAATCTCCGTCACCGTCTCGTTTGTGCTGTCGCTGGCCAGCGTGATGGGACTTGTCCTGTTCCTCGCGCACCTGACGCGCGAAATCCGGGTGGAAACGATGATGCGCAACGTGCACGAGGAAACCAAAGTCACCATTGACCGGATCTTTCCCGCCGGCGCCCCGCCCCAACCGCAGGAGCCCGAACCGGGTCCGGGCAGCATTCCCATCTTCTCCGCCCGCTCGGGATTCCTGACGAGCATCGACGAAGAAGCGCTGCTGCAGGCGGCGCGGGAGACCGGGACGGTGGTGCGGATCGACCGGGAGCCGGGCAGCTCGCTGATCGAAGGCGTGCCCTTTGCCTGCGCTTGGAAGGACGGTTCCGGCGGCGCACCTGGTGCCGAGGAAGCCGCGGAGCTGGAGAAGCTGGTGAACGAGGCGGTGGCCACCGGCTTCGAGCGCACCAATGTGCAGGATGTGGCGTTCGGCTTCCGTCAGCTGGTGGACGTGGCGGCCCGCGCGCTGTCCCCGGGGATCAACGACCCGACCACGGCGATCCATGTGCTGGGCCACCTGTCCAGCCTGCTGTGCACCCTGGTGGACCGGAATCCGGGACCGCGCATGATGACTGACGACGACGACGGCGGCCGGGTCCGCGTGGTGCTTGCGCTGCCGGATCTCGAGGAGCTGCTGGACCTGGCCGTCAGCCAACCGCGTCTGTACGGCGCCAAGGACCCGATGGTGGCCGCGCGGCTGATCGAGCTGCTGCGGGAAGTGGCCTGGTGCGACAAGGACCGGCGCTACCGTGACGCCCTCGCACTGCAGTTGGACCAGTTGCGCAGCGCTGTCGAAGCGGCCTCGTTGGAGGACGCCGAGCGCAACCGCCTGATGCAGGCGGCGAACGAAACTGCCGCCCTGCTCCCAGACTGAGCGTCCCGTCGTCGTTCTCGGATTGTAATTCACAGTGGTTGCTTACTCGAAGCAAACGGTCAGGGTTGCAACTTACAGTTAAAACCATGCGCATTCACAAGACTCCTTTGCTGGACAGCTCGACGAAGCTGGGCAAACTGGCCCTCTTCTTCGGGGTGAGCGTGCTGTGCGGCGTCCTGGCGGCCGGGCTCCTGGTCCCGTCCGTCGCCGTGGCCGCCGCGGGAGCCAACACTTCGGTGGACATTTTCGACCAGCTGCCAAGCGATCTCGAGACCAGTCCCATGGATGAGCCTTCCACCATCTATTCCGCGGACGGCGAGCTCATTGCCACCTTCTATGCGGAGAACCGGGTGCCCGTGACGCTGGACGAGGTGTCGCAGCACATGCAGGATGCCATCATCTCCATCGAGGACACGCGGTACTACGAGCACAACGGGGTGGACCTGCAGGGCATCATGCGCGCCGCGGCCAGCAACCTCGCCGGCGGCAGCCTGCAGGGAGCGTCCACCCTGACCATGCAGTACGTGAACAACGTGCTGATCGACAACGGCGTGGAAGCGGGAAAGAGTGTCGATGAGCTAACCATCAGCGGCACCAAGAACATCACGGACAAACTGCGGGAGGCCAAGCTGGCTATCGCCGTCGAACGGGAGTACTCGAAAGAGGAAATCCTGCAGGGCTACCTGAACATTGTGCTGTTCAGCGGCCAGACCTACGGTGTGGAGGCGGCCGCGCAGACCTACTTCGGGATTCCGGCCGCCGAGCTGAACATCGCGCAGTCCGCCATGCTCGCCGGCATGGTGCAGTCGCCGAACTACTTCAACCCGGTCACCAATCCGGAGGCCACCAAGGAGCGCCGGGACACGGTGCTGGGGGCGATGCTGCGCAACGGGAAGATCACCCAGAAAGAGTACGACGACGCCGTCGCCTCGGATCTGGAGATTGACCTGCAAACGGTGCAGTCGGGCTGCGTGGGGGCTGAGTCCGCCGCCTACTTCTGCAACTACGTGGAAAACCTGGTGATGCAGTCCGACGCCTTCGGTGAAGATGCCGCAGAGCGCGCCAAGCTGCTGGCCCGCGGCGGCCTCAAGATCCAGACCACGCTGGATTCGCGGCTGCAGGAGGAAGCTCAGGAGCAGATCGAGGAGCAGGTGCCCGTGGGCGACGCGTCCGGCGCCGGCTCGGCCATGGTCTCGGTTGAACCGGGTACCGGGAAGATCCTCGCAATGGCGCAGAACACCAACTACACGCCCGAAGCAGGCGAGGGCAACACCGAGCTGAACTTCAACGTGGACCCGGATATGGGCGGAACGCCGTACGGCTTCCAGCCGGGCTCCACCGTGAAGCCGTTCACCACCGTTGCCTGGCTCGAGGCCGGGAATGCGTTGAGCGACGTGGTGGACGCCAGCCGCACCTACTATCCCGGCGGGTACAACTGGACGGCCAGCTGCCTGCCGGCTACCGCGTACTTCAGCGAGTGGGATTTCAAGAACGCGCTGCCCGGCTACGACCGCCCGATGACCGTGAGCGAGGGGCTGACCTCGTCGGTCAACTCGGCGACTGCGGCCCAGGCAGCCATGCTGGACCTGTGCGAAATCCGTGATGTGTATAGCAAGCTGGGCGTCCACCGTGCGGTGGACGGTGAGCCGATGGTCGTGAACAATCCGTCCTTCGTGATCGGCGGGCAGGAAGTCTCCCCGCTGACCATGGCCGCCGCGTTCGCCGCCTTCGCCAGCGGGGGAGAGTACTGCGAACCGATCGCCCTGACCGAGGTCACCGACTCCGAAGGCAAGAGCTACGAGATCCCGGAACCGGCGTGCGAGCAGGTTCTGGCACCGGGTGTCGCGGCAGCCATCAGCAAGCCGCTGCAGGACCTGGTGCAGGAGATGCCGGGTAACATCTCGCCCATCGGGGTGCCGGCCGCAGCCAAGACCGGCACCACCGACCTCTCCGAGCAGACCTGGACGGTTGGCTACACCAAGGGCATTTCCACCGCGTCCTGGGTAGGCAACTGGACGTCCTACTCGTCGCTGAACTACGTCCCGATCAACGGCGTGGTTCGCGACTATGTGGACGGCTCCACCATCGCCGGGGCGCAGTGGACCGAGTACATGCGCGAAGTGGCTCCGCTCTACGAGACCGGGGACTTCGGCGAGATTCCCTTCAGCATGCGCTAATTATCCACCAGTTCCAGCTCCGCGGTGGCAGTCACCTGCTCGCAGGCACCCACGGTGCAGGTGGCCAGGAAGATGCGGGCGACGGCGGTTCCTTCAGTGAACGCGAAGAAGCCGCCGGATGCCAGCACGGACACCTCCACGCTTTGCTCTGCGCCGGTGCAGTCGACCGGAGCGGCGAACCCGTTGCCGGTGGCGACACGGTCATCATCGATGGCTTGGGCGATTTCGGCGAAGACGTTCGCATTCTGCCCGGTGTCGCACGAGTAGGTAATGGACAAGGTGACAGCCGCGCCGTCACCGAGAAGTTCGCCCTCGTCGGGAGCGGTGATGGTGCCGGCTGCGCTCGCGGGCGCGGCGACGGAAAAGGCGGTCAGGAGTGCGGCGGCTCCGGCCGCAGCCAAAGCGCGTGACAGGGTTTTCATGATGGGGAAGTCCGATGCGACAAAAGAGCGGGAATTTGGGGAGGTCGCCTAAGTAGGCTTGGTTCCGCTGAGCCGGAGCGCACTGTGCCACTTGTTCCGCCATTTTATCCGTCCCTTCCGCACCCGGCGAGGGGGAGGAAATGTCCTTGCCAGCAGCACATAGACTCCTCCCCGATGCTATGCACTTGCACACTGACGGAGTGCCACTGCCTCCCATAGTCTGTGACCAAGACCGCAATCCTCAACCGGAAGACCGGTCCGCACTCCGTCCGGGAGTGCAGGTCCAGGGCCTCGACCGACCTCTTGCCCTGAAGTCCTGGAACCGAACGGTGCCACGGCAGCAAACCCTGCCGTGGCACCGCATCTGACCCTCCCGGCTGCAGGATGAGAAGCCGCATTAAGGACTAGCAATGACCCACACTGTTCTGGAAGACAAACCGACCGAGATCACCCTCGATTCAAACAACGGCATTGCCGCAGACTCGTTTCCGGACGCCTGCGGTTTCGGCTCCGGCCGCTGCCCCTACTGCGAAGGTCCGGAAACGGACTGAACCTCGGCGCCTGCTGCCGAGGTTCCCAGGCGCACAGGTTCGTGCGTCAAAGCTCGGGGACGCACTCGCCCTGCCCGAGGAGGGCGAGGCCGGCGCGGTCCCCGTCGGCGAGTTGCGTCTGGGAGTTGCCTCCCGCGTACATCAGCTGGCCCGGATCATCCACATGGTCCAGCCCCAGGACATGGCCCAGTTCATGCACGACGACGGACCGCGCACCTTCCCAGCCGCCGGGGTACTGCAGCACCTCGCGCATCTGCGGGCCGTCCAGCTCCACCTGCCCGGTGACATAAACCATCGTTTCGCCCTCGAGGCCAACCGGGGAGCTGCCGCCCAGGCCGATGGTGTCGCCGTCCAGATCCGGATTGTCCGCAGGCGTTGACCAGGCAATGAGCACCGGCGCCCAGCGCTCACCATAGCGGTCCGGCTGGTACTTCGGTCGGCGGGCCTGAGGCGCTTCGGTGGTTTCGCCGTCGTTAATGAACTGCAGTCCGGAAGCCTCGGAGACAATGCCGACGGCCTCCTCGATCATTTCCGCTCCGCCAGCCGGCGCGCCCTCCGCGCGGACAACATAGTGGATCGGCCGGCAGGGGTCGAAGGCGACGAAGGGCTGGTCCAGCCCGTCGAATTCCAGGAACCGGTACTGGTCCGAGCCGGTGGCGGCCGGCGGCGTGCCCAGCGGCGCATCCGCAGCTTCAACGCCCGACGGCGGCATCTCGGCTGCCGCTAAAAACCCCGGTAGGGCGTTGAGCACGCGGCTCCCCATCGTCGGGGCAAGCAGCAGGGCGCCGACAACAGTGATGGACACCGCGGTGGTCAGCCAGAGAGGGTACCGGCGGTTCCGGTGGAGGCCGCTCTGGTTCCTGCGGCGCCGGGCGCGGCGTTGATTGCGCCGGGAAGCCGGGGAAGTAGCGGGAACCGGGGGAGTTCGCCAGCCCGCCGGAGCGGGTGCCTGACCGAGGGCCTCGTCCAGCGCCCATTGCGGGATGCGGCCAGACGCGGAACGGCGCAGGGTCTCCGGTGTACCGGTGATCCTGCGGCTGACGTTTTCGGCGGGCGGAGGGTACGGTCCATCCCCACGGCTATGCGGCATTTGTTTCCCCCAACTGCCTGATTCACCCCAGCCTAGCCCGGGGCCAGGACATTTCCGCGGCCGGCAGCTACCGGCCCAGCAGCAACCAAAGGGCCCCTGCACACGCGGCGACGGCGAATGCTGCCGTAATTGTCCGGACCTGCCGCAGCCGCGGGCCCGTCCGCAGGTCCCGGCGCATCGGCAGCGGGGCGCCGGAGGGTACCTTGACCAGCGGGACAGCGGCCATCATTGCCGTGGGCGGAACGGGATCGGCGGTACCGAGGCGGATGTCGCGGCGGCGCGGATAAGCCAAGGTGTGTGTCGCGTAGCTCATGAACCTGTCTTTCAGCCGGCGACCGGCATAGGTTGCAGTGGTCAGGTGAAAAGTTACTTGGGTCACCTTGGAAATACCTTGCAGCCCCTGACAAGCCACAACACTTCCGGGCGCCAGTGAGGCGCGCGAGCGTGACCAAACCGTAACCCAAGCACGTGGTGAATCGGTTACTCTTATTCGGCGCCGCGTGTCTCGGATTGGGGCGGTGCACCAAGTCTCGTTATCTGGAGTTACCTGTGAACATAGTTCATTCGCGCCCGCCTTCCTGCGGCCCCATATATAAACGATTGACCGCGCGGAAGGCCTGGCAGCGCGCTGTCTCCGGCGCCACTGCCCTGACCATCAGCGTTGCCGGAGTGCTCATCATGCAGCCGGCAGCCGCGGCCGAATCCCTCCCCGCTCCGGCCGTCACGGTGACGGAACCAACCGAAACCCAGGCGCCGCCGTCGTCGGTTGACGCCGGGTTGGCGGAACCACAAACGCTGCCGGACGTGCTCGAGTCCGCGGAACCGGTGGAAGACGCCGCACCGGGGGAAAAACCCGCCGCCGATCCCGCCGATGAGCTGTCAGATGCGCCGGCCACTGAAGCGCCGGAGGTCCCCGAGCCGGTGCAGACCGCCACCCAACCCGCCGACGATGCGGGCGCCCCGGCGGAGGACATCCCAGTCGAAGTGGACGTGGACAAGCTGACCCAGGCGCAGAAGCTCGCGCTGCTCGAGAAGCTGCAGGGCGAACACGGCGCCGAGATGGGCAAGGGCCTGGAGATGCGCCAGGAACGCGAAGCCGAACTCCAACAGGAAGATGCGCAGGAGGAGCTCGCCGAAACGCTCGACGTCCTCGAAATCGAGCGGACGGCAGCCGTCACCATCGCCGCGGCCACCAACCGCAACCACTGGCGTGCGCCGGGCATCCAGGGCATGGACGTCTCCGGCTGGCAGCCGAGCGTGAACTGGCAGACCGAGTGGAACCTCGGCGCCCGCTTCGCCTACGTGAAGGCAACCGAGGCGACCAGCTA
The DNA here is from genome assembly GCF_057656375.1 of Arthrobacter sp. Soil_C_60. Lineage (NCBI taxonomy): Bacteria > Bacillati > Actinomycetota > Actinomycetes > Micrococcales > Micrococcaceae > Arthrobacter > Arthrobacter sp. Soil_C_60. The sequence continues at coordinate 127,823 of NZ_JBDGKM010000002.1, read as the reverse complement.
CAAGAACCCGAGCTTCGGCAGCCAGTACTCCGGCTCCTACAAGGTGGGCATGATCCGCGGCGCGTACCACTTCGCCATTCCCAACGTCACCAGCGGCAAGGCCCAGGCGGACTACTTCGTCAACAACGGCGGCGGCTGGTCCGCCGACGGAAAGACGCTCCCGCCGCTGCTGGACATCGAGTTCAACCCGTACCCGGAGCTGGGCAACACCTGCTACAACATGAGCCCCTCGCAGCTGGTCAACTGGGTGCGCGACTTCTCGAACCAGATCAAGGCCCGGACCGGCCGCGTCCCGGCGATCTACACCAACGGCAGCTGGTGGAACCAGTGCCTGGGCTACAGCAGCGCCTTCAAGGACCACCCGCTGCACATCGCGCATTTCTCCACCGGCAACGTCACCTACCCGTGGCTGCCCGCCGGCTGGACCCGCTACGACATCTGGCAGTACAGCGAATCCGGCCCGTTCCTGGGCGACTCCAATGTCTGGCGCGGCACGCAGGCACAGCTCGTCGCCTTCGCCAAGTATCCCAACGGCGTGAGCGCCCCGGCACCCGCCGTGGCACCGAAGCCGGCCGGCGACTACACGGTCACCAGCGCGGTCCCCGGCGACTTGAACCGCGACGGCAAAACCGACATGGTCTCCCGCCGCACCGACGGCACCCTCTGGTACTACCCGGGGAACGGGGCCGGTGGCTACGGCAAGGCCGTGAAGGTCGGCGGCGGCTGGTACATCTACAACAAGCTGATCGGCGCAGGGAATTACGACGGCGATGCTTACCCTGATCTGCTGGCCCGCCACCGGGACGGCTCGCTCTGGCTCTACCGGGGCACCGGCGCCGGCGGAAGCCAGGCCTTCAAGCCCAGGGTCAAGGTCGGCTCGAGCGGCTGGAACCAGTTCACCGAGGTCATCGCCGCCGGCGATCTGAACGGTGACCGCCGGGCGGACGTGCTGGCCACGGGCGCGGACGGGAAGGTGTGGTTCTACCCCGGCCTGGGCACAGGGAAGACCGGCTCCCGGGTCCAGGTGGCCTCGGGCTGGCAGTACACCAAGCTCGCCGCTCCGGGCGACTACTCCGGCGACGGCAAGGCCGACGTCCTCGCGGTCAAGTCCGACGGCACGCTATGGCTGTACCGGGGGACCGGGCGCAAGGCGGCCATGAATGCCTCGTTCGGCGTGCCGCAGAAGGTCGGCTCCGGCGGCTGGCAGAAGTTCAGCCAGGTCCTCGGCGCGGGCGACAACAACGGCGACAGGAAGCCGGACCTGCTGGGCATCTACCCCGACAAGTCGCTGCGTTTCTACGCCGGCACCCAGATGCAGGACACCTCCGGCATGCTGCCGCGCGTGGCCGCCGGAACGGGCTGGAACGCCTACAACCTGGTGGCAACGCCGGGCGATTTCAACGGCGACGGCAGGGCCGACCTGGTGGCCAGCAAGTCCAACGGCACGCTGTGGTTCGCCGCCGGCAACGGCAGGGGCGGGCACGCCGCCGCGGTACGCATCGGCACCGGCTGGCAGATCTATACCGCGCTGGTCGGCGTGGGCGACTTCAACCGGGACGGCGCCAACGACCTGCTGGCCCGCGAGTCCGACGGCTCGCTGTGGCTCTACAAGGGCACCGGCCGGGTCAACTCCATCAGCGAAGGCTACATGCCCCGGATCCGCATCGGCGCCAGCGGCTGGAACCAGTTCAACACGCTGCTGGGCGCCGGCGACGTGAACCGGGACGGCAAGAAGGACCTGATCGGCGTGCGCCCGGACGGCACGGCGTGGCTCTATCCGGGCACCGGCACGGGCAAGGTTTCCGCGCGCAGCCGGATCGCAACCGGCTGGAACAAATACGACCACCTCACCGCCGTCGGCGATTACGACGACGGCGGCACCGGCGACCTGACGGCCCGCAAGTCTGACGGCACACTGTGGCTGCTGGCCGGACGCACAGCCGCTTCCTCGGGCGGTTGGTTCGCGGCGGAACGCAAGATCGGCAACAGCGGCTGGTCCCAGTACAACCGGATTTTCGGGCCCGGAGACGCCGGCACGGACAACAAGCCGGATCTGCTGGCCACCCGGCCGACGGGCGCCCTGTACTACTACGCCGGCACGCGCTTCACGAACAACGGCGTGAAGCCAGGGATGCTCAAGGGCACGCTGTAAGAGTCCCTCGCAGGACTCGGCAGCACCCAGCGGCAACACCAGGCGGCGGTTCCGGGCATTGGGCCGGGGCCACCGCTTTGTGCTGCCGGAATCCTTGACCGCACCGCCCGGCAGGCGGATGCTGAACTTCACTAGTGCCCCGTCCGGGGTGCGGAAGTTCAATGGAGGAGCTTTGCCGTGCAGACCTTGGATCGGGACGAGCTCACCACCTATATCGACGCTGCGCCCGAGGCCGTGTACGCCATCGTCGCGGACGTCACCAGGACACCTGAATACAGCCCGGAGGTGGCCGAATGCGTCTGGCTTGACGGCGCCTCAGGACCCAAGGTCGGTGCGAGGTTCAAGGCCCGCAACACCGTCGGCCGGGCCAGTTGGCACAATAAACCGGTGATTACCACGGCGGAGCCGGGCCGGGAGTTCGCGTTCGCCCGGACCGAACCGTTCGCCGGGACCCTGGTCTGGCGCTACCGGTTCGAGCCGGAAGGATCAGGAACCCGGGTGACCGAATTCTACGAAGTGGTGCGTCCGATCACACGGATCGGCTGGTGGATCATCGAGTCCGGCAGCAAGGAAAACAAGAACCGGCGGGCGGTCATGCACGCAGGCATGGCCCAAAGCCTCCAGCGGCTCAAGGCACTGGTCGAAGGCCAGCCGCGCTGACCGGACGATGAATACGCAGCGCGGGGACCGGGAACCGAACCACCTGATTTCAGACCTGCGCTGGTACCGCCGGATAGAGGCAACTGCCCTGCTCTGGCTGCAGCGGTTGTTCTTTTTCCTCTCCACTGCGCTGGCAGGATGGGCTGTTTACGAACTGCTGCTTGAGGAAATTGACGACGGCGGGCGCCGGTTTTGGCTGTTCCTGCCCATCTGGGTGCTGGCGGCTTACGTGCTGTTGCCACGACTGAACCGGTTACTGACGAGGATCTACGTGCCCAGCTATTTCATCGGCCGGACACGCACCGCGGACGGCTTGCTCGGTGATCCGGTGAACCTGGCGGTCATCGGCACTGCCGCGCAGCTACGGACCGCCATGCTGTCCGCCGGGTGGGCGGAAGCGGATCCGCTGACCTGGCGAACGGGCTGGCATATTGTCCGGGCCTCCCTGTTGCGGCGCAGCTATCCGGCTGCGCCCGTCAGCCCGTTGTTTGTTTTCGGGCACAAGCAAACGCTGGTGTTTGAACGGGAGGTAGCAGGCAGCCCGGCGGAACGCCACCATGTCCGGTTCTGGAAGTGTCCGCCGGGATGGCGGCTGCCCGGCGGCTTCAAGGTGGATCTGGTGGGCGCAGCCACATTCGACCGTCGGGTGGGGCTGTCCCTGTTCACCTTCCAGATCACCCATAAGATCGCAGAGAACACGGACAACGAGCGGGATCTGGTTGCGTCCGCGCTGCATTCAGCCGGTGCCGCCGTCCACACGGTCAGGCACTTCTCCACCGGGTACCACAGCAGGAACGGCGGAGGAGATGCCATCGAAACGGACGGCGACCTGCCCATCATCACCTTGGCTGGCTAAGTTTCCTGGACCTCGTCGGCGACGACAACCAGCTCCTGCTCGAATTCGACCACACGCTCCGTCTCGTCGTCGTTCAGGTCGATGCCCAGCCGTGGTTCGACGTCGCTCAGGAGGAAGCTTTGGACGGTGCCGCTGACCCGTACGTCGTCGCCTTCCTCCAGGTTTTCCGTCATGCCGGCGGCCAGGACCATGGTGTCTTCACCGACGATGAAAACGTTCGGCCCGACCACTTCTTCAACTTCGGATTCCACGGTCACGGATTCGCCCAGGATTTTGGCCGCCGCGGCAGGTCCCTCTTCCTCGGCTTCCTGGACCGGGGTTTCATTAGCGCAGCCCGTCAGCATGGCCGTACCCAGCGCTGCGGCCGAGAGCAGCAGGGCTGCCCTGTTCCTTCGTCCCATCATGGTCACCCCTCGGATGTGGTGGTGGGTGCCGGTTGGCCGGCACCCTTATGGCTCCAACGTAGGCACCGCCGTCCAGCCCGACAACGGAGGTGGCTCGATCGTCATCGGCCGCCCCTCCTGCAGTTCAATCGTTGCACCGGCTGCCGTAGGCCGCGCCTTCCGTAGGGACTGCGGAGGCGGTTTATGCGACTGTGACAAGGATGCAGGTCTGGTTGTGACTTGGGCCGTTTCTCTGGCGAAGGGGAGCGGTTATCATAGGGTGACCGCATGGAGACCGGTGAAAGCTGCTGGCCACGGTGGCCTTCCTGGGGTCCTTCGTGCCGATGGTAGGAACGATCGTCTCTTCGACCGTGATCACCCTCGCATGCCTCGCCGGTTCTCCCCAGACAGCACTGGCAGCCGGAATCTACTGTTTCGTGTACATGCAGGTTGAGGCCTACATCCTGACACCGTGGATCATTGTCAAGGCCGTGGAAGTGCCCGGCGCCCTTGTGGTGATCGCCGTGGTTGCCGGCGGAACGCTGGGCGGTGTGCTCGGCGCACTGGTGGCAGTGCCTTTGGCGGCATCTGCGGTGATCATCGTGCGGAAAGTGGTCATCCCGAGGCAAAACCTGCATTAGCGTCCCTGCTCTGGCGGCGGCATCATGCGGGCACTACGCTGGGCTGAACAAACCATCAGTCTGCTTATGAGTGGCGGGAGCCTTGGCGATGAGTGATTTAAGCGACGTGCGCGAGGGAATGGATGTCTTCGATGCATCCGGTGAAAAAGTTGGAACGGTGAAGTCGGTTAAGTTCGGCGATCCGCAGGCGACCACCGCTGAAGGGCAGACCTCCGACCGGGACCCCAATATGGTCCATGCCGTGGCGACGGCACTGAGTGGGCAGGCGAACCTGCCGGAAGAACGCAGGGAACGGCTGCTGCGACTGGGCTATGTAGAGGTGGACGGAAAGGGCTTTGGAAACAACTTCTTTGAAGCCTCCGACGCGGTAAAGAGGGTCTCCGGGAACGCTGTTTACCTGAACCACACCCGCGGGGAACGGACAAAATCCTGACCCTGCAACAAGCCCGACCGACAGCGCAGGCGCACAGCCGCCTCCCAGCATGCATGGAGGGCGCCCGAAGTTTGACCGCCTAGGGTGATGACCGGCCCAGCCGGCTGACTACCCGCGCGGGAGGTGAGCTTCCGCTGCCAAGGCGAGCGGCCGACGTCGTTGTTGGAAGGACCCTATCGTTTTGCATTCAGCGTTCAGGACACTGGCTGCCGTGTTGCTGTTTGGACTGGCCCTCGCGGGATGTTCTTCCATTCCGGAAATAGGGCCGGTGGATAAGGTCGATCCGCCGACCGAAGGGGCTCCGGTCGGGGAGTACACGTTTAATCCGCCGGGACCCGAACCTGGTGCCGGACCGGAGCAGGTCATCGAAGGCTTCCTGCTGGCGGGCACCGCGACCCAGGATGATTACGGTACGGCCCGGCAATTCCTCGCCCCGAAGCTCGCGGGCGAATGGCGGCCCACCGAGCGGACGCTGGTCTACGACGGCGGGGTGAAGATCACCAAGGCGGCCGGGGAGCACGCCTACGTCCTGAACTTCGAGGTTGCCTCCGTCATCGATGCCCGCGGTATCAGGGTTATCGCGGATCCCGGAACCACGCGTTCCGTGCCCGTGGACCTCGAACAGGTGGACGGCCAGTGGCGCATTTCCGGTATTCCGCACGGGACGGTGGTCTCCGCCTCGGACTTCCCCTCGCTGTTCGAGGGGTATACCGCGTATTTCTTCGACCCGACCTACAGCTATGCGGTACCCGACATCCGGTGGCTGGCCAGCCGCCAGGGAGTCGCGGCGAGCCTGGCAACGTTGATGCTCGAAGGTCCTGCGCCCTATTTGGCCGAAGCCGTGGTGAGCGCCTTCCCCGAAGGCACCCGGCTCGCGCAACAAGCGGTGCCGGTTGAATCGGGTGTGGCCGGCGTGGACCTGACGTCCGATGCCCTTGACGGCACGACCTTCCTGGACCGGCAGCGGATGCAGCAGCAACTGGAACTGACCCTTGGTCCGCTGAACACGGTGAGCAGCATCAGGATGTCGGTGGGCCAGCGTGATGTTGAAACCGGCGACCGGGCCGCGGCGGGATTCGAACCGGCGGTGAAGGATCCGGCGGTCGGCAGCAGGCAGATTGCCGTGCTCGACGGCGAGCTGGTCTTCTATGAAGGATCCGCTGCCGTGCCGGAGACGCAGCTGCCGGAGGTTGCGCAGCTGCATCCGCGCGAACCGGCGCTGGCTCCCAACGGGGACGAAGCAGCCTTCCTCGGCGACGGCGGACTGTTCACGATCGGTGCGGACGGAACGGTAAAGAACGTGGTTGCCGGCACCGAACTGACCGGTCCGAGCATCGGCCCGTTCGGCTGGGTCTGGACCGCCTCCGGCCACGGCGGCTCGGTGTCGGCGGTTCCGCTGGACCGGAGCGGCGGGTCTGCAGTGCCGGTTGCTGCGGAATGGCTGGCAGGTGCGGAAGTGACGGACTTGAGGATTTCGCGCGACGGAACCCGCGCCCTGCTGATCTCGCAGGAGGGCGGGGACAGCAAGGTACTGGTGGCGGGCATCGTCCGGGACGGGGACGGAGTCCCGCTCCGGCTGGGCGAGCCTAACGAACTGCGTTCCCCCGTCGCCGCCGACAGCGCAGCCTGGGCAGACGAGACTACCGTGGCGGTCCTGGACTCCGGCGGAAGCGCGGCGGCTGTGCTCCGGCTCGACGGCAGCTCCGAGGAACTGGGGGAGCTGGACGGCATGGCAGAAATTAGCGCAGGGAACGGACCGGACAACATCTACGTCCAGACCTCCGATGCGCTCTACTCGCGCGTGGGACACAGTTGGTCGGCGCAGCCACCCCCGGTGGTCCTGGATCCGGCCTTCCCCGGCTAAGCGGGAGCGGCCGGCGCCAGGGCCCGGGGCAGCTGCGCACGCTCAAAGGCGCCGGAATCACGGCCTTTCGCGGTCCAGGTTCTTCGGACCTCTGATCAGGCCGAGACCGATCAGCAGCGCGCCGAGCACCAGATGGAACCAGTTGTCCACTTCGCCCGCGGGCACCCACAAGGTCGACCCGTACCTGACATTAATGAGTCCGTAGGCCGCGCAAGCGACGTTGAACAACCCCAGCCCGATCAGGGTGGCTTTAGTCGCACCGGCGCTGCGCTGGGCAGCGGCAAAAATGCCGGCAGCGAACAGCAGCATCAGAACATTGTGCGTAATGGTGACCGGCAACAGCCCGAAGAGGAGGGCATCGGTGCCGATACCTGTTACCTCCAGCTGGCCGTACTCGGTGGTTATGCCTGGGATGAAGCCAAGGATTCCCAGGAGGCCCAGGACTATGGCGACGACTCGCGCGGTTTTCTGCACCGGCGTTGCGTGGGCCCGGCGTTCGTCCGGACGCCGTTTGTTCATGTTGACCATTTTCTTCTCCCTCGGATTGCGGCCGGCAAGGCCGTGCTTCTGTCTTTGGACCAGCCCCCGCTGTCTGCTTGTTGGCCTCCCCTTTGTTCGCTAAGTTATTCGCTAAGTGCCGTAATGAGAGCCAGGAGGGCCGCATAGAAGAGAATCCCGATGGTGAACCAGGCAAAACTGGAATTGCGGTTGGAAGGGATCTCTTCCTTGAACACGTTCAGCAAGATGGAACCGCCGAGGAAGGCGGTCAGCGCCACCAGGAAAATAGCCAGATCGAGCAGCGGCGTGGGTTCGACGACGTCGGAGAGGGCTTCGCCTATGGCCTCGTTTCCTGCGGCGATCTCCGGGAGCAGGTGAAGAAAGACATAGGTGACCGCCAGACCGCCCGCGAATGACCCGGTGGCACGTTCCGGCACCAGCGGCAGTTTGCGGATGCCCGGCGCGCTGAAATGCAGCGCGGCGAGCAGGACGGCAATAAACAACGACCCGGCCACGCTTTGCGCCACATCCATTTCAAGGGTCACCCGGCGAACTCCTTACGACGTGCGTGCGGGCGGTCAGGAAGGAAGGCCTATCACCTCACCGGGGGATAGGGGTAGCCGGGGTAGATGTACCCGGGTGCCCAGTAGGGCGCGTAGCCGTAGTAGCCGTAAAGATCCTCGTAGTAGCCGCGCTCCTCGACAATGTCGGGATCGTAAGTTGGCGCACCTGCTATCTTGTCTTTGGCCTGGTCGATACGGACCTCATCGGCAGTGATGCCGGAGACGGTTTCAACGGGAATGAACGACTTTGTCTCGCCCAGCCCGAGGAAACCTCCGGAGGCGACCACCAGGAAGCGTACTTTGTTCTCCGTCGGGTCGACCAGGAGGTCGTCGACTTCGCCGAGTTCCTCACCGTCTCTGGCTTTAACGTTCCTGCCGCGGATGTCTTCGTCATCTTGGGAGACGGTCCGGGCAATGTCGCTGAGCTTTTGGAGGCTGGCGACTTTATCGTCTGTCATGGTTTCTCCTCGTCGGCAATGCAATATCGAGCGGGTTCGGCGGTGTGTTGTGGCGGACTCCTCCATCCCGGGCCGGTCTTCTTTAGGTGCCCTGTTTTTCACGTTACGGAGGGTGCAGAGGGGCTGCAACGCATGTTATCCACCTGTGACTCCATCTGCTGCCCGGGGCGGCAGGTACATCGTTGCCCTGCCGGAATTGTGATCGACCGCTGATTTTCGGCATGGCAATGCGCTGGAGCGGTATGGGTGCCACTCCAGCGCAGGCGCCAGGCTATGAGTGCGGCGGTGGCGGTCGCCGGCAGGCCGACTACTGCTTGTGTGAGTAGGTCAGGCAGTCCGCGTTGTCTGCACCAGGGCCGACGTGGACTTCGGATGCGTTGCAGAGCAGATGTTCGTTGTGGACGCACTCCGCCCGCTGGCAGGCACCCACTTGGGCGAGGACCTTGGGCAGGCCGCCATGCTTTCCAATGTCGACAAAGGTTGCACAGGCGGCGTGGTCTTCACCCCCGCCAACGGTAATGGCAACCGCGGTACAGCCTTCATGATCATTGAACCCGCAGCGGGTTACGCTGCAGTCGGCAACACTGGTGGTAACAGTCACGACAGAACCTCCATGTCAGGTCGTCCGGGACGGACGATACCTCTTTCCACGGTAAGCCCGGATGGAGCTGAATAATTAGTGCTGATTTAATGCCCTATTTCCGCTGCCCCTGACGTGCTGGAGAGATCAAGGAAGATTCTGTGGTCGACGCCCATGACAAACCTGTCGCCGGGCACGGCGGTCTCCAGGAACCGGGTGACAGTGCCCAGATCCGTGGAGATGCAACCCCATGATTCGCTCATGCCCGCATGCAGGAAGATCGCGTAGGACAGACCCGCCCTTGGCTCCATGTCCGGCAGTCGGTTGTAGTTGATGACAGCGGCCTGTTCGTAGAGCCCTTCCTCCATCAGCGCCCACAGATTTTCGTCCGGCCAGACGCCCTTGCCCTCGAAATACTGGTTGTAATGCTCGCCCGGACGTCCGCTCCAGCGGGAGAGCTCATTGAGCTGGTGGTATTTCAACGTTGTCCCGGGATCCTGGCGCCCAAAGGCCTCGGTAACGGTGTAGGACCCGGTGGGCGTTTCCAGCGAATCCACCAGCACCTCGCCGGAACGCCCGAACCCCTCGCTGCCCGTGAATCCGGTGGCCTGCCACTCTTGGGCATAACCGCCGCGCACCTGCACGCAGCTCGTGAGAACGACCTCGGTCTCCCGGAACCGGTCCGCAATGGCGAAGGTGACGCGTTGCGCATCCCCGGTGTCGTACGCAACCAGCCCTTCGCCCAGGCTGTGGCACGGGCCGTCCACGGCTGCCGCCGGCTCGGCAGGGCCGCGGAAGGACACCGGCGCCGAGCAGGCAGTGAGCGCACAGACTGCCATCGCCATCCCCATCAGTGCTTTGCGAGTTCCCATCGTGCCCATCTTGGCAAGACTCTCCGGTACCTAGCTACACATTTGCCCAAGAAGGCGGGCTTTCCACGCTCCTCACGTAGGAAACCGAGTACTGCCCCGATGCACCGCCGGTAGGTGAAACCTGCAAGCGAGTAACCCCGCCGGCAAAACTCCGGTACCTGCTACGCATCACAGAACGGTTACGGCTTCGTAGGGTCAGGGACATGGGGGAAATCATCGTGGACCAGGTCCGATGCAAGGTTGCGCCTCGAAGCGATTGCACGCGCGCACTTTACTAAGCAGCTGCCGCCAATAGCCGGCTCTCATTCGAGCCACAGCCGGCGCTCCGGTGAGTCTCGATGCCCGCTGCGCCGTAAACAACCCTTTCGCCTGTGCCTGTCGTGCCGCGGCAGGTAGACAGGGCTGCGGGGAAAACAACACTTCATGGGGGAAACTTTTGGACTTGTCGAACAGTCCTGCAACAACGGGGGACATCGCAGACGATGTTGCAGACAGACACACGCACCACCGGATACACAGTGAGGAAGGGCCCGGGTGCCGGCATGGCTTCGGCCCCGATGCCGCCGTCTTTCCCAGCCGGGCTGCGACGGACGAGCGCACCTTGGTCGACATCATCCAGGCGACGATCGCGGCCTATCCCGCGGCGCCGGCGATCGACGACGGCGACACTCGCCTCAGCTACGCGGCGCTCGGCCTGCACATTGACGAGATAGCGCGCCGGCTCTGGGCCTCGGACATCGGCGCGGGGGACCGCGTGGGGGTCCGGGTGCCGTCTGGATCCGTCGACCTCTACATCGCCATCCTGGGGATCCTGGTTTCCGGTGCGGCCTACGTACCGGTGGACGCGGACGAGCCGGACGAGCGGGCCGAAACCGTCTGGGCCGAAGCGGCCGTGTGCGCCGTCATCGGTGAAGGGCTGGTCGTCAGACCGATGCCGGGCGTGCAGACTCTGGGCAACAGCCCGCAGCCGCACCCCGACGACGACGCCTGGATCATCTTTACCTCGGGCTCCACCGGCAAGCCGAAGGGCGTTGCCATCCAGCACCGCTCGGCGGCCGCGTGGGCGGATGCGGAGGCGGAAATGTTCCTGCCCGAGCGCCCGCTCACCCGCGGCGATCGGGTGCTGGCGGGCCTGTCCGTGGCCTTCGACGCCTCTTGCGAAGAGATGTGGCTGGCCTGGCGGAACGGCGCCTGCCTGGTTCCGGCACCCCGCTCGCTGGTCCGGTCCGGTGCGGATCTGGGACCGTGGCTGGCGGACCGGGACGTCACCGTGGTCTCCACGGTGCCCACGCTGGCGGCCATGTGGCCGGCCGAGGCGCTGGAGAACATCCGGCTGCTGATTTTCGGCGGCGAAGCGTGCCCGGCGGAACTGGTGGCGCGTCTGGCCGGCCCCAACCGCGAGGTCTGGAACACCTACGGTCCTACCGAGGCGACGGTGATCGCCTGCGGTGCCGCGCTGGATGGCAGCGGGCCGGTGCGGATCGGCCTGCCGCTGCGCGGGTGGGAGCTGGCAGTGGTGGACCCGGACGGCAACCCGGTCAGCTGGGGCCAGGAGGGCGAGCTGATCATCGGCGGCGTGGGACTGGGCCGCTACCTCGACCCGGTGAGGGACGCCGAAAAGTACGCGCCGATGGCCACGCTTGGCTGGGAACGTGCCTATCGCAGCGGTGACCTGGTGCTCGCGGACAAGGACGGTCTGGTCTTCGTGGGCCGGGCTGACGAACAGGTCAAGCTGGGCGGGCGGCGGGTGGAGCTGGGCGAGATCGATGAAGCCCTCGCCCAGCTTCCGGGCGTGGCGACGGCGGCTGCCGCCGTCCAGTCCACGCCCAGCGGCAACAAGGTACTCGCCGGGTACCTGGTCCTGGAAGCGGGTATGGAGATTGACCTGGCGGCGGCGCGGTCGCGGCTGCAGGAAATGCTGCCCGCGCAGCTGGTACCGGCGCTCGGCGTCGTCGATGAGCTGCCGGTGAAGACATCGGGCAAGGTGGACCGCAAGGCGCTGCCCTGGCCGCTGCCCGGTACCGCTGCGGCGGGAGCCGGGCACACCCTGACCGGCACCGAAGGCTGGATCGCGGATGCCTGGACCGACCTGCTGGGACCGGTGCCGCTGGAGGGGGACAGCGACTTCTTCGCCCTGGGCGGGGCCAGTGTGGCCGCGGCGCAGCTGGTAGCCACACTGCGCGGCCGGCACCCCGAAGTCTCCATCGCCGACATCTACGCCCGGCCGACGCTCGGTGGCATGGCCGCCTACCTGGACAGCCTCGGCGCCAGCACGTCCGAGCAGCGCGACGTCCGGCCCACCCCGTGGTGGACCGGCCTGGTCCAGGCCCCGCTGATCGGCGTGCTGTATTCGATCACCGGGCTGCGGTACGTGACGGGCATCGCGGTAGTTTGCTGGCTGATGTTCAACCTGACGGACGCGCCGTGGATGCCGAATCCGCCGTTGCTGCCGACGCTGGCCGCGTGGATTGTGCTCTTCACGCTGCCGTTCCGGGTACTCTTCGCCGTGGCCTCGGCCCGGCTGCTGTTGTGGGGTGTGGCGCCGGGCGTCTACGCTCGCGGCGGCTGGATGCATCTGCGGCTGTGGGCTGCGGAACGCATTGCCACCTTCTGCAAGCTGGAGCCTTTGATGGGCTCGCCGCTGGCGCCCTGGGTGGCGCGGGCATTCGGCTGCAAGGCCGGCAAGCAGGTGCATCTGGACGCCCTGCCACCGGTGACCGGACTGGCCGAGTTCGGCTCCGGCGCGACCATCGAATATGAAGTGGACCTGGCCGGCCACTGGCTAGAGGGCGACCGCCTGCATATCGGCCGCGTCCGGATCGGCGAGAACGCCCGGGTAGGCACCCGGTCCATCCTGATGAACGAGGCGCGGATCGGTGCCGGGGCCGAAGTGGAGCCCGGAACCTGCGTTAGCGGCTGGGTGCCGGACGGGGAGCGCTGGGCCGGTTCTCAGATGGAGCCTGTCGGGACGGCGGGGGAAGACTGGCCGGAGGACGACGGCGACACCCGCCCCGTGCGGGCCGTTGCGCTCCTGTACCCGCTGGGACTGGCCGGTCTGGCACTGATGCCGATTGCCGCCGTCGTACCCGGTGCTTTACTGGTGATGTCCGTGATCCGCGGAATCGGGAACCTGGATGCAGCGCTGTGGACGCTCGCGGCGTGGTCGCCCGTGTTCCTGGTGCTGGCCGTTGTCACCTATCTGGCGATGACGGCCGGGCTGGTCCGCCTGCTGAGCCTGTTGCTCAGGCCCGGCTTCCACTCGCTGCACGGCGCCGCGGCGTGGGCGGCCTGGCTGTCCAACCTGCTGCTGGCCAAGACACTGGTTTCGGTCTATCCGCTTTACGCAAGCCTGCTCACGCCGTTGTGGCTGCGGGTGCTCGGGGCGAAGGTGGGCAGGCATGTGGAGATCTCCACGATGGAGACCATCCCGCACCTGACCACGTTCTCGAGCCGCTCCTTCCTGGCAGACCACTCGCTGGTCACCGCGCCGCGCGCCCGGGCCGGCCGGCTGCACCTGGGCCCGGCGAGCGTGGGGGAGAAGTCCTTTGTGGGCAACTCCGGCATTGTCGGCGCCGACATGCAGGTGCCGGACAACTCGCTGATCGCCGTGCTGTCGTCGGCACCGAAGAACATGCCGGCATCGTCCAACTGGTTCGGCCGGCCCGCGATGGAACTGCCGCGGCCGGTGGACCACGGGGATACCGCGCGGACCTACAATCCGCCGCGGCGGCTGCTGGTGGCCCGCGCCGCCGTCGAAAGCTGCCGCCTGCTGCCGGCGGTCATCACCGCCTGGCTGGCACTGGCCACGGTCTGGGTGCTGACGCAGATCTACCTGCAGGCGGGGCTGCTCATGACCGCGGTCCTGTCCGGGCCGGTGCTGCTGGCCAGCGCGTTCGCCGCCTGCCTGGTGGCGCTGACGGCAAAGTGGGCGCTGGTGGGCCGGTTCCGGCCGTCGGAACACCCGCTCTGGACGTCCTTTATCTGGCGCAACGAGCTGGCCGACGTCTTCTCCGAATCGCTCGCCGTGCCCGGCCTCATCCGGATGAGCCTGGGCACGCCCATGTTCAACCTCTGGCTGAGGTTGATGGGTGCCCGGATTGGCCGGCGCGTTTGGTGCGAAACCTGGTGGCTGCCCGAATTCGATCTGATCAGCATCGGCGACGGGGTCAGCATCAACCGCGGCACCGTGCTCCAGACGCACCTGTTCCACGACCGCATTATGCGCATGGAGGAAGTGACGCTGGCGGACTTCGCCACGCTGGGGCCGAACAGCGTGGTGCTGCCGGGCAGCCGGCTGGAAACGCACGCGACCGTTGGCCCGGGCTCGCTGGTGATGCGCTCCGAGACCGTGCCGGCCGGCGGCACCTGGGCCGGAAACCCGCTGCGCAACTGGGACCTGGTCCAGAGCCGGCAGCGCGGGCAGCTGCTGGCCACCGCCGGCTCTTCGTCCGGTCCCGGCAACTCTTCGTGAGCGCCGGGGCCACCACAGCAGACAGATCAATCAACAGGGGGAAATTGAGATGACAACCATGGAGAACCTCGAATTTACGACGCCGGCAGCGTGCGTCTTCGGGAGCGTGCTCACTGCAATGGTCACGCCGTTCGATGGCTGCGGCCGGGTAGACCTGCCCGCGGCGGAACGGCTGGCACGGTGGCTGACCAGGGACGGCTGGAACGACGGCGTGGTGGTCAACGGCACCACGGGCGAGTCCATCGCCACTTCGGACCACGAGAAGTCGAAGATGATCGGGGCGGCCCGGCGCGCGGTGGCCGGAACCGCGAAGAAGGTCATCGCCGGAGTCGGCTCGGGGGACACCCGGCACAGCATCAAGCTGGCGCAGAACGCCGCGGACTGGGGCGCCGACGGTCTGCTGCTGGTGGCACCGTACTACTCCCGGCCGTCCCAGCGCGGACTGCTGCGCCACTTCCTGGCCATCGCGGACAGCACCGAACTGCCGATTATGCTCTACGACATTCCCAAACGGACCGGCGTCGCCATCGAGCCGACGACGCTGGACGCCGCGGCCAAGCATCCCGGGATCGTGGCGGTCAAGGATGCCAAGGGCGATCTCGAAACCAGCTCGTGGGTGATGCGGGAGACGCCGCTGTCCTACTACTCGGGGGACGACGCGCTGAACCTCCCGTTGCTCTCGATCGGGGCGGTCGGCTTCGTCTCGGTGGTGGGCCACGTGGTGGGGGACCGGCTGAACGAGCTGTTCCACCTGTACTCGCAGGGACAGATCGACCAGGCGCTCGCCGTGCACCGCGAGCTGTTGCCGGTCTACCGCGGGATGTTCCGTGCCCCGGCCGCCGCGTCGGTGAAGGCCGCACTGCAGTCGCTGGGCCTGCCCGGCGGCAGCGTCCGCTCGCCCCTGGCCGAACTGACCGAGGACGAAACCACAGCCTTGATGGCAGATATGGAGGCCTCCGGTGTTCGACGGACGATCACTGTTTGAGCCCAAGGCCGGTGCGTCGGCAGCCAAACCCAAGGCCCGCATCAGCGGAGTCGATGCCGCGCGCGGGCTGGCGCTGATCGGCATGATGACCATCCACATTCTGCCCGGCTGGAACGAGGACGCTGAACCGACGCTGGTCTGGCAGCTGTTCTCCGGCACGTCGGCCGCGCTGTTCGCGTTCCTGGCCGGCGTCTCGCTGGCCTTCGTCTCGGGAGGTGCGCGGGCTGTTGGGGGCCGCGCACTAACGGCGGCGAAGGCCTCGATGGCCGTGCGGGCCCTGATCATCGCAGGCATGGGGCTGCTGATCGGTCTGCTGGATCCGCCGGCGGCAATCATTCTGGCGTATTACGGCATGATGTTCCTGCTGGCCATCCCGCTGCTCGGGCTCAGCCCGCGGATGCTCGGTTTTGCTGCTGCAGCGTTTGCCATCGTGGGACCTGTCCTGATGCAGCAGCTCCGCCGGCCGCTGCCGGACCTGGACGGGTTCGACCCCTCGCTGAGCATGCTCTTCGACGATCCGGGGGCCGTGGTCAGTGCCTTGCTGTTCACCGGTTCCTTTCCGGCCGTTCCCTACATGGCCTACATCTGCGCTGGCCTGGCCATCGGCCGGCTTAACCTGCGCTCGCGCGATATCCAGATCCGGCTGATGGTCGGCGGAGCCATCCTCGCCGCGGCCACCTGGCTCTTCGCCCTGCTGATGCTCGGGCCACTGGGGGGACGGCAGGCGCTGATCGAGAACTCGCCGCGGCTGGGCGCGGAGGGAGTGGACAACATCCTGACGTGGGGCCCGGACTTCGGGCTGCCGGCCTCCAGCGGATGGTGGTTGACGGTCCTCTCGCCCTACTCTTCCACCCCGGTGGAAATCCTGAACACCTTGGGGATTGCCGCCGTCGTCCTTGGTTTTATGTTGTGGGTGGGTGAAAGGGTCACCTGGATCCTGGCCCCGCTCACTGCGGTCGGCGCGATGACGCTGACCGTGTATTCGGTCCATCTGGTGGTGCTGGCCACCGGCTTCCTGGCCGAACAGCCGCGTCTCTCGCTGGCCCTCCAGGTTGCCGCCGCGGTGCTCTTCGCGGTCCTGTGGCACAATTCCACCGGCAGGGCGCAGGGTCCGCTGGAGCGGATGGTTGCGCAGGCATCCGGCCGGACGCGGTCGCGCGTCCTCGCTTCCGGCGGGGCGGGCAGCGGGTCGGGGAGCGAGGCGGATCCCGGGGCAAGATCCGGGGCGGGCAGCGGGACGGTTCCATGGGAAGGCTCGGAGAGAGCCGCTCGCGGAGGGCAGAGACCGGAGCCGGACCCCGAGCAACGCCCGTGAAGAGTTTCGCCGAAACCGGGCCGATGCGGGATACTCGTATCCGTGACACTGGAGCGGGAGGCCGCGGGCAAGGCCCTGTACGAAGAGCGCATGAAACTGCTCGATGGCCTCTGGATGCCGGACGCGCCGCCGTGGGACGAACTCCCCGAAGACGTCAAGGAACGCTGGCGCACTTACGCGGACTGACCCCGATGGCCTCTGTAAACGGGGTTTCCGGGCGCTACCGTCATGCGGCGCATGATTTTGCCCCAGCTATGGACGCTTCTTCCTTCGAGGTCCATACTGTGATTCCAAAGGGGTTTATAACGATATGGTGAAGCGCTTGGGGGCAGGTGGCCGCATATCGATTTTGGGGATATTGGGATCGAACCTGCTTCGGAGGAAATCATGGGGAGTCTGCATCCAGCAGCACGCCGTTTGCTGGCCATTGTGGCTGCATCAGCAACCGCTACGGCCGGAATGGCCTTTCTCGGGTCGCCGGCACTGGCCGAGACCGAAGACGACTACATCGTCGTGCTAAAGGACTCCGCTGCCGATGTTGAGGACATCGCGGCGGACCATCAGGAGGAATTCGACGTCGACGAAACCTCGACGTACAGCGAGGCCATCTCCGGCTACGCCGCGAGCATGACCGCTGCCAACGCCGAGCAGCTGGGCAATGACCCGGCGGTGGCGTATGTCGCCCTGGACCGGCAGTTCACCTTGGCCGCGCAGAAGACGCCGGTCAGCGTAACGCGCACCGGGGCCGATCAGTCCAGCGCCAAAGCCGGTGACGGCGCAGGTTCCGTCGACGTGAACATTGCTGTCATCGACACCGGCGTGGATGCTACGCATCCGGACCTCAATGTCCGCGGCGGCGTCGACTGCAGCAGCGGCTCCGCGGTAAACGTACCGGCGCCCGTGGACGTCATGGGCCACGGAACGTCGGTGGCCGGTGTGGCGGCGGCCCGCGACAATGATCTGGGCGTGGTGGGCATGGCTCCCGGCGCACCGATCTGGTCTGTGCGGGTGCTGAGCGACGCCGGGACAATCTCGGAGTCAAGCCTGATCTGTGCGTATGACTGGGTGACCGGGACGCGGACCGATAACAATGCGGACAACGACATCGCGGTCGCCAACGTGAGCATCGCCGGACCCGGGACCGACGACGGCGCCTGCGGCAGCCAGAGCGGGGACCCCATGCATGCGGCGATCTGCCGTTCGGTGGAAGCCGGCGTGACTTACGTGGTGGCGGCCGGCAACGGCGCGACCGATGTGGCCGGCGTGGTTCCTGCCGCCTATGACGAGGTGCTGACCGCGACGGCGATCGGCGACTTCGACGGAAGGCCCGGCGGAGAGGCATCGCCGGTGTGCCTGGGCCAGGACGTGAGTGCCTACGCCAATGACGACAGGCCCGCGAGCTTCTCCAACTTCGCCACACAGGGCGACGACCAGGAGCACACCGTCGCGGGACCGGGCGTCTGCGTTGAAACAACGGCCCGCGGCGGTGGAACAGCCTCCCCGCACGGCACCAGCTTCGCCTCGCCTGCAGTAGCCGGAACCGTGGCGCTCTGCCTGAACCAGGGCACCTGCACCGGATCCGTGGCGGATGTGGTGGACAGCTTTGTGGAGGCGACCGAGCAGTACAACAACGACAATCCGGACCACGGCTACGAGGGGGATCCCCAGCGGCCGGGCTCGATCTACTACGGCCACCTCATCCGCGGTTCGCTGTTCTAACCTAGTCCGGCTTTGACGGAGGGCGCCGGCGCCGGGCAAGAGGGAGTGCCGGAGCGCCACGAGGGATTGCGGGAACGGCATCGGAGGCTCTTCGGCTCCGGTGCCTCCCTCGAGCGGCTCGTATTTTTCAGCGACGCCGTCTTTGCCATTGCCATGACGCTGTTGGTTCTGGAAATCATCATTCCCGAAGGGCTGGACCAGGAACATCTGGGCGCTGCCCTGCTGGCGGCGATGCTCGAGTTCTTCGCCTATGCTGTGAGCTTCGCCGTGATCAGCACTGCGTGGATGAACCACCACCGGAAATTCATTGTCATCCGGCGCTACGACGCCCGTCTGCAGTGGCTGAACCTGCTGCTGCTGTTCTTCATTGCGGTCCTGCCGATGCCTACCAGTTTCCTGAGCAACTATGGCGGGGAAATTTCGCCGTGGCCCGCGGTGCTCTACGCGAGCGTGACGGCGGCTGTCTTCGTGATGCTGAACCTGATCTGGATGCATGCGTGGCGGGCACAGTTGATGACCAAGGACGTGGACCGGGCCATGTACCGGTACGTGTTCTGGTCCATCCTGCCGGTGCCGCTGGTCTTCGTGCTGAGCATCCCGGTGGCGTTCTTCCACACGGATGCCGCCATGTATATGTGGCTGCTCATCATCCCCGCCGTGGTGATCACCCGGAGAATTGGCCGGAAAGGGGCTGAATCCCCCTAACCCGCCCCTTAAAACGCGAGATCGTCCCTGCCGGTACAGACGCCTCGTGGGAGGGACGATCTGGTGCGGCAGGGACGATCTCGCGAGAAAACCACGGCGATGAGGGCGGAAGCTAGCCCGCCAGAGGGCGGAAGCTAACCCGCCAGCAGTCGGAAACCGATCACCAGCGTGGCGATCCCCAGGATCATCGACGTGGTGATCAGCATGAATCGCGTGGTGAGGTAACTGGTCATATTGCCCTTGTCGTCCTTGGACCGCGGGTCCTTCCAGACTTGGAGCAGGAACGGCACCCAGGCGATGACGCTCCAGAAGCCGGCGAAGACCAGGACCCAGGCCAGGGCAGCAGGTACGTTCACAGTCGGTAAGCCCCTATGCCCGGCCGGCGATCCAGGCTTCGGCCTGCTCCGCCTGGATCCTCAGCGCCTTGCCCAGCATGGGCTCGGCTGCCGAAGCGATCTTGCCGCCGAGGAACGGGATGCCGGAGGAAACTTCGCCTTCGAGATCCACGCGGGTGGAACCGCCCTCGGAAACCAACTTCTGCACGGCCGCCACGTCAACCGGCGCACCGGCGATCTTGACGCCGACGTTGACGGTACGGGAGCCATCGGCCTCCGGGGCCTGCCACTGCTCGGTCTGCGTCACGTTTAGGAACTCGCCTAGCATCTTGCGTGCGATGTCCGGGAGCCGCGTCGTGGGAATGTTCCGGACCACGGTGAGGGTGAAGGGACCATCGACGTCGCCCTCCTGCTCCACGGAGACCAGGCTGCCGCCGACCATCTCGCTGATGTGGCGGAGGAAGTCCGCGCTGACAAAGGTCTCGGTGACCTGGGCAACGGGGTGGGACAGGTTGGTGGAGGCGCTCAAGGCCATAGGTGGACTCCAAAGATCGGTCTCGGTTGGGATCAGAGTCCATCCTACTGTCTTGTACGGATGCGGCGCCCCCGCGTCAGCTCGACGGATCCGCCTCCACCGCGGCCTCCGCCAGGTAGTCCGCGACTGCCGTCTCGTTGATCCGGAACGAGTGGCCGATGTGCACGGCTGGCATCTCGCCGGAATGCACCAGGCGGTACACGGTCATCTTGCTGACATTGAGCCGGGCTGCGACGTCCGATACTGTCAGGAAGTTGCCGATGTCCAGGTTCTGTTCACGTGACATTTTTCCTCCCCAGGAAACGTAAAGCCACTGTAGGCCTCGGCCGTGGCGTGGGTGGCGGAAACACGCTGGTGTTGTCGTTTCGATACCGCGGGTGGCCCGCCGTTACCTGACCGCGTCACAAGGCGCCGGGCTTCCCCGGGGTAAAGAGCCAGGTGTCGAACAGCTCCGTCAGATCCTGCCCCGAGTATTGCTCGGCAAACTGGATGAACTGCTTCGTCGAGACGACCTTGCCGGCTTTCCCTGTGCTCCAGCTCTTGAGCAGGCCGAAGAACGTGTCATCGCCGAGCTCCTCGCGCAGTGCCTGCAGCACCATCGCGCCGCGGGCCTGCACGGAGGCGTCGAAGACCCGCTCCGCTCCCGGATCCGAAATGCGCAGGTCCCAGAAGGGATCGTCGGCCGGAATGCCGCCGTAGAATTCGAACGCATCCTGGGCCTTGCCGAGGTCCTGTTCCTCGTTCCACAGCCACTGCGCGTAGGTGGCGAAACCGTCCGCCAGCCAGGCATCCCGCCACGAGGCGAGCGACAGGCTGCCGCCGAACCACTGGTGCGCCAGCTCGTGCACCATCATCGAGTCGGCGCTGGCCGGATCATAGAACCAGTCTTCGGAGTAGGTCGGCCGGCTCTGGCTCTCCAAGGCGAAACCGAGACCGTCAATTCCAATAACGACGCCGCCAGCCGCCTCCGCGGGATAGTCACCGAAACTGTCGGCCAGGAAACCGATGATTTCGGGCTGGCGCGCCAGTCCCTTTTCCACCCTGGCGCCGATGGAGACCGGCGTGGAAACGCCGGCTTCCCAGTCATCTTCATTCCCGGGGCTGCCCTCCGGCGCACCGGGAATGGTCCAGCCCTCCAGGCGGTCCCGGTTGCGGTCGTTCTCAAAGGACGTGGTGCCCTCGCCGGTGGAGACGATGATGTCCTCGATCAGCACGCCGTCGCGCTGGCCGTTGATGTCGCTGGCGTAGGTGATGGAGAGCTCCACGTCCGTGCCCTTGTAGTCGGACAGGTCGAACTCCCATTTCTCCCAGCCATCGCTGGTGCCGCTGGCAGCCCACCACTTGCCCGAGGTGCCTTCGGCCGTGCAGCCGCCCTCGCCGTCGTCGCTTTGGTAATGCTTGAGGAACGGGTGCACCTCGTGCCAGGCGGGGCAGGCCAGGCCGGTGTCGTCGGTGGCATGGCCGGTGGTGTCCTTGAGCGTGGTCCAGTCCTCGGCGCCGGCGGTGCGGGCCTCCACGAACGCGAAGTCCCAACCCGGTTCCGTGTCGCGTTCGAGCCAGAAGGACAGCTCGGCGCCGTCGTTGGGAATGCTGATGGTGCGGCTGAGCCGCTTGTAGGAGGAGTCCGAAGTGTGGGACCAGGCCAGGCCGTTGCCGTTGCGCGGGGTGATGACGGATTTCAGTTCCGGATCCAGCGCGTCCCAGTAATCGACGCCGTCCTTGGCGTAGGAATCGATCTCGAACTCGCCCACGCTCATCGAGGCCAGGTACGCCGGCAGTTGTTCCTTGGCTTCCCACGTCCACGTGGTCCGGCCGCTCTTGGACTTCTTGCCCTTCAACGCGCCGTTGGCGAGGGCTTCCCAGCCGTCCGGCACGGAGATGTTGTAGGTGTAGGTGGCCTTGTCCCGCGGGTGGTTGTTGGACGGGAACCAGGTGGGCGCGGTCAGCGGGTGGCCGGTGACCGTGGCGCCGGTTTCGGTGTGGATAAAGCCGGCCAGGCCGGGCTCCTTGATGGTCTTGGGCACGCCCGAGTACTTGACGACCACGGTGAACTTGTCGCCCTCGCGGATGTTCTGCGGCGACCGAACCTTCAGCTCGCCGTCCTCCGGAACGGACCAGTAGGCAGAGAGGCCGTTGACCTCGACGGAATCCACCGAGAGGCCGCGCAGGTCCAGGTTGAAGGAGGAAAGATCCTGGGCGGCACGGGCGCTGATGGTGGCAACGCCGTCGAGCTTGTCCGTGGGCGGATGGTAGGACAGATCCAATTGGTAGTGCTTGACGTCGTAGCCGCCGTTACCGGCCTGCGGGAAGTACTTATCGCCCACGCTTGCCGCGCCGGGCTGGGATTCGAACAACCGCGGATCAGGGGCCGCAAGGGCGGCGGTTCCGGGCAGGACAGCCAGGCCCGCGGCCAGCGATGCCGCAACGGCCACCGCGATACCGGTCCTGCGCCATACTGCCGGGCCGGTTGGTTCCGTGCCTGACCAGGATCTGTTGCTCATGCTGCCCCCTGAAACAGCGCAGTCGGTGTCTCTACCTTGCGCTGCTTCTGCAAGTGGTGTCAATGAATACGATCGGTGCAGTTGTTACTGCGCTCCGGTGCCATTCTTCGTCCCGGTGCTTGGGAAAAAGTTATGTTGCAACGTTTACGTTGCGGCGCCGCTCGCACCCCTGTATCTCCACGCCGGAGATGGGTAATCTGGCTATAAGGAACACCGTTCAGAGGCGACATTGCCAGCGGCTCTACGGCAAGGTTGCTTCCGCGTCGAGGGAGATGCATTGCAATGAATGCAGAATGGTTCTTGGTCGGGGGAGCCTGGCTGTTTGGCCTGGTGCTGCTGATGGTCGTGGTGCTGCTGGCTGTCATGGTGGTGCGGGCCTTTGTGACCGCAACCCGTGGCGGGCAGGAGCCGTTCCTGCTGACGCCGGCAGCAACGCATCATGCACCGCCGCCCCGAAGCGTGGCACGGCAGATCCTGGACCAGAGGCTGGCCCACGGCCAGATCACTTTGGACGAATACCAGGAGCGGCTGCGGGTCCTCGGCGAAAGCAGCAACGTGTAGGGTTTCGGGTCAGTCCTGGTTTGCGTTGCCCTTGATCTGCAGCAGCCTGGCGGCATCCCGCTGGGCCGCTTCTTCCTCCGGGCTCAGCACCGAACCGGCAACGTGCGGCGGGGCCGCCATCAAGCGCCTCAGTTCTGCGGGGGAGTAGGGGACGGGCGTGCGCCGGTGAGCCATCGCGTGGCAGTTGGCGCAGAACGGCACCAGATCGGTCAACGGATCCAGCTGATAGTCCGCGCCCTGTTCGGCGGCCGGAACGATGTGGTGGACCTGGATGTAGTCTTTGCCGAGCCCGCCGTAGGCCGCTTCGAAATTGAAACCGCAGGCCGCGCAGCTGGATCCGTGGTGGCGGATGCAGGCCGTCCTCGCCTGCGGGCTGACCTCGTATCGGTTGGCGGAAACCGTCAGCAGGGCCTCACCGGGAAGCGCACCCGGCACGGGCAGCGTCAACTCAAACTGCGACGGCCCGGCATAATCGGCCCAGACGTCCCGCAGTGCGGGAAGTTCGGCGGGCGGGATAATCTCGCCCCAGCCACGGATCAGGTCCCACGGCACGCCGGGAACGCGGCTGACCAGCTCGTCGTAGGGAACATGTTCACCCTGGCGCAGGAGGGCGTCGAAAACGACGTCGACGGCGGAGCCTGGTTCCAATCCCGCGGATCGGGGCTCGGAGACACTGTCCGGTCCCAGGGCGCCGTGGCCGATCAGACCCCGATGCTTCCCGCCCGTGAGCAGCAGCCAGACCTCGGTGCCCGGGACAAGCTCCGGCGCCGAGCCAACGATCCATCTGGTCCGGAACCCGCCGGTTTCGGCGACAAGCTCCACCACCTCGGGGAAGGCCGGTTGCCACGCATCCCAATCGGCAGGATCCCAGCCGAGGACGATCGCGTTCATGGGTTCCTCCTCGGCCGTCGGGTCAGGGGCGGCCGATGCCCTTGTAGGTCCAGCCGGCGTCGCGCCAGATTGCGGGGTCGAGGACGTTGCGGCCGTCGAGAATGTTCTTCTCGTCCACGAGATTTGCGACGGCGGCCGGGTCCAGTTCGCGGTATTCCTTCCATTCGGTCAGGAGTACCAGGGCGTGGGCCTTGGCCAGCGCGGTCTTGGTGTCCGGTTCGTAGGACAGTTCGGGGAAGCGGCCCTTGGCGTTGGGCAGCGCTTCGGGATCGGTGACGGTGACGGTGGCGCCCTGGAGCTGGAGTTGTTGGGCGACGCTGAGTGCGGGGGAGTCGCGGACGTCGTCGGACTCGGGTTTGAATGCGGCGCCGAGGACGGTGATGCGTTTGCCGATCAGGGAGCCGCCGACGAGTTCGCGGGTCAGCTCGACCACGCGGGAGCGGCGGCGCATGTTGATCGCGTCCACTTCGCGCAGGAAGGTCAGGGCCTGGTCGGCGCCGAGTTCGCCGGCGCGGGCCATGAAGGCGCGGATGTCCTTGGGCAGGCAGCCGCCGCCGAAGCCGACGCCGGCGTTGAGGAACTTGCGGCCGATCCGGTCGTCCATGCCGATCGCGTCGGCGAGGGCGGAGACGTCGGCGCCGGCGGCTTCGCAGACCTCGGCCATGGCGTTGATGAAGGAGATCTTCGTGGCCAGGAAGGAGTTCGCGGCGGTCTTGACCAGTTCGGCGGTGGCGTAGTCGACCACGAGGCGCGGAGTGTCGTTGGACAGCGGGGTGGCGTAGACCTCGTCCAGGGCGGCGGTGGCGCGGGCGCCCCGTTCGCCGGCGGGGACGCCGTAGACGAAGCGGTCCGGGGTGAGGGTGTCTTTCACGGCGTGGCCTTCGCGCAGGAACTCGGGGTTCCAGGCGAGGACGGCGCCCGGGGCCTTGGCGGCGACCATGTCGGCCAGGCGGGCTGCGGTGCCGACGGGAACGGTGGATTTGCCGACGGCGATGTCGCCGTCGTGCAGGTACGGGATGAGTTCGTAGAACGCGGAGTCGACGTAGGTCAGGTCCGCTGCGTATTCGCCTTTGCGCTGCGGGGTGCCGACGCAGACGAAGTGGACCTGGGCGCCTTCGGCGTCGGCCATCGAGGTGCTGAACTTCAGCCGTCCGGTCTCCTGGACCTCGGTCAGCAGTTCCGGCAGGCCGGGCTCGAAGAACGGTGCGCGGCCGGCCTGGAGCTCGGTGATCTTGCGCTGGTCCACATCGATGCCAACGACTTCATGACCGAGCTTGGCCATGGAAGCCGCGTGGACGGCACCTAAGTAACCACAGCCAATGACGGAGATACGCATACAGATCCTTTGAACGAGACTTCTTGGAAAAACCCTATTGACAGTATCCCGCAAACATGAAGAGAAGATTAAAACGCCACTGAACTTGAGGGGACCTTGAGGTTCATACATTAGGGTGTGGACAAGCCTAAACGCTTGTGCCATCTGGGGACGGGCAAGCGATGGGCGATTATTGGGGAGTTGGGGAACTCATATGTCTGTACTTTTTCGCGTCCAAAATGCCATCCATCACTTTGGACAGAACTACCGAAGAGCCGGCCATGCAGAACAGCAGGTGCTGCCGTGACCGGGTTCATGAGCGCACGCGTTCAAGCCGCTGCGGACAACGGAACGGTCCTGGTCGGCGTGCTGTGTCTTGCCCTGGTGTTCCTGTTTTTCGCGCTGCAGCGCAAACCGCCGCGGTTGCTGAAGACCGATCCCGCGCTGCTGCCGTCCACTTTTTTCACCGGCGTCATGGCAGCGGCCCTGTTCGCCGGGCTTACCGGCGGCGGGACTCCGGAGCTGATCGGGACAGGCCTGGCTGTCGGCGCTGCCTACGGCCTGTTCTGCAGCTTTGTCCGGCAGCGGCCCGCGCGGTCGGGCAGCCTGCACCTTGTCCGGTCTTTCCTCGAGTTCATCATCGCCGCGGCGGCGATATTCTACGCGACCACCGCCTACTTTGAACTGGCGGCGCAATCGTCTGCAGCCGGGTTGCCGCGCCCGTTCTGGACCGCGGCCTATATTGCGCTGCTGGCCGCTGCGTTCATCGCGGTGCTGCCCAATACGCTGCACAAGATGGGCAGCCACGGTTCCATTCTGGACGTGGGCATGTGCACGTATGCCGCCCTGGTGTTGCTGACCTTCTGCCTCGCGCCCACCGGCTTGGGGACGCTGGGGCTGCCCGGGGACCGCTGGATCTGGGCGATCGCCGGCGTTGCCGTGGTCCTGATTGCCAGCGTGCTGGCGCCCGGAGCGGTGACGGCGGCCGGCGGGCTGTTCCGGCTGCTCGGCGGGGTGCTGCTGGATGCCTCGGTCGGGGTGGATTTCTCGCCGTCGTCGCTTGTCTCCGCGTCGGTTCTGGGCGCTTACGCGGTCTGCTTCTGGCTGTGCCTAAGTTTGACGCGGAAAGTACTTCCACCGGTCGTGCAGATGCGCTAAGTTTCAACGCAAGGGGGAACATCCATGAAAATGCATAGAGGTGCCCGGGCAAGTCTTGCCGCTGTGGCCGCCGCCGCCGTCGTTGTTCTTGCAGGTTGTTCCGCCTCTCCGCCGCCGTTGGTTCCCACACACAGCGCCGACACCGGTGCGCTGCGCGAGGCCGTCAACGCCCGGGACATCATGGACCACCTCGAGGCGCTGCAGGACGTGGCCGATGCCAACGGCGGCCACCGGGCCGCCGGCAGTTCCGGCTACGAGGAATCCGCCCGATATGTCGAGGAGCAGCTGCGCGCGGCCGGTTACAACCCTGTTCGCCAGCATTTCACTTACGAGGACGACGACGAGAAGGTCGAGACCTTCAACATCCTCGCGGAAACCAGCGGTAGCGACGAGCACATCATTGTGGTGGGCGGGCATCTGGATTCGGTGCGCCGCGGGCCCGGCATCAACGACAACGCCAGCGGGGTGGGCGCCATCCTCGAAACGGCACTGCGGATGGCGGATTTCGGGATCGAGCCGACCAACAAGGTGCGGTTCGCGTTCTGGGGCGGCGAGGAGGAGGGGCTGTACGGATCGCAGCATTACGTGGACGAACTCAGCGGCAGCGAGACCGGGCAGCATGCGGTCTACCTGAACCTGGACATGGTGGCCTCGCCCAACGGCGTACGACTTGTGCACGACGGCGACGGCTCAACTTTCGGCGACAACGCCCCCAATGGTTCGGATGAGATCGAGGACGTTTTCGTCGACTATTTTGCCGACCGCGGGCTGGAGGTGCTGCCCACTCCGTTCTTGGACGGCGACTCCGACTACGCGGCCTTCCTCAAAGCCGGGATTCCCTCCGGGGGGCTCTTCACCGGCGACGCGGGCACCAAGAGCCGGGCCGAAGCCCAGGCCTTCGGCGGTGAGGCGGGAGTGGATTACGACAGCTGCTACCACCAGTCCTGCGACACGATCGAGAACGTGGACACGAACCTGCTGGAGGAAATGGCTGACGCGCTGGCACACGCCACCATAGCCTTCGCCACGGCCA
Organism: Arthrobacter sp. Soil_C_60; assembly: GCF_057656375.1. Lineage (NCBI taxonomy): Bacteria > Bacillati > Actinomycetota > Actinomycetes > Micrococcales > Micrococcaceae > Arthrobacter > Arthrobacter sp. Soil_C_60. The sequence goes on along the minus strand of NZ_JBDGKM010000002.1, from coordinate 100,339 downwards.
CGCCTGCGGAGGATTGAACGGGCTTAGCCTGGGCGGCAACCTCCTTAGCGGCCTCAATTCCCGAATCTGACAAGAGGTTTTGTCAACCCTTGATGGCAATTTTGCCTCCGCGAAGGGCTAACTGGTTGTGCGCTCTTCCGGCCCGAGAATCCCTCGACTAACGTCAGCCACACGACCGGTGTTGGGGGCCATGCCGGGCGACATTCAACCGAAATCAGGGGAATGACGAAAATGAATCATCGTCGCAATAAGCGTGCCGGGGCGATAACCGCCGTCGTCGCTTTGGCACTCAGCGCCGGACTGCCCGCCAACGCGGACAACGGAACGGACACGGAAAAGCTGCGTGAAGCCGTAACTGCTGAGAGCATCTTGAACCACCTTGAACAACTCCAGAAAGTGGCCACCAACAACGGCGGGAACCGTGCGGCCGGAACGGAGGGCTACGAGGCAACAGCGGAGTACATCGAGTCCGAACTGGAGGATGCCGGCTACGATCCGCAGCGCCAGTACTTCGACTACAAGCAGTTCATCGAACACACGCCCTCGGAGCTGGCCCAGGTCTCGCCGACGGAGAAGACCTATGTTAACGGAACCGACTTTACGACCATGGAGTACTCGGGTGCCGGCGAAATTGAGGCCGCGGTAACAGCGGTGGATGTTAACTTCACCGATCCAGCGGCCTCGACCAGCGGTTGCGAAGCCGCAGACTTCGAAGGCTTCACTGCCGGGAATATCGCACTGATCCAGCGGGGCACTTGCACCTTTGGGGTAAAGGCGCAGCTCGCTGCGGATGCAGGTGCTTCGGCAGCCATCATCTTCAACCAGGGCAATGGTGACGACCGGACAGGGCTGCTGAACGGAACCTTGGGAGAAGCCGCTACGATCCCGACGGTCGGTGCCACTTACGCTGTGGGCCAGGCTCTGGCCGCGGATCCGGTGACAACGGCAGGCGTCAAGGTGGATGCCGAAGTCAAGCAGTCCACCACGTTCAACATCCTGGCGGATACCGCCGGTCGGGCGGACCGCACCGTAGTGGTTGGTGCCCACCTGGACAGCGTGGCCGAAGGTCCCGGCATCAACGACAACGGCTCCGGCAGCGCTGCAATCCTCGAGACTGCCATCCAGATGGCTGAGCTGGACGATGACGGGCCGCGCAACCGCGTGCGCTTTGCGTTCTGGGGAGCAGAGGAAAGCGGGCTGATCGGCTCCACCCACTATGTCTCACAGTTGAGCAAGGAGGAGATCAAGCAGCACGCCCTCAACCTGAACTTCGACATGGTTGGCTCGCCAAACTTCGTGCGTTTTGTGTACGACGGCGACGGCGATGCTTTTGGCCAGGTCGGCCCGAACGGATCGGCCCACATTGAACATGTCTTCAACGACTACTTCGCCTCGCAGGGGCTGGCCTCAGCACCTACCGCCTTCAGTGGCCGCTCCGACTATGCTGCCTTCATCGCAAACGGCATTCCGGCAGGTGGCTTGTTCACTGGAGCCGAAGGAGTCAAAACAAAAGAAGAGGCTGCTGTCTTTGGCGGTACGGAGGGGGAAGCCTATGACCCCTGCTACCACCAGGCCTGCGACGATATCGAAAATGTGAGCATGGAGGCGCTCGATCAGATGTCCGACGCCGTCGCGCATGCCTCGCTAACCTTTGCCGAGACCACGTCTGCAGTCAACGGCACGGCCAAGGGCGGCTCCAACAGCGGTGTTGCTGACATGAAGTTCAAGGGCCACTCTGTACAGAAGTAACGCAATACGAACCCGGCATGACAGCTAGCCGTTAGCGCCGCCGTCGTTCATCTGATTCGGATGTTCGGCGGCGGCGTCCTCTTTGGCGATGCGCCGATACTCCAGGAACGCATACAGGACCACGAGGCCCAGCGCCGAACCATGGGTGTTGGCCAGCACATCCTGCATGGTCCCGAACCGGCCGGGCAGGAACGTGTCCTGGACCAGTTCGATCAGGAAGGAGACGGCGAAGGCAGCGGGCACGGCGATCCAGCGGTAGCCCGCGCGCAGGAGGGTCCCGCCGAGCAGGCCGATCGGCACGAACATCACAATGTTGGCGCTGGTCTCGACGAAGTTGTAATCGATCCAGTCCGGCGCACCGAAGGCATGCAGCTTCGCCAGCACCTGCAGGATAGTGCCGCTCGCGTCGCGGTCCACCGGCGTTGGCCACAGGACCACCAGGGCCACCGTCAACAGGTAGCCGATCAGCAGGAAGCCGGGCAGATGCCCGCGCCGCCCACCGGCAGGTGCGGTCAGCAGCCGGGCACCGTTTTTGGTATCGTGCCTTCGCCGGAACCAGGACTCTAGCCTGGCCCGGGGCCGCGGCCGGCGCACCGCCAGCACAGCGGACTTCAATCGTGCCGCCAGCGGTGCCAGTTTCGTCCCAAACTCCTTACCCTGCATGCCCAACTTCGCTGCCCACGTCCCCAGTTTGGTCCCTAACGTGTGCCGCATCAAACCCTGTCCGCCGACGTCGCCTCCGTGGGACGGATCCGGTTCCCGCCGTCGGCCGGAAGAAGGACCCTGAAAGTGGTGCCCTTGCCGAGTTCGCTGGTGAAGTTGATTGCGCCGCCGTGCGCTTCCACGATCGCTTTGGTGATCACCAGGCCAAGGCCAACTCCGGGGATGGCCGCGCGGCGGACCGTGGGGGTGCGGAAGAATTTGGTGAAGACCCCGCCCAGGTCTTCTTCCGCGATGCCCATGCCGTGGTCCTCCACCTCGAAGCCGACACTGTCCTCTGCCTGCCACGCCCGGACGGTAACGCGGCCGCCAGCGGGGGAGTACTTGATGGCATTGGAGAGCAGATTGTCCATCACCTGGCACATTCGGTCATGGTCAATGAACGCCTCAAGATCGCTGGGGCTTTCATTGACCAGCACGACGCCGGATTCCTCCGCCCGAGGTGTTGCCGAAGCCAGGCAGGATGCGATGACGTCCGCCAGATCGGCGTTCCGTTGCTCGATCTTGGCCGGGCCGGAGGCGGTGGTGAGCAGGTCCGAGACAAGCTGGAGCAGCCGCTCGGCATTGCGCAGCGCCACGCGCAGGGATACAGCCATGGAGCCATCCGGATCCTTCAGCTGGGTCTCCTCCAGCGCCAGATCGAGGTAGCCGATGATTGAGGTCAGCGGTGTGCGCAGCTCGTGCGACACGCTGGCCACGAAATCGTCTTTGGCAGCCAGGGCGTTCACCAGATCCGTGACATCGCTGAAGGCAACTACAGAACCGGCGAAGGCTCCGTCGTCGTCCCGCATGGATCTGGCGGAAATGGACATGGCCCGTTGCTGCTTGCCCTCGCCGATCCAGACCAATTCGTCGGAGAAGGTCTCCCCGCGCACGGCCCTCAGGACCGGCCGCTCATCCGGCGGGATCGGTGAAGTGCGGTCCTGTTTGTACACATGCAGCTGGCCTTCATTGGGATCAGTATTTCCTGAGGGAGCCGCCAGCATGTGGTTCTGCACTTGGCGCCGGTTCATCAGGATGTCGTGCCCGTCCTTGTCCACGGCAACCAGACCGACGCCGACCGTGTCCATCATCGTCTGCATGAGCCTGGAGCGGTCCCTGGTTTCTTCCAAGACAGCCTGAAGTTCGCGGTCTTTGGCTTCAAGGACTGACTGTTTGTCCGTCTCGCTCAGGCTGAATATCGACGCCGTGACGCAGATGGCGAGCATGATGATGGGAATCAGGAAAGGATCGGCCAGCCCGGCTGCGGTAACCGGCTCACCGGAGGTCAGAACGGGAACCCAGACCAGCATCAAGGGGGCGAAGAAGCTGATGATTCTGGCGGCAACGGGTGCAATGCCGGACCATGCCAACCAGAACACCGGGAAAACCGCCAGCATGCTCAGCCCGCTCAGGGACTCCGCACCGCCTGTCCTCAGCGCAGCTACGACAACGAAATCCAGTAGCGGGATGACCCAATAGGTGGGGTACGGCAAGCGGTCCCAGGGGACCAGAAAGCTGGCCGCTGTCAGAACTGCCAGCATGATCAGCCCCGCCTGGAAAGCGACGTTGTCAAGGGTTGCCGGGAAGAAGATTGCCGCCACCAGCGCCACGAGGGTCACGGAAATCACCAGCGGCATCTGGCTCAGGAAGACCCGGTGCCGCAGATTCAGCTCATGAAACTGCTTCCGCACGCCGATCATGGCCAGCGCGTTTTTGACGACTGCGGACATGTTCCCCGGTTTCCTGTTCCTGCAGCAGATGAGACTGGTACCCGGCACAGTTTGTTTTACCCGCCGGAAATTCAGTATAAAGGTGGGCCTGTCCCGTTCCGGCCATGGTAGCCCGGCTACGCCGGAAAAAGTGTCCGAGGTGAAAGGTATAATACGAACAGTTGTTGCATCGAGGTGCATCATGGATGTGCCGGCAAGAAGTTCGGGGGGATTTTGGAAGCATCACGGGTAGCAGTCATCGTCGAAGATGACCGCGACATACGGGACCTCATCGAAGCTGTTCTGGTTCAGTCGGGCTTCGAGGTCTACGCTGCGTCCAGCGGGGAAGAAGGCGTACAAGCCGTCGAAAAACACGACCCGTCCATCGTCACCCTGGATCTTGGCCTACCGGACATGGACGGGTTTGAAGTAGCCCGCCGCATCCGTCTCTTCAGCGATAGCTACATCATCATGCTCACCGCCCGCGCCGAAGAGCTGGACACTTTGCTGGGGCTGGAATCGGGCGCAGATGACTACATCACCAAACCGTTCCGCCCGCGCGAGCTGCGGGCCCGCGTCGCAGCCATGCTCCGGCGGCCGCGGATGGGCGAGACTGGGTCGCTTTCCGTGGGGCAGGCCCCCGTGCCAGTCGCTCCGGCCAATGGATCAGGGCAGCCGGAAGGCAACGGCCAGGCTCAGGTGGCTGAATCGGCGGCTAATGTAAACCAGCCCGGTACATACTTGCACAACGGGCTTCTGCTGAACCACCATACGCGGACCACGGAGGTCAACGGCCAGGAGATTGAGCTGACCCGCACGGAGTTCGACCTGCTCCACGCGTTGATGGAAAGCGGGCGCGTGGTGCGTACGAAGACGGACCTTGTCCGCCGGCTCCGCTACGAGGACTATGACACTGGCTCGTTTATCAGCGACGCCGATATGCGCGCCATCGAGGTCCATATCGGTAATCTGCGCAGGAAGCTGGGCGATAATTCGCGCGAGCCGCGCTGGCTGGAAACTGTTCGCGGAGTCGGTTACCGGCTAGCCCCCAAGACTCTCCGCTAACCGACCCCGCCATGTTCGGGCGTCTGGCTTCGCCCGTCCATCTGACGGATTAGTTGCCGCCGTTCCTCCGACAACCTGCCTGTGGTTCCAGGTAGTCCAGTTCTAACTGGGACATGGTGGCGCGACCGCATGCCGTGATTTCTTCCAACAGGTCCAACGTGCAGGAAGTCATAATGTCTTCGCCCAGACGAAGGAGCATTGCCTGCAGGTTCGCTGCCAACTGGGACAGTCTGCCAGCGCCGGCCATCGCGCTGGTAACCTTCACGCTCAGGACAACGTCCATGGCAGCCTTCGCATCGGAAGCCCGGATAGCCTGGCACAAACGGACTTGTCGCTCGTCCCAGATGCCGATGAAGCTCCGGACGAATGCCCGGCAGGCCTCTTCATCCTCAAGCTCATCCGCCAGCTGACGCAGCGTTTCCAGAGAGACTAGCGGCGCAACTTTCGGCATATTGCTACCGCCCTTCTGCCAGTCAATTGACCGCTCGCACTGGATCCCTGGACCTCTACCTCGCTACGACATTCATCGTGCCTTGCGATGCTCAGGATGCAGGGCAAAAAAGACTCAAGATCGGCTCAAGATTGCCTGACGTGCAAAGTTCGTCAGAATCTTGAGCAAATTTTCCGGTCTTCAATCCCGGCTGCCAGTACAAAGTGACGGTCGGATTCCAATCCTCAGGGGTGGCAACGGCATCGACAGTAAAGCGCGCTTGGTTAGCTGCGGCCCTCGCCCTCAAACACGTCGGGGATGCCGTCCTGGTCAGTGTCTGCGGTCTCGATTTCCTCGATCTTGCGGTAGTGACTGTTGCGGGCGCGCAGGATTACGGTGGCGGCCAGTGCGGAAACCAGGGAGCCGGTTAGCACCGCCACCTTCGCATGATCGTGATGCTCGGTGCCGAGGGCGAAGCTGAGGTCGTTGACCAGGAGAGAGACGGTGAAGCCGACGCCGGCGAGTATCGCGATACCGAAAACGTCGATCCACTTCAGCGTCGGGTCCAGATTGGCCTTGCTGAGTTTGGTCAAGGTCCAGGTGGTCAGCATGATGCCGATGGGCTTGCCCAGGAACAGGCCAAGGATGATACCCAAAGCAACGGTATCGGTGAGGGAGGCGCCGAAACCATCCCAGCCGCCCAACGCGACGCCGGCGGAGAAGAAGGCGAAAACGGGAACCGCGAAGCCGGTTGAGAGCGGGCGGAAGCGGTGCTCCAGCTGCTCGGCCAGACCGGGGCCGGCATCCGGGCCGCCGTCCTTTTTGCTGCGCAGCACCGGCACCATGAAGCCCAGCAGCACGCCGGCGACGGTGGCGTGAACACCGGAGGAGTGCATCAGAGCCCACGTGATGACGCCCAGCGGCAGCAGGATGACCCACGCGGCGATGTGGTTCTTGGCGAAGAACTTTGTGTACTTCTGGGTCAGGAACGCGAACAGGGCCAGCGGGACGAACATCAGGAGCAGGAACGGGACGTGGACTTCCGCAGTATAGAAGAAGGCGATGATAGCGATGGCAATAAGGTCATCCACCACAGCCAGCGTGAGGATAAAGATGCGCAGGGCGCTGGGCAGGTGCGAGCTGATGACCGCGAGGACAGCGACGGCGAAGGCGATGTCGGTCGCGGTGGGAATGGCCCAGCCTCGCAGGGCCTCGGGGCCGGCTGTCAGATTGACGATCACATAGATGAGGGCCGGGACTGCCACGCCGCCGAAGGCTGCGGCAATCGGCACGATCGCTCGGCTGGGGGATCGCAGGTCGCCTGCAACGAATTCTCGTTTAAGCTCAAGGCCCGTGAGGAAGAAGAAGATCGCCAGCAGGCCGTCGGAGGCCCATTTCCCGATGCTCAGGTCTAGATGCCAGGGCTCGTAGCCGATCTTAAAGTCACGGATAGCGAAATAGCTGTCCGCGGCGGGAGAGTTGGCCCAGATCAGGGCTGCTACCGCGGCGATCAGCAGCATGATGCCGCCGACGGTTTCCTTGCGCATCAGATCGCTGAGCCGGACATATTCCGGATAGCTGCCGCGGCTAAGAATGGTCTTCTTGCCGTTTCCGGGGGCGGGGTTAGTCAACTGGTTCTCCAGACGGTTTTTGACATCACAGACGTACTCGACGACCAGGCTTCCCGTCACACCGTGAGCCAGTTTACATCCCAGCACGTGAGGTACGTCATCTGTTACTACGTCAGCCCTGCGGCGCACATTAACTGATGTTAACGAGCTGAGCGCACAGCCTAGCTGTAGGTGCCACCGGGTTTTCGGCCAGAGCCGAGCACCGGAGTTCTCCTACAACCAAAGGCTGTGCGCCCAGGTGTGTGGGGCTGTAAAGCCTGGACTTAGCGGGAAGTGTTGAGTTCCTCGTGCGAGTCCGAGCGCCCAAGGATCTCCTTGGGGATGAAGAATGCGAGGGCAAAGAGCAGCAACCCGATGCCGAAAGCCGGAATGGCGCCGATCTGGGGCTCCAGGCCAAAGGCGACCAGGCTGGCGCAGAAGAGAACCATCATGATGACGAAGGTGATGATGTTGCTGACCAGGTGGCCTTCGCCGGAATGGGAACGCTGCTTGGGGGTTGCCATGGAACTGATTCTCCTCGTTAATGCCGTGCTAAAAGAAGTGCCCAAAATTGAGCGGATTAGTATGCGGAAGTAGCTTGCTCACCGTTAACAATAGCCACTGATGAGCTCGCTCCAATTCTTGTGGCACCGGCTTCGAGCATGGCGCGGGCGTCCTCGAGTGAACGGATGCCCCCGGAAGCCTTGACTCCGAGCTTCGGACCGACCGCCTTGCGCATCAGGGCAATGTCTTCAACGGTTGCCCCGCCGCCGCTGAAACCGGTGGAGGTTTTCACGAAATCCGCGCCCGCTTCGGCCGCGACCTCGCAGACCAGGGTCTTTTGTTCGTCGGTGAGGAAATGTGTTTCCAGAATGACCTTCAGCGCCGCCCCGCCGGCGTGCACGGCATCGGCCACGGCAGCGATGTCCGTGTACAGCGAGTTGCGGTCATTGGCGCGGGCTGCGGCGATGTTGATGACCATGTCGATTTCGTCCGCGCCGTCTAAGTTGGCACCGCGGGCCTCGTAGACCTTCACATCTGTGGGAGTGGCTCCGAACGGAAATCCGATAACGGAACAGGTCTTTACGCCGGAACCCTTGAGCGTGTTGTGCACCAGGGCAGTCCAGAGCGGGTTGGTGCAGACCGAGGCGAACTTGTGCTCCACGGCCTCCTTGCACACGGCAAGGATGTCATCGCGGGAAGCGTCCGGCTTGAGCAGCGTGTGGTCAATGTAGGAGGCGATCCCGGACATAGTCACCCTTTCGACGGCTTGTTCTGGAGCTCCCATCTTTGCATAGAAGCACTGCCCCCGCATGGGTCACGGCGAGTCGCCCGCGATGGCGGTGAACGGGTCCGCCGGCAGGCTGAAAAAGGGCGTGCCGGTAGGTTCAAGCGCCAAAGACATGGTGAGATATTGGAATGACATCTACCGCGGACTCACCGGCCGGCGGCGAGCCTGCCCCTTTGGCACTGGTCGCGGGATGTCCGGACGCGCTGACGGGCATCCCGGCGGCCCTGCGTGCAGCAGGCATCTCGGTGGTGGATGGAACCGGGGCGGCTGGAGCGGCACCGGATGTCGCCGTCGTTGCCGTGGGTCCGGACGGAAACGGTGCCGACGTGCTGGCCGGACTGTCGTCCGAAGCTGCGGAAGGAACCGGTGGAAACCTGCCGGTCATCCTGCTGGCCAGCGAGGGTATGTCCGCGGAGGAAATTGCGGCCCTGGACGTCGCCGATTTCCTGATAGGGCCTGCGCCGGAACATGAACTGCTGCTGCGGATCCGCACTTTGCTGCGACGGACAAAGCGGCAGCAGCGCCGGCGTGAGTCCACAGCACAGTTGCGCCAGCGCACCCGGGCGATTTCGGCGGCGATCCGTTCATCAAACGACCCGCAGTTCATGGCCGAACAGGTGATCGCCGGTCTGAGCGAGACTTTCGGAGCTGACCGCAGCTGGATTCGTACTTTCGGCGACGAACGCGTCCCGGCCCTGGAAATGGGCTGGGACAGCGACGGCATCAACGCCTCCGCACCGGCCCTGCCCACGGAGGAGGCAGAGCGGATGGCAGCAATGTTGTGGGAGGACGAGACGGTCCTGGCGGTGCCGGACCACGAGGGCACGGAGCTGCCCGATTGTGAATCCTTGAGCAAAGCGGCCGGCAGGGACGGGCTCAAGACCTCGGTATTAGTGCCGCTGGGCCACGGCGGCAAAGCCTTCGGGCTGCTCTGGCTCGCCGGGATAGCCAGCGCCCGTGAATGGGCGCCGATCGAGCTGTCGCTGATCCAGCACGTAGCCGGCAACCTGGCCCACGGCCTGGTGCAGGGCCAGCTGATCACCGCCCAGCGGCAGGTGCTGGACCGGGTGCGTGAACTGGATCAGGCCAAGAGTGAATTCGTCGCCACGGTCAACCACGAACTGCGGACCCCGCTGAGTTCGATCATCGGCTACCTGGACATGATCATGGACGACGGCGTGGGCCAGCTTCCGCACGAAACTGCCAGAATGCTCGAGATCGTGGATCGTAATGCCCATCGGCTGAACAACCTCGTCGAGGATGTGCTCACGCTCTCCAGAAGCGACGCCGGAAACATCCAGCAGTCCATCCAGCCGGTCAAGCTCGCCGCTTTGCTGCAGTCCGTCATTAGCACGCTGGCGCCTGCGGCAGCGTCTGGGCGAATTGATCTAAGCCTGCGGGAGCCGGCTTCGGACGTCCAGGTGGACGCGGACCAGGAACAGCTGGAGCAGGTGTTTGTGAACATCATCTCGAATGCCGTGAAGTTCACGCCCGCCGGCGGCAGCGTCGCCGTCGATATCAGCAGCAGCAGGAGTGACGCCGGGGTCCCGCGGGCTTGCGTCAAGGTACGTGACACCGGTATTGGCATCCCGGCCGACGAGGTGCACAAACTGTACGGCCGGTTCTTCCGTGCGTCCAATGCCACCGCCGCCGCCATCCAGGGCACAGGACTCGGGCTGTCCATTGTGCAGGACCTGGTGCACCAGCACGGCGGCGAACTGCACATTTCGTCCCGGCTGCATGAAGGGACCACGGTCTCCGTCCAGCTGCCCGCGCGCCGTTGATGGCCGACCGCTTGAGACAGCAACGGGAGGTAAAGGTTTCACATAAACTGGTGATGTACGTTGCCATTTTGAAGGGAACCCATGGACTCCGCACCCGCTGAGGACCCGCGGCTGCAACAGCTGGTCGAGGGTGTCGTCAAGCTGGCCGCGGGCGATCTCAGCGCCAGGATCGAGCCGTCCGAGAAACGGGATGATATCGACGCCGTCATCACCGGTGTTAACCTGCTGGCCGAGGAACTCCACTACATCTACTCGGATCTGGAACAGCGGGTGGAGGAGCGGACCGCGGCGCTGATCGAGGCGCAGTCCGAGCTGCAGCGGATGGCAATGACGGATGCGCTCACCGGCCTGGCCAACCGGGCAACTCTGCGTGAGCGGACGCAGGAAGCGTTGGCTGGTGCCGAGGGCGGGAAGCGTGCGCCGGCCGTGCTGATGCTGGACCTGGACTCGTTCAAGCCGATCAATGACAGCCTCGGCCACAGCGCCGGGGACGAGGTCCTGGTGGAAGTGGGCCGCCGGCTGAGTTCAGCCGTCCGGGACACGGACACGGTGGCCCGGCTGGGCGGGGACGAGTTCGCCATCCTCATTCCGGAGGCCACCGAAGCGGACGTCCGGGCAATTGCGGACCGTGCGCTGCGGGCGCTGCAAAGCAGCATCACCGTGGGCACCGTCTCTGTCTGGGCGATGGCCAGCATCGGCGTGAGCATCGGCGACGAGGGGACATCGGCCGCGTCCCTGCTCCGCGATGCCGACGTCGCCATGTACGAGGCCAAATCGCGCGGCCGGAACAACGTCCAGGTCTTCCACCCGTCCATGCTCCATGCCACGCAGCAGCGCTCGCGCACAGCCGCCGAGTTGCGCAACGCCATCGAGAACGGCGAACTGTCGCTGTACTACCAGCCGGTGGTGGAGCTGGCGACCGGAAGGATCATCGGGATCGAGGCGCTACTCCGCTGGGTGCACCCGACCCGCGGCATGATCATGCCAGAGAGCTTCATCCCGGTGGCCGAGGAAACCGGGCTCATCGTGGATCTGGGCCGGTGGGTACTGCAGGAGGCACTGCAACAGCTTAAGGCTTGGAACGACGTCGAACCCTTGCCTGCGCCGCTCAAGCTCCACCTGAATCTCTCGGCAGCGGAGCTGTTGCGGAACGACCTGCTGGAGGACATCGCAGGGTCGCTGGCGCGGTATGGCATCGACCCTGGGCGGCTGGTTTTCGAGATCACCGAGACCGTGCTGATGACCCGGGAAACCGAAGAGGCGCAGGTGCTGGGAAAAATCCGCGGACTCGGCGTCGGACTGCAGATCGACGACTTCGGCACGGGCTATTCCTCCATCAGCTACCTGCGGTCACTGCCCGCCGACACGGTGAAAGTGGACCAGTCCCTGATCGAGGGGATGGACAACGACGCCGGCCAACAGACCTTCGTGGCAGCGGTCCTGCAACTGATCGAGTCGGCCGGGCTGCAGGCCATTGTCGAGGGCATTGAGACCGCGGAGCAGGTTGCCCAGCTGCGCCGGCTGGGCTGCCGCTTTGGCCAGGGCTATTACTTCGGCAGGCCTGTCCCGGCGGAAGAAACCGTGGCTTTACTCAATTCACCCCTGCCGTCTGCGTAAGGTAATTTCATGCCAAAAATCTGGGACTCGGTACTGCTGCTCCCCAAGCTCGCCCGCTTGGCTTCCCGCGTACCCAAAAATCCGCATCATGCGTGGGAAAACTACTGGGCCGGCATCACCCGCACCGGCAAAGACGGCGAAGTCCTGTGGGACGCCGCCGCCGAGTCCGAGCGCCTGAGCTACCTCGCGCCGATCAAGGAGCACTTTGATCCGGCGCTGCCGGTGGTCGACGTAGGTTGCGGCAACGGAACCTACACGCGGTGGCTGGCCACCCTGTTCCCGCAGGTGCTGGGCGTGGACGTTTCCGCCAGCGCCGTCCGCCGTGCCCAGGCCGAGGCCGAAGCGGAAGGCATCCGCGATGTGGAGTTCGCGGCGATGGACGCGGTGGCCGACGGTGCCGGGGATCTGCTGCGCGAGCGGCTTGGCGGTTCCGCGAACGTGTTCCTCCGCGGCGTGCTGCATGTGCTCAAGCCGGAGGAACAGGCACGGCTGGCGGCGAACCTGCACACGCTGGTGGGGGAGCAAGGCCGCGTGTTCCTCGCCGAAACCAACTTCCAGGGCAACCGTTTCCAGTACGTGGGGCATCTCGGCGCCACCCGCCGCGGCATACCGCATCCGCTGCGGCGCGCCATCGAAGGCCTGCCCATGCCCGGACACTTCGGCCAGCGGGAGCTGACCGGAGTGTTTCCGGCCTCAAGGTGGCAGCTGCTGGTTGACGGCCCGGCCATCATCGAGGCGGTGCCGATGAAGGATGACTCGGTGACAGAGCAGATTCCCGGCTACTTCGCCGTCCTGCAGACCAACTGAGCCCTGGACCTCACTGCCGCCGCCGATGAGGGTGAGGCTCAATTTACAGAGCGGACATCAAGGCGCAATCCGGCCGGGACACCGTTTCCGTAGCGTTGCTTCGAATCAACGAGCAGCCGGCGGAAACATGTCCTACGTTAAACCGGAACGGGTGGTCGAGGCAGCCGTCGCGGCGGGCAAGGCCAAGGCGGAGGCGGGCAATCTGCAGTTGCTGATGCGCGGCATTCTTGGCGGGGCGATCTTGGCTTGCGCCACCACACTGGCGCTGGCTGCGGCCGGACAGACCACCGGAATTGTCGGCGCGATCATCTTCCCGCTGGGCTTTGTGATCATCGTGGTTCTCGGCCTGGAACTGGTTACCGGCGCCTTCGCGCTCATCCCGCTGGCCGTTTACCGGAAGCAGGCGTGCATGGCGGATATGCTGCGCAATTACGCCGTGGTCATCCTTGGGCATCTGGCCGGGTGCCTGGGTTATGCGGCAGCCTACGTCGCGGTGATCACCCGGATGGGGACTTCCGGCGCCGATCCGATGGTCGCCACGCTGGTTAACCTCGCGGAGGCGAAAACGCTGGCGTACGCCGAGCTGGGCGGCGCGGGCTTGGGGCTCGTGTTCATCAAGGCCGTCCTGTGCAACTGGATGGTCACGCTGGGGGTGGTGCTATCGCTGACCTCCACCTCCACCGGCGGCAAGATCCTGGCGATGTGGCTGCCGATCACGTGCTTCTTCGCCCAGGGCTTTGAGCACGCGGTGGTCAATATGTTCGTGATCCCGGCGGGCATGATGCTGGGCGCCGATGTGGGCCTGGGTGACTGGTGGCTGTGGAACCAGGGGCCCGTGCTACTGGGGAATTTCGTCGGCGGAGTGCTGCTAACCGGGTTCGCGCTCTACGTCGCGCACCTGAAAACCCCTGCTGCGGGGCCGTGGCCGGAGCAGCATGAGGAGTGGGGGAACGAACTGGCGGAGCAACTGCAACTGCAACTGGAACACGAACTGGAGACAGTGGCGTCCGCCCAGGCCGAGCCGGCCCAACGCTGACGCGGCAGCGCTAATCCGGATGATCGTCGTGCCCGGCATTGTGCTCGGCTTCCCGCGCCTCTTCCTTGGCTGCTTGCTGGTGCTGTTCGAGCTTTTCCTCGGCCTCGCGCCGCCGCTTCGCCACGGCCCTTGGGTCATCAACGGGCAAGGCGGCGCCCGGCTGGGCAGGCCCGGCAGGAGGGCTCTGGTCATGCCTGCCGTGGCCGGAGGATTTCGGTTCGTTTTCGTTCATGTGCGCATAGTTCCACATTCGTTACGCCGGCAAAAGGGCGTGTGCATTGAAGGAGAAGTGGTCTCTGACTCCGGGCCGTTCGCGGCCGGGTGCTCCCGGGGCTCCGCGCGGTGTCGGCCCGGCGCACCCGGAGTCAGAGCTTTTTGCCGGCCAGTAGCTTGGCCGCCGCTGTTCCCCGCGCACCGGCGCAGTTCTTGGTGTAGGTGCCGAAGATGAGTTTGCTGTTCACGCCCATCCGGAAAGCCATGCAGTCCGCTGCCTGTTCTATCCCGCCGGTACCGGTGGTTTTGTAGATCTTGTTCAGTTTGGCCCGCAGCGTTCCCTGCTGCGACGGCGGGTAGAGGCTGAACTCTCGGATGTGCGCGCATTCATGCAGGGCCGCATATTTCAGCAGGTTCCCCGCCGGCCGGCGGGCGACATTCATCCGTAGCGAGGTGCTGTAGGTGTAGCTGCGCAGCCGGTCCTCCTCCAGGATGATCACGTTGGGGCAGTATTTTTTGACCTGGTTGTAGACGGTCTTCTTGTAGCCCTTGTACGATCTGGGGTTCTCGTGCCGCAGCGTGACGTGCTTGGATTCCCACCGGGCTTCCTTGCCGCTGGCGTTGACCACCAGTCGGTACTTCTTCTTCACGGTGGCCGCGGTGTGGGTGGTCCGGACCGTGACTGCGGTGGAGGTGGCCTTCCCGGCCTGCTTCTTCCACGTCAGGCTCTGCAACGTGATCCACTTGCCATTGCGCGATTCCTGCAGCACGCCCGTCCGGTTGGTCTTGATGTTCCTCAGGATGTACTGCTGCGAGAAGCGTTTATAGGATGCGACGTAACCGCCCGCGTTGCTGAACAAGGCCTTCGAATTAGAACTTCCGACGGCCACCACCGACGTGGCGGGCAGGGCGGCTGTAGCCGGCGCCGCGGGAAGCATCACTGAGGCTGTGAGGGCACTGCAAAGCAGGGCAGTAGTTAGGCGCTTCACATCGAGGTCCTTCTCGAGTGACGGGCAAGGCCCTACTGCCCCGCTGGAGGAACTGCCCGCGAATGATTATGGATGGGACTCCATAATCGATGCACCGCGTACCCGGGTCAACGCCCCAATAATGGGGGCCCGGTATTAAGTATTCCGGGTCAGTCCTCCACTGCTGGCTCCTGCAGCACCCAGAAAATGGCACCGTGCGGATCCTGCAACATGGCTATCCGCCCCACGCCCGGAATTTCTACCGGTTCCTGCAGGACCGTCCCGCCGCCCTTCTGCGCAATAACGACGGCGGCATCCGCGTCTTCGGTGCCGAAGTAGACCTCCCAGCGCGGAGACCTGTCCTCGGTCTCGGGCTCCTTGAAGCCTGCCACGTACATCCCTGCGGCCTTGAGCATGGTGAAAGTGCCGCCGTCGACCTGCTCCTCGTGTGCCTCGCCGCCGAGCACGGCGAGGTAGAACGGCACGGCATGGTCCCAGTTGTCCGCTGCCAGTTCATGCCAGACGATGGTGCCGGGCTCGTTGATCAGTCCGGCGCCGGTGTGCTGCCCGGACTCCCACAGCAGTAGCGGCGTCCCGACCCCGTCCTCGATGGCTGCCATGCGGCCGGACCCGGACACGTCCGTGGCGGGCATGACGATCAGGCCGCCGGCCGGGATCACTTTCTCCAGCGTGGCATCAAGGTCATCGACGGCAAAGTAGGTGTTCCAGGCAGTGGGCACACCCGCTTCCACCGCTTCCGTGGTCTGCCCGGCGATCGCGGCGACGGGAACGCCGCCGATCGTGGCCGTGGCGTAACTGCCCTGGGCCGAACTGGTGCTGTCCGTGTATTGCCAGCCGAACAGGCCAGTGTAGAACGTCTTGGACGCCTCCGGATCCGGCGACTGTAGGTCGACCCAGGCCGGGGCGCCCTGCGGAAACTTTTCGACTGTGCTCATGGCTGCTCCTGTGTTCGGGCGGCTGATGTTGCAGTTCCCGGCCAGTCTAACCTCGCGCACGGACAGGATGGGCCGGAGGAGGACACCGGTCTGCCGCTTGCCCGGGGAAGCGCAAAAGGCGGGATAGACGCGCACCTATCTTTCCGCCGTCGTGCGTGGTAGCAAGGGAAGTAACCTTATTTTTCAATGCAGGCGCGGCTGTGCGTGTTGCAGTGCGTGGGCGCGAAGAGCGGGCGCCTGCCGGACAGGGAGGCACATCATGGCAATTCAGCGTGACCTGATTATCGGCGGAAAGCACGTTGCCGCAGCATCCGGCAAGACCACGGAGGACATCAACCCCTACACCGGCCAGCCCTATGCCACGGTGGCTGCCGCCGGTGCCGAGGACATGACCCGTGCTGTCGACGCCGCCGCCGGTGCCTTCGATCAATGGGCGGGCATGGCCCCCAGTGCACGGCGGAAAATCTTCCTGCGGGCGGCGGACCTCCTCGAGGAACGGGCCGAAGACGGCGTCTCCCTGATGGCTGGCGAAGTGGGCGGCGTGCGGAGCTGGGCCCTGTTCAACATTGGCCTGGCCGCGAACATCCTGCGTGAAGCGGCGGCGGCAACCACGGCTCCGCAGGGCGATGTGCTCGCCACGGATATGCCCGGCGTGTACTCCTTGGCGGTCCGGCAACCGTTCGGCGTGGTCGGCGCCATGTCGCCGTGGAACGCGCCGTTCATCCTGGGCATCCGGGCGATCGCGGTTCCGCTGGCGGTGGGAAACACTGCGGTGCTGAAGCCAAGCGAGGACGCCCCGCTGTCCTGCGGTCTGTTCCTGGCCGACGCGCTGCTTGACGCCGGGATCCCGGACGGTGTGCTGAATGTGGTGACCAATGCGCCCGAGGACGCGGCCGACGTCGTGAGCACCATGATCGCCGACGAGCGCGTCCGCTGTGTGAACTTCACCGGTTCCACTGCCGTGGGCCGGAAGATCGGCATGCAGGCGGCCGAGCACCTGAAGCCGGCCGTCCTGGAGCTCGGCGGGAAGAACAGCCTGGTGGTGCTCAAGGACGCCGACCTGGACTATGCGGTGAACGCGGCGGCCTTCGGGTCCTTCATGAATGCCGGGCAGATCTGCATGTCGGTGGACCGGGTGGTCGTGGACAAGAGCCTGGCAGCCGAGTTCACCGAACGCTTCGCGGCCAAGGTGTCCGGGCTTCCGACCGGTGATCCGACCGACCCGGAGACGGTAATCGGGCCTGCCGTCAATGCGAAGTCCGCGCAGCGCCAGTACAGCCTGATCGATGACGCGCTGGCCAAGGGTGCTACTGCGGTGGCCGGCGGCCACAAGCTGGAAAACTCCCTGGTTCCTGCCACCGTGCTGACCGGGACGACGCCGGATATGAAGATCTACCACGACGAGATCTTCGGCTCCGCGACTACCGTGCTGGAGGCCGACGGCCCGGAGCACGCAGTCGAGCTGTCCAACGACACCAAGTACGGCCTGACCGCGGGAGTGATCACCGAGAACATCCACGAGGGACTGAAGGTGGCGCAGCGGCTGCGTACCGGGATTGTCCATGTGAATGACCAGCCGGTGGCGGACGAGCCGATGGCGCCGTTCGGCGGGGTGCAGAACTCCGGCTACGGCAAGTTCGGCGGACAGGCCGGGATCGATTCGTTCAGCGAGCTGCGCTGGGTGACCATCCAGCAGTACGGTCACGCGCAGTACCCGTTCTAGCGGCAGGTACGTCTTCTTCTTGCGGTTAGATAACAAGTGAAACGAATGATCGGTAAATCCTTCCATCAACCTGTCGGACAAGGTATCGTATGTGTCTGTTGTCACTATGAGGATAGTGAACCGAGACTCCCTGGAAAGGGGACAAAATGCCGCATGAGGTGGCGATGCTACGTACCGACGCGTCGATGGTCACAAGGCCCTCCGACAGCACGTTGGAGCTTGGCGAATTTCTGGGCGCGCACGGGGAATGCCTCCTGCAGGAAATCCAAACCCTACTGGCAGAGCTCGAAGGCAAGGTCACCCGGTACACCTGGCTGAAGTCCTCCCAGGAAGCACCGAAGGAACAGCGGGCCGAGAACATGCGCTCCCTGGCGTTTATGCAGACGGCGTTGGAAGACATCACCGCCACGGTGGTCGGCATCTCTCTGAGTTCCGAGAACGGTCCGGGCGTAGAAACTACCGGCAAGCTCTCCAGCTGCGGCTAGCGTTTAATCGAGTCCGCTGGGACTACGTCGCCAAACGGAGAGCGGCGGTGCGTGCTGTTGCGCGCTCCATCGCCTTGGTGAGCCGGACCTTGAGTTCTTCCGGCTTCGATAAGTCCGACCAATCCACCCGGAAGAAGTTCCAATGGACCTCGGTGAGGGCGTTCTCCCGTTTCCGTTCATCGAGAATCACTTGGTCCGTGGGACGGTAGTCGAAGTACTTGCTCCTGCCATCGAATTCGAGGATCAGCCGGATCTCATTCCATGCGAAGTCCACCCGGTGATCACCGTGTCTCGTTGAAAGCCGAACCTGCAGTTCAGGCATCGGGATACCGAACGTACGCAGCAGTAGACGGGTGCGCGTTTCGCCTGGTGATTCGGAGCGGCCGTCGAGAAGGCTGAGGACGTGGCGTGTTTTCCTGATTCCCGGGGTGCCTGGCATCGCGTTGATCATCTCCTCCATCTTGCTCAGGCTGGCTCCGAGCCGCAGCGCATGATCGCCGATGATGACAGCTCGGTGCAGCTCCAGTTCGCGTGCGCAGTCTAATACCGTCCGCTCCAAACTTGTGGCAGTAATTGTTCTGCCTCTTGGCCCTTTTAGAACAACTGTTTCGCCGGCTGCCAGAGCGCGGTTGTGTGTTTGAACGTCCCCTCCGCTGGAGCGCCGGGTTGAGGAGAACGGTTGGCTGAGATGAATTGTCGAGTTGATATCCCAAATGTAGAGATGATGGAGCCGAGCTGCCGTGGTGTGGCTGTACGCGCCGGCATGGGGAGTGGTCAGAAAGTGTGCACGAATCCGCATGAGATTCTGTTGTTTACGCGTACTTTGTCGCCAGAACGATCCGAGTACATAGGCACCCCGTCGAATCCGAACCAGCACGCTCCAACGGACGGCTTCCATGCGTAAGCGTTCACCTATGCCGACCTCAGTGAGCTCTGCTGCTGTCAGGACATCCAGCTTCGGCCAGGCGGCAGTAACTCGTGCTTCGACAATTTTGCGCTGCATCGCACCATTTTCATGGCGTCGATTAAACCTACGAGTGTCGAGCGCGGGGAATGTGGACAGCACCGGTTATTGGGGACGCTGTGTAGGGACGGCCGATTGGGTTGGCACGGTTCGAGTTGGTGCGTAAAGGCGAAGTTTGAACGGGTTATTCGCTCTGGAACGGTTGGGGCCTGCGAAAGCGGTGCTGGTCGACACCGCTTTCGCAGGCTAGCACCGTTCTCATTAACCGAAGCAAGCTCAAGCTGGCTATGGCCCGTCGGTTGGGGCACGGGCTAGACGTTCAGGCGGTAGCCGCGCTTGATGACTGTGGCCACCAACGACGCGTCGGGCAGTGCCTGGCGGAGTCGGCTCATCGCCATGTCGAGTGCGTGTTCGCCGGGGGCGTCAGGCAGGCACTCCAGCAAGGCCTCGCGGGGCAGGACTGCTCCGCCGGCGGTGGCCAGCGCGCGGAAGATCGCCAGGGGTGTGGGGGACAGGTCCACCCGTTCGCCACGCAGGATAACCGAGCGGCCGCGGATCTCCAGCTCGCCAAGGGCGGTGTTGAAGCGCTGGATCTGGTTCCCGGACAGGTGCTCCACCACCAGCCGGATGAGCGCGCCCATGCGGTACCGCTCCGGCATGATGGGCCGGACACCGGCATCCTCCAGCGGTTTGGCGGTGACCGGCCCCACCGCGGCGGCAACGACGTCGTACTTGAAAGCAGTGACGAGCGCGTCGAAGAGACCCAGCTCGTGCGCGGTGCTCCATAGGGCGTCCACCGCCGGCGCGCTGGTAAAGGTGACCACGTCCAGTTGCCGGGTGATGACCGCCTCGATCAGCCGTCCCACCTTGCCCTCTGCACCCTCCGGCTTGATCCAGCGGTAGGGCGTCACGGTCAGGACGGTGGCGCCGGCGCCGCGCAGCCGGGCAAGCTGCTCGGCATCCGTGTAACCGTGCAGCTGGATAGCGACGGTCAGCCCTTCCACCCCTTCTGCCAGCAGCATGTCCACCATCGTGGCGGTGCGCTCGTCGTGGCTGATGCCGGCGTCGTCCAGTCCTGCGGCCCGGACCGCGCCGCGTGCTTTGGGACCGCGGACGAAGATCCGCGACGCCGCGAGGATGTCCATCAGGTCTTCGCCCAGACCGTGGGCGTCCGCGGCCTCGCACCAGCGGCGCATGCCGTAGGCCGTGGTGATCAGGGTGATGTCCGGGCGGGCGCCGAGAATGGCGGCGGTGTCCTGCATCAGCAGATGGTCTTCCGCCACCGGCGCGATCCGCAGCGCAGGGGCATGCAGGACCTGGGCACCGCGGCGTTCCAGCGCCGAGATAAGGTCCTCGGCACGGCGGTCCGAGGTGACGCCGACGCGGAAGCCGGCCAGGGCGTCCGCGTTCGGGAGCTCCGCCGGATTTCGGAGTTCCTGGTGCTGAGCGTGGGTGAGGTCCTGGCCGGGAGCGGAAGCGGGAGCGGGGACAGCGGCGGCGGCACCCATCATGCACCCAGCGTGTCGGCGAGCTCGGCCAGTTTGCCGGCGGTCTCTTCGCAGCCGTTGGCCAGCCGGACTACCTCGCCGATGACCAGGATGGCGGGCGGTTTCACGCCGGCTGCACCGGCGGCGGTGACGACGCCTGTCAGCGTGGAGACGGTGGTCCGCTGCGAGTCGCTGTAGCCTCTCTCGACGATTGCCACCGGCATGTCCGCCTTCATCCCGGCGCGGCGCAGCCCGGCAGTGAGCTGGGGGAGCGTGCCGACACCCATCAGGACCACAACGGTCCCGCCGAGACCGGCCAGGTGTTCGTATTCGGCACTGGTCAGCGGGGCGTGCCCGGAAACCACGGTGAACAGGTGGCTGACTTCGCGGTGTGTCACCGGGATGCCGGCGGCGGCCGGGACCGAGATGGCGCTGGTGATACCGGGGACCACAGTGACCGGGACGCCGGCCTTGGCGCAGCTGATGACTTCCTCGCCGCCGCGGCCAAAGACATACGGGTCCCCGCCCTTGAGCCGGACCACATTGTTGCCCTCCTGCGCGGACTGGATCATCAGCCGTTCGATCTCGGCCTGCGTGACTTTGTGGTGCCCGGGGCGCTTGCCGACGTCGATCAGCTCGGCACCCGGTGCGTACTCGGCCAGGTTCCGGTGCGGGGCCAGTCGGTCAAAGAAGAGGACGTCGGCCTCCTGCAGTACCTGCCGTGCCCGCACCGTCAGCAGGTCTTCGGCACCGGGACCGCCGCCGACCAGGGTGACCTGGCCGCCGGGTGCTGCGGCTTCCTCCCGGGACACCAGCAGTCCCCGCCTGCGGCAGGTTTCCGGCAACGCCGACCAGCGGGGGTCGCCGTCGTCAATCGCCACCACCAGGGCTACGCCGTCGAGCATTTCCGGCTTGTAGGCAGCAGGGGAGGACAGGGTGCGGACGGTGGCGCCGGCAGCACGATACCGGCGGACGGCACGCCGCGCAGCCTCGGGAGCGCCGGTGACGAGGACCGTGTAGCCGGTCAGATCCGTATTCGTGAACATAAGGCTTCTCCTTCAGGGGGCGGACGTGGGCGGCAGTTACTGGGCGGTGCGGACAGGGATCGAGGAACCGAGCAGCACCGGGCCCTCGCCGGCGGCTGCAGCGGCACGTTCGTCCTCCGTTGAGGGGCGGATCATGCCGCGCTCGCTGACATTGGCGATCGAGTTATCCTGCTGATCCGGCGCGTTCACAAACGAGCGAAAACGCCGCAGCCGGTCCGGGTTTTTCAGCGTAGCGGCCCACTCATCCTCGTAGTTATCAACGTGACGTGCCATTGCTGCCTCAAGGTCATCGGCGATCCCGAGGACGTCATTGATGACGACGTCCTTGACATGTTCGATCCCGCCGTCCAGGTCTTCGACCCAGCGGGCCGTGCGCTGCAGCCGGTCCGCCGTGCGGATGTAGTACATCAGGTAGCGGTCGATGTACTTGACCAGGGTTTCGTCGTCCAGATCCTTGGCCAGCAGCTGGGCGTGGGCCGGGTTGGCCCCGCCGTTTCCGCCTACATACAGGTTCCAGCCGTCCGCCGTGGCGATCACACCGACGTCCTTGCCCCGGGCCTCGGCGCACTCCCGGGCGCAGCCGGAAACACCCATCTTGAACTTGTGCGGGGCACGCAGCCCGCGGTAGCGCAGCTCCATCCGGATGCCCATCGCCACCGAGTCCTGGACCCCGAAACGGCACCAGGTGGAGCCGACACAACTCTTCACATTGCGCAATGCTTTGCCGTACGCCTGGCCCGATTCGAAACCGGCCTCCACCAGGTCCTTCCAGATCTCCGGCAGCTGCTCCAGCCGGGCGCCGAACATGTCGATCCGCAGGGCACCGGTGATCTTGGTGTAGAGCCCGTACTTCTCCGCCACGCGGGCAATCACGCCGAGCTTTTCCGGAGTGATTTCGCCGGCGGGGATCCGCGGAACCACGGAGTAGGTGCCGTTCTTCTGCATATTGGCCAGTGCTCGGTCGTTGGTGTCCTGCAGCGTGCCGCGACCGCCGTCGAGCGGGTATTCGGTCAGCTGCGACGCGAGGATGGAGCCGATGGCCGGCTTGCAGATGTCGCAGCCCAGCGGGGCACGGGTTGCCGTGGTGCCGTCCTTGAGCTCCAGCTCCACCGGGATGCCGAAGCGCAGGAAGATATCCTCGGCACTGGTCAGCTCCAAGGCACGTAAGGCTTCGAAGAGCTCCGCGCGGGAGAGGGAGAAGTGCTCGCACAGAGCCTTGGAGACGGTGATGCCGCTCTTGGTCAGTTCGGTTTCGAGCAGCTTCTTGAGCATCGGGACACACGAGCCGCATTGGGTGCCGGCGCGGGTGCAGGCCTTCAACCCGCCGAGGTCCTGCACCGGATCCTGACCTTCACAGGCGCCGCAACCGTTGACCGCGTCCCGGATGGAGCCGGCCGCCACGTTGTTGCACGAGCACAGGATCGCATCGTCCGGCAGGTCGGTGTCCGGGGCGTCCCCGCCGCCGGCAGCGGAGAGGTACGCCCCGGGTTCGGCAGGCAGCTCACGGCCCAGCAACGGGCGCAGGCTCTGGTACGGGGCGGCGTCGCCGACGAAGATGCCGCCGAGCAGGGTCTTGGCGTCGTCCGTGGTGACGATTTTCTGGTAGACGCCGCGGGCCGGATCCGCATAGACGATTTCCAGCGCGTGCTCTGTTTTGGCGAACGCGTCGCCGAAGCTGGCCACATCCACGCCGGAAAGCTTGAGCTTGGTGGCCGTATCGAAGCCCGTGAAGGTAGCCTGCCCGCCGGACAGCCGGTCCGCGACGATCTCCGCCATGGAGTTCGCCGGCGCCACCAGTCCTACACACAGGCCGCCGAAGTTGGCGACTTCGCCCACAGCCCAAATATTTTCGACGTCGGTGGCGCAGGTTTCGTCAATCACGATGCCGCCGCGGGGACCCATGCGGAAGACGGGGACGAAGTCCTCATCGCCCAGCTCCACCGGCATGCCGGCGGCCCGGCTGGCGGCCGCCTCGGCTTCGGCCTTGGCGCGGTTGTTGATGGTGCGCGCCAGTTCGTCGCGTGGCCGGACGCCGATGGAAACCACCACCATGTCCGCCGGGATGATCCGCCCGTCGGCCATTTCGACGCCGGTGACTACCGGTTCGCCATCCGGGTCCGGCTCAGCCAGGACGGCTTTGGGGAAGACGCCGCCGTGAACCTCCAGGCCCTTTTCGGCGACGAGCCGGCCCATGGCCTGGCCCGCGCCCTCGTCCAGCTGGGTGCCCATCAGCCACTTGCCGCCGTCGATAATCACCGGATGGGCGCCGAGGCTCTGCAGCCCGGCCGCGGCCTCCAGCCCCAGCAGCCCGCCGCCGATCGTCACCGCGTTGATGGTGCGGCCGTGCTTCGCGGTCAGTTCGGCGACCTGTTGATTGATGCCCCGGACATCCTCGAGTGTGCGGTAGACACTGGTGTGCTCGCTGCCCGGGATGGGCAGGGTGGCGGCGTTGGATCCGGTGGCCAGCACCAGCTCGTCGTACGGGTAGCGGCCGCCGCCCTCCGTGATGACTTCTTTGGCGGCGAGGTCCAGATCCACTGCACGTGCCCCGGTAACCAAGGTGACGCCGTCGTTTTCCCAGAGGCCTTTTTCGCCGAGCGTGAGGTCCACGTCCGTCTCAGTCAGCGCCTTGCTCAGCGCCACGCGGTCGTACGGCAGATGGACTTCCTCGGTCAGCACGGTGATGGCCGTTCGGCCGGCGGCGACGGCGTTCCGGGCGCACATGGCCTCCACGAAGCGGTGCGCAGCCGGGCCGCCGCCGATGACCACAATCCGGCGCGATGCAGTGGATTCCAACTGGTTCATGGGCCTACCTCTGATTAGGGTGCAGTTTCCTGGCGCCGGCCTGAGAGTCGCGGATTACTTGAGTGTTGCGAACCGCAGGTCCCGGAGCGTTGCGTTCCAGCCTAGGAGCCCGCCGTTGCGCCCTAATTTCCCTACTGTTTCCCGCAGTTGACTTTTCCCTGGCCATTTCCGGGGTTGGGCGTGAAGAATCTGAAATCTGCCCGAAACATACGACGGCGGGGCGTTGCGTTGCGCTCGGATTGACGGTTCGGCCGGGGTGGGCCGGCGCATCACAGGTGGGGTGCCGGTGCCGTGAGAAGCGTTTTACGAAGCCGAAACAGGGCCGAGGGCCGAATGAAACACGGGCTTCGTAGCGTAGTAGCCATCGACAACCGATCCAACACCGAACGGGGTTCATGATGACCGTACTTACCGCTCCCGAGATGGTTCCTGCTTCCGACATACGCCTTGATGCCCCTGCCGCCGATGCCCTCGACTGGCACACCGTTTGCCGGGTTGCCGATCTGGAAGTTGTCTGGGGCGAGGCTGCGCTGATCGACGGCGAACAGGTGGCCCTGATCAAGGTCTCCGCCAGCGAGGTCTACGCGGTTTCCCACCGCGACCCGGCCACCGGCGCCCATGTCATGGCCCGGGGCATCGTCGGCAACAAGGGCTGGCACCGGACACTCGCGTCACCCCTGCATAAAGAGGTCTACGACTTGGCGACGGGGGAGTGTTTCACCGATCCGGCCTTGTCCCTGCGCATCTACCCCGTCCGGCTGCGCGATGGCATGGTCAGCGTTGGACTGCCGGCCGGCGCCGCCGTCGGAATCGCCGCATGAGTGCCACCGAGGTGCTAAGCAACCTTGCCTGCGAGCCGTGGGGCGGCTTGGTGGATGTTCACGCCGCGACTTCGCTGGTGGCGGCGTCCCACGGCACCAGTTCGCCGGCCGGCCAGGCCGCCATTGGCAACCTGGTCCGCGCCGTGGCCAGGCGCCGACCGGACCTGAACGTGGCGGAGGCCTTCGTGGACGTGCAGCAGCCCGACGCCTCCACGGTACTCGGCCGACTCAAGGAGTTGCGTCCGGAGGCCGGAGCGGAGGAGCGCGCCGTATCCGGTGGACAAACAAGAATTGTGCCCCTGCTGCTCTCCGCCGGCTACCATGTCCACATCGACCTGGCCGAGGCCGCCGCCAAACACGACGGTGCATCGGTGGCCCGGGCGCTTGGCCCGGACCAGCGGCTGGTCAAGGTCCTGGCCCGCCGGTTGCAGGAAGCCGGTCTGCGCCGCGGCGATCTCGTCATCCTCGGTGCGGCCGGCTCCACAGATGCCCGGGCCGTGGCCGACTGCGAAACCATGGCACGCATGCTGGGGAAGTACCTCGGCATGAAGGTGGCCACCGGCTACATCTCCGCCGCACAGCCCGAACTGAAGGCAGCCGTCTCCGCCGGCAGGGCCGCGATCGCCAAGCGGCGCTTCGCGGGCAGGAACGCCCGCGTGGTGGTGGCAACCTACCTGCTGGCCCCGGGGTATTTCGCCTCGCTGGCCGCCGGCTGCGGAGCCGACATCGTCACGGAACCGCTGCTGGTCCCGGATCAGGAACCGCCCGCCGAGCTGGTCAACCTGGTACTGGATAGGTTTACCTGCGGCTGAGTTTGTCCAGAGGCCGGCCACATCAACGCGAGAACGTCTCTTAGCCACGAGATCGTTCCTCGCACGAAGACGTGGACGCCGGGAGGAACGATCTCGCGATCGGGAGCTCAAGGGCAGCTACGCCTACAGCCCCAAGGCGTCGCTGATGTCTTCCTTGATCGTCTCGAGCGTGCCGCGGACCTTGTCATGCATCGCGGGCAGCTCATCGGCACCGTCCACGGGCTGGACCACCTCGATGTAGCACTTGAGCTTCGGTTCGGTGCCGCTGGGCCGGATGATGACCCGCGAACCGTCCCGGGTCAGGTACTGCAGCCCGTCGGTCGGCGGCAGGTCGGCGCTGCCTTCCGCAAGATCCAGCGTCGAGTCCACCGGAGAACCGCCGAACGACGACGGCGGATTCTCGCGGAGCCGGTGCATCATGGCGCCCAGCAGATCCAGGCTGCCCACCCGGACGGAGAGCTGGTCGGTCGCGTGGATACCGTGCGCCAGATGGAGCTCGTCGAGTTCGTCGCGGACATCGCGGCCCTTGGCGATGGAATCGGCCGCATATTCGGCAATCAGCAGGGCGGCGGATATGCCGTCCTTGTCCTTGACCAGTTCCGGGGCCACGCAGTAACCAAGCGCCTCCTCGTAGCCGTAAGACAGGCCGGGCACGCGCGAGATCCACTTGAAGCCGGTCAACGTCTGCACGTGCGCAATGCCATGCCGCTCGGCGATCTTGCCCAGCAGCCGTGAGGACACGATGGAGTTGGCGAAGACCGGCAGAGCGCCACCGGCCGCTCCGGACTGTCCGGCGGACTGGGCGCCCCTGGAACCAGCCCCACCGGCAACGTCACCCGCGAAACCAGCGCTCCCCGTGACCGCGTCAACGGCGTCGTTGGCTGAATCCATGTCGGCCTGCGCCCTGAGCCGGCCCGCCATGTGCGTGCCCAAGAGCGCGCCCACATCGTCGCCGCGGAGCACGCCCCACTTGCCGGTTTCGGGCCACTTCACGGCGACCGCGGCGCGGTCCGCATCCGGATCATTGGCCAGCACGATGTCCGCATCGATCCGCTCGGCGAGTTCGAGTGCCAGGTCCAGCGCACCGGGTTCCTCCGGGTTCGGAAAGGCCACGGTGGGGAACAACGGATCCGGCTCGGCCTGCGCCTCCACCAGGGCGACGTCTTCAAAGCCGGCCCGCTGCAATACATTCAGGGCAGTCTTCCCGCCGACGCCGTGCATGGG
Source organism: Arthrobacter sp. Soil_C_60 (assembly GCF_057656375.1). Lineage (NCBI taxonomy): Bacteria > Bacillati > Actinomycetota > Actinomycetes > Micrococcales > Micrococcaceae > Arthrobacter > Arthrobacter sp. Soil_C_60. The sequence goes on along the minus strand of NZ_JBDGKM010000002.1, from coordinate 73,035 downwards.
CGTCAGCACGATCTTCAACCGGCGCGACGGGAAATGCCGCGGATCCGCCAGCGCGGTAATGGCGTCCACGTAGGCGTCCTCGATGGAATCGGGTTCGCCCGACGCCGGCAGCACGGTCCAGCCGCCTTCGGCCAGTGCGATCCCCTCCAGCCCGTCGAACGCAGCAATCTCGGCGGCAATCTGCCCATCTGCCGGCGCCACAATCTGTGCGCCCCGGCCGTTTTCCTCCACCGCCCGTCCGCCCAGGTACACCTTGTAGCCGTTGTCCTGCGGCGGGTTGTGGCTCGCGGTAACCATCACCCCGCCGTCGCACTCGAGGGCACGCACGGCATACGCGAGAACCGGCGTCGGAAGCGCCGACGGCAGCAGGAACGTTTCGATGCCGGACTCGGTGAAGATGGCCGCGGTCTCCTGCGCGAAAATATCCGAGTTGCGCCGGGCATCATAACCAACGACGGCGCGTGGCCGGCCATGGGTGCCCACCTTGGCTACCAGGAATCTCGCCAGCCCCGCGGCCGCATGCCGCACCACTACCCGGTTCATCCGGTTCGGCCCGGGACCAAGGGCCGCCCGCAGGCCGGCGGTGCCGAATTCGAGCCGACCGCTGAAACTGTCCGCCAGCTCCTGCCGGGCCGCGGATCCGGCCTGGCCTTCCTCGCGGGTGCGCTCCAAGAGTTCGCGGAGTTCCTGCACGGTCTGCGGGTCCGGATCCTGCGCCATCCAGGCTTCGGCGGCGGCGGTGAGGGAAGCCAACGGATCCTGTTCGGAGTCAGTCAATGGAGTTACCTAGTCCTCTTAGAGCTTGGCGATGATGTCGGCCAGCAAGCGCGAGATGCGCGCTCCGGCGGCTTGCCCGGCTTCGATCACTTCCTGGTGGCTGAGGGGAACCGGGCTGATGCCGGCGGCCAGGTTGGTGACCAGGGAAATGCCGAAAACTTCCATCCCGGCGTGGCGGGCCGCGATGGCCTCCAGCGCCGTGGACATGCCTACCAGGTCCGCGCCGATCCGCTTGGCGTACTGCACCTCCGCCGGCGTCTCGTAGTGCGGGCCGGCGAACTGCGCATAGACGCCCTCGTCCAGGCTCGGGTCCACCTCTTTGGCCAGCGCGCGGATGCGGGAGGAGTAAAGATCCGTCAGATCCACGAACGTCGCACCTTCAAGCGGCGACCGGGCCGTGAGGTTGATGTGGTCGCTGATCAGGACCGGCGTACCGGGCTTCCAATCCGGGTTGAGGCCGCCGCAGCCGTTGGTCAACACCAGCGTTTTCGCGCCGGCCGCCGCTGCGGTGCGCACGCCGTGGACCACCGCGCGCACGCCTTTGCCCTCGTAGAAATGGGTCCGGGCGCCGAGCACGAGGGCCCGCTTGCCGTCCGGAGTCAGCACCGACCGGATGGTGCCCACATGGCCCTCCACGGTCGGGGCGGAGAAGCCGGGAATCGACCAGGCGTCCAGCGTGTGGGTGGTCTCGCCGATCAGTTCGGCGGCCCCACCCCAGCCGGAACCGAGCACCAGCGCGACGTCGTGGTTCTGCACGCCGGTCTGTTTGGCTATGTACGAGGCGGCCGCGGAGGCAAGTTCAAACGGATCAGTAGTCACACAGATAACCTACCCGTTGCCCGCCGCAGGCTCCATAGCTCACGCCGGATGCCGCCGTCGTCTGCGTATTGCTGGCGTTTCTGGTGCCGCTCGCCGCAGGGAACGGCTCGAATGCTTCAGGTCTTCAAACCGGGTAGCAGCCGCGACAGCACGGTCAGGTCCGTCACGGCAACGTGGTCCGGATGGGAAAGGAACACGCCCACTTCTTCGGCAAGGGACTGCGCATTAACCAGCCGTACGGGAAGCCGGCCCGGCTCAAGATAACCGTCATGGTTCTCGATGTAGGGGGAGCGCGAGTGCCCTGCAGCGGTATGGATGACAACCCAGCCTTGCACTTCGCAATCGGGGAAAGCGGCAGCCATTTTCGCCACGGCATAACCGAATTTCAGCTGGTTCAGCTCCTTGCCACTGCGGAAAAGTGTCCGGTTGTCCCACCAGTAACTGCCGTCGCGCCATTGCTTCGAATCGATCAAAGCGATCCGCTTGCCAGCGACCATCACGTGGTCGATGTCCGCGTGCCTGCTTCCCGGCCACTGCATGCCGTGTAAAAGCCGCGCGGCCGGCATCAGCGGAAGCAGCGTTTCGGCCAGAACAGCGTGGGTGGCGCGTTCACCCTGCCTGCCCAGTTCTGCCTGCCGCTCGCCGAAGCGGGCGCCGGAGAGTCCGCGTCCCGGCTCACCGAAAACCTGGTTCATGGCGATGTCCGGGGGAACCAGCTTGTCGGCACGGACGCGCGATCCAGGCAGACGGAAGAGAGCAACGACAGCGGAAAGCACCAAGCCAAGGAGGGCCGCACAGATCATGACCGCCACAAATCCGGCGACGCCGTAGCTGATGCCGATGGATGATTCCTGCAGGAAGCTCAATCCGAAAACGACAACGGCGAGAACCAGCCCCACTTTTAATGTCCTCGGCATGATCCTTGCGGGCCACCCACGCGTGCCGGTTTTCCTCCGGATACTCTTGCCGTATTCCGGGCGGAATGAGGCCGGAGCGACCGGTGCCTGAGCGAAAAGCATCTGGCTTACATCGGCTTTTAGCGGCTGCGTTGGGCCAGGCTGCTGCGTCGGCTGATACGAGGCAGAGCGTTTTGCCGGCCGGCGCGCCGAACTGGCCGAGCTGGGACGAGACTCCTCGATACCGCGAAGGAAGCGGTCATATTCCAAGCGCGAATCGGGGGCTCCGAGTACCTCGTAGGCCAACGAGACTGCCATGAAAATGCCCGTATGACCGCCGCGGTCTGGATGAGCTGTTCTAGCCGCACGACGATACGCTTCACGGATTTCTTCCGTGGAAGCGTTCTGCGTCACATCCAAAAGGTCATAGTGCGTGATTGAGCTGTTTTTCATTTATCCCCCCGGTATCACTGCGATCTCATGCGAGGACTTCAGCCTCTGGATAAACGGTTCAACGCGGAACATCCTTATTGGTCCGAACGCAGGCATTGATGCCATTCGCTGCGGCGAGGGAGGTTGAGTGGCTTGGGCAGGTGCGACAGAATGGCGAGTGTGACGAACCAAATTGATTTCAGCGCCCCCCGTCTGGTGATCCTGGGCGGCGGCCCGGGCGGATACGAAGCCGCCATGGTGGCCAACTCACTCGGGGCGAAGGTGACCGTCATTGAGCGCAAGGGCATGGGCGGCTCGGCCGTGCTCACCGACGTTGTGCCCTCCAAAACCCTCATTGCGACGGCGGATGCCATGCGCCGGGTGGCTGGCGCCCACGATCTGGGCGTGCGCTTCGACGAAGGCTCCCGCGCCGCCTATGCCGACCTGCAGACCGTCAACTCGCGCCTGCTCAAGCTTGCCGAAACCCAGTCTTCGGACATCCACCGGGGGCTCGAACGCGCCGGCGTCCGGGTCATCATCGGCAACGGCCGTCTGGCCGATTCGAACACCATCACCGTCGAGACCGAGACCGGTACTGAGACCATCGATGCGGACGCTGTGCTGGTCGCCACCGGTGCCACTCCGCGCGAGCTGCCCTCGGCCAAGCCGGACGGGGAACGCATCTTCAACTGGACCCAGGTCTACAACCTGACCGAAATCCCGGAGCACCTGATCGTCGTCGGCTCCGGCGTCACGGGCGCTGAGTTCGCCTCCGCCTACCGCATGCTCGGCACCAAAGTCACGCTGGTCTCCTCGCGCGACCGCGTGCTGCCCGGCGAGGACGCGGACGCCGCCGAGGTGCTGGAAGAGGTCTTCGCCCGCAGCGGGATGACCGTGCTCTCGAAGTCCCGTGCCAACGCCGTGGAAAGGACCGACGACGGCGTCCGGGTCACGCTGAACGACGGACGGATCGTGGACGGGTCGCACTGCCTGCTGGCGGTCGGCGGCATTCCCAACACCTCGGGCATCGGTCTGGAAGAGGCCGGCGTGGCGCTGTCTGAAAGCGGCCACATCAAGGTCGACGGCGTCTCGCGCACCACGGCCTCGCACATCTACGCTGCCGGTGACTGCACGGGCGTCTTCGCCCTCGCTTCCGTGGCAGCGATGCAGGGCCGCATTGCCGTGGCGCACCTGCTGGGCGATTCGGTGACGCCGCTGAAGCTCAAGCGGGTTGCCTCCAACATTTTCACCAGTCCGGAAATCGCCACCGTGGGCGTGACCGAGGAGGACATCGCGGCCGGGAAGTACCAGGGGGATGTGATCAAGCTGTCGCTGAACACCAACCCGCGGGCCAAGATGATGAACGTGACGGAGGGCTTCGTGAAGATCATTGCCCGCCGCGGTTCGGGCACCGTGATCGGCGGCGTGGTGGTGGCCCCGCGCGCCTCCGAGCTGATCTTCCCGATCGCGCTGGCCGTGACGCAGAAGCTGCATGTGGATGACGTGGCCAACACGTTTACCGTCTACCCGTCTCTGACCGGCTCCATCTCCGAGGCCGCACGCCGGCTGCACGTCCACCTGTAGACGCGGCACGTGCCGTTCCGGGGCTGTAGTCCCGGAACGGCACCCGCCGCGGAAGGGCCCGCCGACATCTGTTCAAGCAGCCGCGGATCTTCCCGATAAGGTTGTGTCCGGACGGCAAGCGTGATTCATCTGAAGAGGGGCGGGGCGGGTGCACGGGCGGAACAAGATTCTCAAAAACAAGACGTTGCAGAATGTGGGACTGGCGGTCCTGCTGCTGGCCACGCTGGCGGCATTCGTCTACGCCTTCCTGCCCAAGCCGCCCGCAACACCGGTGGGCGGGACAACGCAGCCGGCGGAAGCCACGCCGTCGTCAGTACCAACGGAAACCACCACTGCCAGCCCCACGCCGTCCGCCACAGCCACGGAGACCGAGGAAGCCGAGCCGCCCGTCGCGGCCTTCCTGGGCGATTCCTACACCGAGGGCATCGGCGCTTCCAGCCAGGAGAACCGCTGGAGCACGCTGGTGGCACTGGAGCTGGGCTGGGAAGAGATGAACCACGGGATTTCGGGCACCGGCTACGCCACCAATGCCCAAGGTCCGGGATACGTGGACCGGTTGGAAGACGTTATCGCCGACAATCCTGATGTAGTGGTGGTCTCCGGCGGGCAGAACGATTTCAGCACCTATCAGTTCGACCCGCAGGGCACGCTCCAGGCCGTTTCCAGCGTCTACGAGGAACTGCGCGCGGAGCTGCCCGACGCCAAAATTATCGCCGTCGGCCCGTCCACGCCAAGCGCCGTGGACCAGACCGTCTTTGCCCTCGACGCGGCCGTGCAGGAAGCGGCGGAGCGCGTCGATGCCACGTATGTGAGCCTGCTGGATCCCGATGTGTTCACGCTCGACATGATCCAGCCGGACGGAGTCCACGTGGACGACGCCGGCCACACGGCGATCGCCGAACGCGTCATCAACGCGGTGGAGTAGAAGAGCCGGGCCGAAACTTAGACGGTCAGGACCTGGATGAGCCGCCAGCCTTCAGGAACCTGCTGTTCCAGGGCGATTTTGGCCTCGGCATAGTCAACTCCTTCGGCTTCAATTTCCTTGATTTCCACCGGTTGAATCTTTCCTTTTACCTTGACCACAGGGACAGATTAGCCTGTTCCGGGAGCGGATCGCGGGAGCGGCGCGGGTGCTTCCGGTCACCTCACCGGGCACGCACTCACTTCGCCGAGATGCTGTTGCCGGATCCCTCGTCATCGATCTGGGGATTGCCGGCGCCGAACGTGACCTGATTGCCCTGTCCCTGGAGGGCGATCTTGCCCACCTCATCGGCGTGCAGCGTGTTGTTGCTGCCCTCGGCCCGGAGCCCGGCAGCTTTCTCCACCATGACATTGTTCCGCGGCCCGTCGACATCGATTTCACTGACCGATTCGGCCCGCACAGTGGTGCCGGAAGACAGGATGTCGATCTCCTGGCAATGGCCCGTGACCGTCAGCGTAATGCCGTTCGCCAGCACTTCGATCTTCCCGCCGCCGTCACAGACCAGTTCCACGTCCGCGTCGGCCAGCGTGAGCTTGCGTTCCCGGCCAGGCGAGAGGATCGGCTGCGCCAATGCGGTGCTGCTTGCCGACGGCGGGGCAGGGGCCTCAACCGCGGCGGGAGTCTCAGCCGCGGCGGGAGCCTGGGCGGGCGCAGGTGCCTTCGGTGCGGGTGCAGACCCGTGCACAGCGCTGCCGATCGGGGTGGCGGTGTCCGTGGTGGCGTTCGCCGTGCAGCCGGACATCAGGAGTACGACGGCGGCAAGACCCACCACGACGCGCAGGGTAGGCTGGTGCTTCATCGGACACTCCCTCGATCAGCGTGCGCGATAGACACCCGTCCGCTGAGGCCGGCGGAGCCATCGCCCTACCCAGAGGCTAGCCCATGCAGGTTGGAAAATGACTGCAACGGCCCAACCTGCCGCCGATACCTAGCAACTTCGATGTCGACCGGGCCACCCGTCGACCAGGCAATCCGCCGTCGTTATTTGCCCAGACCGGCACGGCGCAGCGCTTCCGCCATCGCGGTGTTTCCCGGAGCCGGTTCCTTGCGGTTGTCCCGGCCACGCGGCGGGTTGGGGCGGCCGCCGGAACGGGGGTTGCCCTTGGATTCCCCGCGGTCACGGGACGGGCCGGGCCGGCCACCCTTGCCCGGGCCACCGTTCCCCGGCGAACCCTTGTCCGCGGAGCCGTCCCGGCCTGCCGCTGCGCGTCCGCCCTGCTTGGCTCCCGCTTCATCGTCCAGCCGCAGGGTCAGCGAAATTCGCTTGCGGTCCGGATCGGCCTCAAGAACCTTGACCTTGACTACCTGGCCGGACTTGACCACTTCGTGCGGGTCCGAGATGAACTTGTTGGACATGGCCGAAATGTGGACCAGTCCGTCCTGGTGCACTCCGACGTCGACGAAAGCGCCGAAGGCAGCCACGTTGGTGACGGTACCTTCCAGGATCATGCCCGGTACCAGATCGGAGATCTTCTCCACGCCCTCGGAGAACGATGCCGTGGTGAACGTGGGCCGCGGGTCCCGGCCGGGCTTCTCGAGTTCGGCGATGATGTCCCGCACCGTGGGCAGGCCGAAGGAGTCGTCCACGAAGGTCTGCGGATCCAGCGTTGCCAGCGAACCCACGCCGCGCGGCACATCGGTGGCCGCGGCGCCGGCAGCCGACAGGATCTTGCGGGCCACGCCGTAGGCCTCGGGGTGCACGCTGGAGGAATCCAGCGGCTCGGCGCCGCCGGTGATCCGCAGGAAGCCCGCGCACTGCTCAAACGCCTTGGCGCCCAGCCGCGGCACCTTCTTCAGGTCCGAGCGCTTGGCAAACGGGCCGTTCTCGTTCCGGAAGAACACAATGTTCTCGCTCAGCAGCGGGCCCACGCCGGCCACCCTGGCCAGCAGCGACGGTGAAGCGGTGTTCACGTCCACACCGACGGCGTTCACGCAGTCCTCCACCACGGCATCCAGCGAACGCTCCAGCTTGGTGGCCGTGATGTCGTGCTGGTACTGGCCGACGCCGATGGATTTCGGATCGATCTTCACCAGTTCGGCCAGCGGATCCTGCAGCCGGCGGGCAATGGACACGGCACCGCGGATCGAGACATCCAGCTCCGGCAGCTCGGCCGAGGCCAGGGCGGACGCCGAGTAGATGGAGGCGCCTGCCTCGGAGACCACCAGTTTCTGGATCTTCTGCTTCGGTGCCAGCAGCTTGATCAGCTCGGTGGCCAGCTTGTCCGTCTCGCGGGAGGCGGTGCCGTTGCCGATAGCCACCAGGTCCACGTTGTGCTTTTCGGACAGGCGGGCCAGGGTAACCAGCGCATCGTCCCACTTCTTGGCCGGCGCGTGCGGGTAGATGGTGTCCGTGGCGACCACCTTGCCGGTGCCATCAACCACGGCGACCTTCACGCCGGTCCGCAGGCCCGGATCCAGTCCGAGCGTGGCGCGGTTCCCGGCGGGGGCGGCCAGCAGCACGTCGCGCAGGTTGGCCGCGAAGATCCGCACGGCTTCGTCCTCGGCGTCGGTAAAGAGTCGCACGCGCAGGTCGATCGCGAGTTTGACCAGAATGCGGCGCCAGCCCAGCTGCGCCGTCTGCATCAGCCACTTGTCCGCCGGCCGGCCTTGGTCAGCGACGCCGAGTTTGTAGGCCACGGCGTTTTCGTAGCGGCCGCGCGCAGCCGCGAATTCTTCCTTGTCCGAGGCGTCGCCTTCGACAATGTTCAGGTCCAGCACGCCTTCCTTCTCGCCGCGCAGCAGCGCCAGGACACGGTGCGAGGGCAGGCCCGAAGGGACCTGCGCGAAGTCGAAGTAGTCGGCGAACTTCTGCCCCTCGGACTCCATGCCTTCGCGCACCTGCGCACGGACCAGCCCCTGCTTCCAGAGACGCTCGCGCAGTTCGGTGACCAGATCCGCGTCCTGGCTGATCCGCTCCACCAGGATGGACCGCGCTCCTGCCAACGCTTCGGCCGCGTCGTTGATGGCATGCTCGGAGTCCAGGTAACCGGCTGCTTCAGCCTCAGGCTCAAGGCCAGGGTCGGCCAGCAGGGCGTCCGCCAGCGGCTCGAGCCCGGCCTCGCGGGCGATCTGCGCCTTGGTCCGCCGCTTGGACTTGAACGGCAGATAGATGTCTTCGAGCCGGGCCTTCGTGTCCGCGGCCTTGATGCTCGCCTCCAGCTCGGCGGTCAGTTTGCCCTGCTGCGCAATGCTTTCCAGCACGGAACGACGGCGGTCCTCGAGTTCGCGGAGGTAGCGCAGCCGTTCTTCCAGGTCGCGCAGCTGGGCATCATCGAGCGTGCCGGTGACTTCCTTGCGGTACCGGGCGATGAACGGCACGGTGGAGCCGCCGTCGAGCAGCTCCACGGCGGCCTTGACCTGCCAGGGCTTGACGCCGAGTTCTTCGGCAATCTGGGCGTAGATCCGGGCGTTGAGCTGGTCCGGATCGACCGGCTTCAGAGCGGGGCTGGCGGCGGGCACTGCGGAGCTGGGCGTTTGCGTCACCCGATCCATTTTGCCGTATCCGGACGGCAGCGTGGGAAACGGTGCCGGCGCGTGGAGCGTCACTGCTCGTCCGGGTAGTAAAAGCCGTAGTCGTCGTACGGGTCCCGCCAGGCGGATTCGTCCCGGGTAATGCGTCTAACATCCGACGCCGGAACCCACTGAGTGCGCATGGAACCGTTTTCGTCCACCCACTTGAGCTGCACCGCGTTGCGGTCCCAGGAAATGGCCTTCGCATCCACGGTGTCATCGGAGCCGGCGCCAATGCGTGCGCGCACATAGGGCTCACGGCGGTAGGGCGCCCGGGTGACTGTTCCGTGCTTAACCGGGCGTCCGCCGTCGTTCCTTGCGTATTTCCTGGCGGTCACAACATCCACTTTATTCACGAACGCGAGCATGGCAGCCGGCTCGGACAATATTCGGTCCCGGCCGTCGGCGCCAGCGGATCCCTGTTATTCCCAGGGCGAGGCACTAGCATGGGGCCAACTGCCAATCATCGGGTGTGGGGATCCAATGGGACTAAGAAGGAAATGGCGCCGCTTGAGCGACGCCAAGAAGAGGAACATCGCCAATACCGTGGTGGCGGTGCTGGCCGTGCTGGTGCTGGCGGCGGTTGCCTACGCCATGCTGGCGTAGGGCCGCCGGTCCGGGCGGGGCCTGACTCCCGGCTCGGGCGGGGCCTGGAGACTGCCGGTCCGGCTCGGTACTCACGCGGCCCGGCGAGCTTCGATCCGGCCGGAGACGAGGAACAGTGCGCCGGCACAGAGGCAGCAGCCGAGCATCAACATGGCCATGGGAACGGCTGTGAAGCCTCCGCCGATGCCGGCCAGCGGTGTGACCAATGCGCCCAGCACGAACTGGGAGGCGCCCAGCACGGCTGAGCCTTGGCCCGCCGCCTGCCGGACCGTGCCGATGGCCAGGCTGGTCGTGTTGCCCATCAGGAAACCTGAGCAGCTGATGGCAAAGAAGATGGGAAGGGCCGCCCAGATGGCCGGTACGTCGGACAGAACCAGGACGAAGATGGCTGCGGTCATGATCAGCTGTGCCGTCAGGGCCGCGGCAATAATGCGCCGCACGGCGAAGCGGCGGATCAGCCGGACCGAGGCCAGGCCGCAGGCCATCATCCCCAGCGCGTTGACGGCCGCGGCCGCGCCATAGCCGATGGCGCTGAAGCCCATCAGATTCTGGTAGACAAAGGACGAGGCCGAAATATAGGAGATGATCACGCCGAAGGTGAAAGCGAACTGGAGCACGTAGGCCGGAAACAGGCCTCCCTTGAACGCCCGCCGGACCACGGCGCCGGCGGCAAGCAGGGCGGCCTTGTCACGGGCATGCGGGGGATGGGTTTCGCGGACCAGCAGCAGGACACCGCCGAGCATCACCGCGAAGATCCCTGCCAATACCCAGAAGATGCTGCGCCAGCTGCCGGCGGCAAGCAGGACGCTGCCCAGCAGGGGAGCCAGCACCGGAGCCAGGCTGGAAATGGTCAGCAGCAGGGTGAAAGCCCGCGCCGCACCGGTACCGGCGTTGAGGTCCGAAACGATGGCGCGGCCAATGACGATGCCGGCCGCCGCGGCAAAACCCTGGACAAAGCGGGCCCCGACCAGGAACCAAATATCCTGGGCCAGCGCAGCCGCAATACAAGCGACGACGGCGATGGCGACGCCCACCATGAGCGGCCGGATGCGCCCGTACCTGTCCGAAAGTGGGCCGAACGCCAGCTGCCCGAGCGCGATGCCGAGCAGCAAGGCCGTCAGCGTGAGCTGGGCGCCCGAGGCACGCACGCCCAGATCGGTGGCGATCATGGGCAGCGACGCCAGATACATGTCGGAGGACAACGGCGCGGCGGCGGCCAACAGCGCAAGGACAGCCAGCAGCGGTCCTGACATGGCCGGCGTCGTACGTTGTGCAGTCATGGCCATTATCCAAACACGCTCCGGCAGCAAGTCATGGCTGTATGACGCGCAGCTGGACTCAGGAAAACGACGGGTATTTTGGTGCCGTTTGTCCAGAGGTGTCCGTATATTGGAACGATGTCCGGATGCTGGACGAAGGGGCGTAGAATTTCCGGCGGTAATCATTCGTTTTCATCGAAAGCCGACACCATGTCTTCTGCAGCACCAGCCTCAACGGGTGCCTCCAAGGCCCCGGTCAACTCCCGCGGCCGCGTGATCGTTGCCAGCCTCATTGGCACGTCCGTTGAGTTCTACGACTTCTACGTCTACGCCACGGCCGCCGTGCTCGTTTTCCCGGCCTTGTTTTTCCCCGGCGCCGATGCCGCCACCGCTCTGCTGAGTTCGTTCGCCGTCTTCGGCGTCGCCTTCATCGCGCGGCCGCTCGGGTCCATTGTCTTCGGGCACTTCGGCGACAAGTTCGGCCGCAAGGGCACGCTGGTCGCCTCGCTGCTCACCATGGGCATCGCGACCTTCCTGATCGGCTGCCTGCCCACCGCGCAGGTCACCGGCTGGTCGTTCTGGGCTCCGGCCCTGCTGGTGGTCCTGCGCTTTGCCCAGGGCCTGGCCCTTGGCGGCGAATGGAGCGGGGCCGCACTGCTGGCGACCGAGAACGCTCCGGCGAACAAGCGGGCCATCTACGGCACGTTCCCGCAGCTGGGTGCCCCGATCGGCTTCATCATTGCCAACTCACTCTTCCTGGTGCTGAGCATCAACCTGAGCAACGAGGCGTTCATGTCCTGGGGCTGGCGCATCCCGTTCCTGGGCAGCGCCGTCATGGTCATCATCGGCCTCTGGGTCCGCCTGAAGCTGGTGGAAACTCCGGCTTTCCAAAAGGTTGTGGACAAGGGCGAGGTCACCAAGCTGCCGCTCGGCCGCGTCTTCAAGTCCAGCTGGCGCCAGCTGATCCTGGGTACCTTCATCATGCTGGCCACGTACGTGTTGTTCTACCTGATGACCACCTTCACGCTCTCCTACGGCACCGCCGCCAAGACGGTGGACGACGCGGCAGCGGCCGCGGCCGCAGCCGGCGAGGACTTCGACCCCTCCGCGTTCACCGCCGGCCTGGGTTACGCCCGCAACGACTTCCTGCTGATGCTGATCATCGGCGTCGTCTTCTTCGGGATCTTCACGATGGTGGCCGGGCCGCTGGCAGAAAAGTTCGGCCGTCGGAAGACGCTGATCTGGGTCTCCCTCGGCATCGTGGCCTTCGGTTTCCTCTGGGTTCCGCTCTTCGGCGGCGGGTTTGCCGGCACCATGCTGCACCTGATCATCGGCTTCACCCTGATGGGCCTGACCTTCGGCCCCATGGGAGCCATGCTGCCGGAGCTGTTCCCGACCAACGTCCGGTACACCGGTTCGGCCGTGGCCTACAACTTCTCCTCGATCCTCGGCGCTTCCGTAGCCCCGTTCATCGCGGTGGCGCTGTGGCAGGCGGCCGACGGCAGCACCTTCCTGGTGGGCATGTACCTCAGTGGCGCGGCCGTGGTCACGCTGATCTCCCTGTTCCTGACCAAGGAAACCAAGGACATGGATTACGAGGGATTGAGCAGCTGATCCCCCTCTGATTCGAAGTCAAAGAAGCCCGCGGTTCCAACAGGAACTGCGGGCTTCTTATCAGTTAAGGATTCGGCTGTCCGTTAGTGGACTTCCTTCCGTTTCGTGATGAAGCCCCAAATCAGCAGTACAACGAGGGCACCTGCGATGGCAACGAGCCAGGTCTGGATGCTCCAGAATTCCTCCAGCCCAACGTTGAAGATGGCGCTGCCAACCCAGCCGCCCAGCAGGGCGCCGACGACGCCGAGTACTAGGGTTGCGATCCAGCCGCCGCCTTGGTCACCCGGCAGGATCAGCTTGGCGATAGCGCCCGCAATTAGTCCGAGAATAAGAAAAGCAAGAAAACCCATGATGCTCTCTCCTTACGGTGATCAATGGTCCCCCGACGGGATTGCCGGGGAGTGTCCCTTACCAATTCCCACGGTACAACAAAGCATGCTTATTGTATTGTCTTTTTGCCAAAGGAATTTTGCGCGGCTAGGGTCTTCGCTGCGTGCGCCGTCTCCAAGACAAGCGGAAGTGTCCGCAGCCGGTAGCTGCGGACACTTCCCTCAGGCGTCACGTCTTGCGTACCGTGCGCTGTGAGCGCCTACGGTGCCGCCTGAACCTCATTTGCAGTCGGTTCGGAAACCAACTGGACGGGGGTTCCGTCGCCGCCGGTGTAGGTGACGACCACCTGAACAGTGAAGCCGACTTCGGCCTCGCCGAGAAGGAAATTGCCGGTCGTTCCGTCCTGGGTGGTGGCTGCTGCGCCCGTGTCGGGGTCAACGACCTGGAGCTCGAACCGGATGTCCGTGACCTCTGGATCGGTAATCTCCGCCGTTGCGTTTACGGTCTGTCCTTCCACGAGGTCGCCCACGTTGAGGTTGACCGTGCCGGCGGGCAGCTCAACCGGTGCTTCAACACCGTCGGAGACGTCCACCGTTTCATCGCTGAACTGCAGCTGCTCGATGTTGCGCAGAATGTCCTGGCGAATGCCGGGGTTGGCAACACTGGTGACCCGGATGGCGCCATCGGAAAGCTGCTGGATTTCGAACTCTTCGCGGGTTTCTGCGTAGACGACTGTATCGGTGGCATCAGCTTGGTTGGCGTCGGCGCCGACAACACTGCGCTCGATGAACAGATCTGCCGGGCTAATGGTCCGGTTGAAGATCCGTTCCGAGAAGGCCGAGATCGACTTGGCCGTTTCGGCTACTGCCCCGCCGGCAGGCCGCCAGACAACGTTCACGTCCAGCCATGCGTCGCCGTCGACGAAGTTGCGTCCGAGGCGGGGCTCGACGAGGTCGCTGCCCGGGCCGGCCAGCAGGATGTTGTTGTTGAAATCATCCGGTGTGGTGGGCTGACCGTCGAGGAACGGCAGGGCGTATTCGGGAAGATCACCGCCGCCCAGCAGGTCCCGAAGACCGGCGATCCGGTCCAGGTGTTCCTGGGTCATGCGGTGACCGTATCCGAGGGTGCCGATTTCCGGAGCGACGAGATCATCTTCCGATTGGGATCCGCGGATAACGTCGTTGCTGTTCCACCCGGCGACTGCTTCGACTCCGAGGTACCTGTCGCGGATACCCGACTCGACTTCGGGAACGATCTGCAGCCTGTCCATGTCGACCCTGGCCGGGAACTTGTTGTCCTTGAACGTCACCCAGTCGAAGCCAAGCATGCCGCCGAACCGCTCCGTTCCCGTGCCGGCGATCATGATGTCGTCGCCGCCTTCGGCATCGTGGTCCGCGTTGCCGGAGCCGCCGTTGAGGACGTCGTGCCCGCCGTGCCACAGGGCGGGATCGTTCATCATGGTGTTGCTCAGATCGCCGACCAACAGATCGCTGCCGCCCGGACCGCCTTCAATCCAATCGTCCCCTTCATCGCCGCGGATGTTATCCGGGCCGGTGGAGCCAAGAATGAAGTCATTCCCGAGGCCGCCAAAGACCGTGGAATTGTCCTGGCCGCCGAGGATGAAGTCCTGTCCGGAGCCGCCGAAGAGCAGGTCCGCTACGCCGGGTCCACCGCTGAGGGCATCGTTGCCGGCCTCACCCTGGAGCCTGTCGTCGCCGTTGAGATCGGTCAGGATGTCATCGCCGTCGCCTCCCATCAGGGCATCGACGCCGTCGTCACCTTCAATCCGGTCGTTGCCGGCGCGGCCCCAGAATGAGTCATCGCCGATGCCGCCCCGGAGGCTGTCGTCGCTGTCTGTCCCCTGCATGGTCGTATGTTCGCCGCCGGTAAACCGGGACCATCCGTCCAGCGTCTGCAGCCCGGCGGCGGAGAGATCCGCTGCCGGCTCGGTCAGGTCGAAGGTCGCCTGGGCTGCAGCGAAGACGTCGTGCGGCAGCTTGTCTGCGGAGGTGTTCCGCAGGATCAGCTGGGAGAACGAATTGGCTTCGAGCGTGTGGAACAAGGAGTTGCCCAGGTTCCTGGTCAGGTAGTAGAAACGGTCGCCGTTCTGCAGGTTTTCCAGCTGCTGTTCGAACACCACATTGAATGTGGTGCCGAGCATGCCGCCGAAAACGAACGGCTTTTCAGCCATGCCGCCCATCCAGAAGTCGATGTCGTTGACGCCGGTTTCTGCGGCCGGAGCGGTCATGAACGCCTCGTCCTCGATGAGCAGCGCCGCCGCTGCACGCTTTCCATCCAGCGTGTCAACGTCCAGCGACGGGTGGATTCCGTAGGCAGCCACGAAGTTCAGGATGGACTCCGGATTCTTCATCGCGAGCCGGAAGTCCTCCCAGCTGGTGTACGGGGCAAGTTCCGGGTGCCGCGAATCTTCGTAGAACGTTTGGCGTGCCACCTGCAGCGATGGAACACCGGTCTCGCGTGCCCGCAGCATATTGATGGTGGCCAGATCCAGCGGGAGTCCCAGCAGTTGGTTGCGCAGCGTATCGGTCACGAATTCGTCGATGGCGTTCGCCGTCTGATGCGTGGTGCCCCGGATGATGGAACCGGCAGCCTCATCCGGTGACAGCGCAGAACCGTCCGGTGCGGTCAGGTAACCCTGCGGGTTCAGGAAGCCGTCGAAGAGCGGCATGTCCTCCATTTCGCCGTTGACCTCGCGCCGGATGTCCTCGGTAAGCAATGAATGCCCGAACCGGTAGACCACGTGTGCGAATTCCGCGACGATCGCCGGGTCCACATCCGGCATGTAGGAATTCTCGTTCAGAGTCGTGGCATCGATGTTCGGCTGGATCCGGCGGGCAAACTCTTCGAAAACGAGGTGCTGGTATTGCATCTCGGTGAAGAAGCGCGCCGCCTGGAACAGCCGCTCACCGTAGTCCCAAATGCCGTCCTCGGCCATGTAACGGTCCCGAAGTTCGGCCGGTGCCTCGTTCTGCAGGAAGTCATTGATCTGGTCCATGACCCGGTTGTGCTCCGAATGGAACACGTGGTGCACCGCGGTCAGGGCGACGTTCTCGTTGCCGCGCCCATCGCCGGTGGCGAAGTGGCTGCCCAGCAGTTCGGCGTCGTAACCGCTCGGCGGATTTGGCGTCGCGCCATGTGCAATATCGTCCAGGAAAGCCTGGTTCACCCGGACCACGTTCTCCGGTACGGCAACGCCGCCATCGGCAGGATCGCCTTCAACCAAGGTGCCGTCTTCGAGGACCAGTTGCGGATAGCCGTTCGGGCCGGGAACAAAATGGCCGTACGGATCCATCCGCAGCATCGGTACATTAAGGGCGTCCATGTCCGTCAGATTGATGCCGAGAATGGTGCGCGCTTGGTTCTTGACGTCGTTCCAGGTGGCCAGCCCTTCACCACCGGCGCCGTTGAGCAGTTTGCCGGTGACCTCGGGCCCGTTTGCTCCGGCCACGTATTCCCGGAGGAACGCCTGGTGCGAAGGGTGGGATGTGTAGGTCTGGTTCTGGTCGACGAACGGTGTGGTGCGGTTAGTGTGTTCCTGGCTGCCGTCCTCGCCGATGGTGGCGCGGGAGAGAGTCAGGAAGTTGGTGCGGGAGCCCTCGACATACAGCGGATCATCCGGCTGCAGCGGGACCACGATGGTGCCGTTGCCGCCCTTGGACACCTGGTCCAGACCGTGGTCGAAGAACTGCCCAAAGAACGTGAAGAAGCTCGTTACGGAAGCCGAGAGACCCTCATCCGTAGCAATGTCGGGGATGAAAATTTCGGACCCCCCGACCAAGCCGGCCAGTTCGGCTTCCACTCCTGCGCTCACGGCCATCGGGCCGCCGAGGACGATGGCTTTTTTGGCCTTGAGCCGCTGCAGCTCGGTAGCGACGCTGGCCGGGACTGCCCCGCTCTTCGGCACCAGCAGGATGGGCGCACCCCGCTTCCCCGCAGCAGGCGAACCGGAAAGCGCATCCGGGAAGTTCTCCCCGGTGCTGAGATAGACGGTGTCTACATTCGGTTCGTAATGGGCCGCCGAGATCATTGCGGCCGTGTCGTACAGTGTGGTTCCACCGATCCGGGTGACGTTGGCGCCGGCCCGGGTGTTCAGTTCATTGAAGACCGGATCGCTGATCGCCATCGGCCCGCCGAGGACAACAATCTCGGAGGGATTCAACCGGTCCAGTTCGGTGGCGGTGGACGCAGGGATGCCATTCCTGGTAACCAGGAGGACGGGATTCCCGTCCCTGGCCGCAGGTGCGGCGGCGGCCAACGCATCCGGGAAGTTCAGGCCCGTGGCGATGAACACCTTCGACGCACCATCGGGATGATTAGCCCGGCTGATGGCTGCCGCGGTGTCGTAGCGGGTTGTTCCGGCCTGGCGGGTCACCGTTCCTGCCGTGAATTGCTGGAGCGCGGTGGCTACATTGGCTGTGACAGCCACATCGCCGCCGACGACCACGATCCGCTGCGGCTGGAGCCGGGCCAGTTCGGCCCGGATGGATGCGGGAATGCTGTTTGAATTGACCAGCAACAGCGGTCCGCCGTTGGCCATGGCTGCCGGTCCTGCTGCCAATGCGTCAGAGTAGTCATCCGCGCGCGCTACGTAGGCCACCGGTACACCCGGGTTGTAGTTGGCCTTGCTGATTTCGGCGGACGTATCGAACAGGGTGGTGCCATACGTTCGGCTGAACGCGGTGCCGTCAACGAGGCCGGCCCCTTCAATCCGCTCGGACGCTGCCACCGCCGCAGGGTTGTCGATCGTCTCGTCCACGATCAAGTTGCTGATGATGCGGGGTTCCGCGTCGTAGACGAATTCCCCGTCGGTGCTTTTGTACGACGTCGGCGTCCCCGGAGCTCCGCCTGGGGCGCCGCCGCCGGGAATCGGATCGGCATCCTTGAAATCGGCCGGAAGCAGCCGCGGAAAGTCCTTCCCGCTTGTGCCGTAGCCGTCCTGGCCGGGCATGAGGTTGTTCCAGCGGCCGTCAACGGTCCGCAGCCCGAACGGCAGCGTCGGCGAACCCACGCAAGGGTCGCCGTCGAGGTCGTAATGTGTCTGTTCGGCGATGTTGAAGGTGGCGCCGGCCTGGCACAGCGGAGATGAATCCTCGTCTTCAACAATGGTGTCCTCGGCGTGCGCTTCGGAAATATCGATCTGCTTGATAATGAACTCCAGGTCACCGGTGGTGACGTTGAAATCCTGACCCGGCGGCGGTGCCGCCGCAGCTTGGCCGGGGAGCATGACCCCGGATAAGACCACCGCGCTGCCGGTGGCCAATGCTGCCAGTTTGGTACTTGTTTTGCGGCGCGCTGAAAGGCGCCGCGGACTCTTGTCCATCGTGTTTCCCCAATTCCGAATGGACCCGCTCTTTGCGCGGAGCCTCCCCAAACGGCCGGGCCGTCCGGTGCGAGTGGATCGAGCCGCCGTGCCGTCTCTGCGAGCCTTACACCAGCACCCTTGGAAAAAGTTGAGGCCCTAGTCGGAGCGTGGTTTCGGGAGTGCGCACTGCAGCCAGCCGCTGATGATGGCAGCAGGCACAGCCGCCGCTCGGTCCGTTAACCAGCGGTGCCCGGTCCGTCAACGGAACCCGGGCACCTTGGGCAGGAGCTGCTGGGAGAGGAGCGGCGCCGCTCTCAGTCGATGATGGCGGCCAGTACGGCGCCGGCAGAGACCGTGGCGCCCGGCTTCGCCGTCAGTTTTGCGATGGTGCCGGCCTTGTGGGCTGTCAGCGGTTGCTCCATCTTCATGGCCTCAAGCACGACGACGAGATCGCCTTCAGCGACAGTGTCACCTTCGCTGACGGCCACCTTGACGATGGTGCCCTGCATCGGTGAGGACAGGTCATCCCCACTGGCCGCCGCGCCGGCCGAGCCGCCGGAACGCCCGCGGCCGCGCTTGGGCTTGCCGTTGGACTTGGTGGCGGTGCCGCCGGAGGTGTTCAGGCCCGCGGGCAGCACAACTTCCAGCCGTTTGCCGCCTACCTCAACGGTCACGCGCTGGCGTTCGCCGTCGTCGTCGCTGGCTGTTGACGCCGCGGCATCGAAGGCGGGAATCTCGTTGACGAACTCGGTCTCGATCCAGCGGGTGTGGACCTTGAAGGGCTCCAGCGGGTCCGCCGGGGCGAAGTCCGGATCCGCCGTCACGGCGCGGTGGAAGGGCAGGACCGTCGGCATGCCGCCGATCTCCATCTCCTCCAGGGCGCGGCGGGCGCGCTGCAAGGCCTGATTGCGGCTGGCGCCGGTGACCACGAGTTTGGCGAGCAGGGAGTCGAAGTTGCCGCCGACCACTTCGCCGGCTTCAACGCCGGAGTCCACGCGGACGCCGGGGCCGGTGGGCAGCTTCATCGATTCCACGGTGCCCGGCGCCGGCATGAAGTTGCGGCCGGCATCCTCGCCGTTGATGCGGAACTCGAAGGAGTGGCCGCGGATCTCCGGGTCGCCGTAGCCCAGTTCCTCGCCGCAGGCCAGCCGGAACTGCTCGCGGACCAGGTCCACGCCGGCAACCTCCTCGGAAATGGGATGCTCCACTTGAAGGCGCGTGTTGACCTCGAGGAAGGAAATGGTGCCGTCCTGGCCGACCAGGAATTCGCAGGTGCCGGCGCCCTGGTACCCGGCCTCGAGCATGATGGCCTTGGACGCCTCGTACAGCCGGTAGTTCTGGTCCGCGCTCAGGAACGGGGCGGGGGCTTCCTCGACGAGCTTCTGATTGCGGCGCTGCAGCGAGCAGTCCCGGGTGGAAATAACGACGACGTTGCCGTGCGCATCCGCGAGGCACTGGGTTTCCACATGCCGGGGTGCATCCAGGAAGCGCTCGACGAAGCACTCGCCGCGGCCAAAGGCAGCAGTGGCCTCACGGACAGCGGATTCGAAGGCCTCGGGGATTTCGTCCCGGTCACGGACCACCTTGATACCACGGCCGCCGCCGCCGTACGCGGCCTTGATGGCCAGCGGCAGGCCGTAGGCGTCCGCGAAGGCGAGGACCTCGTCCACGCCCTGCACCGGATCTGCGGTGCCGGGAACCAGGGGGGCGCCGACCTTTTCGGCGATGTGCCGGGCCTGGACCTTGTCTCCGAGTTTGGCGATGGCGTCGGGGGAGGGGCCGATCCAGATCAGCCCGGCGTCGATGACGCGCTGGGCGAAGTCCGCGTTTTCGGCGAGGAAGCCGTAACCGGGGTGGACTGCGTCGGCGCCGGAGGCTGCGGCCACTTCGAGCAGTTTGTCCATGGCCAGATAGGACTCCGTGGCGGTGCTGCCGCCCAGGGAGTAGGCCTCGTCGGCCAGACGGACATGCAGCGCATCCCGGTCAGGCTCTGCGTAAACGGCGACGGAGGCGAGGCCTTCATCCCGTGCGGCTCGGATTACGCGGACGGCAATTTCACCACGGTTGGCGATCAGTACCTTGGTGATGCGCTGGGTCATTCAAAGCTCCTTCTATCCTTGAGGAGCCTAGCGCGGTTTTGCGGGTATCGCCCAATAACCATGCCAATTGTGCGTGTGTGGGCGTGGTTCTTTGTAGGTGTTCTACAAAACGGACGGTGCTGGAGCCGCGCCGCCTTGCCTGCTCAGGCGAGGCCGGATGAACGGCGCATGGCCTGCCAACCCGGTACGCGCCCGAGCAGGACCGGTCCACAAATGAGCAGGGTGGCGGGCAGGCACTCCGGTCAGGTTTTTACGCGGTGCCGTGCTCGTAGGTGAGGCAGTCCGCGTTGTCCGCTCCCGGTCCAACGCGGATCTGCGGGGCCTGGCACATCAGGTGGTCATTGTGGACGCATTCAGCGCGTTGGCAGGCACCGATGCTGGCGACGACCTTGGGCAGGCCGCCGCTGATGCCGGTGTCAATGAACGTGGCGCAGGCTGCGTGGTCCTCGCCGCCGGCCACAGTGATGGCTCCGGCGTGGCACTCGGTATGGTCGTTGAAGGAGCAGTTCGTGATGGTGCAGTCGTGCACATGCGAAGTTACAGTCATGGCAGTTCCTCCGTCTCTGGGCAGCCCGGGCCGGGCGTGCCTGTTTCCACGGTAGGCCTGTCCGCGCCAATGAAAAAGTCACATTTTTCTGCTGTATTTGCCGGGGCCGGAGTACCGACTATTTCCCCCAGAGGTCCGTGATCTGTACGTTGGCACTCGCCAGCAGGTGGCGCAGGGTGGAAATTGAAAGACCGACGACGGCGTGCGGATCGCCGTCGACGCGCTCGATGAAGGCTCCGCCCAGCGAGTCGATGGTGAAGGAACCGGCTACCTGAAGCGGCTCGCCGGTGGCGATGTAGGCGTCGATCTCTGCATCGCTGAGCTGGGCGAAGTACACGCCAGCGGAGGCAACCGCGCCAATGGTGGCGCCTGACCCAACGGTGCTGCCAGCGGCGGCACCGTTGTCCATGCCGGATGCCTCCTCGTCGGCGTCCGCGGGCACATCCCTGCAGTCGACTAGCCAGTGCCCGGTGTGCAGCACGCCGTGGCGGCCGCTCATCCGGTGCCAGCGCTCGCGGGCAATCTCGGGTTCGTACGGCTTGCCGTGTGGTTCGCCGTCGAGCTCGAAGACGGAGTCGCAGCCCAGGACCAGCGCGCCCTCCGCCTCGGGCAGGCTGGCGACAGCTTCAGCCTTGGCGCGGGCGAGCAGCAAGGCGGTGTCATGCGGGTCTGTCAGCCCGTAGTGCGCTGTGACAGCATCCTCGTCCACGTCGGACACGAGAATGCTGTGGGAGACGCCGGCGTCGGTGAGGAGTTTGGTGCGGGCGGGGGAGGCGGAGGCGAGAATCAGGCGCAAATCAGTCACGTCCCTAAGCGTAATGCCCGCTTCAGCAAGGTCGGCATCAGCCAGCGAAGAACGGTCATCGCTTCGGCCGCCGCTCGGCAAGTAGCGCACAAACCGACATATCCAATGTTGATTTATCAACATGCCGCTCTCCACCGTATGATCTCCACGGGGATTCTTCCGGCTACCTCTCGCACAGCAGAGTGGCGAAGGCAGCGGAATGGACCGGTGCACCGTTGCGGCTGGACCGTTCCGGGACCGGTGGATCGTTGGGGGATACACCGTTCCTGAACAGCAAAACGCTCGGCCGGAGGCACTTCCCGGCCGAGCGTTTTCTTGTACTGCTGTACCTAGCGCAACAGGTTAGCGATTCGAGTCGACCAGGTTTTCCTCGCGACGTCCGGTGGGAACCCCGGCGGAATCAGCGCCGGTTTCAATCCGGTCTACACCGTCCGTGTCCACGGCGGCGTCGTCGGTAAACGGATCGCCGGTGCGCTTCGCGTTGTAGAGGTCCAGATCCAGGATGCCCTGGCGCTTGGAGACGATCGTCGGGACCACGGTCTGGCCGGCCACGTTGACGGCGGTGCGGCCCATGTCCAGGATCGGGTCGATGGCCAGCAGCAGACCGATGCCTTCCAGCGGCAGCCCCAGCGTGGACAGCGTCAGGGTCAGCATGACGGTGGCGCCGGTGGTCCCGGCGGTCGCGGCCGAGCCGAGCACGGCCACCAAAGCGATCAGCAGGTAGTGCGTGAAGTCCAGCTGCACACCGAAGAACTGGGCGACGAAGATCGCAGCGATCGCCGGGTAGATCGAGGCGCAGCCGTCCATCTTGGTTGTCGAGCCCAGCGGCACGGCGAAGGACGCGTAGGCCCGCGGTACGCCGAGGTTCCGCTCGGTCACGCGCTGGGTCAGCGGCATGGTACCCATCGAGGAGCGCGACACGAAGGCCAGCTGGATGGCGGGCCACGCGCCGGAGAACCACTGCTTGACGGACAACCCGTGGGCGCGGATCAGCACCGGGTAGACCACAAAGACCACCAGGGCCAGGCCCACGTAGATGGACAGCGTGAACATGGCCAGCGAGCCCATGGTGTCCCAGCCGTATGTGGCAACGGCCTTGCCGATCAGGCCAACGGTGCCGATCGGGGCCACGCGGATGATCCACCACAGCACCTTCTGGATCACGGCCAGTGCGGAGGCATTGAGCTTCAGGAACGGCTCGGCGGGCGCACCCACCTTCAGGGCGGCGATGCCGACGGCGATGGAGATGACCAGGATCTGCAGCACGTTGAAGCTGATGCTCGTGGTCATGTCGCCGGATTCGGCCACCTTGGTGCTGGCTTCCAGCCCCAGGAAGTTGCCCGGGAACAGGCCGGTCAGGAACGCCCACCAGTCACCGGTGCGCCCGGTGTACTCGCCGGGCACCTCGCCGGCAGCGCTGGCACCGGGCTGCATGATTGTGCCCAGAACCATGCCGATCACCACGGCGATGAACGCGGTGATGGCGAACCAGAGCAGTGTGTTCCAAGCCAGCTTGGCGGCATCGGAGACCGCACGAAGATTGGCGATGGAGCTGACCACGGCGGTGAAAATCAGCGGCACTACGGCGGCCTTCAGCAGCGAGATGTAACTGGAGCCGATGGTCGTCAGCGTCTCGGTGAGCCAGTTCGGTTCGCCGGCGGCCGACTCGCCCATGTTCTTGGCCACGAGACCAAGGATGAGGCCGGCAATCAGCGCGGCGATGATCTGCGGGCCGAAGGCGGTGGCCCACGAGGGCAGTCTCCGGGCCTGTTTTTCGGGGCTGGTAGCAGTAGTCACTCGAAGACCATAGATGGCGCGTATACCAAGTAAAAGGCAGCGTTGCGAAATATTACAACGACGTACGACGGCGGGCCGTCACCCTTGGTGTGACGGCCCGCCGGTGCGAGGGTTCTGTGAAGTTATTCCCGGCGCCCGTGTGAGGAAAATCGCCGGCGACGGTCCTGGTCTGCGAAAGCGGTGCTGGCCAACACCGTTTTCGCAGGCGAGGACCGTCGCCGGTGACTCGGCTGCGTTGCGCTCAACATTATTCCCGCCGCCTTTGCCCGCGGGAATAATGTCCCTCCTACGCCTCGGAAGCCGCAGCGACGTCGCCCAGCAGTGCGCGGCGCAAGGTATTCAGTCCCACCGAGCCCAAGTTGAGTGCCTCGCTGTGGAACCGTTTGATGTCGAAGGACTCGCCCTCGCTGCGGCGGCGCTCGTCGCGGATCTGCTCCCACAGCCGCTGGCCCAGTTTGTAGGAGGGCGCCTGTCCCGGCCAGCCCAGGTAACGGGTGAACTCGAACTTGAGCTGGCCCTCGCTGATGGCAATGTTCTTCTTCAGGAACTCGTAGCCCTTCTCCGGCGTCCACGTTCCCGAACCCCAGCGCGCGGGCACCTCTAGTTCCAGGTGGACGCCGATGTCGAAGACCACGCGGGCGGCGCGCATACGCTGGGCGTCCAGCATGCCCATCTTGTCGCCCGGATCTGCCAGGTAGCCCAGGTCTTCCATCAGCCGCTCGGCGTAGAGCGCCCAGCCTTCGCCGTGGCCGGACACCCAGCAGATGTTCCGGCGCCAGTTGTTCAGGAGCTCGCGGCGGTAGGTCGCCGTCGCAATTTGGAGGTGGTGGCCGGGCACGCCCTCGTGGTACACGGTGGTCGTTTCCTTCCACGTGGTGAAGGAATCCTCGCCCTCGGGTACGGACCACCACATGCGGCCCGGGCGGGAGAAGTCGTCGGACGGCCCGGTGTAGTAGATGCCGCCTTCCTGCGTGGGCGCGATGCGGCATTCGAGCCGGCGCATCGGTTCGTAGATGTCGAAGTGCGTGCCGGACAGTTCCGCCACCGCGCGGTCCGAGAGCTGCTGCATCCAGGCCTGCAGCGCGTCCGTGCCGCGCAGCTGCCGGGACTCGTCCGCATCCAGCGCGGCCATCGCCTCTTCGATGGAAGCGCCGGGCTTGATCTGCTGGGCCACGGCTTCCTGCTCGGCGATGATGCGGTCCAGTTCCTCCACGCCCCACTGGTAAGTCTCTTCCAGATCGACCGTGGCGCCGAGGAAGCGGCGGGACATCAGCGAGTAGTGCTCCCGGCCAACGGCGTCCTTTTCGGGCGCTTCCGGCAGCAGCTCGTTTTCGAGGAACGCAGCCAGCGAGGCGTAGGCGTGGGAAGCGGCTTCGGCGCCGGCAGCCAAGCGCTTGCGCAGGTCCTCGGGCAGCCCGCCGTCGCCGTCACTGGCCGCGATGGACCCGTCGCCGCTCTGCTGGACGTCGCCGTCGGCAATCCGGGCGGAAGCGGCCAGCGAATGGAAAAAGCCGTCCTCCGCCGCGTACGCCCTGGCCTGCTCGATCACGGTACGGATCTGGCGCTTGGCCGCCACCATCCCGCGTTCCTTCGCCGCGCGGAGCGAGCTGGCGTAGCCGCTGATGGCGTCCGGCACGTTGTCCATCCGGCCGGCGATGTTGTTCCAGTCCTCGGCAGTGGCCGTGGGCATCAGGTCGAAGATGGCGCGGATGTCCTGCGAGGGCGAGGCGATATTGTTCAGGTCCGCCAGGTCCAGGCCGCTCTCGTGGATCTCCAGCTCCAGCCCCAGCCGCTCGCGCATCGCATCCAGGGTCACCCGGTCCACATCGTCCGTGGGCTCCAGATCCTCCAGCCGGCGCAGCGCCTCGCGGGTGCATTCGGCCAGCGCCTCGGCACCGGCGGGGGAGTAATCCGGGTATTCGGTCTCGTGGCCGGGGATGCCCAGCGACGTTGCGAGCGAGGGATTCATCTCCAGCAGCGACTCGGTGAAGGAGTCCGCCACGGCGTCGATCGCCGAGGGGTTCCGCACGGCCGTGTTATCCAGGGTGGTTTCAGATGTCTGGTTAGTCACAAGCCGAGCCTACCTGCCATCGGTTGCCTGTGGACACTGCCTGTGGGTTTCGCAAGCCTTCCGTGTCCGGATTGTGCCCGGCGCGGGTCTGTTGTTTGCCGGCGGGTGAACGTAGGTTGAAAGTACGGGGCCGGCCGGCGGAGCGGCGCGCCCGGAATGTCAAGAGGACGGTGCAGGGATGTGCGCAGAAGAACGACGGCGGTGCTCGCCGCGCTCGGGCTGGTGCCGGTTTTGACGCTGGCCGGGTGCGGTGCGCCGGAGCCGGAACTGCTGGTGGCGGACGGGGTGGAGCAGCAGTCTGTCGCCTTGCAGGAGTACCCGGAAGCCGTGGCATCGCTGCAGGATGCCACGCTCAAACTCGGCGCGGCCATGCTTGCCGGCAGGCCGGAGATGAACCAGGTCACGAGCCCGGCCAGCCTGCTCTACGCGCTCGCCATGCTGCGCACCGGCGCCGGCACCACGACGGCGGCGGAAATGGATGCGGTGCTCGGCCTGCCTGCCGAGGACCGGGACGAGGCGATGAACGCGCTGCTCAAGGCGTGGCAGGAGCACGACGGCGATCCCGGCTCCGTCGACGAGGACGAGCCTCCGGCCACACCGCTGCTGCACCTGGCCAACGGGGTGTTCGTTGATGCGGGCACGCCTACCGGCGAGGAGTACCTGGCCCGGCTGGCGGAGCACTACGGTTCGGGCGTCTATCCAGTGGACTATGCGGATCCCGCCACCAAGGACAAGCTGGACGCCTGGGTGGACCACAACACCGGCGGCCGGATCACGGAAGCGCCCGGCGGGTACGACGAGGACAACACGCTGACCCTGCTGAACGCGGTGTACTTCGCGGCGGCCTGGGCGGATCCGTTCTCGCCGTCGTCAACCAACACCCAGGACTTCACCTTGCTGGACGGGGAGGTGGTCCAGGCGGAGCTGATGGGGAAACTGCTGCGCGCCGACTACGCCCGCGGCGAGGGCTGGCAGGGGATAGACCTGCCCTACAACCAAGGCTTCCTGATGCGTCTGGTCCTGCCGGACGAAGGTTCGCCGGTGCTGGATGAAGCAGGACTGGCAGCAGTGAACCGGGCGATGGCTGCGGCGGATCCGGCGATGGTGTCGCTGGGGCTGCCGAAGTGGGAGCACGAGTACACCCAGAACCTGATCCCGGTGCTGCGCGGCCTGGGCCTGGCGGAGACTTTCGGCGAGGCGCCGGACCTCCACGCCATCCAGCCGGAGGCCCGTGTCACCGGCGCGACGCAGCAGGCCAACATCACAGTGGGAGAGAAGGGCACGGTGGCGGCTGCCGTGACGCAGCTGGATGTTATGGCCGGCTCGCTCCCGCCGCAGCCGGACGTGAGGCTGGACTTCAACCGCCCGTTCCTTTACCAGATCATCCACGCGGACACGGGGCTGCCGCTCTTCCTGGGCACCGTCATGGATCCGCGCTGACTGGGTGCGACGGACAGAAGGTGGGCGATCCGCCGTCGTTAATCGTGGGCGTGACGGCAGCTCAACGGTAGCCGGTGGTATCCGCGGGTTTGTCCGGATCCTGGACCTCGCGCATGTACCGCCAGGCGTCGGGCTGGCTGCCGTCGACATCCGTGAAGCCGTAGACCTTGGCCAGCTCGCCGCTGGAGAGCGACTTGCCGTTCCAGCGGGAGACCTCGGGATCCTGGGCGAGGGCCGCGACAGCCCGGCCCACGTAGGCCGGGGTCTCGGAAATGGCGAAGTGCGGAATGCGCTCGGTGGCATCGCGCCAGTTCGCTTCGGTTACGCCGAATTCGTCCAGCATCGCTTCGGACCGCAGCCAGCCCGGGGTCAGCGAGAGCGCCGTGGCGCCGTACGGCTTTAGGTCGTGCGCCAGCAGGAAAGCCATCCGGTTCACCGCAGATTTGGCCAGATCGTAGAAGAACGAGGCCCGGTAGTTTTCCGCATTGTACTCGTCCGTACCGTCGGTGACTTCGATAGCCAATCCGCCCGGCTGCCGGATCAGCAGCGGCAGGGCGAAGTGGCTGGTGATGGCGTGGGTGTCCACGCCGAGCCGGAGCATGTGCAGGCCAATATCCAGCGAGGACTCCCAGACGGATTTGTCCCACTCCATGACGGTGGCGCCCCAGATGTCGTTGACGAGGATGTGCAGGACGCCCTGTTCGGCATCGATGCGGGCCACCAGATCGCGCACCTCGTCAGGGACGAGATGGTCTACTCTGACCGCGATCCCGTGGCCGCCGGCCTCCTCGACCAGTTGCGCGGTCTCCTCGATGGTTTCCGGCCGCTGCATCTCCGACGACTGGTCCCGGGTGGTCCGTCCGGTGACGTAAACGGTGGCGCCGGCCGCACCGAGCTGAACGGCGATGCCCCGGCCCGCGCCCCTGGTCCCTCCGGCGACGAGGGCAACTTTGCCTGTCAGCGATGCTTGCATGCGGCCGACGTTAGTCCTGCGGAGGTTACTCCGGCAAATGTGGGAAGTCGGCGCCGAGCAGCGTCCTGCTGATCGCCGCCAGCTGGCGGACCTGCTCTTCGTCGAGGCGGTCGAAGACGGCGGCCCGGACGGCGGCGACATGGCCCGGCGCGGCGGCAGCGATTTTGGCCACACCGGCTTCGGTGATGCGCGCCAGCACCACCCGGCGGTCATTGGCGTCCATGGCCCGGGTGACATAGCCGTCCTTTTCCAGCCGGGCGACAATCCGGGAAAGCCGGGACTGCGAGGTATTGGTCAGCTCCGCCAGTTTGCTCATCCGGCATTCGCGGGTGGCGGACTCCGAAAGCATCGCCAGCACCATGTAGCCGGCGACGGTCAGGTCCTCGTCGCGCTGCAGCTGGGACTCCAGCGTGGCCGGAAGCCGGAACATCAGCGAGGCAACGGCCAGCCATGCTCGGCGTTCCTCGGGATTCAACCACTGCGGCTCTGTCATGGAACAACTCTACCGGGAATTCACTTGACGCTTCAAATGATTCCACCTACATTAGTTTCTGTTGCAAGTAATCAACGCAAGGAGCAACATGACCACGTATGCAGTAACGGGAGCAACAGGCGAACTGGGCGCACTCGTCATCGATGCCCTGCTGGAACGCGAGATCGAAGCGGCAGCAATTGTCGCCGTCGTACGCAATACGGCGAAGGCCGCAGGCCTGCAGGAACGCGGGGTGACGGTCCGCGAGGGCGACTACGACAAGCCCGAAACCCTGGCTTCGGCACTGGCAGGCGTGGACACCCTCATGTTTATCTCCGGCAGCGAGGTCGGCCAGCGCGTCCGGCAGCATGGCAACGTCCTGGCGGCTGCCAAGGCCGCCGGCGTGAAGCGGATTGCTTACACCAGCGTGCTGCGCGCGGATACCAGCGACCTGGCCCTGGCTCCGGAGCACAAGGCCACCGAGGCCCTGATCCGCGAATCCGGCATCCCCTTCACGCTGCTGCGCAACGGCTGGTACATCGAGAACTACACCGGCCAGCTGGGCCAGTACCTGCAGGCCGGCGCGGTCATCGGCGCCGCCGGCGATGCCCGGATTGCCGCCGCCACCCGGGCCGACTTCGCCGAGGCAGCCGCCGTGGTGTTGACCGGCGAGGGCCACGAGAACGCCGTTTACGAACTCGGCGGCACGCCCTTCACCATGGTCGAACTCGCTTCCGTCATCTCCGAGGTGACCGGCCGGAACATCGGCTACCGCAACGTCACCCTGGACGAGTACCAGCAAGGCCTGCTCGCCGCCGGCCTGGATGAGGGCATGGCAGGCTTCCTCACCGCACTCGAGGCCAACACGGCCGCAGGCGACCTCGACACCGAAAGCGAGGATCTGGCGAAGCTGATCGGCCGTCCCAGCACGCCGCTGGCTGAAGCGGTGCGGGCGGCACACACCGCCTGATCCACGGGACCAAGTCCCGCACAAAGACCGGAGACCGGCAGCGCGTTGGGGGCTGCCGGTCTTCTTATTTTGTGGCCTTACCGGAAGGTGTGCCGCCAGGCACCGGGGCCGTGCTGAACCACCGGGCGCAGCAATTCACGACGGCGGGAGCCGCGGCGGCGCGCTCGGCCGCCGGTTTCGTCCTCGGTAGAGGAGGACTGCAGCGCAAGAACGACGGCGGTCAGCGCCGCGAGTTCTTCGGCGCTGGGATTTCCCTTGGCAACAGTAAACAACGGGGCCTGCTCGGTCTGGGCCTCGGCTTCTGCGTGCATGCGTTCCTCATTTCCGGACCAGCGCGTGGCGGCCTGGTCGGGGCTGGACCAGCGGGTATGGCCGGTGGCTGTTCCCGCCGGACGGATGTGTGTCCTTGCGTGGCCGACGGTCACAGCGGGATGTTTCCGTGTTTCTTGTGCGGCATGGTGGCCCGCTTGTCCCGCAGCGCGCGCAGGCCGCGGACAATCTGAAGCCGTGTGTCGGACGGCGCCACCACCGCGTCCAGGTAGCCGAGCTCGGCCGCCTGGTACGGATTGAGCAGTTCTTCCTCGTACTGGGTGACGATCTCCTGGCGGCGGGCTTCAACGTCTCCGCCTTCGGCCTGCACGGCGGCGAGGTCCCGCCGGTAGAGAATGTTCACCGCGCCCTGGGCACCCATGACGCCGATCTGGGCGGTGGGCCAGGCGATGTTCAGGTCAGCGCCGAGCTTCTTCGAACCCATGACAATGTAGGCGCCGCCGTAGGCCTTGCGGGTGATGACGGTCAGCTTGGGCACGGTGGCTTCAGCGTAGGCGTAGAGCAGCTTCGCGCCGCGGCGGATGATGCCGTTGAACTCCTGGTCCTTGCCCGGCAGGAAACCGGGGACGTCCACCAGGGTCAGGATGGGGATGTTGAACGCATCGCAGTGCCGGACAAAGCGGGCGGCCTTTTCCGAGGCGTTGATGTCCAAGGTTCCGGCGAACTGCATGGGCTGGTTGGCGACTACGCCGACAGTGTGCCCCTCCACCCGGCCGTAGCCGATGATGACGTTGGGCGCGTAGAGGGACTGCATCTCGAGGAAGTGGCCGTCGTCCATTACATGCTCGATGACCGTGCGCATGTCGTACGGCTGGTTGGCCGAATCCGGGATGAGCGTGTCCAGCTCAAGGTCTGCCTCGGTGGTCTCGAGCACCTCGTCGAAGTCCAGCAGCGGGGCTTCGGTGAGGTTGTTCGAGGGCAGGAAGTCCAGCAGCTCCCGGACAAACTCGATGGCGTCGGCTTCGTCGGCGCCCAGGTATGTGGCGGTGCCGGTGGTGGCGTTGTGCTGCCGGGCGCCGCCGAGGGTCTCCATGTCCACTTCCTCGCCGGTGACCGTCTTGATGACGTCCGGCCCGGTGATGAACATGTGCGAGGTCTTGTCCACCATGACCACAAAGTCCGTCAGCGCGGGGGAGTAGGCGGCACCGCCGGCGCACGGGCCCATGATCAGCGAGATCTGGGGAACGACGCCGGAAGCGGCCACGTTGTTGCGGAAGATGTCCGCGAACATGGCCAGCGAGGCGACGCCTTCCTGGATGCGGGCGCCGCCGCCGTCGTTAATCCCGACAACCGGGCAGCCGTTGCGCAGCGCGAACTCCTGCACCTTGACGATCTTTTCGCCGTTGACCTGGCTCAGCGAACCGCCGTAGACGGTGAAGTCCTGACTGTAGAGCGCCACCAGCCGGCCGTCCACCGTGCCGTAGCCGCTGACCACGCCGTCGCCGAGCGGCTTCTTCTTCTCCATCCCGAAGGCGGTGGAGCGGTGCGTGGCCAGAGCATCGAACTCAACAAAGGAGCCTTCGTCCACCAGCAGCTCGATGCGCTCTCGGGCGGTGTGCTTGCCGCGCGCATGCTGCTTTTCAATGGCTTCGGCGCCGGAGGGCTGCATGGCCTGGGCCTGGCGGCGGCGGAATTCCGCGATCTTGCCGGCAGTGGTCGACAGATCAAGATCTGTTTCGAGGCTCATGAAATCTCCGGATTCTGCGCGCTTGGCGTTGCTGGTGGCGTTGCTGGTGGCGGTCTCAGTGTGCCCGCGGGAAGGCGTTAAGTAGGTTTCGTACAAAAAGTCTGCCGACCGCGGCACTGTTTCACCAAGTCTAGTAAGTGCCGGTGGGTCAATAGCTGTAGCAATCCTACAATTTCGCGCGTAGACATTTTGCCGCCCGCGCGTCCGGTGCCTAAACGGGCCGCTCTGCGTAGGATGGATTCATGAGCCAGAGTTTCTCCGACGTTGACCGACCGGCGCTGGATTTCGAAGGACTCAGCGATGCGCTCTGTGCTCCGCTGGGACCCTACCGGAAGCTGGAACTGGTGGAGTCTACCGGCTCCACGAACTCCGACCTGGCCACCAAGGCCGGCGGAGACAAAGTGGGCTTCTCCGATCTGAGCGTCCTGGTGGCCGAAGAGCAGACCCAGGGCCGCGGCCGGCTGGACCGGCAGTGGACCGCCCCGCCGCGCTCCTCCGTGATTGTCAGCGTGCTGCTGCGCCCGTTTAACCACGCCGGGAACCCGGTGCCCACGCAGAGCTACGGCTGGTTCTCGCTGCTGGCGGCCATGTCCCTGGCCGAGGCGCTGGGCGAGTACGCGCAGCTGGAGGCCAAGGTCAAGTGGCCCAATGATGTGCTGGTCAGCGGCCGGAAGATCTCGGGCATCCTCGCCCAGATGGTGAGCTACCCGGACGGCACCCCGCCCGCCGTCGTTATTGGCAGCGGCGTGAACGTGACCCTGGGCAAGGAGGATCTGCCCGTTCCCACGGCCACCTCCGTGGCGCTGGAAAAGGGTGCGACGACGGACCGCACCATCCTGCTGATGTCCTACCTGCGGGTTTTTGCCCAGCGCTACCGCCAGTTCTGCAACGTCAACGGGGACCCGAAGGCGCAGTGGAAGGATGGCAGCAGCCTGCTCTCCCGGCTGCAGAAGGTCATGGTCACGCTCGGCCAGCAGGTGCGTGCGGAGCTGCCGGACGGCGGGGAGATCATCGGCGAGGCGTTCGGGCTGGACAGCTTCGGCGCGCTCAAGGTGCGTGAAGCGGACGGCACCGAACATGTAGTGTCCGCCGGCGACGTCGTACATCTGCGCCCCTACGAAGGTTCATGATTTGCCCCGATCAACCACCCCGGTCCCGGAGCTGCGGTGCGGCTGAAACTGGACCCGGGGGAGCGGGTCATTGTCATCACCCGTCCCCAGGCGCGGCGCCTGTTTTGGCCTGCCGTCGCGTTCCTGCTGGTGCTGGCCGCCGGCGGTTTCGGCGCCGGCTGGCTGAGCCGGGAGGACCTGCCCGCCTGGCTGGCGGACTGGCGCCTGCCCCTGCTGCTGATCGGGCTGCTGCTGGCGGTACTGCTGATGGGCAAAATGTCGGTGCTGCCGCTGCTGCGCTGGCTGGGCACCAGGTACCTGCTCACCAACCGGCGGCTGATTGTCCGGCAGGGCTGGGGCAAGCGGCGCGAACACCAGCTGCTGCTGGCATCGATTTTCGGGCTGGCCACCGAGCAGAGTCTGCTGCAGCGGATGCTGCGCAGCGGGCAGCTGCGGGCGGACGTAGGCTACGGACGTTTTTCGGTGCTGCCGGACGTGCCGGAAGTGGTCCGGTTCCGTTCACTGGTGGTGAAGGCCATCGAGGATCTGCCGCGGACTGCGATGTTTGATGGCGTAGACATGGAAAGATTGCAGGAGATGGAATACGGCGAGGAAGGTTGGCAAGGCGATGACCAGCAATAGCGAGCAACGGGAACCGGAGCCGCTGACGCTGTCCATGCCCAGGATCGTGCCCAGGGAAGAGGTCCGCGCGGTCCAGGCGGATGTGCGCGAGGACCCGCAGCCGAACAAGGTGAACCGGCAGGCGGTCCGGGACCTGGAGGTGCGGCTGCTCGGTTCCGAACGGACCATGCGCCGCCGCGAGGTGGCCGCCGGGGCCGGGGTGTCCCTGCTCTCGGCGCGCAAGATCTGGCGCGCGCTGGGTTTTGCCAACCTCGGCGACGAGGACGTGGCATTCACGCAGGCTGACCTGGAGGCGCTGACCACCATTATCGACATGGTCCGCGACGAGCGGCTGACCGAGGAAGCGGCCATCTCCATCACCCGCTCCATCGGGCAGATGACGGACCGCATGGTGGTCTGGCAGGTGGAGGCCCTGGTGGAAGAAATGGTCCACCAGATGCGGATCACCGACGCCGAGGCCCGCAAACGCCTCGTCACCGAACTGCCCAACCTGATCGAATCGCTGGAGAAGGTGCTGCTGTATTCGTACCGGCGCCAGCTCAACGCGGCCATCGCGCGGCTGACCGTCCGGGCCGAGGCCGGCCTGGGGGCGGCCGGCGAGCACGACGACGATTCGATGCCGCTGCTGCGCGCCGTCGGGTTTGCGGACCTGGTCTCCTACACCAGCCTGTCCCGCCAGATGAACGAGAAGACGCTGGCCCAGCTGGTGCAGCGGTTCGAGAACAAGTGCGCCGAAATCATTTCCGTGGGCGGCGGCCGGCTGGTCAAAACGGTGGGCGACGAAGTGCTCTACCTGGCATCCACACCGCACGCCGGCGCGGAGATTTCGCTGGCCCTGGCTAAGACGATGGCGGAGGACGAGCTGCTGCCCTCCGCCCGGGTGGGCATGGTCTGGGGCGGCATCGTCTCCCGGCTGGGGGACATCTACGGTCCCACCGTGAACCTCGCCTCCCGGCTGACCGCGTTGGCGGAACCGGGCACGGTGCTGCTGGATTCCACCACCGCGGCCACTCTGGCCGGAGACGAACGCTTTGTGCTGATGCCGCAGAAGGTCCGCACCATCCGCGGCTTCGGCGAGATCCACCCGGTGACCCTGGCCCACGGCACGGGCACCGGCCTGATCGTGGACTGACGCGCACCGTTCAGCGGCACGCGCGTCGGATGGGTAGTTGTGCCCATCGGCGGCGGTTTACCTCAATCGGTTAACCTGCCATAGTCGAACACGGACAAAACCGAAGATGAGGATCCTGGCGCGCCCGGGCACCGCCGCCTGCGCGCAGGACAATAGCTGGACAATAACGGGGAAGAAACTACTTTGCGAAGGCAGCAGATTGTTTGGGCGTAACCGGCGCAGGAAAGCCGTCGCTTCGACCACCACTTTTTCGGTTGCCACCGCGCTGGTGGTCGGCGGTGCTCTCTACTACGAAGGCTTCCCCACGGCGGACGTCGACCTGAACGACGGCGGCGTCTGGGTCACCAACAACAGCGCCAACATGGTGGGCCACCTCAACTACCCCTCCAAAACGCTCGACGGCGGATTCCTCGCCAACAGCACCGGCTTCGACGTGATGCAGAACGCCGGAACGGTGTTTATGGAAAACCAGGACCAGGCCATGCTGAGCCCGGTCGA
This sequence comes from Arthrobacter sp. Soil_C_60, assembly GCF_057656375.1. NCBI lineage: Bacteria > Bacillati > Actinomycetota > Actinomycetes > Micrococcales > Micrococcaceae > Arthrobacter > Arthrobacter sp. Soil_C_60. The sequence goes on along the minus strand of NZ_JBDGKM010000002.1, from coordinate 38,331 downwards.
TATAGCGGAGATGTCCCGCGGGGCCGAGCAGCAGTTGCCCGGCAGTGCCGACGTCAGCTTCGGCGAGGACCTGCTGGCCATCACGGACAAGGTCAAGGGCCAGGTCTTCATCAGCCCGGCGGCCGAACTGGCTTCCTTCAGCGAGGAAACCGCCGAACCCGTGGTCGCCGATGCCAAGGGATCGGTGGCCACGGTCGCCCCGGACGATACGGTCTTCGTGGCCAACCCGGACGCCAACGAAATCTACACCTACCGTGTGAACGACGAAGGCGTGCCCGAACGGGTCGAAACGGAATCCGCGGAGCACCTCGACAAGACGGGGGACGCACAGATTGCCGCCGTCGGCGACAAAGTGGTGGTGCTCGACGCCGAATCCGGCACCGTGTTCCTGCCCGGCGGCCGCAGCGTGGAGCTGCCCGGACTGGACGGGGCCCAGCTCCAGCAGAGCAGCAAGGGCAGCGACTTCGCCGCCATCGCCACCGAGACCGATCTGATCAAGCAGCCGCTGGACGGCTCCGTGGCCACCCGCACCCCCATCGAGGGCACCGGCACGCCCGCCGCGCCGGTCCAGCTCAACGGCTGCCTGCACGCCGCGTGGTCCGGCGCCAACCACTACATCCGCGACTGCGGCAACGCCACCGACGACCTCGTCCAGCCGATCAAGGGCATCGGCTCCAACGCCTCGCTGGTGTTCCGGGTGAACCGCGACGTCGTCGTACTTAATGATGTCAACGCCGGCAACGTCTGGCTGGTGCTCGAAAACATGCAGTTGGTGGATAACTGGAGCGACCTGATTCCGCCGGAGCAGGAGAGCGACCAAGAGGACGAGGACTCCGCGGACGAGAACCCGATCAACACGCTGCCGGACCGGACCGAGGAGAACCGACCGCCGGTGGCGCAGGACGATGACTTCGGGGTCCGCGCCGGGCGCACCACAACGTTGACGATTCTGGACAATGACTCGGATCCGGACGGGGACGTGCTCACCGCCGCGCTGAGCGGGAATCCACCCTCGGTCGGCACAGTCCAGAGTATCTACGAGAAGACCGGCCTGCAGATTGTCATCGACGGCGGCGCCACGCCCGGCCGGCACAGCTTCGAGTACGAGGTCAACGACGGCCGTGGCGGCACGGACACCGCCACCGTGAACATCACGGTCCGGGCCGAGGGCAGCAACGAGCCGCCGCAGGCCAAGCGCAAGACCAGCATTGTGCTCGAACAGGGCCGGGAAATCAGCCAGAACATCCTCACGGACTGGATGGACCCCGACGGCGACGACCTGTTCCTGGTCAGCGCGGAAAACACCGCGGACGGCGATCTGGTGCGCACCCGGCCGGACGGGCTGCTGACATTCCAGGACGTGGGCAAGACCTACGGCAAGAAGGAAGTGAAGATCCAGGTCTCGGACGGGATCGAGACGGTCAGCGGCACGGTCATCGTGGACGTGCGGCCGCCCGGGGCGCTGCCGCCGGTGGCGAACGCGGACCACTTCTTCACCATGGTGGGCCAGGAAATCCAGATCTCGCCGCTGAAAAACGACCTTGACCCCAACGGCGGGCAGCTGCGCCTGGCCAAGGTGGAACCGGTGGGCAATGCCACCGCGGTGCCGGACTACGACGCGAACACCATCAAGTTCAGCGCCGAAACTCCGGGCGCCTACTACCTGACGTACTTGGTGACCAACGGCCCGGCCAGCTCCACCGGACTGGTGCGGGTGGACGTCGGTGCTACCGCAGGCGACGGCGCGCCCGTAGCGGTGCGCGATGTGGCGCTGCTGCCGCAGAACGGCCAGGTGCTGGTGGACGTGCTGGCCAATGACAATGACCCGGCCGGCGGCGTGCTGGTGGTCCAAGGCGTGGAGTCCGGCGCCTCCGAGGTCAGCGTGGAGGTGCTCAACCACAACATCCTGCGGGTCACCGATGTGAAGGGCCTGAACCAGCAGACCACCATCAAGTACACGGTTTCCAACGGGTTCGCGTCCGCCACCGGCGAGGTGAGCATCATTTCGGTGCAAGGGCCGGACAAGCTGCTGCCGCCGCAGGCCGAGAATGACACCGCCACCGTGCGCGCTGGCGATGTGGTGACCGTGGACGTGCTGCACAACGACAGCCACCCCAACAATGACGGACTGACCCTGGTGCCGGAACTGGCCGAGACCGTGGACAAAGCCGACGGGGAGATTTTCACCGCGGAGAACTCCGTGCGCTTCATCGCCGGAGACACGGCCAAAACCGTGTACGCCGTGTACGAGGTGGTGGACTCGGCCGGGCAGAAGGATTCGGCGGAGATCCGGATCAACATCATCCCGCGCGACGACGAGTCCAACTCCCAGCCGGCGCCGAAGAACCTCGAGGCCCGGGTGATCGCCGGCTCCACGGTGCGCATTCCCATCCCGCTCAACGGGATCGACCCGGACGGGGACTCCGTGTTCCTGCAGGGGATCGACCGCGCGCCGCAGCAGGGCGCCGCCGTCGCCGGCCCCAACTACATCGACTACACCGCCAGCGAGCAGGGCGCCGGCACAGACACCTTCACGTACCTGGTCAAGGACCGGCTCGGCGCCACCAACACGGCGACGGTGCTGGTGGGCATCGCCCCGGCGCAGGAGACCAACCAGAATCCGATCGCGCTGGACGACGGCATCGTGATCCGGCCGGGCAAGTCCGTGGCCGTGGACGCGCTGGCGAATGATTCCGACCCCGACGGCGACCCGATCCAGCTGGACCCGGACAAGATTGCCGGCGAACCTGCGTTGCTGAATGCCGCTGCCAACAAGGGCCGCGTGCAGTTCACCACGCCCGAGGAAGAGGGCACGGTCAACGTGCGTTACACCGTGGCCGATGGCCGGGGCGGGTCCGCCATGGGCACCGTGACGGCCGAAGTGCGCCGGGACGCGCCGCTGCTGGCGCCGGTGGCCCGGGACGACAGGGTGGAACCGGTGGATACCAAGGGCAAGACCGCCGTCGACGTTCCGGTGCTGGAAAACGACGAGGATCCCGACGGCGTCGCCGAGGACATGGACATCCTGCTCAACGGCGACTACCCGACGGCGTCCGTCACCGCGGGCGGCGAGGTCAATGTTGAACTGACCGAGAACGTGCAGCTGATTCCGTACACCGTGCGCGACGTCGACGGCCTGCAGGCCACCGCGGTGATCTGGGTGCCGGCGCTGGGCGAGCAGTACCCGACGCTGCGTGACACCACACCGGTCGACGTCACCGCGGGGCAGGAGCTTGTCCTGGACCTGGCGGACCGGGTGGAGGTCCGCGACGGCCGTACCCCGCGCATCACCGTGGTGGACAAGGTTTCCGCCATCGGCACGAGCAATGACGACTGGGTGCAGGACCCGCAGACGCTGAGCTACCAGGCGGACATCGACTACGCCGGCCGCGGCTCCATCACCTTCGAAGTGACGGACGGCTCCGGCCCCGACGATCCCGAGGGCCTGAAAGCCACGCTGACCATCATGACCAATGTCATCCCGGACGAGAACCGCAACTTCCCGCCGGAGTTCACCACCGGCAACGTGGACGTGGCCAAGGGTGAAGATGCCGTGGCCTACAACCTCGCCCCGCTGGTCACCGACCCTAACCCCGAAGACCTGGAGAACCTTGAGTTCGCGCTCGAAGGCGGCGCGCCGGAAGGCTTCGCGGTGAACCTCGACGGCGGCATCCTCAACGTCTCCGCCGACGCCGGCATCGAGACCGGTGCCACCGGCGTCGTCAATGTCTCCGTGACGGACGGACGCTCCGACAAGGTCATGAGCCGGGTTACCGTGACCGCGACGGCGACCACCCGGCCGCTGCCGGTGGCGAACGACGACGAGATCCCCGAGGCGGTGCAGGGCGAGCCGGTCACGGTGCCGGTACTGGAAAACGACGTCAATCCGTTCCCGGACACGCCGCTGAACATCGTCAAGGCGACAGCCGGCAACGGCGGGACCGCGCAGGTGCAGGGCGAGAACATTGTGGTCACGCCCGGGGCGGACTTCTCCGGAACCATGAACGTCGAATACACCGTGGAGGACAAGACCAAGGAAGGTGCCCGGCAGGCCAGCGCCAACATTTCGCTGGTGGTCAAGGGCAGGCCCGAGGCGCCGACCACGCCGCTGGTGGACGCCGTCCGCGACCAGACCGTGGTGCTGTCCTGGGGAGCACCCGCGGACAACGGCGATCCGATCACCAGCTACCGGGTGACGGGCACCGGCGGCTTCAGCCAGGACTGCCCGACCACCACCTGTACGCTCACCGGTTTGACCAACGACGTCGAATACACCTTTACCGTGGTCGCCGAGAACAGCGTCGGTGCGTCCGACGCCTCGGCGGAGTCCGCCGTCGCACGCCCCGATGTGCGGCCGGAAGCGCCCGCAGCTCCGCAGCTGAAGTTCGGCGACAAGTCGATGGACATCAGCTGGGAACCGCCGGTCAACGAGGGTTCCGCTATTGAGAGCTACACGCTGGAGATCTCGCCGGCCCCGCCGAGCGGCCAGCTGCAAAAGACCGGCCTGACCGGTACCGCCTACACCTGGGAAGGGCTGGAGAACGGTCAGGCCTACGAAGTACGGGTCCAGGCGCACAACAAGGCGCCCGAACCCAGCGAGTTCAGTCCGTACTCCGCCAAGGAAGTGCCGGCCGGCCCGCCTGCCGCCGCCACGGCGCCGAGCACCGAACGGGTGAAGTCGGTGGGGGAGCAGAGCCAGTTGAAGGTCAGCTGGAGCGCCCCGGGCAACAACGGCGGCGAAATCCTCGACTACACCGTGCGCGAGTACCAGGGCGGGGACCTGCAGCGGACGTTCCCGCCGGTCAACGCGACCTCGCAGACCGTGACCGCGCCGAACTCGGAGACGGACTACACGTACACCGTGACCGCGCGGAACAAGGCCGGCGACGGCGAAGCGAGCCCGCAGTCGAACGCCCGCCGGGCCGTGGGTGCCTCCACGGCTCCCACCGGGGTGTCCCTGAAGGAAGCCAACACCGGCGGCGCGGGCAGGGCGGTGACAGTCTCCTTCAACGACCTCACCGCTGCCCAGCGCAACGGCGCCCGTGCCGGCGAAGTCAGCTACCGGGCCAGCTTCAGCGACGGCCGCTCCATGCCCATCACCAATGGCCAGAAGGTCACCGGCTTCACCAACGGCACTGCCGTCACCGCCCAGGTCACGGCCGTGGCCAACAGCGACGGCGCCAGCTACAACAGCCCTGCCAGCGCGAAATCCGGGGCCGCGAATCCCTACGGCGCGCCGGGCAAGCCCAGCGCCTCGGGCAAGGGCCAAAGCGGGGAGACAACCAATCCGCAGGTCACGCTGAGCTGGGGCCCGCCGAACACGTCCACCCAGGACGTGGACAAGCTGCAGATCAATATCGACGGCAAGGGCTGGGAGAACGTCGCGGTCCGCTCCGGCAGCCGCACCGTCAACGCCGGCCACAGCGAGACACACTCGATCAAGGTGCGCGCCGTTAACTCGCGCGGCGACGTAGGATCCACGGCCTCGGCCTCTGCCACCAGCGGCAGTAAGCCCAAGCCGAAACCTCCGACGTCTTGGAAGCTCGCAGTCGGCGGAAACGGCACAACCTTGGAAACCCGCTCCTGCATGGAATACCGCAACAGCCTTGGCGACAACTACGGCGGACCCGGCGATTGCAAGGGGAACCATTGGAGCTACCCTGGCGATTCGATCACGGCCACGTGCTACATCGTCTCGGGCAGCAACAGGTGGTATCACCAGCAATCCGGAAGCCGCGAGATCAACAACGGGCTGCTGATCCGCGGTGACCACGTGCGTGAAGCAGGCGGCAACCGTCACCTCAACGGCGGCGCTCCCAGCGGCATGGGCACGTGCTAGCCCAGAGAGGTAAAGGCAGCGTCCGCAATTTCGGCGGCAGTGCCGCGTTCGGTATGCCTAGGTGCAGCGGCGAGTAGGCGTCGAATCTGGTTTGCGGCGAGCCTACAGCGGTCCTACTCGAACGGATCCGCAGTCTGGATTCACATGCTGTCCACTTCAGGAGGTTCCACCCCAGGGCGGAACATCGCCGCTCATTAATTTACCGCGCCTCGACTTCTTCTGACTGATCAGAAGGGAGGTAGGTCGTTTTTGATGGTGCCGTCCCAGGGTGGTGCCGGTTTTGGACGGAGCCGTTGACGGTGGTCATCGGGCAGATTGTCCAGAACCGTATCGGGGTAGGTCGGTGGGCTGGTGTCGCGGAAATCGCCCGGCCTGGTGGTGTATTTCTGGTTCCCGGGCGTGGTGGTGGTGAATTCGCCGGGACCGGTTTGAATGATTTTCCAACCGGCATGGGATTTGAGCCGGTGAAGCGATTTACACAGCGGACCGAGATTGATGTAGTCGGTTTCCCCGTGGCCGCCGTTTCCGTGGTACTCGATCGTGTGGTCCAGTTCGCAGTCTCTTGCGGGCGCGGTACAGCCGGGTCCGGCACAGACAGGGTCGCGGTGCCTGACCGCGCGGGCCAGATCCGCCGGCGGTTTGTAGGTGGTTTTGCCATAGGAAAGCACGGCCCCGGTCTCCGGGTGTGTCAGGATCCGGTGGAACGATGGCGCGTCTTGGCACAACCGCCGTGCCACGTCGGCGGGAATCGGCCCGTAGCCTTCCAGCGTGGCGGGTTCTTCGTCCAGTCCCAGAAGCGTGAACACGGGCACCGTGAGGGCGACTTCGGGGCGGATGCCGGCGGCGGGGCCGGTGTCCATGCCCCCGTGCAGGAGCAGGTCAGCGAAAACGTCAGCGCGCAGCTGGCCCACGGTACGCGTTTCGGCCTCGGTCTGCAGACTGCGGGCAGTGTCGGTGAGTCGGTTGTGGATGGCCAGCCCGGTCTCAGCGGACACGCGGGCGCGCAGGGTGACCATGCCGTCGTCATCCGGTTCCAGGGACACGTTGCGGCGTTTAAGGGCCCCGGCATGGCGTTTGGCCAGGGAGTCCGGGTCGCGGGATTCGCGTTCTTTCCGCGCTGCGTAGTGCAGTTGACGGCTGGTCTGCTTCCCGGCCTTGCCCAGGAGGGCCTGTTCGTAGCCCTGTTTCTGCCCGTCGGGCAGGGTATCGCCTTGACGTACGATGACGGTGGCCTGGTCCAGGTCCATTTCCCCCGCGGTCAGCGCGGCCAGTGTGCCCGGGTAATGGGTACACAGCTCGCGCGCCTGCTCGAGGGTTTTCCTGCCCTCTAGCTCGGTGATCCGGTACAGGCAGGCCAGTTCCTCGGCCGCGGACTGATCGGCCAGCTCCTGCAGCGGGCCCGTCAGTTCCGGGCCGGCACCTGCGCGCGGCGGCGGGAGTTGTGCCAGCGCCGCGTCGCCGACATGCGCGGCGAGGCGTGCCATGCTGGCCTGAACCCAGGCGACCAGCCGCCGGCCCGCTACCAAGTGCTCGACTGCCCCTTGGTAATCCAACTCGTCAACCCCCGCCAAGGCCGAAGCATCACTGGCAGCGGCGCTGGGTCTGGCTGCCCCACAGACGTCCGCCGCGCTGGCAGTCTCAGCAGCGCTGGCAGCGTCGGTGGTGTTTGACGTGTTGGTGGATTCGACGAGGCGGAACCATTCGGCAGGACCGCCGGCGGCGATCCGGCTGAGGCGGTGGGCGTAATACTCCTCATGATCTTCGGTGAACAGTTCGGCAGGGACATTGCCGAGTTCCTCCGCAGGACCCCAGCAGACCGGTACCGGCCCGAACAGCGGCGGGCACGCCCATTCGGGTTCGCGGTCCCAGGGAGCGAAGTCATCGAACCCCACCTCGCTGTCATACGGCAACGGCTCTTCCATGGGCCGCGGGATGTCCTGTCCGGCCAGCGGATCCGGACCGTATTCTGACAGTGCCGGATCCGGGTATCTGGCTTTGGCACTCAGCTCCTCCATGGCGATGGCCTTCGCCCGCAGCTCCTCCATGTCTTTGGCCATCGCCGGGCTCCGCGGCGGCAACCCGGCGGCGAGACATTCGCGTGCCTCTTCCCGGCGCCGCTTTATCCAAAACGCAACGTTCTCCCGCAGCTTTTCCTGCGTTCCCCGGTAATGGCTCCAGCCATCCTCGCGGCGGATCACGGTCTCACGTTGACGATCCCGGGGGCGCCGTCCGTCAGGCACCGGGGCCGGGACATTCTCCTGCCCGGGAAGCGGCCCGGAAGACGCGTGTCCGTCGGCCGGGGATCCAGGATCCGGTGAGTGCTCTTCTGCTGCCATGACTCCAGTCCATCACCTGCCTCTGACAACCAAGAGGCACAATCCACTCAAGTACCCGCATTCGGAGAACATTTTTGAGAAATTTCTTTTCAAGACTTCTTCCTTCGGATGCGGTCCTGTCTGCGGATCCGCGAACCAACGTTTCACCGGTAGCCGGTCTAGACTGTTCTGGTGCGGCACGGGGGCCGCGGGTTCCGATCTCGGGGCAAACACCAGTCTTTCAAAGGTCTCTCGCGGTGAAGTTCAAGGGGGTTGGCAGGAAACGTCCTGCCTCAATGCGTCATGGGGCTGTCCCTGCTACTGCCTTTTCCGTTGTGCTGGCGGTCATCGGTGCCGGAATTTTCCTGCATCCGGGCACGGATACTGCGGACGTTGATCTGCACGACGGCGGGATCTGGGTCATGAACCAGAGCGCCAACCTGGTCGGCCATGTCAATTACCAATCCCGAACGCTCGACGGCGGCTTCCTAGCCAACAGCACCTCGTATGACGTCCTCCAGCATGAGGGCGATGTCATGCTGGAAACTCCGGTGGCCAATGGGACGGACGTGGACCGGATCGAATGGCGCCACATCGCAACCACCTACCCTTGAGATGACCCGAACCCGGACCGTGCCGGAGACCTTGCGCCGAGAGCAGGCAGCAAGACGATCAAGACCAGCTGGGACAACTCCACAACCTTGGAATTCCGGGTGCGTGATGCGATTAACGTCTGTCCGGACGGCGTTATTGTCCACGGCAGGACCGGTCGGCGCCGGGCGGGTAGCCACGGCCCGGCGCTGCCATGGGTAGTTCTCCCCGTGGCACCGTTTAACCAAGGCGGTTTACACTGTCTGGGGCGGCAAGGGGGCCGCGGGTCCCGGTTCCGGGCAAAAATCGGTCTCTCAAAGGTCTCTCAGCGGTGAATTTCAAGGGTTTCGGCAAGGCGCGCAATGCTGCCTTCCGCCGTAGGGGCATGCCCGCCACCGCCTTCTCCGTGGCGCTCGCCGTGATCGGCGCGGGCATCTTCCTGCACCCGGGCACCGACACTGCGGACGTGGACCTCAACGACGGCGGCATCTGGGTGACGAACAAGTCCCAGTCCCTGGTGGGCCACCTGAACTACCAGTCCCAACTGCTCGACGGCGGCTTCAAGCCGGCCAGCGCCAGCTTCGACGTCCAGCAGGAAGCGGCCACGGTGCTGCTGCAGAACCTGGACCAGAATGCCGTCAGTACGGTCAGCGTGGCCGAGATGATCCACGGTGCCGAAAACCAGCTCCCCGGCTCGGCGAAGCTGTCCCTGGGTACCGAGGTGGCTGCCGTCAGCGACCCGGTCTCCGGGCAGGTGTGGGCCGTCGCCGCCAACGGCCTGGACTCCTTCACACCGGAAGCCACGCAGCCGCTGGCCGAAGACGCACCGGGCGCCATTGCCGTCGTCAGTAATAGCGATACGGTCTATGTCGCGGATCCGGAGGCTGGCAGGCTGACCGGTTACCGTGCCCCCGAGGGCGGCGGCATGTTCGAGGAAGTCTCCGCGCAGGACCTGCCGGGCATCAAGGACGCGGACGGGCTGCAGCTGACCACCGTGGGCGATGAACCGGTGCTGCTGGATCCGGCCGATGGCACGCTGTACCTGCCGTCCGGCAAGGCGGTGGAGCTGGGGGATGCGCAGGACGCCAGGCTGCAGCAGCCCGGCGACACCAGCAAAAGAGTAGCCGTCGGCACCTCGAACGGCCTGATCGCCCAACCGCTGGACGGCGGCGAGGCGCAGCTGACCGAAATCCAAAACCCCGCGCCGCCCATCGCGCCGGTGCAGGTGGCCGGCTGCATCCACGCCGCATGGACGGGGGATGCCGGCTACCTGCGCGACTGCGCGGACGATGCCTTCGATCTGTCGCAGCCTATCCCGTCCCTGTCCGCCCAGTCCGAGCTGGTGTTCCGGACCAACCGGGACGTGGTGGTGCTCAACGACGTCAACGCAGGCAACGTGTGGCTGGTCAACAAGAACCTGCAGCTGGTCAACAACTGGGGCGATCTGATCCCGCCGAAGGGCGACGACGAGGACGACACCACCGAATCCGCCGACATCACCGCGGCCACCCGGCTGCCGGAGCGCCAGGAGGAAAACCAGGCGCCGGTCGCCGTGGCCGATGAGTTCGGCGTCCGCGCCGGCCGCACCACCGTGCTGCCGGTGCTCTTCAATGACTCGGACCCGGACGGGGACCTGCTCACGGTCGCCATCAACGGTGACCAGCCCGCCACGGGAACTGTCCAGCGGATCTACCAGGGGACCGGCCTACAGATCGTGCTGCCCGAGGACGCTACCGGTTCGTCGTCGTTCGCCTATGAGGTCAATGACGGCCGCGGCGGCACGGACACCGCCCGGGTCAGGCTCCGCGTGGTGCCCGAAGGCTCCAACGCGCCGCCGGAACAGAAGCGCGAGACCATCCTCGCCGTCGAATCCGGGCAGAGCCTGAGCCGCAACGTGCTCACGGACTGGCTGGATCCGGACGGCGATGACCTGCTGCTGATGGGCGCGGTGGCGGAGGATCCGGGGGACATTGTCCGCACCCGGCCGGACGGCGTGCTCACCTACCAGGACGTGGGGACTTCCGACGGCGAGAAGAAGGTCACCATCACGGTCTCCGACGGCCGCACCAGCACCACCGGCGAGGTCACGGTGAAGGTTGAACCGCGCGGCGAGCTGGCCCCGGTGACCAACCCGGACCACGTGCGCACCACGGTGAGCGAGGAAGCCACCATCTTCCCGTTGCGCAACGATGCGGACCCCACCGGCGGCTCCATGCGGCTGGCCAGCGTGGGCGAGGTGCCCAATGCCGCCGTGCAGGGGAATTACGACGTCGGCACGGTCACCTTTAGCTCCGCTGCCGCCGGCACCTACTATCTTGAGTACCTGGCTACCACCGGCCCCACGAGTTCCCCGGGGCTGATCCGGGTGGACGTCACCGAAGCCGAACAGGGCAGCGGCGTGCCCACGGCCGTACGCGACGTGGTGCTGCTGCCCTCGCGCGGCGAATCGTTGGTGGACGTGCTGGCGAATGACTCTGATCCGGCCGGCGGCGTGCTGGTGGTCCAGTCCGTTTCCGTGCCGCGCGGGGCCCCGGTGGACGTGGCAGTGCTCAACCACTCCATCCTGCGCGTCAACGATGCCCGCGGGCTGACTTCGCCGCTGACCATCAGCTACACCGTCTCCAACGGCTCCGGCAGTGCAACCGGCGAGGTGGCGATCTTCCCGGTTCCCGCGCCGGCCAAGCTGCTGCCGCCGCGGGCCAACAATGACGAGGCGGTGGTCCGGGCCGGCGACATTGTCAACATCCCGGTGCTGGAGAACGACGAACATCCCAACGGCGCCGCCCTGACCCTGGACACGGAACTGGTGGAAGCGCCCGCCGAGGCGGACGGCACCATCGCGATCTCCGGCAACCAGCTGCGGTTCAAGGCCGGACCGGAGGCAAACGGTGGAAAAACAGTCACCGCCGTCTACCGGATCAGCGGACCGGACGGCCAGGTGGCCAGCGCGCAGGTGCGGATCCGCATCACCGAAACGGACACCGCAAACAATGCCCGCCCGGTGCCGAAGAACCTGACCGCCCGCGTGCTGGCGGGGAAGACCGTGAGCATTCCGGTGCCGCTGGACGGGATCGATCCGGACGGCGACTCGGTCAGCCTGGCCGGCCTGGATCGCGCGCCGACGCTTGGCACCGCCGTGATCAAGGCCGCCGCCATCGAATACGCCGCCGGCAGCGGCTCCACCGGCACGGACACCATCAGCTATGTGGTCCAGGACCGGCTCGGCGCGCGCTCCACCGCGACGATTTCCATCGGCATCGCCCCGTCCTCTGACGCCAACCAGCCGCCCAACGCGGTCGACGACGAGGCGAGCGTGCGCCCCGGCCGCAACCTGTCGGTGGACGTGCTCAAGAATGATTCGGACCCCGACGGCGACCGCATCGCCTTTGCTGCCGACGGCCTCGGCTCGGACGCGGACCTGCAGCTGAGCCTGCGGGAGGGACGCCTCCGGATTGCTGCCCCGGAAAAGGAAGGCACCGCCGTCGTTCGCTATACCATCAGTGACGGCCGCGGCGGCACCTCCACCGGGACGCTGACCGCGAAGGTGGATCCGGACGCGCCGCTGCTGCCGCCGGTGGCGCGGGATGACCGGGTGGCGTTGGCCGAGACTACGGGCAAGGACCAGGTCAGCGTTCCCCTGCTGAACAATGACGAGGATCCCGACGGCGACCTGGGCGAGCTGGCCATCAGCATCGACGACCCGGCCGGCGGCGCTGCCCTGGCCGAGGACCGGACCCTGACCGTGCCCGTCCGGGCCGACACGCAGATCATTGCCTACACCCTCGAGGACGTGGACTCGCTGACCTCCACCGCGTTCGTAGTGGTGCCCGGGAACGGGGACCAGCGGCCGGCGCTGAAGGAGCAGCAGCCGCTGGAGGTCCGCTCCGGTGAACCGCTGGCGCTGGACATTGGGCAGCTCGTGGCGGTCCGCGAGGGCAGGACTCCGCGCCTGACCCAGGATGACAAGGTGGCCGCCGTGGCCGGTTCGGCGAGGATCGACGGCGCCACGGGCCTGACCTTCACCTCCAACGACGGCTACGCCGGTGCCGCGTCCGCCAGCTTCGAAGTCACCGACGGCTCCGGCCCGGATGATCCGGACGGGCTGAAGGCCACCCTGACCGTGCCGATTACCGTGCTCCCGCTGCCGGAGCAGAATGCGCCGCCCACACTGAGCGCCAACTCGCTGCAGGTGGCGCAGGCCGGCGAGCCTGCGACCCTGGACCTGCGGGAGGCGGCGAGCGATCCCGATCCGCAGGACGCCGAAGCGCTGGAGTTCGCCGTGACCGGTGGCGCCGTCGAGGGCGTGGACGTGTCCATCGACGGCAGCGTGCTCACCGCCCGGGCGCAGAATAATGCGGCCAAGGGCGCCGAGGGCACCATCAACGTCAGCGTCACCGACGGCAACCACGATCCGGTCTCCTCCACGGTGACCATCAGCGTGGTGGCCACCGACCGGCCGCCCGCCGTGGCCGTGGACGACCTGGTGCCGGACGCGCACCAGGGCGAGACCGTGACCGTTCCCGTGCTGGCGAACGACTCGAACCCGTTCCCGGAAACTCCGCTGAAGATCCTCAGCGCCCAGCCGCAGGACGGCGGGCAGGGCAGCGTTACGGTCAGCGGCGACGTCCTGGAGATCACCCCGAACGAGGACTTCGTGGGCACCATGGGCGTCATCTACCGGATCCAGGACGCCACCGAGGACCCGGACCGCGAGACCGACGGCCGCGTCACGCTGACCGTGAAGGGCAAGCCGGACCTGCCGAGCACTCCGCGCATGGTCAGCGAGGGCAACCGGACCGCCGTACTGACCTGGGAAGTGCCCGCGGACAACGGCGAACGGATCACTTCCTACACCGTTTACGGTGGCGGCTTCAGCCAGGAGTGCGCGGCCAACACCTGCACGCTGGAGAACCTAACCAACAACCAGGAGTACAACTTCACCGTGACCGCCACCAACGCGGTGGGGACCTCCGAAGCCTCGCCGGCGTCCGGCGTCGTCCGTCCGGATGTGAAACCCGAGACTCCGGCCGCGCCGCAACTGGTCTTCGGCGACGGCGCGCTGACCGTGACCTGGCGGACGCCGGCGTCGCAGGGCTCGCCGGTGGAGTCCTTCAACCTGGAGATCTCGCCGGCCCCGCCGGTGGGCGAGCTGCAGAAGAACGGCGTCAGCGGGAACTCGCTGGTCTGGAAAGGGCTGGCCAACGGCACCGCCTACAAGGTGCGGGTGCAGGCGAACAACCGCGCCTCCACGCCGTCCGACTGGGGCGCGTACTCCGCCGAGGAAATTCCCGCTGGCGCGCCCGGCGCCCCGTCGACGCCCACCGCCACGCGGACCACCAGTGCGGTGAACGAGGGCTCGATCGACGTGGCCTGGACCGCGCCGGCCAACACCAACGGCGCTCCGGTGGAAGCGTACGACCTGCGGATCTTCGAGAACGGCGTGCTGGCCGATACCCGCAACGGGCTCTCCGCCGGCACCACCGGTGTCTCGCTGACCGGGCTGAAAACCGCCGGCAGCTACACCTTCGACGTCGTCGCGCACAACAAGGCCGGCGTGGGGGAGCGCAGCGGCCGCTCTGCCGCCGTCGTGCCTTATGGTGTTCCGCACCAGGTGCAGGGCGTGACCGCGGCGGCCACCGGGGCCAACGAGCAGATCAAGCTGGACTTCGCCGCGCCGTACAACAACGGCAGCGCGATCACCGGCTACGAATACGCGATCGACGGCGGCGGCTGGCGTGCCTTCGGCGGTCCGGGTGCCACGGTCTCGTCGCCGACCAACGGGCAGAACCACACCTGGAAGGTCCGGGCACTGAATGCCGGCGGCCCCGGGGCGGCCAGCCCGGGCTCCAACGCCACCAGCGCCTACGGTCCGATCACCGATGCCTCCAACCTGGCCGCGTCCACTGCCGGGCCGAAAGTGACGTTTACCTGGAACACCAACTGGCAGGCCTACGGCAACGGCCGCCAGATCACAAGCTCCTCGGTCACCGTCAACGGCCAGGCGGTGAACGCTGGCGCCGGCAGCTGGACCAGCCCGGAGGAAGCCAACAAGTCCTACACCATTACGGTGACCGTGAGCCGGTCCGACGGCAGCAGGAGCTTCAGCCGGACCCAGGTTGTCCCGCCGGCCGAGATCACGGGAATCTACCGCGGCGATAGGGTGAACGTCGACGGGACCTCCGGCTGGCACTACGTCATCATTGAGTACCGGAATTTCCCCCGGGGCATCCGGGACGTCTGGTGCCGGGCGAGTGACACCAACCTGGATCCGAACTACGGGCGCGCACCGATAGGATTTGCCCATAGCGGCAGGGTCCAGACCAAATGCATCGCGAAAATCGATTCCCCCGAACCAGGTGCCATCACCATGTCCGTGGAAGGAATAGGAGATTTTCAGTTCTCCAACTGGAGCGGCTGACGTCCGGCTCCGCACCTTTTGCCCCAACCGATTTATTACCGCCCTGTACAAGAGAAAGACACAATCCCCATGACGATGACAGCAGAGCAGGCCGATTGGTTCGCCGGAACCTTCGAGAAGCTGGTCGGCAACGTCGGCCAGGCCGTGCTGGGCAAGCCGCACGTGGTCAAGCTGATCCTGACCGCGATGCTCGCCGAAGGCCACGTGCTGCTCGAGGACGCGCCGGGCACGGGCAAGACCATGCTGGCGCGTTCGCTCGCGGCCACCGTGCAGGGCACCAACTCCCGCATCCAGTTCACGCCCGACCTGCTGCCCTCGGACGTCACGGGTATCACCATTTATGACCAGAAGACGCAGAATTTCGAGTTCCACAAGGGCCCGATCTTCGCCAACGTGGTGCTGGCGGACGAGATCAACCGCGCCTCGCCCAAGACCCAGTCCGCACTGCTGGAGGTCATGGAGGAATCCCGCGTGACGGTGGACGGCGTCACCTACGAGGCCGGCCGGCCGTTCATGGTCATCGCCACCCAGAACCCGATCGAGCAGGCCGGCACCTACCGCCTTCCCGAGGCCCAGCTGGACCGCTT
The DNA here is from genome assembly GCF_057656375.1 of Arthrobacter sp. Soil_C_60. Lineage (NCBI taxonomy): Bacteria > Bacillati > Actinomycetota > Actinomycetes > Micrococcales > Micrococcaceae > Arthrobacter > Arthrobacter sp. Soil_C_60. The sequence goes on along the minus strand of NZ_JBDGKM010000002.1, from coordinate 22,581 downwards.
CCTGATCAAGACTTCCATCGGCTACCCGGATCTGGCCTCCATCGTGGAGCTGCTCGGCGGCAGCACCACGCGGGACCGTTCGCTGGCGCTGAAGCCGATCATCACCACCGCGGCCGTGACCGACATGGCGGATCTGGCCACCACCAACCACACCGATACCGCGGTGCTGGAGTACGTCTCGCACCTCTGCGACGCCACCCGCACGGCCGACGAGACGCGGCTGGGCGTGTCCGTCCGCGGCGCACTGGCGATGGTCCGGGCGGCCAAGGTCTGGGCCGCAGTCCATGCCCGCAACTATGTGCTGCCGGACGACATCAAGGAACTGGCGCCCGTGGTCTGGACGCACCGTTTCGTGATGGACCCCGAGGCCGAATTCGCCGGCGCCACCCCCGAAGCCGTGCTCAAGCGAGTGCTGGCCGAGGTGGCCGCACCGCAGCAGCGCAGCGTCGCGGTTTAATGTCCACCACAAAAGCGGGTGCCGGCCGCGTCCGGCTCAAACGCCTGCTGCGCAAGGCAACACCGGAACGCAGCAGCAAACTGCATCCGGCGTCGCTGCTAAAGCTGGCCAGGGAGACGTCCGCGTTGGCCCGCGAGTTCCTGGCACCGCATTGGCAAAGAACGACGGCGGTACTCGCCAAATACGTCCAGCCGACGGTTTCCATCGTCTCGCCGCTGGGCTGGATTGTGCTGGGCACGGCCGTGCTGCTGTTTGGCCTCGGCGCCGCGTACGGCTGGGCCGAAGCGAAAGCCGGCGGACTGATGGCGGTGCTGCTGCTGCTGATCGCCGTCGGCTTTGTGCTCGGGCGCTCCTCCTATGGCGTGAAACTGGATCTCGCCCGCACCCGTGTGGCCGTGGGGGACCACGCCATCGGCAGCGTGGAAGTCACCAATACCGACCCCAAGCCCCTGCTGCCGGCCGCGCTGGAACTGCCGGTGGGCGCCTCCACCGCGGTGTTCCACCTGCCGCGGATGAAGCCGGGCCAGGTGCACGAGGACCTCTTCACCATCCCCACCCAGCGCCGCGCCGTCATCGTCGTCGGACCGGTGCGCTCGGTGCGGGCGGATCCGCTGGGCCTGCTGCGCCGGCAGATGATGTGGACCGAGCCGACCGACCTGTTTGTGCATCCGAAGACCACCGCGCTGATCGGCTCCGCCTCGGGCTTCATCCGTGATCTGGAAGGGCTGCCCACCAAGGATCTCTCCAGCGCGGACGTGTCCTTCCACGCGCTGCGCGACTACGTTCCGGGCGATGACCGCCGGCATATCCACTGGAAGACCACCGCCCGCACCAACGAGCTGATGGTCCGCCAGTTCGAGGAAACCCGCCGCGCCCATCTGGCGGTCGCCGTTTCCACGAACACCGAGGAGTACACCAGCGAGCATGACTTCGAGCTCGCCATCTCGGTAGCCGCCTCCATCGGCCTGCAGGCCATCCGGGAACAGCGCAACCTCTCGGTGCTCACGCAGCAGGGGCCGCTGCGGACCGAGACCGGGCGCAACCTGCTGGACGAAATGACCCGGATCGAAGGCCGGCCGCAACGCGCGACGGCGGTAGACCTGGCGCGGACCGCGGCCGACACGGTACCGAACGCCTCCGTCTTCTTCCTGGTGGTCGGCGAACATGTCACAGCCACGCAGCTGCGCCGTGCCGCGGCTGCCGTCCCGCCCGGCATCCGCGCCTTTGCCATCCGCTGCGCCCACGGACTGGACGCGGGCAAAGCCTCCATCGGCGATCTGACCGTCCTCTCACTGGGCAACCTGGACGACCTGGCCATCATTCTGCGAAAGGCTGCCGCATGAGCGCCCCCGACAGCCCCGGGAACGAACCTAGGCGCAGCCGCAGCCGGGCCACTGCACCACGGGAAGAGACCGACTCTCGCCGGAACCGGACCGCTGCACCCCGTGAGCAGGAACGCGCCGCATCACGCGCCTCTGGACTGCCTCCACAGGAACGCGGGCTGGTGCTGCCGCGTTCCTGGCAGCACCTCGGCATTGATGCCGCCGTGCTCACCCTGCTGCTGGGGATGGGCGTGCTCGGCTTCCACAACGTCTTCGCGGGCGAACCGCGCTATCTGGTCGCCGGGTTCGGCGGCGTCCTGGTCGGGCTTGGCCTGGCCCTGGCGTGCGCCTGGTACCGGCTGGGCCTGCTGGCCACCGCGACGGCCGGCCTGCTGACGTATGTGCTGCTCGGCAGCGCCTTTGCCGCGCCCACCCAGGCGATTGCCGACGTCGTACCTTCGCTGGAATCCCTACGCACCGTCCTGACCGGCTTCATCTTCGCCTGGAAGGACATCCTCACCGTCGCCGCGCCGGTGGGTGTCAACGGCGGCATGCTGGTGGTCCCGTTCCTGGGCTCGCTGGCCGCGGCACTGCTGGCCGGCACGCTGGCGTGGCGGATCAAGACCCCGTACTGGACAATTCTGCCCGTGACGGCGATGTTCATCCTGGGCATCGCGTTCGGCACCAACGCGCCCACGCTTCCGCTGCTGCGCGGCGTGCTGCTGGTGGCCGGGGCCGTATCGTGGCTGGCCTGGCGCCGGCACATTTCCCGCACGGACAGCACCGCCCATGTCTCCGCCAATCCGCAGGCCGCCGATGCCGCCGCCCACCGGACCGGCATGCTCCGGCGGCTGGGGCTGGGCGCCGGAGTGCTGGTGCTGGCGACGGCGGTCACCGCGCTGGCCGGCCCCGCGTTGACCGCAGGCGGTGAGCGCAAGGTGCTGCGCGACGTCGTTGTTCCCCCGGTGGAGCTGTACGACTACCCGTCGCCGCTGATGGACTTCCGCCAGTTTGTGAAGGACAAGTCCGAGGACACACTCTTCACGGTGCAGGGCCTCCCGACGGGGGAGCGGGTGCGGCTGGCCGCGCTGGATACGTACGACGGCGTGGTCTACAACGTGAATCCGCAAAGCGGCGGCAACTACGCACCCGTGGGCGACGCGCAGTCGCTGGGCAACGTGGAGGGCGACGGCGGAAACCCGAACTCGAACACTGCGCAGATGACGTTTAACATCGCCGACTACAACGGCGTGTGGCTGCCCGCCGGCGGACAGCTCAACGGCGTGGCGATGGACGGGCCGCGGGCCGACGAAGTGGCCGGATCCCTCTACTACAACGAACACTCCGAAACCGCGCTCTCCACCCGGTACATCCGGCCCGGCGACAACTACTCGGTCAATGTGTCCTTCCCGGCCAAGCCCGAGGACGGGCAGCTGGCCCAGTACGATTTCGCGCCGCTGAATCTGCCCGAACCAGAGCAGGTGCCGAACATCATCGGGACCAAGGCCAGCGAACTGGTGGGCGATGAAACCGTGCCGATCGAGCAGGTCCGGCAACTGGAGCGGAGCCTGCACGAGAACGGCTTCTTCTCCAACGGCAAGGAGGACGAGGCGCGCAGCCTCTCCGGGCACAGCGCCAGCCGGATGACCACGCTGCTGGACACCGAGCAGATGATTGGCGACGACGAGCAGTACGCGGTGGCGATGGCGCTGATGGCCCGCCATCTGGGCATGCCCGCCCGCGTGGTGATGGGCTTCTACCCGGATCCCAGCATCGAGCGCACCGCCGGACAACCGGTGGAGATCAAGGGCAAGGACGTCCACGCCTGGGTGGAGATCGCGTTCACCAATGCCGGCTGGGTGGCTTTCGACCCGACGCCGGACAAGGACAACGAGCCGACCCCGCCGCAGCAGCAGCCGAAGTCGACGCCGAAGCCGCAGGTGCTCCAGCCGCCGCCACCGCCGCAGGAACCGGCCGAGCTGCCGCCGGACTCCGCGCCGGAACCGCAGGACGCCGAGCAGAACGAGAAGGGCTTCTGGGAGCAGTGGGGCTGGCTGGTGACTGCCGTCGGCGTGGCCATGATTCCGCTGGCCATCCTGCTGATCCCGCTGCTGCTGATCGTCTGGCTGAAGCTGCGCCGCCGCAAGCGCCGCGCCGCCGAAGGCCTGCCCAGCACCCGGGTCAGCGGCGGCTGGAGCGAGGTCATGTCGCTGGCCACGGACATGGGCGCCAGCGCCAATGCCAAGGCCACCCGGCGCGAGCATGCCAGCGAGCTGGCGGACGCTTTCCCCGCGGCCTCCGGCACGACGACGGCGTTGGCGCACCGGGCGGATGCTGCCGTGTTCGGCGGCGTCGAGCCCACCGAGGTGCAGGTGCGCGAGTACTGGGACATGGTGGAGAAATCGCTGGACGAAATGGGCTCGTCGGTGGGCTTCTGGAAGCGCCAGCGGGCGCGGTTCTCGCCCCGCTCGCTGGTGGCCGAGGCACGCTTCCGGCTGTCACAAAAGCTCGGCAAGGGCGTGTCCGGCCGGTCCTTTGGCACCGCCGAGAGCACAAACCGTAAAGTAGAGTCACCGATCGAGGAACAACACAAGGGAGTGAGCCATACGTGGCAGCAAGACTGAACCTCGTCAGCGCCTCTGCTGGCAAGCGGGTCGGCGCGTGGCTGATCGACAAACTCCCTCCCGCCGTGCTGGTGGGCATCGGCTACGGCGTGGGCATGGCCGGGCTGCTGGGTGCAGCCGGTGCCGGCACTGAAGAGGCCGTGGCCTCCGCCGCCGCCGGCCTGTTCCTCTGGCTGGGCATCACCTCGCTGCTGGCCCTGGCCTACGGGATCTGGAAGTGGGGCTGGGAAGCGCGGACGGGTAAGACCCCGGGCAACGTTCTGCTCGGGCTGCGGACCTCCAACGAGGACGGCAACGCCCCCGGCTGGGCGGCCATCTTCATCCGCGGCCTGATCATCGCCATCGGCGGACTGGTCCCGGTTGTCGGTGCGGTCATCGTGGTCGTTTCCAACCTCTGGGACGCCAACCACCAGCGGCAGGGCTGGCACGACAAAGTCGCCAAGACCCTGGCCCTGGATGTGAACGCCGGCCGCGACCCGCTGACCACCGGCGGCCTCTACGGCCACAGCACCTTCACGCCGAACGGCGGGCCGGCGGGCGTTCCGCAGGCAAGTTATGCCGGGGCAGCCAGCGCTGGCGCCTCAACCGGCGCTCACGGTGCCGGGCTGATGGGAGAGCCGTCCGGTAACGGCGGTATCTCCGCCGGCGGCCCCGGTTCCGAGCCGGGCCCGCAGTGGCCGACCTTCGACGAGAATGCTGCCCGTTCGGGCGGCATCATCTCCGGCATCCCGGGCTTCAGCGGCACTCCCGCAGTCAGCACCCCCGCCGGCAACACGCCCGCCCGCGCCAACGCAGATAGGTCGGCCGCGCCTGCGGACACCTCGGCCGCGCTGGCGGATACCTCGGCCGCGCCCCTCACCGCGGCACCAGCCGCCCCGGACGTATCCGAAAGTCCGCAAGGAGGTTCCGCGCCCACTCAAGCACCGCCGTCGCACGTCGATGACGAGTTCGCGTACACCCGCGTCCGTCACGCCGCCCCAGCCCCCGCGGACGCAGCCGGTGCCGGGCAGGAACAGGCCGGCATCAAGATCCGCTTTGACGACGGCCGCGAGGTCGTTATTGGATCCCATGCGCTGATCGGCCGGAACCCGGCCGCCGCGGCAGGCGAAGAAGTGGACCAGCTGATCGACTTCGCCGATCTGGACCGCTCCGTTTCCAAGACCCATCTGGAACTGCGCGTCGAGGGCGGCGCCGTCTGGGTCAATGACCGCAATTCAACTAATGGCACCGCCGTGACCGGATCGGACGGCGTGCGCCAGCAGCTTGTCCCCGGTGCTCCGGTAGCGGCCAAGTCAGGAGCAACCGTGGAATTCGGCGACCGAAGCTTCGTCATTGGTCACGCATGACCCAGGGCAAACCGAGCCATATCGAGAACATCAGGCTCACAGTCGGATCGGGGACGGACCGCGGATTGCGGCGTGAGCTGAACGAGGACTCCTTCACCACCGCATCGCCGCTGTTTGCCGTGGCCGACGGCATGGGGGGCCACGAGGCCGGCGAAGTGGCCAGCCGGATCTGTGTGGAGACGATGACGGAGTACGTCCGCAGCCACGAGCTGGGTGCTGCCGAGCTGCAGCAGCTCATTGCGGATGCCGACCGGCGGATCCGGGCCGCTGCTGGCTCGCGCGCCGGCACCACGGTCACCGGCGCGGCGCTGGTTGAGGAACGCGGCGTGCCGTACTGGCTGGTGTTCAACGTGGGCGATTCGCGGACCTACCGGCTGAACCAGGGCATGTTGGAGCAGATCAGCGTTGACCACTCGGAAGTCCAGGAACTGCTGGAGGCCGGCCGGATCACCGCGCAGGAAGCGCTGGTCCATCCGCGCCGGCACGTGGTGACACGCGCCCTGGGCACCGGCGACGACTCGGAACCGGACTTCTGGATGCTTCCGGTCGAGGCCGGAGACCGCATGCTGATTTGTTCCGACGGCCTCACCTCAGAAGTCAGCGACGAGCACATCCACGCCATCCTCAGTTCCACGGTCCGTCCGCAGGATGCTGTCCAGGCGCTGATCCAGGCTGCGCTGTGCTCGGGCGGCCGCGACAACATCACCGCGATCGTCGTCGATGCGGCCGACGTGGCGCAGGACGCCGCGCAGGCAGCTACTGCGCCGCGTACCGAGGACGAAGAGACCGATACGTTGCCGCGGCTGGAGCCCGGCGGATCCGGGCCGGCGGGACAGCAGGGGCAGATCTGATGGCAGCAATTACCTACTGCCCGGGCCCCTGGCTCGGGCTGGTCCGCGGTGGCACCATCGTGCTGCTGGAACAGAGCGCCCGCGAAGACGTTGTCATGGCCGTGTGGGACGTACTCGGCACGCAGCCCGCACCGGAGTCCGTGCTCGGCTCCGTGGTGAGCGGTTATGGCATGGACCTGGCTTCGATACCGCAGTTCGCCATCGTGTCCTTCCAGGACAAGCTGCACGCGATCCTGCGCGGCGACGTGATCCTGAACAGCGACGGCGTGGGGACATCGGCCGAACTCTCCGGCGCGGGCGTGACCACCTGGACCGAGCGGCTGCTGCCTGCCCAGGAGCTGTTTGACCTGGTGATCAATGACGGGCGCGACGGCGGGGGCCGCTGGCTTCCGCTGGCCGAAGGCATCGTCCAACTGGGCGGCATCCGTGTCGGCGAGGACACAGCAGCCAGCCCGGCTCAACCAGCGGCAGGCCCAGTTGCCACTGCGCCAGGCACGGATGAAGCGCTCGAGCCCAAGGCCGAGCCCGTGAGCCAGTCAGGACCTGCTGACCCGCCTGCCTCTGACCGGTCCGAAACGGCTGGACCTGCCGAACGGGTATCGATGCACGAGGAACTCAATGTCCCGGAGGGCATCGAAGTCACCGGGATCTACGATCCTGATGCCCTGGACCAGGCGGACGACCTCGAGGACACGGTCGTCCATACCAAGGCCCAGCGCGCCAACCTGCCGCCGTCGACGGCCATCCCGTCGCCAGAGAACAAGGTGCCTGCGAGTCCGGCCCCGTCTCCGGCCGCCCCGGCGCAGCAGCCTGACCCGGCGCAGCGGTCCGCGCCGGCAAGCCTGATCGATTCCGTGCCGTGGCTGACGCCGTCGGCTTCCGCGCGGGCACGGGCGGCGGAGTCCGCTGCGGCTGAGGCTGCCCGGGATCTGCGCCCGGTGCCGCCGGTGGATCGGACAGCCGAAGCACCCGAGGGCGACCATGACGGGCAGACCCTGCTGCGCCGCGACCTCCCGAAGGCGCCCAAAACCGCTCCCGTTCCGGATCCGGCACAGCGGCCGGCCACCGGCCCGATGGTGCTGGCCCGCGTCTGCCCACAGGGGCATGCCAACCCGCCCACGAATTCCAACTGCAGCATCTGCGCGGCCGGACTGGCCGACGATGCCAGCCATGTGCAGCGCCCCAGCCTGGGCCGGATGCGGTTCTCCAGCGGGGAAATCATCGAGCTTGATCGCCCGGTGGTCGTCGGACGCCAGCCGTCCGCCTCGCGCGTGCAGGGCAACGGCATGCCGCGCCTGGTTCAGGTGCGCAGCGTCAGCGGCGACATTTCGCGTTCACATCTGGAGGTGCGGCTGGAAGGCTGGCACGTCATGCTGTGCGATCTGAAAGCAACCAACGGCACCATGCTGATCCGCGAAGGCCAGCCGCCGCGACGGCTGGGACATGGCGAATCCATGATCCTGCTCGACGGCGACATCGCCGACCTGGGAGACGGCATCTCGCTGCGGTTCGAGGACCTGCCGTGAGTTCCAAGCGTCCCCCCGCACCGCCGCCCGCGATCGAGGGCTACCGGTACGTCAGCCTGCTCGGTTCCGGTGGCTTCTCCGACGTCTATCTGTACGAACAGGACCGGCCTAAGCGCAAGGTTGCCGTCAAGGTCCTCGTTGCCGACCTGAAGACCCAAGGCGCGCGCCGCCGCTTCGAGTCCGAAGCGAACCTGATGGCGCAGCTGTCCACCCATCCGTTCATCGTGACCATTTACGAGGCGGACATCACCGGGGACGGCCACTCCTACCTGGCCATGGAGTACTGCTCGCGCCCGAGCCTGGATGTGCGCTACCGCAGCGGCCCGCTCGGTGTAGATGAAGTGCTCTCGCTCGGCATCCAGGTGGCCTCAGCGGTGGAAACCGCGCACCGCGCCGGGATTGTGCACCGGGACATCAAACCGGCCAACATCCTGGTCACGGACTACAGCCGGCCCGCGCTGACCGACTTCGGCATCTCCGGCACCACCGACAGCATCGACGACGACGCCGGCATGTCCATCCCGTGGTCCCCGCCCGAAGCGTTCCAGGGGGAGGGTGCCGACGGCATCAAGATCGACATCTGGGCTCTCGGCGCCACGCTCCACACCCTGCTGGCCGGCCGCTCGCCCTTCGTCCGGCCCGGCGGGGACAACTCGCAGCGCGAACTGATGAACCGGATCGCCACGTCACCGGTCCCGCCGTTGCGCCGCGCCGACGTGCCCGAATCCCTCGAACAGGCTCTCGCGACGGCGATGGCCAAGGCTCCGTCCTCAAGGTTCCCCACGGCCCACGCGTTCGCGCTGGCGCTGCAGCGGATCCAGGCGGAACTGAACCTTTCGGTCACACCCTTCGAAGTGCTGGAGGAAGCCCACCCGGGGGACGAACTGCCGCAGGACGACGGCGGGGAAGCCACCCGGGTGCGCCAGGTGGTCTCGATCGATCCGGACGCGACGACCAACTCGCCCACGGTTTTCCGCCCACGCTTCCCCGAGCGCACCAACAACCCGGATGACCGTACGGTTCTGCGGCCATCTCGCCGCGATACCGAGGAGTCCGGCGGTACGAGCCACGGCGGCCAGGCCGGCGGCTGGGTTCCGTCGCCGCCGGCGGGCGTGGAAAACACGGCGTACGACGGCGGAGCCGCCACCCAGCCCACCGTCGGCTTTGGTGACGCTCACCACGAAGGCGGGGACACCGCCGTCGTACCTCGCCGCCGGAAGAGTCTGGTTGGGATTATCGGCGGAGCCGCCGCGGTGGTTGTCCTGGCCGTGGCAGCAGTGCTGGTGGTCACTGCGCCGGAACCGGAAGCGGCCGAATCGCAGCCGCCGGTCAGCCAGCCGCCGGCCAACGCCATCGAGGGCTTGTCCGGAAATGTGGTGCCGCCGGAAGAGCTGGCGGGCAAGGTGGACGGGGACGAGGCCGTCTTCTCCTGGACCAATCCCGACAAGCGCGACGGCGACCTGTTCATCTGGACGCCGGTGACCGCGCTGGGCAAGGGCGAGCCGCAGCGGACGCCGGATCCGGGCGTGAGCATCCCGCTGGCCGAGAAGGACCGGACGTGCATCGAGGTGGTGGTGCTGCGGGCCAACGGAAAGGCATCGGACCCGGTCCGCGGCTGCGCCGACTAACCTAGAAGCAAACAACATCGTGCCACGGCCGGCTCAGCGGCTGTTAAACGTTGCACGATCAGACACGAGCGACCAAAAGGGGGACCAGCAGTGGCCGAAGTCAGCATCGAGTTCTGCGGTGAATGGTACGACGCCGGGGACGACGACGTATTCAGGATCGGCCGCGAAGGCGACCTGGAGATCGACGACAATCCGTACCTGCACCGGAAGTTCCTGGAGATCTGCCGGTACGAGAACATCTGGTGGCTGGCCAATGTCGGCTCGATGATCTCGGCGACGATCGCGGACACCAGCGGGGGCATGCAGGCCTGGCTGGCGCCCGGGGCGCGGATTCCCATGGTCTTCAGCCAGACCAACGTGGTCTTTACGGCCGGACCGACCACCTATGAGCTCTCGGTGCACGTCAAAACACCGTCCTTCCGGCAGGAAGCCCGGGACCACGACGCGGTGGGGGAGACGACCATCGGTCCGGTGATCTTCACGGATTCGCAGAAGGCACTCATCCTGGCCCTGGCCGAGCCCATGCTCAAGCGCGACGGCACGGGCCTGAGCTCCATCCCCTCCTCCTCGCAGGCTGCCGCCCGGCTGGGCTGGCCGATGACCAAGTTCAACCGCAAGCTGGACAACGTGTGCGACAAGCTGGACCGGGTGGGCGTGGCCGGGCTCCGGGGCGGCGGCGGAAAGCTGGCCACCAACCGGCGCGCACGGCTGGTGGAACACGCGGTCACCTCGCACTTGGTGACCGCTGCAGACCTGCCGCTCCTGGAGACCCAGCGGGATCCCGAAGACTGACCCGCTTGTCGTGGCGGATCCCGGCCACAGGCCGTGCTTTAGGGCAAGATAGTTCCGTGAGCAAAGTGGAAGTGCAGGCCAATGAAATCCCCAGTGACGCCCTCCGGGACGAGTACGAGCAGCTGACCGAGGACGTCCGGCGCTACCGCTACGCGTACTACAACGAGGACGCCCCGCTGGTCTCCGACGCCGAGTTCGATCGGCTCTACCGGCGGCTGGAGGAAATCGAAGCGCTGCACCCGGAGATGGTGGCCAACGATTCGCCCACGCAGGAAGTCGGCGGCGAAGTGTCCGCGGCCTTCACCCCGGTGCAGCACCTGCAGCGGATGTACTCGCTGGAGGACGTGTTCTCCCTCGATGAGCTTCAGGTGTGGGTCAGCCGGGCGTCGTCGTCGGTGGAAAAACTCGGCCGCGCGCAGGACCTGAAGTGGCTCACGGAGGTCAAGATCGACGGGCTGGCCGTCAACCTGTTGTACCGCGACGGCGAGCTGGTCCGGGCCGCCACCCGCGGCGACGGCCACACCGGTGAGGACATCACCCACAACGCGCTGACCCTCAAGGACATCCCGCGCCGGCTCAAGGGCAAGAACCTGCCGGCCGAAGTGGAGATCCGGGGCGAGGTCTTCATCCCCTCTAAGGCGTTCCTGGAGCTGAACGAGAAGATGGTGGAGGCCGGCAAGGCGCCGTTCGCCAATCCGCGCAATGCCGCTGCGGGATCCTTGCGGCAGAAGGATCCTGCCCTGACCGCGCAGCGGCCGCTGAGCATGTTTGTCCACGGCATCGGCGCCCGCGAGGGCCTGTCCGCGGGCAGCCAGTCGGAGACCTACGCGCTGCTGAAGGAGTGGGGCCTGCCCACGAGCCCCTACTTCAAGGTGCTGGACAGCTACGAGGAGGTGCTGGAGTTCATCCAGCACTTCGGCGACCACCGGCATGACCTGCTGCACGAGATCGACGGCATTGTCATCAAGGTCGACGACTTCGGGCTGCAGCGCGGCCTGGGCCACACCTCGCGGGTGCCGCGCTGGGCGGTTGCCTACAAGTACCCGCCGGAGGAAGTGCACACCAAACTGCTGGACATCCAGGTCAACGTGGGCCGCACCGGCCGGGTCACGCCGTACGGGGTGATGGAGCCGGTGAAGGTGGCCGGCTCCACCGTGGAGATGGCCACCCTGCACAACCAGGACGTGGTGAAGGCCAAGGGCGTGCTGATCGGCGACACGGTGGTGCTGCGCAAGGCCGGGGACGTGATTCCGGAAATCGTCGGACCCGTGGTGGCGCTGCGGGACGGCTCCGAACGCGAGTTCGTGATGCCCACCGAATGCCCGTCTTGCGGCACGCCGCTGGCGCCGGCCAAAGAAGGCGACGTCGACATCCGCTGCCCCAACGCGCGGTCCTGTCCCTCGCAGTTGCGCGAACGGGTCTTCCATCTGGCCGGCCGCGGCGCGTTCGATATCGAGGCGCTCGGCTGGGAAGCCGCGATCGCGCTCACCCAGCCGGCCGAACCGGCGCAGCCGCCGCTGACCACCGAGGCCAACGTCTTCGACCTCACCCCGGAGATGCTGGCGGACGTGAAGATCGCCCGCGAGAAGAAGTCCAAAGGCGTAGGCACCGGCGAGATCGAACTGGTGCCCTACTTCTACACGAAGGGGACCCCCAAGAAACCCTCGGAGCCGAGCGCCAATACGCGCAAGCTTTTCACTGAGCTGGAAAAGGCCAAGGGCCAGCCGCTGTGGCGGGTCCTCGTGGCCTTGTCCATCCGGCACGTCGGGCCCACTGCCTCGCGCGCGCTGGCGTCGGCGTTCGGGTCCATGGAGGCTATCCGTGCGGCATCGGAAGAGCAGCTCGCGGACGTCGACGGGGTGGGACCGATCATCGCCCGCGCCCTCATCGAGTGGTTCGAGGTGGACTGGCACCGCGAAATCGTGGACACGTGGGCCGCGGCGGGGGTGCGGATGGCGGACGAGGTGGACGAGAGCAAGCCCCGCACGCTGGAGGGGCTGACCATCGTGGTGACCGGCTCGCTGGAGAACTTCAGCCGGGACGAAGCCAAGGAAGCCATCATCAGCCGCGGCGGCAAGGCCTCCGGCTCCGTGTCGAAGAAGACGGACTATGTGGTTGCGGGGGAGAGCGCCGGGTCCAAGCTGGACAAGGCCGAGCAGCTGGGCCTGCACGTGCTGGACGAGGAAGGCTTCGTCAAACTGCTGGAAAACGGACCGGATAAGGCTATGGCAGGCACGGCAGAAACCGGCGCAGCCGAATCCGGTCCGGAGGGTGCCGGCGCAGACTGAAGCAACGCGCGGACTGAGCTGTAAGGAGGAGCCGCATGGAGGGCGAGAGGCACCAGGATCAGCCGGTGAGCTGGCAGGCCATCATGGCGGCGCTGGCCAGTTCCAGGCTGCGCGAGCTTTATGCCGCCTTCGTCCTGGGCCAGCAGCCTGAGCTATCGGCCAAGGAACGGAAAAAGCTGCTGGATTCCTCGCTGCTGAACGACGACGGCGGACGGCTCGTGGTGAACGAGCAGGCCTTCAAGGCAGCGCTTGCCGGTGCCCGCCGTGCCGAGCCCGAAGGCGCGGAACGCTTCCTCCTCGCGGGCCGGATCGAGGGGCTGCCCAAGCGGGCGACGGACCGCCTGAAGCTGTTCGAGTTCCTGATCCCGCAGATCATCGGCCCCGATGCGACGCTGACGGAGAAGCAGTTGAATGCGAAGCTCGCGGCTTTTACCGATGACGTGCCTCTGCTCCGGCGTGCCCTGGTGGACTACGGCTACCTGGACCGGGAGCGGGACGGCAGCGCCTACCGCCGCGCCCGCTGACGCCGCCTGGCCATTGAGCGGGCGGGAGCCGGATGGCACGATGGAAGGGTGAGCGGGCATGAATGAGTTCTTTGCCGACTTTCCCTGGTGGTGGGCCATCTGGATTGGAGTCGCGGTATTCTCCGGTGCCGGCAAGAAAATGTCGCACGTGAAGAAACGCCATCGCCGGAAAGCTGAACGCCGGCGCGTCGAAGCGCGGGCGGAGGCCGAACACCGCCGGCAGGCCAAGGCCTGGGAGGCGCAGCGCGTCAGCGACATCGAAGCCCTGATGGCGGACCATGACCGGGTCAACGCCCGCTGGCTGGAATACGAGCTGGATGTCGCCAAGCTGATCGATTACCCGATGATGTCCGACGTGCGCGAGCCCCTGACCGTGGACTTCCTGCGCGCCAAACGCGTGGCCGACGCGCTGCGGCCGGGCAGCGCCGCCGAAATTACCACCGACGCGCGGCTGCTGGAATACCGCGACGCAGTCCGCGCCTTCGAGTTGGCTTTCGAGATTGCCGAACGCGAGGCCCGGCGGATCAAGGACCAGCACTTCAGCGGCCCCGAACGCCAGCGGCTCAATACCGCCAGAAGGCTGCTGACGCTCGCTGTCGACGAGGCGGCCACGGGAGCCGAGCGCCAGCTGGCCTACCTGCGGGCGCGCAAGGAGCTGGACGGCCTGCTCGCCCTGCCGGAGGAAGCCATCGCCGCGCTCGAACAACGCATTGCGCCGCAGCTGGCCCCGCGGGCACAGTGGCCTGAACCACTCCGGTAGCCGGCCACCGCCAGTGGTGAGGCAGAATTGATAGGCGGCCGCCGCCGTCGTACTTCCAATTGACCCCTGAGGACTGCATTACCTGATGAGCATTAGCATCCGCCCGGCCACCGAAGCCGATTACGACGACGTTGCCCGGATCACGCGGGAGGCCTACGTCCACGGCGGGCACATCGCCGAGGGCGACGGCTACCTGGAGATGCTCGGTGATGTTGCCCACCGCGCCCGGCACGCCGTCGTCTGGGTCGCCGAACTGGACGGCAAGGTTGCCGGGTCCGTGGCGCTGAGCTTCGAGGGGCAGGAGTACTCCGATATCGCGCGTGCCGGGGAGCTGGAGTTCCGCATGCTGGCGGTGGATCCGGCGATCCAGCGCGCCGGGATCGGCCGGGCCATGGTGGAGGCCATTGTCGATTACGCCCGCACGGTGGAGGGCATCCACTCGGTCAGCCTCACCAGTATCGAAAATATGACGAACGCGCACCGGCTGTACGAATCGCTGGGCTTCGAGCGGATCCGCGAGCGGGACTGGAAGCATGAGGATACCGGGCTGTTCGTGTTCGTCAAGACACTGGAATCCTGAGCGCCGGGCCAAGAAGTAGACTGTTCTAGAAAACCCAATCCATTCGCGTAGGAGACTCATGTCTGAGATCAATCGTGAGGCCGTGGCGCATCTGGCGCGGCTGGCCCACATTGAGATGACCGCAGGAGAGCTGGACAAGATGGCCGGCGAACTCGACGTCATCGTTGACTCGATCAAATCCGTCCAGGAAGCGGCTGGGCCTGATGTGCCCGCCACTTCGCACCCCATCCCGCTGGCCAATGTGTTCCGCGAGGACGTTGTCGGCGAGACCCTGACCCAGGAGCAAGCGCTCTCCGGTGCGCCGGATTCGGCCGACGGCCGCTTCAAGGTCCCCGCCATTCTGGACGAGGAGTAAAGACATGAGTGAACTGACCCGACACAGCGCTGCCCGGCTGGCGGAAATGCTGGCCGCCAAGGAAGTCACCTCCGTGGAGGTCACCCAGGCGCACCTGGACCGCATCGCCGAGGTTGACGGCAACATCAACGCCTTCCTGCACGTGAACACCGAGGAAGCGCTGGCCGTCGCCGCGGACGTGGACAAGGCCCGCGCCGCCGGCGAGGACCTGCCGGCGCTGGCCGGTGTGCCCATTGCCATCAAGGACCTGATCGTCACCGTCGGCCAGCCCACCACGGCCGGCTCGAAGATGCTCGAGGGCTGGATGAGCCCGTACGACGCCACGGTCATCAAGAAGATCCGCGCGGCCCGGATGCCGATGCTGGGCAAGACCAACCTGGACGAGTTCGCGATGGGTTCCTCCACCGAGCACTCCGCCTACGGCCCCACCCGCAATCCGTGGGACCTGAGCCGCATTCCCGGTGGTTCCGGCGGTGGCTCCGCGGCCGCCGTCGCCGCGTTCGAGGCCCCGCTGGCGCTGGGCACGGACACCGGCGGTTCCATCCGCCAGCCGGCCGCGGTCACCGGTTCGGTGGGCGTGAAGCCGACCTACGGCGGGGTTTCCCGCTACGGCGCCATCGCCATGGCCTCCTCGCTGGACCAGATCGGCCCGGTCTCGCGCACGGTGCTGGACTCGGCGCTGCTGCACGAGGTCATCGGCGGCCACGACCCGCATGACTCCACCTCGCTGACCGATCCGGTGGGCTCGCTGGTCGAGGCCGCGAAGACCGGAAACGTTGCCGGCATGAAGATCGGCGTCATCAAGGAACTGCAGGGCGAAGGCTACGACGAGGGCGTGCTGGCACGCTTCCACGAGTCGCTGGAGCTGCTGCGCGACGCTGGCGCCGAGATCGTCGAGGTCTCCTGCCCGAACTTCAAGTACGCCCTGGGTGCGTACTACCTGATCATGCCCTCGGAGGCTTCCTCCAACCTGGCAAAGTACGACGGCGTCCGGTTCGGTCACCGGGTATTGCCGGCCGAGAGCCCGCTCACCATCGAGCGCGTCATGGGCGCCACGCGTGCCGCCGGCTTCGGCGACGAGGTCAAGCGCCGCATCATTCTGGGCACCTACGCCCTGTCCGCGGGCTACTACGACGCCTACTACGGCTCGGCGCAGAAGGTCCGCACCCTGATCCAGCGGGACTTCGACGCAGCGTTCGCACAGGCCGACGTGCTGATCTCCCCGACCTCCCCGGTCCCGGCGTTCAAGCTGGGGGAGAAGCTGAACGATCCGCTGGCCATGTACCTGAATGACGTTGCCACCATTCCGGCCAACCTGGCCGGCATCCCGGGCATCTCCATCCCGGGCGGCCTGGCCGACGGCCTGCCGGTGGGCATCCAGTTCCTAGCCCCCGCCCGCGAGGACGCCCGCCTGTACCGCGCCGGCCACGTGCTGGAAACCTTGCTTGAGGAAAAGTGGGGCGGCCCGCTGCTGTCCCAGGCCCCCGACCTTCGCCAGTTCAGCGGCGCCGAAACCACTTCAGGAGCCAAATAATGTCTGCTGTCACGGAAGAGATCCTGTCCTTCGAAGAGGCCATGGAGAAGTACGATCCGGTGCTCGGTTTCGAGGTCCACGTGGAGCTCAACACCAAGACCAAGATGTTCTCCTCGGCGCCCAACGTGTTCGGCGATGAGCCCAACACGGCCGTCACCCCGGTGGACCTGGGCCTGCCCGGCGTTCTGCCAGCGGTCAACAAGGCTGCGGTGGAGTCCTCCATCAAGATCGGCCTGGCCTTGGGCTGCAAGATTGCCCCGTCCTGCACCTTTGCCCGGAAGCAGTACTTCTACCCGGACACGCCCAAGAACTTCCAGACCTCGCAGTACGAGGACCCGATCGCTTTCGACGGTTCCATCGACATCGAGCTCGAAGACGGCACCGTCTTCACAGTGGAGATCGAGCGAGCCCACATGGAGGAGGACGCCGGCAAGCTGACCCACATGGGCGGCGCCACCGGACGCATCCAGGGCGCGGATTTCTCCCTGGTGGACTACAACCGCGCCGGCGTGCCGCTGGTGGAAATCGTGACCAAGCCGATCGAGGGTGCCGGTTCCCGGGCCCCCGAACTGGCCAAGGCCTACGTGGCCGCCATCCGCGAGATCGTCAAGAACCTGGGCGTTTCCGACGCGAAGATGGAACGCGGCAATGTGCGCTGCGACGCCAACGTCTCGCTCCGCCCGTACGGGCAGGAGAAGTTCGGCACGCGCTCGGAGACCAAGAACGTGAACTCGCTGCGCGCCGTCGAACGTGCGGTGCGCTTCGAGATCCAGCGCCACGCTGCGGTGCTGGACTCCGGCGAGAAGGTTGTCCAGGAGACCCGCCACTGGCACGAGGACACCCGCTCCACCACTTCGGGCCGGCCCAAGTCGGACGCCGATGACTACCGGTACTTCCCGGAGCCGGATCTGCTGCCGGTGGTGACCACCGAGGAGTGGATCGAGGAACTGCGCGCCCAGCTGCCCGAGCCGCCGGCCGAGCGCCGCAAGCGACTGAAGACAGACTGGGGCTACTCGGACGCGGAGTTCCGCGACGTGGTCAACGCCGGCGTCATGGATGCCATCGAAGAGACCATCGCCGCCGGTGCCTCCGCCGCCGTCGCCCGCAAATGGTGGATGGGCGAGGTCTCTCGCCGCGCGAAGGAAGCCGAAGTGGATCCGGTGGACGTCGGCGTCACTCCCGAGCTGATCGTGGAACTGGACAAGCTGGTCCAGGCCGGCAAGATCAACGACAAGCTCTCCCGCCAGGTGCTCGACGGCGTCCTCGCCGGCGAGGGAACCCCGGAAGAGGTCATCGAGAAGCGCGGCCTGGCCGTGGTGTCCGACGACGGCCCGCTGCTCGAGGCGATCGACGCCGCCCTGGCCGCCCAGCCGGATGTCGCGGAGAAGATCCGCGGCGGCAAGGTGCAGGCAGCCGGCGCGATTGTCGGCGGCGTCATGAAGGCCACCCGCGGCCAGGCGGACGCCGGCCGCGTGCGCGAGCTGATCTTCGAACGCCTCGGCGTCCAAGGCTAGCGCCCGCTTTCCCGTTCCCTTTTCCCTCACCCGATCGAGTGAGCAGATAACGCCCTTCCGACACCCCGGAAAGGGCGTTATCTGCTCATTGGATGGAAAATGGTCCAATGCCCCTCATGCCCGCCGCGGACATCGACGTGACCGAGCCACTGGTCCGGCGCCTGCTCACCGAGCAGTTCCCCGACCTGGCCGGGCTGCCCCTGCGCCTGGCGGCCAACGGCTGGGACAACGCCATCTTCCGCCTCGGCGGCACGCTGGCGGTGAGACTGCCCCGGCGCGAGGCGGCCGCGCACCTGATCGAGCACGAACAGCGTTGGCTACCCCAGCTGACCCGCGGCCTGGCCATGCTCACACCGGCCCCGGTCCGGTGCGGGACGCCGTCGTCGTTGTTCCCCTGGCCTTGGTCCGTCACTCCGTGGATTCACGGTACGACGGCGGCCGCGCAGCCCTTTTCCGCCCGGCGGGCCTGGGCGGCCGAACTGGCTGGGTTCGTGGACCGCTTCCAGCAGCCCGCTCTCGGTGACGCCCCCGTCAACCCCGTCCGCGGGGTGCCCCTGCGCATGCGGGACGAACATGTCCGGCGGCGGCTGGCCGGCGGTCTGGTTCCGCGGGCTCGCGAGGCGGAGCGGCTCTGGAGCACCCTCGCCGCGCTGCCACCCTGGCAAGGTCCCGCGCTGTGGCTGCACGGGGACCTGCATCCGGCCAACCTCGTTACGCTGGACGGGATGCTGGCAGGGGTGATCGACTTCGGCGACCTGACTGCCGGCGACCCCGCCACCGATCTGGCCGCGGCCTGGCTGGTCTTCGACACGGAGGGCCGGCGGATCTTCAGGGAGCATCTGGACGCCCGCCGCGAGATCGCCACCGCGACCTGGCAGCGGGGCCGCGGCTGGGCGCTGGTCTTGGCGACGGCGCTGCTGGCGCATTCCGATGACAATCAGGCCTTCCGGCAGCTGGGTCACGACGTGCTGGCACAGGTGCTCGACGGCTGATCCCGCCGGAGGCAGCCTCAGGCGACCACAATCGGACTGCCGGCGCGGCGGCGCGCGCCTTGGGCGACGACGTCGGTGAAGAACCGCAGATGTTCCTCGGCCATGCGCGCGGCGCTGAAGTAAGTTTCGGTGACTTGGCGGCACCGGCGTCTGTCCAAGGTGTCTGCCTGCTGAAGTGCGACGGCGAGCTGGTGGTTTCCGCGGCGCAGGAAGCCGGTCACTCCGTCCTCGATGATTTCCGGGGCAGAGCCGCGCAGCGTGGCGATGACCGGCGTACCCGTGGCCATGGCTTCGATCATGACCATGCCGAAGGGCTCGGGCCATTGGATGGGGTTCAGCAGGGCGATCGAACCGCCCAGCAGTTCATACTTCTCCGGGGCCGTCAGCTCGCCCAGGAATTCGATGGGCGGCTTCAGCTGGGGCCTGATGGCGGCGTCGAAAAAGTCGCGCTCTTCGTTTTCCATCACCCGTGCGGCAATGCGCAGCGGGACGCCGGCTTCGCGTGCTATTTCGATCGCCTGCAGAGGACCTTTGTCCGGATGCATCCTTCCCAGGAAGCAGGCGTAGCCGCCGTCGCCGTCGCCCAGCGGAACCGTTGAGGCGTCGATGCCATGGTGAATGACCTGGCGGACCGAAACTTCAGGAGCGGAGACCGCCTGATGCCGGGAAATGGCGATCAGCGGCGTATGGGTTGCGATGGCGCGGTAGACAGTTCGGAACGATCCCGTCAGGGGGCCGTGGGCGGTGGTGACCAGCGGGACACCCGGCGGACGGTGGCGCGACAAAGGCCCGGCGAGCGTATGGTCATGGATGATGTCGACGCCGTCCAACGCCTCATGGGCCAGGACTACATGGGTCAGTTCATCCACGGCGGCCCCTAGGGTGCTGATCTGCCGCGCGGGCAGTCCGCACACTTTCGGTACCGGGCAGTCGCTGTCTTCGGCTGCTACCAGGCTGACCTCGTGGCCGGCGGACATGAACTCCCGGGCGAGGGAATCGATGACGGCCTCGATGCCCCCGTAGCCGCACGGCGGGACAGCGATCCAAGGTGGGGCGACGACGCCGATGCGCATGTGGTGCTCCTGCGCTAGTTCCCGGTGTTGCTTGCGTAGACATCCAGCAGATCTGCCAGCGGCTTGCGCGGTTTTCGATGCAGCTCGATGGATTCCGGAATGCCGTCCACCTCGGTCTGCCCGTCGGCCACGGTTACGGAAATTCGTGCGCCTGCCAGCGGCAGGTTGGTGACGTGGAGTGGTCCCAGCTCGGCCGGAATCTGCGGTGCCAGCCAAAGACCGTTGTGCGTCATGCATGGATCGAACCTCAGCAGCACCCGCATGAGATGTACGGGCGCGGCCGCGGCCCAGGCCTGCGGTGAGCAGGATGTCGGATAGGCGACCGGCACCGGATACGAATCCCGGTCCAGTCCGCAGAACAGCTCCGGCAGCCGCCCGCCGAACTGGGTAGCCGCGTTAAACAGGGCCAGGGCAATCCGCTTCGCCTCGTCCATGAAGCCGTAGCGCATCAGTCCGGCGGCGATGAGGGCGTTGTCATGCGGCCACACCGATCCGTTGTGGTAGCTGGCCGGGTTGTAGGCGCCCATATCCGACGCCAAGGTGCGTACGCCCCAGCCGCAGAACATTTCGGGGGACATCAGGCGCCGGGCCACCAGCGGCGCCTTGTCGTTGTCCACGATTCCGCTCCACAGGCAGTGGCCCATATTGGAAGCGCAGGAGTCCACCGGGCGCTTGTCGTGGTCCAGGGCGATGGCGAAGTAGCCGCGGTCCTCGAGCCAGAACCGGTCGTTGAATGCCGTTTTCAGATCGGCCGCCCGGGATCCCCAGTGGGCCGCCAGCTCGTTGTCGCCGGCACTCTGCGCCATCAGTGCCCGGCTGATGTAGGCCGCATAGACGTAGCCCTGGACCTCGCACAAGGCGATCGGGGGCGAAGCCAGTCTTCCGTCGGCGAAATTGACCCCGTCCCAGGAGTCTTTCCAGCCCTGGTTCAGCAGGCCTTTGTCGGTGGCCCTCGCGTACTCCACGAACCCGTCGCCGTCGATGTCGCCGTACTGCGTGATCCAATCCAGGGCTTTGTCGACCGCGGGCAGGAGGGACCCTTCGACTTCGGGCCAGAAGCCCCAGCGGGTCAACTCGCCGGCCAGCGTGACGAACAGCGGCGTCGCGTCGACAGATCCGTAGTAGGCGTTGTCGCCGCCGAGCAGCTGTCCGGCGCTGGCTCCGAATCGGACTTCGTGGAGGATCTTTCCGGGCTGCTCCTCGCTGCGCGGGTCCACCTCGGTGCCTTGCCGCTCGGCCAGGGTCTGCAGTGTGCCGAGGGCCAGTGACGGATCAAGGGGCAGGGTCATGAAGGATGTCAGCAGCGAATCCCGCCCGAAGAGCGCCATGAACCACGGCGATCCAGCCGCCACCACCACGCGGCCGGGATGATCCGGGTCGAAAATGCGCAGCGAACCAAGGTCAGCCTGGCTCTGTTCGAGTACCTTTTCGAAGTCCTTGTTTTCCATCCGGGCCAGCGGAACGTTTCTGCGCCATTCCATCAGCCGTTCCTCGGGCAGGGTCGAATGCACCTGCACGCGCGGATTGAGGTCCTCCAGGGAACGGCTCCGGTCCATATCCGGCAGGGCCGTGAATGATCCAGTCCATTTCTGCTGCGGGGGGATCACCACGCTGTAACTGATACGGTTCCCGGCGATCTCGGCGCCCTCCGCGGCCACGACGATCCTGGCGGTGATCGGCAGACCCTCGGACTCGATGATCAGGTTATCCGTGTGCCGCTCGGCCGGCTGCGCGTGGGCAACCTCCTTCAAGCCCGCTTTCACCTCGAACAGGTCGGCGAAATCCGCTCCTACGGTCAGTTGGACCTGGCAGGCCGCGGGTTCCCGGGAGTGGTTGGAAACTGTCACTTCCTCGTGGACCCCGTGGTTCAGGCTCCGACGGCGCTCGACCAGCAGATTGCTGTCGGCGAGCCCGTCTGTGCGTTCTGCCCGGCCGATGAAAACGGCGCGGTACGGGTCGTAAAGAATGGCTTCCAGCGGCTCGACCGGCCGGCCGTTGACGGACAAAGCCCAGTCCGAAATGAACCGCGTGTCGCGATAGAAGAATCCGTGCGGCCGTTCCGGGTTCATGTCCCCGTTGGCAAAGGAAATGCAGAAGGACGTTCCCTGAAGGAGGGTCACGGCGCCCTCGCCGGCGGAACCGGCGGTATTTTCGTCGCTCCACCCGGTCATGATGCGGCCGTTCCGGATGCCCGGGCTGTGAAACGTCTATCCACTGCCTTCCGGACCATGCCAGCTGAATGAACAATCACGCGCAACTTGCCGTCCACAGCATGCTCCGTCAGGTAGGTTTCCTCTACCCCCAACTAACATGGAAGCACCAAAAACGACCGGTGGAAAGACCCCGCGTTGACTCATCAAAGATGCCCGCGTAGCTGCTATCGAAGAATCATTGGATAATGCCCGCGTAGCGGTG